>NZ_JAJTTG010000009.1:0-123095 GCF_021341655.1 Bacillus sp. Au-Bac7 | reverse complement strand
GTATGTGGATGCTGACGTCATTTCACAAGACGCTGCAGCCAATACAAAAGTGCTTCGTTTTGAAGTTCAGGATTTAAGCGGAGAAACCAATATCCAATTAGCCATGTCTTATGGAATGAGTCATGTAGTCAGAATGGTATTTGATGAAAGCTCCATTTCTGTTGATGATGAAGGAGAAAATCCAGGCACAATACCAGGTGAAGGCGAAGGAGAAAATCCAGGCACAACGCCAGGTGAAGGCGAAGGAGAAAATCCAGGCACAACACCAGGTGAAGGCGAAGGAGAAAATCCAGGCACAACACCAGGTGAGGGCGAAGGAGAAAATCCAGGCACAACACCAGGTGAAGGTGAAGGAGAAAACCCAGGCACAACACCAGGTGAAGGTGAAGGAGAAAACAGTCAATTTGTAGATGGTGAGTATCAATTAGATTACAGCATTTTACATGCATTGCAAAATGAAAAATCAATGGCAGATCAATATTTCACAAAGCCTGGTAAAGTGACATTAAAAAATGGTAATGCAACTGTTCAAGTAGAATTCAATGACTATATTACAGAGTTTAAGATTAACGGTAAAGAAGCTGAAATTATTAGCCAAAGTGCTGGGAAAACAGTTGTGCAATTTGCTGTTGCTGATTTGACTGGACTAACTAGTGCAGAAATTCATGTTGAAGTTCCGGCAATTGGCTACGATCATTGGTATACCGTTCGCTTTGACTATGATACTAGCAAACTGCCAACAAAATCCGGAGATAATGGAAACGGTACAGGCGGGAACGAAGAAGGAAATGGCAATGGAAATGAAGAAAAGCCTGAAGAAAATCCAGGCAATGTAGATGAAGATAAAGAAGATGGCAAAGGTGATAAAGGCGAAAATACTGTCTTAAAGGATGGAGAATATACGGTTGATTATTCTGTATTACATGCAAGTAATAATGAAAAATCAATGGCAGATTCTTATTTCGTTAAGCCAGGAAAACTAATTGTGAAGGACGGCAAAGTAGTTGCTAGACTGACAGTTAACACAGAATTTATCACTGAATTCCTTGTAGGATCTAAAGCTGTAACGGTAATCAGCAAATCTGGCAATTCCACAGTAGTAGAATTCCCTGTTGCAGATTTAGCTAATCCGACTGTTGGTAATATTCATGTTGTAATTCCTGAGTTGAATTATGATCACTGGTATGAAATCCGCTTCTTATTTGATGTGTCAGATCTTCCGGTCGAAGGAATTGACAATGATTTTGACCAGATTAATCACGAAGACACTAATGCAGAAGATGGTACTACAGACAATGGTGAAAATCTTGAATTTAACCGAGATGGTGACACAACAGCTGATGAAACAAAAACAGCAGAAACTACCAATAAAGTTATCAATGCAAAAACTGGAGATACAGCACAAATAGCATTATATCTATCATTACTGCTTATTTCCCTTGCCGTGTTGGTAAGAAAATATCGCAAACGCTCATTTTAAGATATTCTGCGAGATTGAGCAATCAATCTCGCGGAAACTGTATTTGCTTTAACTCAGGGAGGAGAAATATGAAATACGTTAAGACATGTTTATTTGTATGCATATGTCTTCTGCTTGCAAGCTGCTCTAATAACAGTAGTGATGTGTCCAGCAATAAGCCGGCAGAAAAACAACCGGAAGAAACAGTTGTTGCCACTACATTAGCAGTTGCTGAAATCATGGATAAGCTGGAAGTAGATTTAGCAGGAGTGCCGACAACACAATATACTCTGCCTGAAAGGTACAAGGATGTAACGGAGGTTGGCAATCCGATGAGTCCTGATATGGAAATCATTAAATCTCTTAACCCTTCAGAAGTTCTGTCTGTAACAACTTTGGAATATGACTTGAGCGAAAAGTTTGAGAGCATGAATATTCCGGCCTCTTTTGTGAATTTGGAAAGTGTCGATAATATGATTCAGTCTATCACAGAGCTTGGCGAAAAATATGAAAAAACCGATAATGCAAAGAAGCTTGTTGACTCGATTCAATCAAAGGTTGCAGAAATGGAGGAGCAGACAAAGGATAAGGAGCAGCCAGTTGTGTTGATATTGCTTGGTGTGCCTGGTGCCAGTTATCTTGTGGCCACAGAAAATTCTTATGTCGGCAATTTAGTGGAAGTAATGGGCGGGAAGAATGCCGTTGAAGATCAGGCCGCAGAATACATATCTGCAAATACGGAGTTTCTACAGCAAACCAACCCAGATATAATTTTACGCTTATCACATGGGGTGCCAGATCAAGTTGCCAAAGAATTTGACAAGGAATTTGCGGAAAATGATATTTGGAAACATTTTAATGCAGTGAAAAATGGAAGAGTGTACGACTTGGAAGAGCCGTTATTCGCTACAACTGCTAATTTAAACATCACGCAGGCATTAGACCAGCTATTGGAAATGATGTATGAGTAGCAAAGGAAGAGATACATGAATAAGAAAATTATCAGTTTTATTATCGTAATTATGGCGCTGATTGGAATAACTGTTTACTCTGCTGCAAAGGGGAGCATCTCCGTTAGTTTAATGACATTGGTAAATGGAGTTCTGCACGGTAACAACGAAGAAGTTAATGTCATTGTCGATCTCCGGTTTCCGAGAATTATCGTCGCCCTCCTTACAGGAGCGATTTTGGCAGTTTCCGGTGTTCTTTTTCAATCTGTCATGAGGAATCCACTGGCAGATGCAGGAATTATGGGGATTTCAGCCGGTGCAAGCTTTTTTACGTTATTTGGATTGTTATTTTTGCCAACGCTGTTCATCAGCAGCACCCTATTTGCCTTTTTAGGAGGAGCGGTATCTTGCTTTATTATTTATCTGCTTTCCTGGAAATCTGGATTGAAGCCTTTAAGGGTTATTCTGACAGGTATCGCAGTGAGTGCTATGTTCACAGGGTTGAGAGAAGCTCTCATTAATATTTGCGCCTATTTTAATATCACTGTTGGAGCATCGAACGCATCAAATTTAACAATGAAAACTTGGGAAGATGTTGAGTTAATTGTCCCCCTTGGATTAATAGGTATCCTGCTCGCGTTACTAGTAAGCCCATGGTGTAACCTGCTGAAATTACAAGATAAGAAGGTTGTCCAATTAGGAGTTAATATTCAGCTTGTCCGGATTATTATTTCTGTGATTGCTGTATTTCTCGCATCTGTGGCAACATCTATCGCAGGTATTATTATCTTTGCCGGATTGATTATTCCCCATATATCAAGACAGCTAGTCGGGACAAATCATCATATTCTTATTCCTTTTTCGGCATTGGCAGGAGCTTTTCTGATATTAACTGCCGATACGTTTGGAAGACTTTTGATTGCTCCCCTAGAAATTCCTGCCTCGACAATCATGGCAGTAATAGGCGGTCCATTTTTGATCTTTTTGCTGAGGAAAGGGGATAAATTAAATGGAGTTTAAAGGCCTGTCTTTCTCCTATGACCAAGGAAGAGCCTTTATGGAGGAATTAGAAGGAAGGATAGAAAAGCATAAAATAACGACAATCATTGGTCCAAATGGCTGCGGAAAATCAACCTTGTTATCACTTTTAGCAAGAGGTCAAAAACAAACTGCTGGTGCCATCACCTTGGATGGTAAGGATATACATTCCTATAAAGCGAAGGATTTTGCCCGAAAAATTGCGATGGTTAACCAAACAAACCACATCTCAGAGGATATGACAGTCCAAGAGCTAATACAGTTTGGGAGAATACCTTATAAAAAGATTTGGAAACAGGACAATGAGGAAGATACAGATGCAATAGAGTGGGCACTTGCATGCACCAAACTGCAAGACTTCAAGGATACACCTGTGAGTGCATTATCCGGAGGGCAAAGACAGCGTGTCTGGATAGCGCTGGCACTTGCACAAAAAACAGAGATATTATTTTTAGATGAACCAACAACCTATTTGGATATCTATCATCAACTAGAATTACTGTCATTAATTAAAGAATTAAATACTGTTCACGGCATTACAATCGTTATGGTTCTCCATGATATGAACCAGGCGCTCCGATACTCCGATTTGGTCATCGTTATGAAGGATGGGGCAATAAAAGCTTATGGGCGTCCGGAACAAGTGATTACACAGGAAAAAATAAAAGAAATTTATGATGTTCATATAGTCGTTAATGAGGATGACGAAACAGGTTTATATATCGTTCCGTTGAGCATTTGAGAAAGGAAGGGAAACAATGAGTGCAAAGCTGATAATCCAACGAATAATTACCATCATGGCCGTTCTAGTCTTTGTTTACTCAGTCTATAAACTAGTTCCTCCTTTATATGATTACTACACAAACAGAAAAGTGCTGGAAACGGTGCAGGAAATCTATAAACCTAATCAAACGTCGGACGAAAGCTTACAGCCAACATCCATCCGCTCCTCATTTGATCCATTGCTGGAAATTAATGAAGATATGGTCGGCTGGATAACAGTTGATGATACAAAAATAAATTATCCTATCCTACATTCCTCTGATAATGAATTTTATCTGACCCGAAATTATAAAAAAGAAGAAACACGTGCTGGCAGTATCTTTTTGGATTACCGAAATGATAAAAAGCTTGAAAACAATAAAAATACCATAATTTACGGACATAGAATGAAGGATGGTACGATGTTCAGCGGTTTAAAGAAATATTTAAATGAGTCCTTTTTTGAAAAACATAAAAAAATTCACTTAGATTCTTTATATGAAGGCTATGAACTGGAAGTCTTTTCTGTTTATCAAACTACAACGGATTTCTATTATATTGAAACAGATTTTTCTGCAGACAGTGAATATCTTGATTTTGTTGATTTATTGCAGGAGAAATCTTTGTATGATACAGAAATGGAGTTTAGTCCGGAAGATCGAATTGTTACATTATCAACATGTGATTATGCGATTGATTCACTGGAAGGAAGGCTGGTTGTTCATGCCAAGCTGGTGAAAAGGAGTTGATACAAATCTTGCTTAACAAAAAAATAGGAAAGTATATGTCTATATTGAGTATAGGTTTCCTGCTTGCAGCATGTGGAAAAACAGGCGGAGAAACAGCAGAGTCGAGTGCTGATTCTATAGCTGTTACTGATTTTGCAGACCGTACTGTAACATTTACGGAAGCACCGGAAAAGGTAGCGGCTTTGGGCAGTGGAGATGTTGATTTAATGAATGCATTTGGAGTAGAAGTAGTTGGGAAACCAACACTTTCAGACGAAAGCAAGCTTGAAATCGCAAAGGACGCTGAGCAAATTGGAACAACACATGAAGTTAACTATGAAAAAATCGCACTGCTTCAGCCGGATGTTGTGTTAGCAAATGTTGGCTTTAATCAGGAGGATGTGCCGACAATTGAAGGGCTAGGTACGAAAGCAGTTTTGACAGAAGCAAACTCTATTCAAGATATTAAAAAGCAGATTACTCTTTATGGAGAAATGCTGCAAAGTACAGATAAAGCTGATCAGTTGATAAAGGAATTGGATGCAGACTTAAAGGCTGCTAGTTCCGCTTTAAAAAATTCGGAAAAACGTGTGCTTCTTGTTTATGGTGCACCAGGCACGTATATGGCAGCATTGCCAAATTCATTAAGCGGTGATTTCTTAGCAGCGGCAGGAGGGATAAATGTAGCAAGTGATTATCCTGCCTTAGAAAAATTCCCGCAATATGCACAAATAAATACAGAAAGAGTTGTGGAAGCAAACCCGGATGCCGTTCTCTTAATTACACATGGTGATGCAGAGGAAATTAAACAAGGCTTTCTAAAAGAAATGAAACAAAATGCTGCTTGGAATACATTAGATGCTGTTAAAAATGACAGAGTAGAAATCTTGCCTGCCGATTTATTTGGCACAAATCCAGGTACAAGAGCAGTTGACGCTGTTCAATACTTGGTTGAATTGTTAAATCATTTGGAGTGAGCATGTTGGAATATGTAGAAAGAAAGAAAAAACGAATGGCAGTCCTTGTGAGTCTCCTATTATTGCTGCTTATTGCCATATATGCAGGCTTATCATTTGGCGCAGTTTCTGTGTCCTTTAAGGAGTTATGGAGTGTGCTCGCATCAGGTGGAGAAGGTGTGTATGAAAAAATTGTATACAATCTCCGTCTTCCGAGAGTTATTGTCGGCTTATGTGTTGGAGCATGTCTAGCTGCATCAGGAGCATTGCTGCAAGGGGTAATGAGAAACCCGCTGGCAGATCCAGGTATTATCGGAGTTTCGTCTGGCGGTGGCTTGTTCGCTATCATCACAATGGTTATATTTCCACAGTACAGCTATTTATTGCCGTTTATTGCATTTATCGGGGCCTTTTTAACAACCGTTTTGATTTATATGTTTGCTTGGGATAAAGGCGCATCACCGGTAAAGATTATACTGGCAGGTGTGGCAATGAATGCAGTGCTTGGAGCAATTATGAATGGAGTAATGGTCTTGTACAGCGACAGAGTCCAATCTGTAATTGGTTGGCTGTCGGGAGGGTTAAACGGGCGAAGCTGGTATCATGTTGATATCATCTTGCCGTATACAATCATTATGCTGCTTGTCAGCTTGCTCGCCATTAAACCTGTTAATATATTGATTTTAGGAGATGATGCAGCGAAATTATTAGGACAAAATGTAGAGTTAATTCGCATGCTGATTATTCTGCTCGCCTCTTTTTTAGCAGGGATTGCCGTCAGTGTTGCCGGTTTGATTGGGTTTGTTGGATTGGTGGTTCCCCACATCATACGCCTTCTTATCGGAGAAGATTATCGGTTTTTGCTGCCTTTTTCCATTATTGGCGGAGCAGCCTTAGTTGTCATTGCGGATACGGCAGCACGAAGCTTGTTTGATCCAATTGAATTGCCTGTCGGTATCTTGCTTGCAGCACTAGGTGGTCCTTTCTTCATCATTTTGCTGCGTCGAAGGAGGATATTGTAATGACAGTGTTAAAATCAGAGGATTTGAGGTTTGCGCAAGGGAAATTTCGTCTCCATGATATTAACCTTGAATTTCCACAGGGAAAAATGACAGCAATTGTTGGTCCCAATGGTTCAGGGAAATCGACACTATTAAAACTTTTTGCACGGCTCTTAAAAACAGACAGCGGCAATGTGACATTGGACAATCAGCTCATTCTTAAATATAAAAGAAAAGAGTATGCAAAGAAAATTGCCATGCTTCTGCAGGCAAAAGAAATAATGCCAAATATTACGGTGAAAGAATTAGTTGCCTATGGGAGAGTTCCATTTCAAAAGCTTGCCGGAACTGCTTCAGCAGAAGATAAAGAGATTATTGCGTGGGCAATAAAAGAAACTGGGTTAGAAAAAATGGCCGATCGTATGGTAGGACATTTATCTGGCGGGGAAATGCAACGAGCGAGGATTGCCATGGCGCTTGCCCAGAAAACACCGGTTTTATTGCTTGACGAACCAACTACTTATTTAGATATTACCCATCAGCTGGAGCTGATGAAACTTTTAACAAGAATAAATAAAACGTATCAGATTACTATCATTATGGTATTGCATGAGCTGCAATACGCAGGGGCTTACAGTGATAACTTGATTGTTATGAAGGATGGCGCAGTCTATCAAACTGGAAAACCGCAAAGTATTTTAACAGCTCAATTGCTAAAAGACGTGTATGAAATTGATGCAAGAATAAAATTTGAAAATAATTATCCTATTATTATCCCAAACTACGAAATTTAGGAGGAAGAAAATATGTATATTGTAACAAACACGGTAAAGGTTAAAGAAGGATTTGCAGAAGGATTTATCGAGAGATTTAACAGAACTGGAAAAATTGAAGAAAAAGCAGGATTTATCGGATTAGAAGTACTGTTGACTGCTGGGACAACAGATTATGAGGAAATTACTATCGTCACTAGATGGGAAAACAAAGAAGGCTTCTTAGGCTGGGTAGGAAGTGAGGAATTTAAAGAATCACACGCACATAGAGGCGGTGTTCCTGAATTCATTATTGAAAACAAAACTACAAAATATGAAGTGAGAGTGCAACGGAAGCCGATTATTAAAGAGGTTGCTGGCAACTAATGAGGAAAAAGAGGAGCTGTGAAGGCTCCTTTTTCTTTTGTCTTTAAGCTATCTGTCATTGGCAGTAAAAGCAATCATTTCTCTAAGGATTGAAAACGCTTTAAAAAAAGTGGTGGAAAATTAGGTAATGTTGTATGATAATAGACAATAAGTCTAATAAAGGAAATTATCCTGCACATAAATTTAAGCGCTTACATTTTTTGGAGGAGCAACCATGTCAAATAATAAACAGGAAGTATATGGTTTTCGGTTTTTAGACACATTGAATCAATCATTTTATCAGCTGTTTGCTGTAGGAAACCAAAGTATTACAAAGGAAGCTTATCATTGGAATGGATTAACACGTAAAGATGGTCCGCTTTTTTTGTTCCAATATACACTCGAAGGCTGTGGTTACATTGAAATAGAAGGAACTCTCCATAAATTAGAAAAGGGAACCGGCTTTATGGTCGAGATACCAAGCGACCATCGTTATTTTTTTCTGGAAAATAATTCGAATTGGGAGATTCTATTTATTATGTTCCGTCCTACCAATATTGAAGCAGAATGGCAAAGGGTCGTGTCTAATATTGGCTCTGTTTTTTCTATGTCAGAGGACAGCTCGCCGATTCGTTTCTTAAAAAGGATTTTTGCCAGTGCTGCGAAAAACCACATAACAGATGGCTTTCGGGCCTCTGCGATTGTCTATGAGTTTGTTATGGAACTGTTCAGACATCAAGTATCTGCGAAAAAGGCAAAACAGTCATGGCCCCTGCCAGTAGCAGAAGCTGCATCTTATATGGAGGCATCTTACCAGTGCTTGCAAAGCTTGGAGGAAATAGCGGATAAAGTTAATCTTTCCAAGTATTACTTTACAAGACTATATAAAAAAACAACAGGATACACACCTATTGAGTACTTAACAAAGATTAGGATGGAAGAGGCAATCAGGCTTCTAAGAGAGACGGATATGACAATGGAGGCAATTGCTCAGGAGCTTGGCTACTCGACGGGCAGTTATTTCATTAAAGTATTTCATCAGTGGATTGGTATTTCGCCAGGTGAATTTCGTTTGGCGACAGAACATGCTTATTTACATCAATTAAAATTAGATTAACATAGCAATATATTACATATATAAGCAAAAAGTTATCGTAGATGTGCTGTATGCGTTTCCTTTAAGATTAACTTATAAATCGCGAAGGATGTGAATAGTAATGAATCATCATCGTTTTGCCCAGACTCCTCCACTAGGATGGAACAGCTGGGATTGTTACGGCGCTTCTGTAACAGAAGAGGAAGTTAGAGGAAACGCTGAATATATGGCAACGCATTTAAAGGAGTCTGGATGGCAATATATTGTTGTAGATATCCAGTGGTATGAGCCTGGTGCGAACTCCTCTATGTATCGTCCATTTGTTGAACTGGAAATGGATGAGTTTTCCCGCTTAATTCCTGCAGTCAATCGGTTTCCTTCCGCTGCCGACGGAAAAGGTTTTAAGGAGCTTTCGGATTATGTACATAGCCTTGGCTTAAAATTCGGCATTCATATTATGAGAGGGATACCAAGGCAAGCTGTTCATCAGAATACGCCTATTTTAAACTCTGTTCATACAGCCCGCGATATTGCTCATCCTAATTCTATCTGTCCATGGAATACTGATATGTACGGAATAGATGCGAGCAAGGAAGGGGCACAAGCATATTATGATTCGCTGTTTAAGCTGTATGCTGAATGGGGAGTCGATTATGTAAAGGTCGATGATATTGCTGCATCAAAGCTTTACAACACACATGTGGATGAAATCGAGCTGATCAGAAAGGCGATTGATCATTGCGGCAGAGACATGGTTTTAAGCCTTTCGCCAGGACCTGCTCCATTAGAGTTTGCAGACACATTGCGTGATAATGCGAATATGTGGAGAATGACAGATGATTATTGGGACCAATGGGAGCTTTTGTACGATATGTTTGATAGATGCGAGAAGTGGAGCGGTCTTTCGGGACCAGGCTATTGGCCGGACTGCGATATGCTGCCATTAGGGCATATTGGCATTCGCTCCGTTGATGGAGGGGGAGCAGACCGCTGGACAAGATTTACAAAAGATGAACAGGTTACGATGATGACTTTATGGTCGATTTTCCGTTCACCGCTTATGTTTGGCGGAGAGCTTCGGGATAATGACAGCTGGACACTGTCATTGCTTACAAATAAAGATATGCTGGAACTAAACCAAAAAGGTTCTCACAGCAGACTTTTGTTTAGAGAAGACAATAAAGTTGTCTGGACTGCCAATGGTCCTGAAGATGCTGTTTATGTTGCTCTATTCAATATTGGTGAAGCACATTGTGAAATAGAGGTTTCTTTAGAGGAATTAGGGGGGGACAGTTCTTCTACAGTGAAGGATGTTTGGAGCAATGAAGCCACTTCCAATAAAGAAAAAATCCAAGTAACTCTTGCACCCCACAGCAGTAGACTATATAAAATAACATAATAGCAAAAAGGCTGAACATAATCGTTCAGCCTTTTTGCTTATTGTTTTACGACAGGAACTGCCGCAGTTGAATCTCTGATGATTATTTCTGGTTCATAGACAATCGATGGGGCAGGTTTGCTTTTCTTTTCAACAGCAGCGACAATCCACTTGGCCGCCTCTTCACCCATTTTCATTTTTGGATGGGTAATAGAGGTTAGTTTGACTTCTGAAGCTTCTGTTAAAAAAGAATCGTCAAAGCCTAGAATGGAAATGTCATTAGGAATAGATAAGCCCATTGTGCGCAAAATGCTGATTGCTTTAATCGCAAGCTGGTCATTATAGCAAACAATCGCAGTCGGCCTGTCTTCTCTTTTTAAAATTTCCTGCAAAGTTTCCAAGGATTTGTCTTGGTCTTCTGTTGTAAAGTTAATGATCATATCCTGAAAGAAAGGAACGGAATGATCTTTGTATGCTTGAATGAAACCTTTCATCCGGTTGACACCTTGCAAATCATCTGTTTTAAAAAGGCCGATGATTCGTTTATGTCCAAGCTTAATTAAATGCTCTGTAGCGATATACCCACCCTTTTCATCATTGACGATTATATAAGGCGGGGCAAGCTGGGAGTAGAACTGATTAATCATTAAATACGGAATCTTATTTTGCTCTAATTCCAAATAATAGCTGATATTAGGGTTGAAATTACTGCTTTTTGTCGGTTCAACAATCAGGCCGTCAATATTGCTACCAAGCATAGTCTGCAAGCTTTGCTTTTCTTTTTCAATATCATTATCCGTACATGCAAAGGTTAAGGAGTAGCCTTTTGTCGATAGATAAGATTCAATGCCTTTGATAATAGAAGGGAAGATGTAATCAGAAATATAAGTGGTAATTACCCCGATATTCTTTGTGCGTTTCACTGCTTGACCAGCAGAATTTGTACTTGTATTTCTGTCGGAGCAGAACGTTCCGGCACCTTGTTCTCTGTACAGCCATCCTTCATGAACCAAATCTCCAATTGCTTGGCGAATGGTATGGCGGCTTACGCCAAACATTTTGACAAGTTCATTTTCAGAATGAATTTTTTCTCCTGGTTTTACTTTGCCTGTTGTAATCCATTCGGTAATTTGTTCTTTTACCATGTTGTATTTTGTTTGTTGTGCCACACTATCACCACTTTCTCGCGTTTCCATATCTGTAACTTATACGTACAAAATTAGATATAGAGATATCGTACCAAAAAACACCGAAAAAAACTATCATTAAATTTTTTACCTAATGCACTTGGAGCAAACACCTTTCAGCTTATAGGAAAAAGGGTGTTTTCGTACAAGTGAATGTATGCAAGTTGTTCTCCATTTCAGCGAAAAAGAATAATACATGTCTAGAAATGTAAAAGGAATTCAGTTGACATGTACGAACAACTAGCATAAAATTTTTATTATAGAATGCGCTTACATAGAAGGATGCTTAAATTGCAGTTACTGCTTATAAATAAGAGATAGGGAAGTGAAGCTAAAATGACAGTTGAAGCTTTTCATTTAAGGCAAGTGAGAATTACGGATGGCCCGTTTAAACATGCGATGGAATTAAACAGAGATTATCTGTTGCAGCTCAAACCAGATAAGCTATTGTCCAGATACAGACAATATGCAGGGTTAGAGCCGAAAGCAGATCATTATAAGGGCTGGGAAGAACAAGGAATTTCCGGCCATACGCTTGGACATTATATTTCTGCATGCTCTATGATGGCAGCTGCAACAGGTGACAGCAGATTTAATGAAAGAACAGCATATATAATTGACGAACTAGCGCTTTGCCAACAAGCGGACGGAACAGGTTTAATTTGTGGCATACCGAGAGGGAAAGAGATTTTTCAGGAAGTAAAAGAAGGCAAAATCTATTCTCAAGGCTTTGACTTAAATGGAGGATGGGTGCCTTTATACACCATGCATAAAGTGTTTGCTGGTTTAAGAGATGCGTATATTTACACAGATAATGAAAAGGCGCTTCAAGTGGAAATAAAGCTGGGACTTTGGCTTGAGGACATGGTTAGGGGTTTGTCTGAAGAGCAGATGGATGAACTGCTTAAATGTGAATTCGGGGGAATGGCAGAGGTTCTTGCTGACTTGGCAGTCCATACTAGTGACGACCGATTTTTTGCTCTTTCAGAAAGATTTTATCATAAAGAAGTATTAAGTCCATTAGCAGATAGAAGGGATGCTTTAGCTGGAAGGCATGCTAACACACAAATACCGAAAGTGGTCGCTGCGGCACGGCAGTACGAAATCTCCGGCAACGAAATGTACAAGGAAATTTCTGAGTTCTTTTGGGACACTGTCGTTCATGAGCATTCCTATGTAATTGGAGGTAATTCACTTAATGAGCATTTTGGCGAAGCTGGCAAACTGAATGACCGCCTCGGTGAAAATACGTGTGAAACATGCAATTCATACAATATGCTGAAGCTTACAAAGCATCTTTTCAAGTGGAAACCTACAGCTGAAGAAGGCGATTACTATGAGAGAGCTCTTTACAATCATATACTTGCATCACAAAATCCGCATGATGGTAGTGTCTGTTATTTTGTGTCACTTGATATGGGCGGACATAAAAAATACAACTCTAAGTTTGACAGCTTTACATGCTGTGTAGGATCTGGGATGGAAAACCATGCGAGCCATGGCAATGCCATTTATTTTCATGATGAAAATAAACTGTATGTTAATCAATATATACCTTCTCGTCTTGACTGGGATAACATGGGGGTTATTGTCGAGCAAAAAACAGAATATCCACAGAATGGCAGAATTAGAATAGAACTGTCTTGCCAAGAGGAAAAGGCTTTTTCTCTCTATTTAAGATATCCTTACTGGGCGGTTAGTGGAATGGAAATTTCAATAAACGGTGAACAGTACCAGCATGATAATCAGCCTGCGAGTCTTATTGAAATAGAAAGAGTTTGGCAGGATGGAGACGTGCTGGATATTCATATACCAATGACACTTCGCAAGGAAGCAATCCTGGATAATCCAGACAGAGTCGCTTTTTTACACGGGCCGATTGTGCTTGCAGGAGATTTAGGGGAGATAAGTGACGCACAGGTTACGAAGGATTTATTATTTACACCGGTCCTTGTGACAGATGATGATCCAATTCATGCAATAGTCGCTACTGCTGATGCAGAATACAGGCTGGATGGCATCGGCAATCCTCGTGATGTGAAGCTATTGCCGTTTTACCTTCTGCATGACAGAAGTGCGACTGTTTATTGGGATGTGTTTACAAAAGATAAGTGGCAGGAAGCGGAGAAAGTTTATAAAGAAGCGCTTCAAAAGGAACAAGCGCTGCAAGAAAAAACGCTTGATTTCGTTCAGCCTGGAGAAATGCAGCCAGAGCGCGACCATCAGTTTGAAGGAGAGCATGTCGGAATTGGAACTGTGTCTAACCGGAAGTACCGCGACACATGGCCGAATGGGCATTTCAGATTTAATCTGACAGTCTTGCCAAACGAAAATAATAGTCTTATAGCAGCTTATACAAAAAATGAATGGAACAGCATGAAGGAATTTGATGTGTTAGCAGATGACAGGAAGCTTGCCGACGGAAAGATAGAATGGGAAGAAATGAGTCAATTTGTATACGTTAAATATGAGATTCCTAGTGTGGCAACAGACAGAATTTCCATTACATTCCGGGCACATCCAGACAAAAGGGTGCCGAAAGTTTTTGAGCTAAGGACAATTAAGGGCTAAATCATACAAGTTGAAAATAAATAAAAAATTTTCAAAAAAGAGATTGAAATAATTTCAATAGATGTTAGAATTACATTATAGTTATACGTACAAGTTGATAAAAGTTATCTGGTTGTAAGGATGAATGAGAAATGTTGATGAACAGAGACAACAGGCTTCTTGTACGTATAAAGATTTTAAAGAAGTAAAGGAAGAACTAGACAGATACATTTAAATATCTCAATTTTGAAAACGCATACTTTAGCTAGGAAGGAGAAATACACATGGCAAAGTACTCAATAGGAGTAGATTATGGAACCCAATCAGGCAGGGCGGTTCTTGTAGAGGTAGGAACAGGCAGAGAGGTAGCTACTGCCGTTAAGGAATATACACATGGTGTAATGGACGAGTATTTACCTGACGGAAAGACGAAGCTGGAACATGACTGGGCCCTTCAGCATCCTGCTGATTATTTAGAAGTTTTGCAGATTACGATACCAGAGGTTTTACAGAAAGCTAATGTTTCAAATGAAGATGTTATTGGGGTTGGGATTGATTTCACTGCTTGTACGGTCCTGCCGATTGATAAGAACGGCATTCCGCTCTGCTTCTTGCCAGAGTTTAAGCAAAATCCTCACAGCTACGTGAAATTATGGAAGCACCATGCAGCTCAAGATGAGGCAAACCGTCTGAATGAAATTGCTGCACAGCGGGGAGAAACATTTTTACAGCGCTATGGCGGAAAAATTTCGTCTGAATGGGCAATCCCGAAAATCTGGCAAATTCTTAATGAAGCACCAGATGTTTATGATGCCGCAGATCAAGTGCTAGAAGCAACTGATTGGGTTATTTCCGAATTGACAGGAAAGATTGCGCGAAACAGCTGTACTGCAGGCTATAAAGCAATCTGGCACAAACAAGAAGGCTACCCAAGCAAAGAATTCTTTAAGGCGCTAGATCCACGCTTGGAAAATGTTGTAGAAGAGAAGCTGTCTACAGATATTCATTCCATTGGTTCTAAAGCAGGGGAAATCACAGAAAAAGCTGCAAAATTAACAGGCTTAAAACCGGGGACAGCAGTTGCAGTTGCAAACGTGGACGCCCATGTTGCTGTGCCGGCAGTAGGAATAACAGAGGCAGGTAAGCTGCTGATGATTATGGGTACATCAACATGCCACATCTTGCTTGGTGAAACAGAGGAAATTGTACCAGGAATGTGCGGAGTGGTCGAAGATGGAGTTATTCCAGGCTTTCTAGGATATGAAGCCGGCCAATCTTGCGTTGGAGACCATTTTGAATGGTTCACAGAAAACTGCGTACCGGAAAGCTACCAGAAGGAAGCGGAAGAAAAGGGCTTGAACATCCATCAGCTGTTGACAGAAAAAGCCAGCAAGCTGAATGTTGGGGAAAGCGGACTGCTTGCTCTTGACTGGTGGAACGGGAACAGATCAACACTTGTTGATGTTGACCTGACAGGAGTATTGCTTGGTGCCACTCTTTTAACAAAGCCGGAAGAAATTTATCGTGCCTTAATTGAAGCAACTGCATACGGCACAAGGATGATTGTGGAGACATTCCGTAATAGCGGGGTGCCAGTCAATGAGGTTTACGCAGCAGGAGGCATCGCGGAAAAGAATACCCTTATGATGCAGATTTATTCAGATGTATTGAACATGGATATTAAAATTTCAGCATCCTCCCAAACACCAGCTCTTGGAAGTGCAATGTTTGGTGCTGTCGCAGCGGGTAAGGAGCGCGGGGGTTATGACCATATTAATGAAGCGGCTCAAGATATGGGAAGAATTAAGGACCATATCTATCAGCCTATTGAAAACAATGTCAACGTTTATGAGAAGCTTTTTGATGAATATTCCCGCCTATATGATTATTTTGGTCGCGGTGAAAATAATGTGATGAAAACACTCAAGCAGATTAAAAAAGAAGCTGCACTTGAGGGCAAGGAGGGAAACTATGTTAGAGAAGCTTAAGCAGGAAGTATTAGAAGCTAACCTGGCGCTGCCTCAGCATAATTTAGTAACTTTCACTTGGGGGAATGTAAGCGGTATCGACAGAGAAAGCAATCTTGTAGTCATTAAGCCAAGCGGTATCCCTTATTCACAGCTGAAAGCAGAAGACCTCGTTGTCACTGATTTGGATGGAAATATTGTGGAGGGGAATTTAAACCCTTCCTCTGACACACCGACACATCTTGCTTTATACCGTGCATTTCCAGAAATCGGCGGGATTGTACATACACATTCGCCTTGGGCAACAAGCTGGGCTCAGGCAGGCAGAAGAATTCCTGCATTAGGAACAACACATGCGGACTATTTCTATGGTGAGGTGCCTTGTACAAGAAAGCTGACGGAAGACGAGGTCAACCGAGCTTATGAGCTGGAGACAGGCAATGTCATCATTGAAACAATTCGAAAAGAGGGCATTGACCCGAAAGCACTCCCAGGGATATTGGTGACAGGCCATGCCCCGTTCTGTTGGGGAAAGAATGCAGATAATGCGGTCCATAACGCTGTCGTCCTGGAGGAGGTAGCTAAAATGGCCCTTCATACATTGCAGTTAAATCCAGATGTAGAGTGGATTGATCAGTATTTGCTTGATAAGCATTACTTAAGAAAACATGGTGCGAATGCCTATTACGGACAAAAAAGCGAAGAAACAAAACAAAAAACATCCAAATAAAATAACTAGGAGGAATTAATGTGTTAAATACAAGAGAGTACGAATTCTGGTTTGTTACGGGAAGTCAGCTGTTATACGGTGAAGATGTATTAAAGCAAGTGGAAGAGCATACGAAGACAATGGTAAACGGTTTAGATTCCTCGTCTTCTTTAAGCTATAAATTAAGATTTAAGGCGGTTGTGAAAGATGCTGATTCAATCAGAAGACTTGCTTTAGAAGCAAATGCTAATGAATCCTGTGCTGGTATCATCACATGGATGCACACTTTCTCTCCATCTAAAATGTGGATTGCCGGTCTTTCGGCCTTGCAAAAACCTTTATTGCATTTTGCTACACAATACAACAGAGATATTCCATGGGAATCCATTGATATGGATTTCATGAACCTTAACCAATCAGCACATGGTGACAGGGAGCATGGTTTTATTGGAAGCAGACTGCAACTGAACAGAAAGGTTATTGTCGGACACTGGGAAAATGAAGAAATCCGCGGACGAATCGGCAGCTGGATGAGAACTGCTGTTGCTTTCTCTGAAAGCAAAGCTTTGAAGATTGCTAGATTCGGAGATAATATGCGTCAGGTTGCCGTGACTGAAGGCGACAAAATTGAAGCGCAGATTAAGCTTGGCTGGACAGTGAACGGCTACGGCATCGGAGATCTTGTAGCGAAGATGAATGAAGTAACGGATGCAGACCTCGACGCTTTGATGGCCGAGTATGAAGAAAAATACGATATCGTACCAGCAGGTTTAGAGGAAGGCTCAATCAGAGACTCCATCCGCGAACAAGCAAAAATTGAATTAGGTATGAAAGCATTCCTGGAAGAAGGAAATTATACGGCTTTTACAACAACATTCGAAGATTTGCATGGTATGAAGCAGCTGCCTGGTCTTGCTGTGCAAAGACTGATGGAACAAGGCTACGGCTTTGCAGGTGAAGGAGACTGGAAAACAGCAGCGCTTGTCCGCTTAATGAAAATAATTGCCGGCAATGAAGGAACATCCTTTATGGAAGATTACACATATCATTTCGATCCAGAAAATGAAATGGTTCTCGGCTCACATATGCTGGAGGTATGTCCGACAATTTCGGCAACAAAACCGAAAATCGAGGTTCACCCGCTAGGTATTGGCGGCAAGGAAGATCCTGCCCGCATCGTGTTTGATGGAAGAGGAGGATTAGCATTAAATGCTTCTATCATTGACCTTGGCCACCGTTTCCGTCTGCTTGTAAACGAAGTGGATGCGATTCAGCCAGAAGAGGAAATGCCGAATTTGCCAGTGGCAAGAGTGTTATGGAAAACGCAGCCATCATTAAGCCAAGCAGTAGAAAACTGGATTCAAGCAGGCGGAGCCCATCATACATGCTTCTCTTATGTTGTATCAACAGAACAGCTTAGAGACTTAGCAGAATTAGTAGGTATTGAACTCGTTGTTATTAACAATGACACAAACTCTATTTCATTTGAAAACGAGCTGCGCTGGAATGATGTGTATTACCGTTTGAAAGGATAAGAAAATTCATCTATTAAGACGGAACAAAACAACAGCATGATAAGTCAGAACTTCCATGACAATTCTAGATTTTTTTAGAACAATGGAGGTTCTGACTTCAGCTCTTTTATCACAACGATAAAGATTAGCGGGAATGTTAACGAAGTACATATTCTGTAAGCGAATCAATAAGGAGGAGAAGATAGCATGGGGAATACGGTAATCATTAACGCGGACGTAAAAAAAGGAAAAATTAATAAAAATATTTACGGTCATTTTGCAGAGCATTTAGGCAGATGTATATATGAAGGAATATGGGTTGGAGAGGAATCGCCAATACCGAATACAAAAGGAATAAGAAATGATGTATTAGCAGCGCTAAAAAAAATTAATATTCCAGTCTTAAGATGGCCAGGCGGCTGTTTTGCAGATGAGTACCATTGGAAGGATGGAATCGGCCCAAGAGAAGACCGCAAACGAATGGTTAATACACATTGGGGCGGCGTCGTTGAAAACAACCATTTCGGAACACATGAATTTATGCTTCTGTGCGAGCTGTTAGGGACTGAACCGTATATCTGTGGAAATGTTGGCAGCGGCACTGTCCAAGAAATGTCAGAATGGGTAGAATACATGACATTCGAAGGAGAATCTCCAATGGCAAATTGGCGCCGCGAAAACGGCAGAGATGAACCATGGCAGCTGACTTATTTTGGCGTCGGCAATGAAAACTGGGGCTGCGGCGGAAATATGAGACCAGAATATTATGCGGATCTTTATCGCCGTTACCAAACATATGTCAGGAACTACGGAGATAACAAAATTTATAAAATTGCAGGCGGAGCAAATGTCGATGATTATAACTGGACAGAAGTGCTCATGAAAAATGCCGGCCACTTGATGGATGGGCTTAGCCTTCATTATTATACAATTCCGGGAGACTTTTGGCTTGGTAAAGGCTCAGCACTAGACTTCCCTGAGGATGAGTGGTTCATTACGATGAAGAAAGCCATTCATATGGATGAGCTCATTACAAAGCATGGCAATATTATGGATAAATATGATCCTGATAAACGTGTTGGCATGATTATTGATGAGTGGGGCACATGGTTTGATGTAGAGCCGGGAACAAATCCAGGCTTCTTGTATCAGCAAAATACGATTCGTGATGCACTCGTCGCAGCACTGCATTTTAATATTTTCCATCAGCATTGTGACCGTGTCCAAATGACGAATATCGCACAAACAGTGAACGTGCTGCAAGCGATGATTTTGACAGAAGGCGAAGAAATGATTCTTACGCCGACATATCATGTTTTTGATATGTACAAAGTCCATCAAGATGCTGAGCTTTTAAGTGTGGATGCGCAAATTGGCAGTTATGAACATAACGGAGAATCCCTTCCGCAAGTAAGTGTGACTGCATCGAAGGATTCTGCTGGCCAGGTTAATGTGAGCTTCTGCAATATCGATCATGTAAACGGCAGCTCATTCGAATTGGATTTACGCGGACTGACCGAGGCGAAAGAGGTGTCTGGTACAATCCTGACAGCAGATGCAATGAATGCTCATAATACATTTGATGCGCCAGAAACAGTTAAGCCAGCTGCATTTACAGATGTGTTAGTAAACGGAAGCAAGCTGTCTGTGAATATTCCACCGATGTCTGTAGTGACATTGGCTATAACAGGAGCTTAAAAACATGATGCAAAAGAATGCATGCAAGGGCTGTGTCGAGAGTGTAATAGTTTCAGAGGAAGTCATTGAGGAGCTGCTTAAAGAGGCAGCAGAAACACCGGAAAAGCTTGTGCTTGATTCAGTCTATCAAGAAAGGCTGAGCATTTGCCGAGACTGCACTTCTTTACAATACGGGACGACTTGTGCCTATAGCGGATGTATTGTCCGCTATAGAGCAAAGTTTAAAAGAAAAGCATGCCCGAATATCGGAAACCCTAAATGGTCTAAAGTTGTATAAAGCTTATCTTTAAAAAACTTTCAAGAAGAAAGGAAGTAAAGCACATGACAGCGAATAAAGCAAAGATGATTCTAGAAAAGGATTTTAAAGTTGGAGAAATTGACAATCGGATTTATGGCTCATTCATTGAACATCTCGGTAGGGCTGTGTATGGAGGTGTCTATGAACCGAATCATCCGGAAGCGGATGAGAACGGTTTCAGGAAAGACGTTATCCATTTAGTTAGAGAACTTCAAGTGCCCCTTGTCCGCTATCCAGGCGGTAACTTTGTGTCCGGCTATAATTGGGAAGATGGTGTTGGTCCTGTTGAAAGCCGCCCGCGCAGATTGGATCTGGCTTGGAGAACGACAGAGACAAATGAAGTAGGTACAAATGAATTCATGAAATGGGCAAAACTGGTAGGTGCAGATGTAAACATGGCAGTCAACCTTGGGACAAGGGGAATTGATGCTGCCAGAAATCTTGTTGAGTATTGCAACCATCCAGGAGGTTCCTATTACAGTGATCTTCGTGCTGCGCACGGGGTGAAGGAACCATACAATATTAAAACATGGTGCTTGGGAAATGAAATGGATGGTCCTTGGCAAATCGGCCATAAGACTGCAGCAGAGTATGGAAGAATTGCTCAAGAAGCAGCCAAAGTGATGAAATGGGTCGATCCGTCCATTGAGCTGGTAGCCTGCGGCAGCTCTCATCGCAATATGCCAACATTTGCAGATTGGGAAGCAACAGTGCTTGACCATACATATGACCATGTTGATTATATTTCCTTACACCAATATTACGGAAATCAGTCTAATGATGTAGCCAATTATTTGGCTTTATCACTCGAAATGGATGACTTCATCTCCTCTGTCATCTCGATTGCAGACTATGTAAAAGCAAAAAAACGAAGCAAAAAGAAAATAAATCTGTCCTTTGATGAGTGGAATGTCTGGTACCACAGCAATGAAAACGACAAGTTGATCGAGCCTTGGAGCATCGCGCCGCATCAGCTTGAAGACGTTTATAACTTTGAAGATGCTCTGCTTGTAGGCTGTATGCTGATTACGATGTTAAAGCATGCAGACAGATTGAAGATTGCTTGTTTAGCACAGCTTGTAAACGTTATTGCGCCAATTATGACAGAGGATAATGGGCCAGCATGGAAACAGACTATTTTCTACCCGTATATGCATACATCTGTTTACGGAAGAGGAGTATCCTTGAATCCAATTATCTCCAGCCCGAAATATGACAGTAAGGACTTTACAGATGTCCCATTTTTAGAATCAACAGCCGTATATAACGAAGAACAGGAACAGCTGACTATCTTTGCTGTGAATCGTCATTTAGAAGAAGGTCTCCTGCTTGAATGTGATATTCGCAATTTTGAAGGGTATCAAGTTGTCGAACATATCGTTTTAGAAAACGATGATATCAAGGCGGAAAACAGTGCCGAAAAACAGCGCGTAGAGCCGCATACAAATGGGAATGCCGAATATAAAGACGGAATTATTACAGCTGTTTTGCCAAAGCTGTCCTGGAACGTAATCAGGTTAGAAAAACGATAATGCGCTATTAAACTAATAGCTGCTAGCGGAAGGGATAGATTATATGAACATAACAGTAGAAGCATATGGGAAAATCGGCGATAAAGCCGTAGATCAATACAAACTGACGAATGATAACGGAATGGATGTTACGTGTATCAACTACGGCTGCATTATTACAAGCATAGTAACACCAGACAAAAATGGCAGCTTTGAAAATATTGTTCTTGGATACGATTCACTTCAAGAATACGAGCAGGATTCCTACTTTTTAGGAGCGGTTGTCGGCAGGATAGCAGGCAGAATTAAAGGAGCTGGTTTTGAACTGGATGGCAAGCAGTATACACTTGCCAAAAATGACGGAGCAAACCATCTGCACGGAGGAGTAAAGGGCTATAACAGAGTCGTTTGGCAAGCGGAGCCAATAGAAGAGGACGGGGCAGTTGGCGTTAAGTTTACTCATACAAGTCCTGATGGTGACGAAGGCTATCCAGGTGAGCTGAGGCTAACAGTATCCTACTTGCTCAATAATGATAACGAATTAAGCATTACTTACGCAGGTACAGCAGATCAAAAAACAATCGTCAATTTAACAAACCACTCTTACTTCAATTTAAGCGGAAATCTTAAAAGAGATGTCCTAAACCATAAGCTGACAATAGCTGCTGACCGTTTTCTGGAATTGGATGGAGAACTGATTCCCACAGGTGTCCTAGCAAACGTGGAAGATACAGTTTTTGACTTTAGGGAAGGACGACTTATTGCGTCTGGTGCTGAATCAAGAGATGAACAAATATCACTTGCAG
The DNA here is from genome assembly GCF_021341655.1 of Bacillus sp. Au-Bac7. Lineage (NCBI taxonomy): Bacteria > Bacillati > Bacillota > Bacilli > Caryophanales > Bacillaceae > Bacillus > Bacillus sp. Au-Bac7. Next base: position 100,369 of record NZ_JAJTTG010000009.1, on the reverse strand, counting down.
GTGGCGGCTATGATCATCCATTCCTTTTGAATAAAGAGAAGACGGACGAAATTCTGTTAACGGAAGAAGAGTCAGGCAGAACTTTGACAATCAGTACAGATGAAGCTGGTGTTGTGTTATATACTGGCAATCAAATTGACGAGTCCAGCAGATTTTTTGAAGTTCCGGCAAAACGATACCATGGACTTTGCCTAGAAACACAAGGACTTCCAGATGCAATCAATCAACCTGAATTTCCGACATGGGTAATGGAGGCAGACGAGGAATTTAAAAGAAAAACAACTTACACTTTTGGAACATTATAATAAATAAACACGTGGACTTGGCGGGTGTTAGAGGAGGAGTTTGCAATGGAAAATTTTGTTGCCGAAATTCATGATCTATTTAAAACATGCAGCTGCGGAAATCATCATAATGACATACCGATTGAAACAATTATGGCAGAGAACGGAGCTCTGAACAAAGTAGCTTCCTTCCTGGCTGAAAAGTCTTTTGGCAGTCCGAAAATCGTTGCTGACAGCAATACGATGACTGCGGCGGGAGATAAATTGACAGAGCTGCTTAACTCAGCAGGTTTAGCGGTAACATCCTGTGAAGTAACTCCAGATGAGAACGGAGATGTAGTAGCAGATGAAAAGGCACTTGTTCAAGTGCTGCTTGAAACAGGGAGAAACAGCGATTGTATGATAGCAGTCGGTTCAGGGACAATTCATGATATTACCCGCTTTTGCAGCGCTACATTAAATATACCATTCATTTCTATACCTACTGCACCTTCCGTTGATGGATTTACTTCACTGGGAGCGCCGCTCATTGTTAGGGGTGTGAAGAAAACATTTCAAATGACATCACCTATAGCAGTATTTGCTGATATTGATGTCTTAAAAAAGGCACCGAAAGAGATGATTGCAGCAGGTGTCGGCGATATGATTGCCAAGTACACGTCTCTAGCTGATTGGAAGTTTGAGCGTTATGCAGCGGATGTTCCTTATTGTGAGCTTTCTGCTGAATTAACTCAGCTCGCATTGGATGAATGTGTTGCCAATATCGAAAAAATAGCGAAAGCAGAGGACGAAGGTATCACCATCTTAATAGAAAGTCTTATCAAGTCAGGCATCGCCATGCTTGTCTTCGGGCAATCACATCCAGCTTCAGGAGGAGAACATCATTTATCTCATTATTGGGAAATGGACCTTTTGAAAAACAATCGTCCCCAAGTCCTGCATGGAGCGAAGGTTGGCGTTACTACTATATTGTTAAGCTCCATATATAAGAGTGAGTTTCTTAATGAACTGGACAATATATTAGAGAATGGCGAAATACAAGAAAAGCATGGTAAAGTGTTGGCTAATTTAAGAGAGAATAAAGACAAAGTGAAAGAAATACTTGAAGCGATACCTGATCCTGAAAGCACTAAAAGGCTGATTGAAAATTTAGGTGGGCCAGTTTTGCCAAATGAACTAGGCATCTCGGAGTCATTAGTGCACGACAGTCTAAAACATGCCCACCATCTTAGAGACCGTTACACAGTCTTGAAGTTTTTGAATGTAGTGTTACAAACAGAGTATGATTTTGCGGCAAAAGCATAATACAAAAAAACCTGCTGTTTAAAACAGCAGGTTTTTTTGTATTATGAATGGTTAACTTTTGAATATCTATCCAAAACTGTTGTGAAAATAAGTACCAAGAATCATTTTCAATAAAAACAAAAATAAATAGAGGAAAACACCTTTATTTGTAAAATATTTAGGTTGGTAGACAATTTTTTCAGTATTTACAGCTCTTATTCACTATTAATAACAAAAATGCACCAGAGATAGACAGGAAACCTATCCTTTTTATCTCTTTATCTCCAAAAATATGAAAAAATAAAGAGGAAAACGGTTGACTGAAAGCGTTATCCGTATTATGATGTAATCATAAATTATCAAAACATAACCAAAACATAACAACAAGATGATGATAGTATGAATAAGTTTTCCCAATATATTTATGAACTGCAGTATCAGCAGACAGAATAAAGTGAGAAGGGAAGCAATACAATCAACTTATTAGCTGTTCAAACAGCCGAAATAATATCTGGAGGAGGAAATGAAGATGTCTACAGTTACAGCAGAAAAACTGAAAAACTATATTAATGGTGAGTGGGTTGAAAGCAATACTTCTGTTTACGAAGAGGTATTTAACCCTGCTACAAAAGAAGTCATCGGTCGTGTTCCTATTTCCACTAAGGAAGATATTGAGCAGGCAACAGAAGCTGCAAAGGCAGCATTTGAAAAATGGAAGAATGTCGCGGTGCCAAGAAGAGCTAGAATATTATTCAACTATCAGCAGCTGCTTATGAAAAATAAAGAAGAGCTGGCAAGGCTGATTACAATTGAAAATGGAAAAAACTTAACAGAGGCTTTGGGAGAAGTACAAAGAGGAATTGAGAATGTAGAATTTGCAGCAGGTGCACCAACATTAATGATGGGTGACTCACTTGCTTCCATTGCAACAGATGTTGAAGCGACAAACTATCGTTACCCAATCGGTGTAGTCGGCGGAATTGCACCATTCAACTTTCCAATGATGGTGCCATGCTGGATGTTCCCAATGGCAATTGCTCTTGGCAATACTTTCATCTTAAAGCCATCTGAGAGAACACCGCTGTTAACAAGAAGATTAGTAGAGTTGTTCACAGAAGCAGGATTACCTAAAGGGGTATTCAATGTAGTTTATGGAGCACATGATGTTGTAAACGGCATCTTGGAGCATCCTGAAATTAAAGCAATCTCTTTCGTCGGCTCAAAGCCGGTTGGTGAGTATGTTTATAAAAAAGGTTCAGAGAACTTAAAGCGTGTTCAAGCACTTACAGGTGCAAAAAACCATACAATCGTCCTGAATGATGCTAACTTGGAAGAAACAGTCACTAATGTTGTTTCAGCTGCATTCGGTTCAGCTGGTGAACGCTGCATGGCATGTGCTGTCGTTACAGTAGAAGAAGGCATTGCAGATGAGTTTATGGCTGCATTAAAAGCGAAAACAAGCAGCATCAAAATTGGAAACGGCTTGGAAGACGGTGTGTTCTTAGGTCCTGTTATCAGAGAGGAAAATAAACAAAAAACATTAGGTTATATCGAAAAAGGTATTTCCGAAGGCGCAAACTTGATTGCAGACGGTCGACAAAATGCTCCAGAAGAAGGATATTTCGTTGGACCAACAATCTTTGATAATGTCACAACAGATATGACAATCTGGAAAGAAGAAATATTTGCTCCTGTATTGTCCGTCATCCGTGTGAAAAACTTAAAAGAAGCAATTGATATTGCGAACCAATCAGAGTTTGCTAACGGTGCCTGCTTGTTTACATCCAATGCATCTGCCATTCGCTACTTCAGAGAAAATATTGATGCAGGTATGCTTGGCATTAACCTGGGAGTACCAGCGCCGATGGCATTCTTCCCATTCTCAGGCTGGAAGTCTTCTTTCTACGGAACACTTCATGCAAACGGCAAGGATAGTGTAGATTTCTATACTCGCAAAAAAGTAGTTACAGCAAGATATTTGGCACCGACTTTTGATTGATAGATAGAATGAGAGTTTTTGTGAATTTTTTGGCCTCGATCAGAGTGGCAAACTCTGATCGTAAGGCTTAAGGAGGAAAAACGTATGAGTCAACTGCTGCGAAAATTTCAGCATACGGAGGCAATCGATGGTGTAAAAGTTATTCATAATGTTACGCAAGAAAACTCCCCGCTAAAATATGTTGGTTTTAAATTAATTGAATTATCCCAAAATGCTCAATACAAAGAGACGCTCGGTTTAGAAGAATGCTGCATTGTTGCTGTAACAGGAAAAATTACTGTCAGTGACGGCACAGCTGTATTTGAGAATATCGGCACTCGAGACAGCGTGTTTGAACGGATTCCAACAGACAGTGTCTATGTTTCTAATGGGAATGAATTCACAATCTCTGCAAACAGCAGAAATGCTAGAGTAGCCCTATGTTATTCCCCTTCTGATGAGGCAAAGCCAACGAAGTTGATTAAAGCAGAAGAAAACAGTGTAGAGCATAGAGGGAAATTTAATAACCAGCGCCTTGTCCATAATATCCTTCCCGATTCGCATCCTGCAGCCAACAGCCTTCTCGTTGTTGAGGTCATCACAGAAACTGCGAATTGGTCAAGCTATCCGCCCCACAAACATGACCAGGATAATTTGCCAGAGGAATCATTTTTGGAAGAAACATACTACCATGAAATCGATCCAAGACAAGGATTCCTGTTTCAACGCGTATACACTGATGACCGATCATTAGATGAGACGATGGCAGTTGAAGATGGTGATGTAGTAATTGTGCCTAAAGGTTATCATCCTGTTGGTGTGCCGGATGGTTATACATCTTACTATTTAAATGTCATGGCAGGACCGACAAGAATTTGGAAATTCAATAATGATAAAGACCATGAATGGATTTTAAACCGCTAAATTAGGAGGATGCTACCAATGAAATATGAATTCAATTCAGATAAAGAGTTTGACTTAATAGCAATCGGCAGAGCCTGCATCGACTTAAATGCAGTGGAATATAACCGTCCAATGGAAGAGACGATGACATTTTCCAAGTATGTAGGAGGATCACCGGCAAATATAGCAATTGGCAGCAGCAAACTAGGCTTAAAAGCTGGCTTTATCGGAAAAATTGCTGATGATCAGCATGGCCGCTTTATCAAGAGCTATATGCAAGGTGTTGGCATAGATGTTTCTAACATAGTGACAGACACAGAAGGACATAAGACAGGCCTTGCCTTTACAGAAATCAAAAGTCCTGATGAATGCAGTATCCTCATGTACCGTGATGATGTAGCAGATTTATATCTTGAGCCTTCTGAAGTAAACGAAGAATATATCAAAAGAGCAAAGCTGCTGCTTGTATCTGGAACAGCTCTAGCTGCAAGTCCTTCTAGAGAAGCAGTAATTAAAGCAGTCCAACTAGCTAAGAAGAATGGCGTTAAGGTAGCGTTCGAACTAGATTATCGTCCATATACATGGAAATCACAGGAAGAAACAGCTGTTTATTATTCTCTTATTGCAGAGCAAGCGGAAATTATTATTGGTACACGTGATGAGTATGATGTGATGGAAAACAGGAAAGATGGCCGTAATCATGAAACAGTGCAGCATCTTTTTGGCCAAAGTGCTGAATTAATTGTCATTAAGCATGGTGTTGACGGATCATACGCTTATGTGAAATCAGGTGATGTCTTCAGAGCGCAAGCGTATAAGACGAATGTATTAAAAACCTTTGGAGCTGGAGATTCCTATGCATCTGCCTTCTTGTATGCATTAATTTCCGGCAAGGAGATCGGCGAAGCTCTGAAATACGGAAGTGCGTCCGCTTCTATTGTAGTAAGCAAGCACAGTTCATCTGAGGCGATGCCGCAAGTGGAAGAAATTGAGGAACTGATTGCGAAAAATGAAAAGATTGAAGCATCAAGATAGGAGGCAAAAGAATGGAAACGATTCGTTTGACAACTGCACAAGCGCTGGTCAAATTTTTGAATCAGCAGTATATCCATGTTGATGGTAATGAGTTTCCTTTTGTAGAAGGAATCTTCAATGTATTTGGTCACGGAAATGTATTAGGAATTGGTCAAGCCCTGGAACAGGACCGAGGACATTTAAAAGTGATTCAAGGTAAGAACGAACAAGGGATGGCACATGCTGCTATTGCTTACAGCAAGCAAATGCTCAGACAGAAGATATTTGCTGTTTCCACTTCTTCAGGTCCTGGCTCAGCAAATGTTATTACAGCAGCTGCCACAGCGCACGCTAATAATATTCCTGTTTTATTTATTCCGGCAGACACTTTTGCATCAAGACAGCCAGACCCTGTTTTGCAGCAAATGGAGCAAGAGTACAGCATTGCAGTAACAACAAATGATGCATTTTTGCCAGTTTCCCGCTACTGGGACCGCATTACTCGCCCGGAACAGCTGATGTCAAGTTTGCTGCGCGCATTTGAAGTGATGACAGATCCAGGGAAGGCTGGCCCGGCAACGATTTGTATCGCTCAAGATGTCGAAGGGGAAGCCTTTGATTATGATGTGAAGTTCTTTGAGAAAAGAGTGCATTATGTTGACCGGAAAGCCCCTCATGAGCGTGAGCTCGACGGTGCTGTCAAGCTGATCCAATCCTCTAAAAAGCCGCTTATTTTAGTAGGCGGAGGCGCGAAATATTCAGAGGCAAGAGAAAGCTTAATCGCATTTTCTGAAAAATACAACATCCCGCTCGTTGAAACACAGGCAGGCAAATCGACAGTAGAAAGTGACTTCAAAAACAATCTTGGCGGTATGGGTATTACTGGTACTCTTGCTGCTAATAAAGCAGCAAAAGAAGCAGATCTCATTATTGGTATTGGTACAAGATATACCGATTTTGCGACATCCTCCAAAACGGCCTTTGATTTTGCTACAGCTAAGTTTTTAAACATTAACGTAAGCAGAATGCAAACATATAAATTTGATGCATTCCAAGTCGTAGCAGATGCAAAAACAACACTCGACCGGTTATTCCCGCTTCTTGAAGGCTATGAAAGCGAATTCGGAAGCAGAATCGGCCAATTGAAAGATGAGTGGCTTGCAGAAAGAGAGCGATTAGGCAAGGTTGAATTCAACCGTGAAGCATTTAATCCTGAGATTAAAAACCACTTTTCACAAGAAATTCTAAATGAATATGCTAACGCTCTTAATACAGAGTTAGCCCAAACAACAGCATTGCTAACTATTAATGATAGTGTTGCAAAAGACAGTACGGTTATCTGTTCTGCTGGTTCTCTGCCAGGCGACTTGCAGCGCTTATGGCATTCTAGTACCCCGAACACATACCATCTTGAATACGGATATTCCTGTATGGGCTATGAAATTTCTGGAGCATTAGGTGTGAAATTAGCTGATCCATCAAAAGAAGTTTACTCCTTTGTCGGAGACGGAAGCTTCCTCATGCTGCATTCAGAGCTTGTGACATCACTGCAATATAAGCAAAAAATTAATGTTCTCTTGTTTGATAATTCAGGGTGGGGCTGTATCAACAACCTGCAAATGGATCATGGCAGCGGCAGCTTCGATTGTGAGTTCCGCGATGCTGATAATCAGATTATGAACATTGATTACGCTAAAATTGCAGAAGGCTATGGAGCAAAGGTTTATCGTGCCAACACAGTCGAGGAATTGAAAGCAGCTATAGAAGATTCGAAAAAACAAGATATTTCTACCTTGATTGAAATGAAAGTGCTGCCAAAGACAATGACAGACGGCTATGACAGCTGGTGGAATGTTGGGGTGGCTGAAGCCTCTAACATGGAAAGTGTCCAAAAAGCTAATGACTCCAGGAAGGCGAAACTTCAAGAAGCAAAACAATATTAAAAGGGGAGAATGGGGATGGGGAATCAAATCTTATGGGGTATTGCACCGATTGGCTGGCGCAATGATGATATTCCCGAAATTGGTGCCGGCAATACGTTGCAGCACTTGCTTAGTGATATTGTAGTTGCAGGTTTTCAAGGAACAGAAGTAGGCGGCTTTTTCCCAGAACCGAGTGTCTTGAATAAGGAGCTTGGTTTGCGAAACTTAAAGATAGCTGGGAAATGGTTCTCAAGTTACATCATCCGAGACGGCATGGATTCAGCGGCAGAAGCGTTCCATGAGCATTGCAAATATTTACAAGAAGTGAATGCGTCTGTTGCTGTTGTGTCTGAACAGACCTACAGCGTGCAAGGCACTTCAGAAAATGTATTTTTGACAAAGCCCTTCTTTACCGATCAAGAATGGAGACTGTTGTGCAGCGGCTTGAATGAGCTCGGTAAAATTGCTGAAACTTATCAATTGAAGCTTGTCTATCATCATCATATGGGAACAGGGGTTCAGACATTAGCGGAAATAGACCGTTTGATGGATCATACAGATGCCAATCATGTACACCTTCTTTATGATACTGGCCATATATTCGTATCTGACGGAGATTATATGACATTGCTTATGAAGCACAGAGACCGTATCAAGCATGTTCATTTTAAAGATGTCAGAGAAAATGCGCTTACTGAATGCAGTAAGGAAGGCTTGTCCTTTCTACAATCCTTCCTTCGGGGCATGTTTACAGTACCTGGGGATGGCTGTATTGACTTTACAGAAGTGTATGCCTACTTGCTTGAGACGAATTACAGCGGCTGGATTGTGATTGAAGCAGAACAAGATCCCGCAGTCGCAAATCCTTTAGAATATGCTCTTATCGCCAGAAATTATATAAATAAGAAATTGCTTGTCCAAACATACACGGAAAAGGGGAATGTTGTATGACTACAAGCAAGGATACCCATAAAAAACACTTGAAGAAAATCACCATTATTTCAACATTCGGGGGGCTGCTGTTCGGTTATGATACAGGCGTCATAAATGGGGCCCTCCCCTTTATGTCAGAAGAAGATCAGTTGAATCTTACTCCCTTTACAGAAGGGCTTGTCACAAGTTCTCTCTTGTTCGGAGCTGCTTTTGGAGCAATGTTTGGCGGCAGATTATCTGATCATCATGGCCGGAGGAAGAATATTCTTTATCTTGCTATCTTGTTTATCTTTGCTACATTAGGCTGTACTTTTGCACCAAGTGTAGAATTGATGGTTACCTTCCGCTTCATTTTAGGTCTTGCTGTCGGCGGAGCTTCGGTAACAGTACCTGCTTTCCTGGCAGAAATGTCGCCTGCTGAAAACAGGGGAAGAATGGTTACACAGAATGAGCTAATGATCGTATCAGGGCAGCTGCTAGCATTTACTTTCAATGCTATTTTAGGAAATACACTAGGTGATACAGCTCATGTCTGGCGATATATGCTTGTCATTGCATCCCTTCCTGCTGTATTTCTATGGTTTGGAATGCTCGTTGTCCCGGAAAGTCCGCGCTGGCTTGCTTCTAAAGGCAGAATCGGCGATGCACTGCGCGTGCTGCAAAAGGTAAGAGCTGAAGCAAGAGCACAAGCAGAACTGAAAGAAATTGAGAAATCGCTTGAAGATCAGTCTCAAATGAAAAAAGCGACTTTTAAAGATTTGAATGTTCCATGGGTTCGAAGAATTGTGTTTATTGGTTTGGGGATTGCTGTTGTACAGCAAATAACAGGCGTTAACTCAATCATGTATTATGGAACAGAAATCTTAAAGGATGCTGGTTTTGAGACAAGAGCAGCTTTAATAGGAAATATTGCAAACGGTATCATATCGGTTGTTGCTACGTTTGTCGGAATCTGGCTCCTAGGTAGGGTCGGCCGCCGTCCAATGTTGATTACAGGTCAAATCGGCACAACCATTGCCTTGCTGTTAATCGGAATCTTTTCTCTTACGATGGAAGGATCACCAGCATTGCCATATATCGTCTTATCCTTAACTGTAACCTTTTTAGCCTTCCAGCAAGGAGCTATCTCACCAGTGACTTGGCTCATGCTTTCGGAAATTTTCCCGCAAAGGCTTAGAGGACTTGGAATGGGAGTGACAGTGTTTTGCTTGTGGATCACGAACTTCTTAGTTGGCTTGCTGTTCCCTGTATTAATGGCAGGAATTGGACTGTCCACAACATTCTTCGTTTTTGTCGGATTGGGAATCATTGCGATTGCGTTTGTTAAGAAGTATTTGCCGGAAACAAAGGATCGCTCCTTAGAGCAATTAGAACAGGAATTTCGCAACTACGGGAAGAACCTCTCAGATGATGATGCAATACCAGAAGCGAAATAAGTTTTTTTGTAAGCGTATACCAAAGGATAGAAAAGAAACTAATCGAAAAGAGGATGAGAGATATGACATTGAATATCGGGGTAATTGGTACAGGTGCTATTGGGCGTGAACATATTAAAAGAATTACAAACACACTGTCAGGCGGAAAAATCGTAGCTGTTACAGATGTAAATCAAGAGTCGGCAAAACAGGCTGTTGAGCAATATGGTTTAGATGCTGTCGTTTATCCAGATGATGTATCATTAGTTGCAGCAAATAACGTGGATGCTGTTTTTGTAACAAGCTGGGGACCTGCCCATGAAGCAAGTGTGCTCGCAGCTATTAGTGCAGGTAAATATGTGTTTTGTGAAAAGCCTTTGGCAACAACAGCAGAAGGCTGCATGAGAATAGTAGAAGCAGAAATGAAGCATGGCAAACGACTAGTGCAAGTTGGATTTATGCGCCGTTATGACAGCGGCTATGTTCAGCTGAAAGAGGCAATTGATAATAAATTTATTGGAGAGCCATTATTAATTCATTGTGCTCACCGAAATCCGGAAGTTAATGAAATGTATACAACAGATATGGCAATCTCAGACACATTAATACATGAAATTGATGTTCTTCATTGGCTAGTAGATGATGACTATAAATCTGTGCAAGTTCTATTTCCAAGAAAATCTAAATACGCACATGAAAACTTAAGAGATCCACAAATTGTCCTATTAGAAACATATTCAGGCATTATCATAAATGTAGAAATCTCCGTTAATTGCCAGTATGGCTATGATATTCAATGTGAGGTAGTTGGTGAAGACGGGATTGTGAAGCTTCCTGAATTCCAAAGCATCACATACCGCAAAAATGCTACATTAGGTTCTAATATATTAGTAGATTGGAAGCAGCGCTTTCTTGATGCCTATGATACAGAGCTTCAGGATTTTATGGATTCTATTAAAAAGACTGGAGAACCAAACGGCCCGACAGCATGGGATGGCTATATCGCTCAAGTGACTGCAGATGCATGTATTAGATCCCAGCAATCAGGCGAAAGAGAAGAAGTTGTTCTAGCGGATAAACCAGATTTCTATAAAAAAGGATTATCAGCAGCAAGTCTATAATTTATAAGTATAAGTTTCTGCATGGTTGAGGGGATTTATTTTCCCCTCACAAGCATATTTATAATTTTCAAAGGGAAGAGGTTAAAAAATATGAGATTAGCATACGATCCATCACACTTTAGGGATAATACAGGTTTAAAGGAAACAATCGACAATGTAGCAAGACTCGGCTACGAATATGTAGAGCTTTCTCCGCGCAAGGATTTCATCTGGTTTTACGAATATCCAAAAGTTGATAAGCAGCTAATCAAGGATTTGAAGAGATACTGTTCAGATGCAGGGGTGAAAATTTCATCTGTTTTGCCTGTACAGCAATGGTCTTCCCCAAATGAATTAGAACGGCAGGCTGCTGTGAGGAACTGGAAACGATGCATTGAAATCACATCTGATTTAGGTGTTGATTTAATGAACAGTGAATTTGCCGGCGATAAAACCCGCCCAACCGAAAGTGAAGCATCCTTCATTCGCTCCATGGATGAGCTTATGCCTATTTTCGAAAAGGAAGGAATTGCCCTTAATCTGCAATCACATCCTCATGACTTCATTGAATTGAATATTGAGGCTGTTCGAATGATTCGCGCGTTAGATAAGGATTGGATTAAGCTTGTTTACTCTGTGGCACATGCTTTCTTTTATGATGACGGCATCGGCGATATCGGAAAACAGCTGGATGAGGCAAAGGACTTGCTGGCACATGTATTGATTGCAGATACGCTGAACCATAAAGCAGCATTTGGCTTGCGCTATATCGTCAATCCGCCGAATGCTAATGTGACTGTTCATCAGCACTTGAACCCAGGCGAAGGCGAAATTGACTTTGATACACTATACCGCAAGCTGAGAGAATTCAATTTCAACGGCATTATCACAAACTCTGTTTTTGCTTATCCGGATAAACCAGATTGGTCCAATGAAGTGACATTGAGATCCATTAAAGAAGGATTAGGATTATCAGCAGTTAAATAAGGAGGATTGTCAGAATGAAAATAGGATTAAATCAAGGGACAACATTGGAAAACTCAAGCTTAGAGAAGGATTTAGAGCTTTGTGAGAAATACGGCTATGACTATATAGAAATCAGATCAATCGACCAGCTGAAAGACTACTTAAAAACACATACACTTGAAGATTTAGCCCAGTACTTTCAAACTCATCATGTAAAGCCGCTCTCATTAAATGCACTAGTGTTCTTTAATAATCGCACAGAGGAAGAATATGCAGCATTGCGTGAAGAGTTTCAGGAAATGCTTGAGATTTCAAAAGTAATTAATTGTAAGAATATTGTTGTAGTACCGCTTGTTTCTGAACAGAAGATTCTGCGTAAAGACATTATCAACAGCAGTGTCGAGACTTTACGAGATTTGTCTGACTTGGCAGAGCCATATGGAGTGAAACTAGCAATTGAATTTATCGGCCATCCACATGCCACTATCAACACATTGGAATTCGCCAATGAAGTGGTCAAGGAAGTCGACAGACATAATGTTGGCATCGTGTTTGATACATTCCAATATTATGCGATGAATTCTACGCTGGAAAGCTTGAAAAACACAGATTCTGAAAAGATATTTATCTTTCATATTAATGACGTCGAAGATTATCAGCCTGGTATTTTAATGGATGTTGACCGAGTATGGCCAGGGCATGGAGCCATTGATTTAGACAGCATTATCCCTATCTTAAAGAATAAGGGTGTAGACCATGTGTCTGTTGAACTCTTCCGACCAGAATACTATCAGCTTGATGCGGAAGAAGTTATCAAGACTGCAAAGGAAACAACACTTCAAGTGCTTGCTAAGCATTTTGAAGCGGAAAAAGCTCTGTAAGTTTTAGGGGGAAAATAAATAGATGGAGGTGTAGCAATGGCGATTGTTTCGATGCATGATATGTTGAGAAAAGCGAAAGAAGAAAAGTATGCTGTCGGTCAATATAATATGAACAGCTTTCAGTGGGTTCAAGCAATTCTGCAGGCAGCCGAAGCTGAGCAAGCACCTGTCATTGTTGCCGCTTCCGACCGGTTAGTTGATTATTTGGGAGGCTTTAAAATAATTGCAGCAGGTGTATCTGCATTAGTAGAAGAATTAGAAATCACTGTGCCTGTAGCTCTCCATTTAGATCACGGCAAAAGCGTAGCAAGATGCAAGCATGCGATTGATGCAGGCTTTAGTTCGGTCATGATTGACGGCTCCCATTCACCTATTGAAGAAAATATCAGGATGACAAGAGAAGTCGTTGATTATGCTAGGAACTTTGGTGTTTCTGTCGAAGCAGAGGTAGGAACGGTCGGCGGAAATGAGGATGGTTTAATCGGAGGTATTTCCTATGCAGATCCAAATGAGTGTTTGCAGCTCGTCAATGAAACTGGTATTGATGCACTGGCAGCAGCATTAGGATCTGTTCATGGACCGTATAAAGGAGAGCCAATCCTTGGCTTTAAGGAAATGGAGCATATTTCTCGGATTACAAATGTTCCGTTAGTCCTGCATGGCGGGTCGGGAATTCCGCTCCATCAAATCCAAAGATCGATTGAACTAGGTCATGCAAAAATAAACGTTAATACAGAATGTCTGCAGGCATGGGCTCAGGCTGTACGAGAGCTTCTCGTCCAGGATGACAAAGTATATGATGCGAGAACGATACTTGCACCTGGGCAAGCAGCGATCATAGCAACGGTGAGAAGCAAAATGAAAGAATTCGGAACAAGCCGGAAAGCTGTAAAGCTCGAAGCGTAAAGGAAATATGTAAATATTGGATGAAGACAAAGCTTATTGTGAAACCTAATCACAATAAGCTTTTTTGATTTTGTCAGAAGAAATCAAAAATGAAAACGCATTATTTTTTAATTGACAACATGTATATACATGTTATCATAAATATATAACCTGTATATACAGGGTTCATAAATGTAAATAATGGCGGTGTATATAGATGAATCAAACATGGTGGGAAAAGGCAGTTGTATATCAAATATATCCGAAAAGCTTCAATGATACTACTGGTAACGGTGTCGGTGATATTCAAGGCATTGTGGAAAAATTGGACTATTTGCATGAGCTTGGTGTAGATGTCATATGGTTAACACCAATTTATGCTTCTCCTCAAAGAGATAATGGCTACGATATTAGTGATTATTTCTCCATTCATCCTGAATACGGGACAATGGAGGATTTCGATGTATTGCTGAGTAAGGCTCATAAAAAAGATATTAAGGTTATTATGGACATTGTCGTGAATCATACGTCAACAGAGCATGAATGGTTCAAACAGGCGGCTTCCTCGAAAGATAATCCGTATCGAAATTATTATATTTGGAAAGACGGTAAAGAAGATGGAAGTGCACCGAATAATTGGCAGTCAAAGTTTGGCGGAAATGCATGGCAATATGATGAAAAAACAGGGCAGTATTATCTTCATTTGTTTGATGTCACACAAGCTGATTTAAACTGGGAAAATGAAGAAGTTCGCCATAAAATCTATGAAATGATGAACTTTTGGTTTGAGAAGGGCGTCGATGGCTTCCGCCTTGATGTTATCAACTTAATTTCAAAAAATCAGCAATTTCCAGATGACAATGTGGGGGACGGAAGAAGATTTTATACCGACGGACCAAGAGTGCATGAATTTATTCATGAGATGAACAAGGAAGTCTTCTCAAAATATGATTCTATGACAGTTGGCGAAATGTCATCTACAACATTAGAGCATTGTATTCAATATTCCAACCCGACACGGGAAGAGCTTAGCATGACTTTTAATTTTCATCATTTAAAGGTTGATTATCCGAATGGAGAAAAGTGGGCGCTGGGCGATATGGATTTCCTTTCCTTAAAGAAAATATTATCTGATTGGCAGACAGGCATGAATAAAGGCGGAGGCTGGAATGCGCTGTTTTGGTGTAATCATGATCAGCCCCGGGTCGTTTCAAGATATGGCAATGATCAAAAATACCATAAGGAATCAGCGAAAATGCTTGCTACAGTCATTCACATGATGCAGGGAACGCCTTATATTTACCAAGGAGAAGAGTTTGGGATGACAGACCCTAAATTCGATTCTATTGAAGATTACCGGGATGTTGAATCAATCAATATGTTTCAACTATTAAAGCAAGCGGGAAAAACAGAAGAGGAAATCCTCGAAATATTAAGACGTAAATCTCGTGATAACTCAAGAACTCCTGTACAATGGAATGCAGAGGCAAATGCTGGCTTTACAACAGGAACACCGTGGATAAATACAGCTAGAAACTATCATGAAATAAATGCAGAAGCAGCCTTAAAGGATTCTGATTCGGTCTTCTATCATTACCAAAAGTTGATATCATTGAGAAAAGAGTACGATATTGTTACAAATGGCGATTATGAGCTATTGCTTCCAGATCACCAGCAGCTTTTTGCATATGTTCGTTCCAATGATAACGAAAAGCTGATTGTGGTTAATAATTTTTATGGAGAGCCTATTTCATTCGAATTGCCTGACACATTAGAGGTTGAAGGTTATACAAAAACCATGCTGTTATCTAATTACTCTGACTCAAAAGAGGATCTAGAAAATATCGAATTACGTCCTTATGAATCAATTGTGTTTTATTTAAAGAATTGACTTTCGTCCTAAATTCATGGAGGTGCTAGTATGTTCAAAAACCTGTTTAAGAAAAACCAGTCAAATGCAGATGAGAATTCCTTTATTCTTCCATTAGAAGGAAGACTTCTTCCTATTGAAGAAGTGCCAGACCCAGTCTTTTCCCAGAAAATGATGGGAGACGGTGCAGCCATTGATCCAACAAATGGCACACTAATCTCACCGGTTAATGGAACAGTTATTAATGTTTTTCCTACAAAGCATGCCATTAGTCTGTCAGATAACAACGGCAGAGAAATTCTCATTCATGTAGGATTGGATACAGTTACTTTAAAAGGGGAAGGCTTCACATCCTTTGTTTCGGACGGTCAAAAAGTGAAGCAAGGTGAGAAATTAATGGAAATAGATTTTGAGGCAATTAAGGACAAGGTGCCGTCTGTTATTACACCAATTATTTTCACAAACCTAAAGGAAAATGAAAAGGTAGTTATAGAGGATAACCAGATAAAAATTGTGTAATTGATGCGGGCATGGAGAATTCTCCATGCCTTTTTTTATAGTCCGCCTCACATGACAGTACGATTCAGATTCGTATATACTTAGTTTACAAGATAAAAAGCAAGTGAGGAGAGGCATATGAACAGCATCTTATTTGATTTGCATACACACCATGACAGATGTGGCCATGCAATTGGTAAAATCGAAGAGTATATTCAGGCAGGGATTGAGAAAGGGCTGCATTATATTGGTATATCAGATCATTCTCCCTTGTTCTTTCATAAAGAAGACCAGCCGTTTCCACGGTACTCCATGGGGAAAAGTGAGTTTGTTCACTATGTGGAAGAGGTCCTCAAGCTGAAGGAAGCCTATAAGGACAAAATTCATGTTCTGCTTGGAGTGGAAAGTGATTATTATCCACATCTTCTTCATATGTACAAAAAAGAATATGATAAATATCCATTTGATTATATTATCGGTTCTGTTCATTATGTGAATGGAAAGAGTATTTTTGATAAAAGCAGATGGCCAGGGCTTACTGCGTCACAGCAAGTTCAAGAGAAGGAAGATTATTACCGATTAATTCAAGGATCAGCCAAAAGCGGTGTTTTCCAAATCCTTGGTCATATTGATGCAATGAAAGGTTATTATCCTGCCTTTTCAGCCATTGAAACACCAATCTTAGATGAGACACTGAAAATTATTGGCGAATCAGGTGTATCCATTGAAGTGAACACATCAGGAAAAATGAAGGATGTGGGCGGCTGGTATCCAGCTGATGACATGTTAGAACGTGCCTTTTATTATAATGTCGATATAACATTTGGATCCGATTCTCATCATCCTGACCGAATCGGCGATGATTTGTTCGCTGTCCAGAAGAAGCTGAAACAGATTGGATATCAAGAAATGGTCTATTATGTTGGCCAGAAAAGGCAAACAGCACCACTATAAAAGAGAGAGGAATGCAGAACAACTGCATTCTTCTTTTTTATTCAAATGGATAACGTATACCCCATTGATTGCGAACATCTGTCATAATTTCCATCACATCAACCGTTAATGGCAATGTGCTTTCCTTTTCTTTTTCTGCAACAAATCGCTCCATATCTTCAATTTCATAATGCAAAGCTTTACTGCTCTCGCCTGCTTCCACCGTCTCTTGTGTACCATCTAAATAATGAATGGTTGCCTTATCGGCTCTAGGAAAATCAGGAACCATGATATAGCCGTTGTCGCCAGCGATAATGCCAAGCTTTTGTGTTCTGGCTCTCATTGCAAGTGTGACGACAGCCATTTCGTCTTCTTTGTTTTTTAGGATAATTCCTGACTGTTCATCTGCACCTGTTGAATATTTATTAACGGTTGTCAGAATCTCATGAGGCTGGCTTGAAAGAAAGGATCTAGCAAATGAAAGAGCATATGTACCGATATCAAGCAAGGCCCCGCCTGCCAAATCCATATTAAAATAACGGTTTGTAGGATCATCTTCCTTAGAGCTGCCAAACAGCACATTAACCATTTTCAATTTGCCGATACTGCCTGAAGTGATCCGATGACGCAATTCTTTATACAGCGGCATATGGTAAATAGTCATTGCTTCTGCTAGTACAAGCTGTTTGTCTGCAGCTAGCTTTACTGCAGCAAGAAGCTGCTCAGAGCTAACCGTAATTGCTTTCTCACAAAAGACATGTTTATTGTTTTCTAGGCTTTTCATAATGAATTCATAGTGGTTTGAGTGCGGGGTTGCAATATAGACAACATCTATTTTGTCATCGTGAAGCATTTCCTCATAACTTCCGTATGCCTTTGCAACATTATATTGCTTTGCAAACTGCTCTGCTTTTTCTAATGTTCGTGAACCGACTGCATAGATGCTCCCGTGCATGTCATTTAACGCTCTTGCAAAATCAGCAGCGATACTGCCAGGTCCAAGGATTGCCCAATTTAATTTTTTCATCTACTGTCACCTCTTAAATAGTTTCATAGCCCGAAACCTATATAGAATAATTCCCTATATTATTCCATTGTAAACCATTTACGTAAGTGATTACCAATCCTGCAACTTGAATTTTAAACGAAATATTATAACTAATTTGTACATTATTTGCAAGAATAATAAATTTTATAAAGTGCTAATGTTTAAGGTAGAGTTGGACGATAGAGCAAGTAGGGGAGAGAAATATAAAATGAGGAGCGAAAGGCATGAAAGTGATAAAAAACAGTAAAATTTCTATTAAAATATTAATGATCATTATATTCAGTGCTATATCATTAATTACAGTCGGAATTTATGCTATTAATGGTATGAAAAACATGGCTGACGGATCTGAAGAGATGTATAATGACCGCCTAATACCAAACACATGGGTGGCTAAAATAGTAAGCGACGATCAGGCGACAGATCGGTTTGTTTTAGAGCTGATGTTAAATGAGGATGACTCAAGAAATAGTCAGCTTAATGAAATGTACAAGAAAACAACTGATGAAATAGATCAGTATGTAAGCAAATTAGACCAGCTGGATTTGTCTTCAGAGGAACAGACAGCGCTTGATCAATATAAACAGTCACTGACTGAAATCAGTGAAACAACAAATGAAGCTTTAGCATTAGCATTGGACAATAAAAATGCAGAAGCATATCGTCTTTATTCTGAAGAAGTAATAAGAAAACGGGAAGAAATGACAGATTTGCTCGAATCATTACAAAAGGCAAATGAAGACCAGGCAAGTAAAATCGCACAGGAAAACAAAGATAATTACAGTACAACGCTTGTGCTTTCCATCAGCATTATTGCGGTATTTCTAGTGCTGTCTGTATTATTCGGTCTCTATATTTCACGGACAATCACAAATCCAATTAAAAAGCTAAAAGGTTTAATGGAAAGTGGAGAAAATGGCGATTTCTCTCAAAGATCTGACTATGCATCGAAGGATGAAGTAGGCTCTCTGTCTTTAAGCTTCAATAGTATGGCTGACGGAATCAAAGAGCTTGTGGAAACAATCGGTGAAACATCTCAAGCTCTCGCTTCCTCTTCTGAGGAATTAAGTGCAAGCTCAGAGGAAAGCAGCAAAGCGAGTGAGCATATCTCAGAGACGATTCAGGAGCTTGCATCAAGCTCAGAGAATCAAATGAGATTAATGGCATCAAGCTCAGAGGGAATTAACAATGTAACGGCAAGCACGGAAAAAATCTCCGAAAACGCAGAAAAAGTAGCGCAAACAGCCTCCTCTACAGCTGAAGCGTCAAAAGAAGGGCTGCAAAACATTGAGGAAGTAACAGCTCAAATGAATTCGATTAATACAAATGTTGGAAACTTAGCTATGTCTATTGATACGTTGGAAGGACGTATTAAAGAAATCGGCGAAATCACAAAGGCAATTACGGACATCTCTTCACAGACAAACTTGCTTGCACTTAATGCAGCTATTGAAGCTGCAAGAGCAGGAGAGCAAGGCAAGGGCTTTGCTGTAGTAGCCGATGAAGTAAGAAAGCTGGCTGAACAGTCTGCCCAATCTGCAGAGCAGATCACAAGTCTTATCGGTCAAATTCAAGGGGATACAAGAGTTACGATTCAATCTATGTCAAGTGCAAAAAATGAAGTTGATTTAGGCTTAAACATTGTGAAAAATGCAGGAGAATCCTTCGGTAAAATAGAAGTGTCTGTTCTGGACTTAGTCAGCTTGTTTGAGAATGTGTTCACTTCGTTGAAAGAATTGAAGGAGAATACAGAAGTTATTAATGTATCGGTAATGGAAGTAAACAGCATGGCAGGGGAAGCGGCAGCAAATACTGAAAATGTGTCCGCTGCGACAGAAGAGCAAGTGGCGTCAATGGAAGAGATTGCAGCATCGTCGTCTTCTCTAGCAAATCTTGCCGAAAGCTTGCAAGAACTTATCCAGAAGTTTAAAGTGTAAATCACGTATCCCCTAAAAAGGCAAAGGCAGCAACGCTGCTTTGCCTTTTTTTATGCGTCCATATTCAGGTCAATTATACCTCTAGTATGGCAGCATTCTCAAAACCAGTGTTTTTAATGATACGATTAAATTGCATTTTAAGCATGGGGCTTTTGTTAATAATGAGAATCATGCTTTTGCATCCTGTTTCCTGGTAAACACGGAAACAGCGCTCCATATATGGAATCATTGCCTGTGTCAGCACATCAATATCTAAACAGTTAATTCTTAATGTGTGCTCACAAGATGGGATGCAATTTACCTGTAAAGTGTATTCAGCAAGAAACTCCTCTACCTTTTCAGGTGTAAAAGTCCCCGCAATAATCATATCAATTGATTTGGCTGAGGGATTCACTGTAATTTCAAATTTTCCACTGTTCATGTCCCTAGAATCTCCTTATTAGATGATGCAGCCTCCTCTTAAAACGAAGAAAGTTTTTATTTCTGTTCTCAATGAGCAAAAATTGACAGGTCTCATCAGTCTGTCGGATATAAACTAATTATAATAGCAGTGCAAGCTTGCTCTGCTACAATTTTAATTTAGGGGGCATATAAATGACAACTTTCAAGGCTTATATTTGGCAGCTGAGAAAAAGTTCCTTTGAAATCGGTCAGGATTATGGAGTTTTCTTGAAGAAACAGCCAGATTTGCTGACTATGTATAAACATGTAACAAAAGAAACGATTGATTGGCGCAATATGGAAGCCATCTATAGGGAACTTGCTCCACATCTTCTAGAGGAGCTTCAAGGTGTGGCAGAAAAGCTTGAAGTTAGCTATACATCGGCTGCAGCCTGTTTTAGCGGTTATGATGTCCCAAAGACAAAAGCAATGGGCTGTACAACGCTCATTGATAATGGTGTTTATACAAGAAACTATGATTTTTCGCCCCTTTTATATGATGGCATTTTTTCCATGATTCAAACCAACAGTCAGTACGCTTCAGCGGGGTACAATTTACAGCTGCTTGGAAGGCATGACGGCGTAAATGAAAAAGGGCTTGTAATTGGTTTGCATTTTGTCAGCAATGAAGGATATAGAAAAGGAATTTCCCCATGGGTAAGCTGCAGAATAGTGCTGGATAACTGTTCGACCGTGGAGGAGGCTGTCTGTTTATTAAAATTAATTCCCCATGCGGCTTGCTATAATTTCTCCATTGGTGATGAAAAAGGAAATATGGCAACTGTGGAAACCTGTCCCGAAAAAGTTGAAGTTCTTTGGGGGAATGGCTCACTAGCATGTACAAATCACTTCAAGCATAAGAAGATGACCACAAAAAACCGTACAAATATAGCGGGATCGCTTCAAAGGCAGACTCATTTGGCGAAATTGATGGGAAGCAGCTGGAATCAGACTAAATTATTTGAGCATTTCAGTGAGGACACATCTCCGCTGTTTTTCACAGATTATCAGGACTTCTTCGGAACCATTCATACTTTCTCTTATGCTTTCAATCAAGGCTTAATTAAGACTGCTCTTGCTAAAAGCGCTCATCCGTTAGTACTTGATTTTAAAAAGTGGGTGGGGGGAGATGACATTGTTGAGTCAGTGCTGACAGGGGAAATCAACGAAGGTTAGCATAATCCTTAGTATATAGAAATATTTTATCTAAAAATAACGATTTCAGCTATTCAAAGGGAGGATATCAAGTTATGATAGAAGCTAGCAAAAGTTAATTAAAAATATAGGAAGGTGGAAAGATTTTGTCCGATGTACTGGAAAGAAATAAAAGGCTGCGTTTAGCATTCCTGCTTGGTTCACTGGCTATTTTAGGTCCGCTTACGATCGATATGTACCTGCCATCCTTCCCGACCATTGTGAAGGATTACGGCACGACAGCCTCCCTAGTTCAGATTAGCTTGACTACCTGTCTGCTTGGCTTAGGAGCGGGCCAGCTAGTAATAGGGCCGATGAGTGATGTTATAGGACGGAGAAAACCTTTAGTCATTTTCCTGATTGTTTACTTAATCGCTTCTGTCATTTGTTCTTTTGCCCCAAATATTTACTTCTTTATTGTAGCACGCTTTGTCCAAGGCTTTTCAGCAGCCGGCGGGATTGTTATCTCAAGGGCGATTGTCCGCGATGTATACAGCGGCAAGGAATTGACGAAATTCTTTGCGTTATTAATGCTTGTTAATAACTTGGGACCAATCTTAGCACCTGTCGCAGGAAGCACGATACTCAAGTTTGGCGATTGGAATGTTGTATTTCTTGTGCTTGCATGTGTAGGAGTAATCCTATCACTTACTGTTTCTTTGCGTCTTAAGGAAACATTGCCTCCTGAGAAACGAGTGCCGAGTAATATAGGGCAAATTTTGCGGAATTTCGGGACGCTTCTAAAGGATCGCCAATTCAGAGGATATGCACTTACACAAGGCTTTATTGTAGCAGGGATCTTTGCCTATGTTTCAGGGACACCGTTTGTTTATCAAAATATTTACGGCGTTTCGCCAACAACATTCAGTCTGCTGTTTGGAATGAACGGAATTGCTTTAATGATTGGCTCCCAGCTTGTCGGAAGGTTTGCAGATACTGTTTCTGAGAGGACTTTCCTGCAAATTGGCCTCCTTATTGCCAATCTTTCAGGTATTACCTTATTCATTGCCCTGTTGCTTCATGCCCCATTGCTAGCCATTGTTATTCCCATTTTCTTTTTTGTGTCGTCCATTGGAATTATTTCAACAACATCTTTCTCATTAGCGATGGAAACACAAGGTCATATTGCAGGAAGTGCATCTGCATTGCTCGGTTTGCTTCCATTTATTTTAGGATCCATATCCGCGCCGCTAGTAGGTATTGCCGGCGAGCAAACAGCCCTTCCGATGGGTGTGATTATGTTTTTAGCGAGCTTTTTGGCGCTGCTGTCTTATTACGGCTTTGTAAGAAGGGGCAGCCGTGTGGTTGGCTCACCACAGTAATTTGTACAGATGATAGATAAGCCGCTTCTTAAACAGAAGCGGTTTTTCGAATTAATTCTTTGACAATTGGAGAAAATAGGTTTATATTTGATGTATCAATTATTGACATGTCAACTAATTGTTTGGAAGGAGAATACCATGAGTAATGATTGCCTCATACAGCTCCAGATTTTTTATCAGCTGCAAAAGCTGAATAATAATGTAAATACAAAGTTTGAGTCCTGTTTAGGCTCCAGTCCGACAAGGATTGAGATCTTGCATTGCCTCTATAATGCTGATGAGATAAGCCAGAGTGCCCTGCAGAAGGAAGTTAACATTGATAATGCAGCAGTTACAAGGCATTTAAAACAGCTTGAAGCAGCAGGACTAATATCGCGCCGTAAAAAAGCGGAGGATAACCGTGTCACGTTAGTTAGTTTAACAGAAGGCGGCCGGGAGGAAATTACCGTTTCCCTTCAGGCGAAAAAAAGCTTTATTGAACAGACGTTAAACGGTTTTAGTTCAAGCGAGCAGGAAACATTGCTTGATATGCTCTCCCGCTTGAGTAAAAATGTGTCTACGGTTGAAATATAAGATAGCTTAGATACAGTTTAAGTGCGGCTGCCTGCCTTAAGCAAGTCAGCTGCAGCCGCTTATTATACAAATTATAAGGAGGAAATAACTATGTTCATTATTCACGCAAAAATGAAATTACAAGAAGGTAAAGAAGCAGCATTTTTAAATGAGGTACAAGCTTTAGTTAAAGCATCACAAGCAGAAGAAGGAAATGTTGCCTATAATCTTGTGAAAAGTGTAGAAGAAGAAAACACTTATTTAATGATTGAAGGCTGGAAAGACCAAGCTGCTATCGAAAGCCACAACAAAAGCAGCCATTTCCAAGGATTTGTTTCTAAAGCAGGCGAATATTTAGCTGCACCGCTTGAAGCAGAATTATACCATGCAGAGAAAATCGAAAGATAACAACATAACAAAAAGGGCAGAGAATCCACTCTGCCCTTTTTACTATGTCAACTTACCAGTCAAAAATTGTGCTTCTCCAAACCCAAAGCTCCAATCCTCATCATTGTTTATCGTAAAGGATACCATAACGTCATTTGGGGTAATCCCGCATTGGCGTTCAAGTTCATCTGTCAGGCTTTTATAAAAAGTCTGTTTCTGATCAGGGGTGCGGTATCTGCTTGTCACACTTATTATGAGGACATTTTCACTTCTCGAAAAACCAAGCCCTGTATCCTCAATGACCATTTCATATGATTTGTGCTGGGAAACAATCTGATATCTGTCTCTTTCTGGCACCTGAAATGCCTCTACCATGACACGGTGAGATACATCAAGTATTTTTTTGATTTCTGTCTCAGATCTTCCTTCATACATATCGAAGCGTATTAACGGCATATTATCCTCCCCAATGTTTATGATTTAATATACCATAATATTATCATTAATTAACCAAGATGTCACCAAGATATTATCTTTTTTTCTGGAATAAGAATCGGGATATTTTTTTGAATATTTTTACCGGAAAAGACGCATCTTATCTTCGATAAGGAGGTGAAAACATGAAAAAACTAGTAATGGCGCTTCTGTGTTTATTTGCTGTTCCTACAATGGCTTTTGCTGATACATATACAGTCAAAAGCGGAGATTCTATGTGGAAAATAGCTGTTAAATATCAAATAGGCTTAAGGGAAATTATTGGAGCTAACCCTCAAATTAAAAACCCAAGCCTTATTTACCCTGGCCAAAGCTTAAACATTCCGAATATCGATTCTGTTAAAACAGTAGAACGTGAAGTAATTAGATTATGTAATATCGAAAGACAAAAAGCAGGCCTTGCTCCTTTAACAGAAAACTGGGAATTATCGAGAGTAGCAAGAGACAAGTCGATGGATATGGCACAAAAGAATTATTTCAGTCATACGAGTCCAACTTATGGATCACCTTTTGACATGATGAAAGCATATGGAATCAGCTATAGATCAGCTGGTGAAAATATTGCTAAAGGACAGACAACGGCGCAGCAGGTCGTAAATTCCTGGATGAATTCAAGCGGCCATAGAGCAAATATTTTAAGCAGCTCCTTCACTCAAATAGGTGTAGGTTACTATGCAACAGGACATCATTGGACTCAAATGTTCATTTCTAAATAAGCCTTTGGTTATTGCCGCCAACTTACTAAAAATAGCAGGCGGCAATAATCCCTCTTATATCTAATTAACGATTCCTCTGTTTAAATTGAAGAAAATTTCCAATAATGAATGGTGTCTCATCTTTTTGGCTTTCCGTCATATAAACGGTTAACGTATCTGTATTTTGGCTAGGTGAATAGTTGTGGTAATGACCAACAATTTTTCTCTAGACCCATAAGGTTCGCGTTTGTTAAGATACAAAGGTGATTTTTTTAGAGGGGAAGTATTGCTTTGTCGACAAGAGAACGAATTGCGAAAAAAGTAGCTTGGATTAGCGTTATAAGCAATGTAATATTAACGATAGGAAAACTGGTAGTCGGCTGGGCGGCAAACAGTGACGCTGTGTTTGCAGATGGTATTCATTCAGCTGCAGATGTTTTTGCTTCTGTCATTGTATTGTTTGTTATTAAAATAGCAAACAAACCGGCAGATCTTGAACACCCATACGGACATGGAAAAGCGGAAATCATTGTTTCTGGAATTGTTGGAATTGTTCTGTTTGCGGTGTCTTTATATGTTGTTTATGAAGCAATCATCGGCCTGTTTCACCCGATTACAGCTCCGAATATACTTGCTATGTGGATTGCTATTATTTCATATGGCGCCAAGGAATACTTATACAGGTACAGCATGAAAATTGCTAATGACCAAAAAAGTAAAGCAATCGAGGCAATCGCGTATGATCATAAAGCTGATATTGTTGCAAGTATTGCAGCAGCAGCTGGTGTTATTCTCTCCATTATAGGAGATAAGTTCGACATCAAGCTTTTGCTGTTTGGCGATAAAGTTGCGAGTATTATTGTGGCATATTTGATTTTCAGAATATCGAGGGAAATGCTCAAAGAAGCTTTTGATATTCTGCTTGAGCGCAATATTGATTCTGCTATCTTAAGTGATTATGAGCAAATCATCTCTTCTTTTTCAGAGGTAAAAAGAATAGACCGGCTCAGAGCACGTGAACATGGTCATTATGTGCTTGTCGATTTGCGGATTTCTATCGATCATGACAAGACAATCAAGGAGGGGCATGATTTATCGAGAGAAATAAAGCAAAAGCTGATGAAAAAGCATGATAATATTGAAGAAGTGCTTATTCACTTAAATCCTTACTATTAAAACAGCCTGTGGACGCCTAAGTATGAAGGCGGCCACAGGCTGTTATGGTATAATGAAAGATATATAGAAGGACTTTTAGATGGAGGATTTTTTTGTGGAGCGTGGCAGTTTTCAATGGATGAAGTCTGTTAACAAGACAATCATCCTTAATAAAATCAGGATGTCAGAGCCGATTTCGCGAGCGCAGATTGCGAAGGAAACAAGCCTTACTCCGCCGACTGTCAGCAGTATTGTCAAAGAGCTGATGACAGAAGGGCTTGTGGTGGAAAGTACGCTTGGCGAATCGAGCGGCGGCCGCAAACCGACAATGCTGCATATTAACAGCACAGCTTTTTTTGCAGTTGGAGTGGATGCGGGACCAGAAACAGTTGAGTGTGTGCTTACAGATTTAACAGGGAAGATCTATGATCGCAGCACAGCAAAATTGCAGTTGCCAATTACGAATGAAGCGTTTATTGGAACGTTAAAGCAAGCTGTAATAAATCTATTTCTTTGTTCCGGCATTGATAAGGAGCAAGTTATTGGGATTGGCATGGCTATGCACGGTGTAGTTGATGTCGATGCAGGAGAGGTGCTTGTTGCTCCGAATATAAGCTTACGCAATATACGTGTTAAAGAGCTTTTCGAGGAAGAATTCGGCATGACGATAAGAGTGGAAAATGATGCAAGGGCAATGGCATTAGGAGAGTCATGGTTTGGCGGGCATGGTGGTGTGAACAGCATGGTGGCAATAAATATTGGCAGAGGTGTCGGTGCCGGACTTGTTTTGAATGGCAAGCTCCATCACGGGGCACAGGGAATAGCTGGAGAATTCGGCCATATGACGATTGATCTCCATGGTGCAGTATGTGAATGTGGAAATCAAGGCTGCCTGCAAACATTAATAAGCGGCAACGCAATAGAAGAGCGCTCGATTGGTATTTGCGGCGAGCGGATAAGTGGTGAGGAGATATTCGCTTTAGCGCAGGCAGGCAGCGAGGTTCATGCCGACTTCCTTTCGCAAATCGGCGAAATGATTGGAATCGGCTTGACGAATTTAATTCATTTGCTCAACCCTGATAAAATTGTGCTGGGCGGAGGCGTCATGAAAAGCGAGCAGTATTTGCTGCCTGCCATCCAAAGAAAAATCGAAAGAACAGCATTGACGAAAGAAGCAGCAAAAACAGAAGTGGTGGCAACGAGCTTAGGAGATGATGCTACTGTATTAGGAGCTGTGTCCTTGCTGCTTGTCGAGCTGTTTGACCAAAGTTAAAAAAGCTGAACCTGCACTTAGGTTCAGCTTTTTTTGTACGTTTAGTTTAATATATCGAGGAAGCGCTGAAAGGATTGCTTTTCTTTAAAGACACCAGCATCTTCAAGCACTCTCACGAATTTTTTGCCTAACTCTTTTTTGACAATCTGTTCTGCTTCAGAAACAGTGGAGATGATCCCGTATTCTTGAACAATAGCATCAGCCCATTGCTGATGATAATCTTTAACCGTATTTTCTTTCCCGAGTAAAAGCTTTGTGATTTCACCAAGCTCCTCTTTTAAGCGGGGCGGAAGGACTGCCAGCCCCATCACTTCAATCAAGCCGATGTTTTCTTTTTTGATATGATGCACATCAGCATGAGGGTGGAAAATACCGAGCGGATGTTCAGCTGTTGTCCGATTGTTTCTTAAAACAAGGTCAAGCTCAAAGGACCCGTTTCGAACTCTGGCAATCGGCGTAATGGTATTATGAGGCACAGCTTCTGTAAATGCATGAATATGTGCTGCTTTATCAGAATAGCCTCTCCAAGATTTTAGAATTAGCTCTCCAGCATTGACAAGCTCTATGCTGCTTTTCCCTCTCAATCGAATCACTGACATCGGCCATTTAAGGACAGACGCAGTGACGTCAGGAAAATTATTTAAGGGAAATTGGAAGCTGTCCTCTGCTCGAGTCATCGCGAATTCATAACAGCCGCCTTGATAATGGTCATGACTGAGAATAGAGCCGCCGACAATCGGCAAATCTGCGTTAGAACCGATGAAATAATGAGGAAATTTCTCGGTAAAATGCAGCAGTCTTTCGAATGCTTGACGGTCAATTTTCATATCTCTGTGTTCGTCTGAAAAGACAATGCTGTGCTCATTATAATAAACATAAGGTGAATATTGTAAGTTCCAAGTTTCACCTGCAAGCTCAATTGGAATAATCCGATGGTTCGATCTGGCAGGATGGCCGATACGGCCGGCATAGCCTTCGTTTTCTTTGCAAAGCAGGCATTTTGGATAATGAACATCCTTCTTCATCGCACGTTCCCGCTTAATTTCCTCTGGATCTTTTTCAGGCTTGGACAGGTTAATGGTAATATCCATAACGCCGTATGCTGTATCAATTTTATAGGAAATATTATTTTTTATTCTGTTCATTTGTATATAGTTGCTGTTCTTACTTAATTGATAAAAGTAAGCTGTTGCAGCTGTCGGTGCTTGTTTATATTTATCGTAAAACGTCTCCCTAACCGCTGAAGGACGAGCTACAAAACAATTCATTAAATTGGCGGCGAAAATGTCCTTCATATCCAATAAGTTCTCGATAATAGCTTGATCAGTGGCATAGGAAACAAGCCAGTCGATTACATCATGAATAGAAAGGTCATCAGAAAGTTTCTCGACAGCAGATTCTTCTGGAAAAGCTTCCAGTTTAAAAAGCTGTATTACTTGATTTCTTACATAAATGACATCCGCAGCTTCAATCAACTCTGCTTCCTTTGCTTTTTGGACAAGTTTGTCTATATAAGCATATATCATCTGGCCACTTCCTTCTTGTATCCGTTCGGATGGGACAAGTGCCAGTTCCAGGCATCCTTCATAATCTGCTCAATGGAAGTTCTGCTCGGCTTCCAGCCAAGAACTTCTTTTGCTTTAGCAGAACTTGCAATTAAGGTGCTCGGATCGCCGGCACGGCGCGGACCGATAACAGCAGGGATTTCTTTGCCTGTTATTGTACGGGCTGTATCGACAAGCTCCTTAACAGAGAAGCCTTGGCTGCTGCCAAGATTGAAAATATCACTTTTGCCGCCTTGTTGTAAATATTGTACGGCTAGTAAATGGGCGTCAATGAGATCCTCCACGTGAATATAATCTCTTATGCATGTACCGTCCGGAGTGTTATAGTCATCACCATATATGGTAACAAATGGGCGCTTGTTCAAGGCAGCCTGCAGAATAATCGGGATAAGATGTGTTTCAGGATCATGATCTTCTCCAATTTCCCCTGTTTCTCTTGCTCCTGCTACATTGAAATAACGCAGTGATACATACTTTATGCCGTAAGCCTTGTCAGCCCATTCTATCATTCTCTCCATAGCCCGCTTCGTTTCTCCGTAAGGATTAGCTGGATTCGTTGCCATATCCTCTGTAATAGGAACTGTGTCCGGCTCGCCATAAGTTGCTGCGGTCGAGGAGAACACAATATTCTTTACGTTAAACTCTACCATTGCCTCAAGCAGCATTTGTGTACCGTGAACATTGTTATCATAATATTTAAGCGGGTTCTCCATTGATTCGCCGACAAGAGAGTTGGCAGCAAAGTGAATAACTGCCTCAATTTCTTCCTGTGCAAAAACAGAACGGAGGAAATTCATATCACGAATATCTCCCTCATAAAATGATGCATCAGGATGGATAGCCTCTTTGTTGCCAGTCTCTAAATTATCGATAATAATTACTTTTTGCCCACGATCATGCAGCTGATGCACAGCGTGCGATCCAACATAGCCTGCTCCGCCTACCACTAAAATGCTCATAAATAACCCACCTTTTTAAATTTCTTTTGCTCCGTCGCCGATAGTCGCTTTATAAAAGGTTGCTTCATAACCAATCTTCTTTAGATAAATTTCATTAACATTCTTTTTGAAATCCTCTGCTTTATCTTCTTCCACAATCGCAATCGCGCATCCGCCGAAGCCTGCACCAGTCATACGTGCCCCGATAACGCCAGCTTGATTCCATGCTGCTTCGACAATTGTGTCCAGTTCAGTTCCAGTCACTTCATAATCTTCTTTTAAGCTGACATGTGATTGATTCATCAGCTCACCGAATCTATTAAGGTCGCCATTGTTTAATGCGGACAGCGCTTCCAATGTTCGCGCATTTTCATAGACAGCATGCTTTGCACGCAATAGATTAACTGGGTCTTTAATAAGATGTTTTGCATTATCAAATTCCTCAACCGTCAAAGCACCTAAGCTTTCAATGGACAGCTCTGTCTGAAGATCACTTAAGGCGGCTTCGCATTGGGAGCGGCGCTCATTATACTTTGAACCAGCAAGGGTGCGCTGTTTATTTGTATTGATGATCATGATTACATGGTTTGCCAGCTTAATCGGTGCATACTTATACTCTAATGTTTGACAGTCTAGCAAAATAGCAGAATCCTTCTTACCCATTCCAATTGCAAACTGGTCCATTATCCCGCTGTTAACTCCAATATAGCTGTTTTCGACTTTTTGCCCAAGTTTTATCATCGGTATGCGCTCAATTGGAAGGTCGAACAGACCTTGAAGGAGTACACCTGTCACAAGCTCGATTGAAGCAGAAGAAGAGAGGCCGGCGCCGTTTGGAATATCGCCGTAAAACAAGATATCTGCACCAGTATCGATTGAAAAGCCGGCTTCTCGTAAATGATGAATCATGCCTTTTGGATAATTTGCCCAGTCATGAGCCTTATCGTATGCTAATGAAGACAGGTCACATTCAATGATACCGCTATCAGAAAAGTTAACAGAATAGAAACGAAAGACAGAATCATCCCGTTTTGTAGCTAGTGCGTAAGTTCCATAAGAGATGGATGCAGGAAAGACATGGCCGCCATTATAGTCTGTATGCTCACCAATCAGATTGATTCTGCCTGGAGCAAAGAACTTCCGAGGCGTAGTATCTGTAGAAAAAATAGACTGATATGTTTCAAGTAAAGGATAGTTAGTATTCATAATAGCCTCCTGTTATCGACTGTTTTAACTTTGTTAATTAATTTAATTAAGTCTATGTTCAGATTACTACTATTCTGCAGAGGACGCAATAAAAAATATAGTGATTTTTTTAAATTCGTGGCATTTTGAAAAAACAGTTTACATCATCATTATTATTTAATATAATTTAGTAAAAAATAAGTAAAAAAATTTACTGATTAAAAAGAGCTATTAAAGTTCATTACATAGATGAAAATGGTGAATGATAAGGCATGGAGGTAAAAGATGGCTACCATTAAAGATATCGCAGAAGAATCAGGGTTTTCGGTTTCGACGGTTTCCCGTGTATTAAATAATGATAAAAGTTTATCTGTTCCAGATGAGACAAGAGAAAAAATTTATGAAGTGGCAGAAAAGCTCAATTACCGAAAGAAAACAGTAAGACCGCTAGTTAAAAACATTGCTTTTTTATATTGGCTCACAGAC
The DNA here is from genome assembly GCF_021341655.1 of Bacillus sp. Au-Bac7. NCBI lineage: Bacteria > Bacillati > Bacillota > Bacilli > Caryophanales > Bacillaceae > Bacillus > Bacillus sp. Au-Bac7. The sequence goes on along the minus strand of NZ_JAJTTG010000009.1, from coordinate 68,830 downwards.
ACAGAAGAGCTTGAAGATATATATTTCAAGGAAATGCGGATTGAGATTGAAAAATCAGCAAAGAAAGCAAATGTTGAAATGTCTACATATAAAATATCAGAAGGAATCATTAGCATACCAGATACAATAGAAGGATTTATTGCTGTCGGTTCTTTTACAGAAACAGAGTTAGCTTATTTAAGAAAGATTACCACAAACGGGGTATTTATTGATACTACTCCTGATCCGGATCATTTTGATTCTGTTCGGCCTGATTTGGCGCAAATTACGAAAAAAACGATAGATTTCTTAATGGAAAAAGGACATACGGAAATTGGCTTAGTCAGTGGTACTTATCATAACCCCAATACAGATAAGGATGAAATGGATGTCAGGGAAAAAATCTTCCGGGAAATTATGGCGGAAAGAGGGCTTTTAAACGAAAGCTACATTTTCTGCAGAAGAGGCTTTTCTGTGGAGAACGGCTATACTTTGATGGGCAGGGCCATTAAAAAGCTTGGTGACGATATGCCGACGGCGTTCTTCACCGCTGCTGATCCAATTGCGGTGGGCTGCCTGCAGGCATTGAATGAGCACGGTATATCCATACCTAACAGAGTCAGTATTATCAGCATAAATAATATCAGTATTGCCAAATATGTATCGCCGCCGCTGACTACTTTTCATATTGATATGAAGGAAATTTGCAAAAACGCCATCACCTTATTGTTAGAGCAGGTAGTGGAGAAAAGAAAAGTGGTTAAAACCTTATATTTAGGCTCAGAGCTTATTATAAGAAGAAGCACGAATTAAGCTAAAAGCAGCACTGTAAAGAGTGCTGCTTTTTTTTGTGAAGAAAAATAATTTCGTAAAAAAATTTACTTAATAAAGTAAAATAATTGTTTACATATTTCTTTACCGGTGCTATATTGATTTTAGTGAAACGCTTTCACATCAATTGGTGCAATTAGGAAAACTATTGGAAAGGATGTCCTATATATGAAAAAGTCTAAAAAGTATTTAAGCCTGATTGGAGGCATCGCTTTAACTTTATCACTGGCAGCCTGCGGACCTCAAGACAGCGAAGGTTCAAGCGGACAGAAAGCTTCATCTAATAAAGACTACGATCTATTAGTCTGGGAAGATATTGAAAAATCAGAAGGAATTAAAGATATCGTTGCTAAGTTTGAAGAAGAAAATGATGTTACAGTAAAAGTAGTGGAAAAACCGTACGCACAGCAAATCGAGGATTTACGCCTTGATGGTCCTGCAGGAACTGGTCCAGATGTTTTAACAATGGCTGGCGACCAAATCGGAACAGCAGTTACGGAAGGACTTATTAAAGAGCTTGCTGTTGATGACAGCACAAAATCCATCTATACAGAGTCTGCTCTGCAGTCACAAATAGTGGACGGAAAAGTATACGGTTTGCCAAAAGCAGTAGAAACGACAGTGCTTTATTATAACAAAGATTTGATCTCAGAAGAAGAACTGCCAAAAACATTGGATGAATGGTATGAATATTCCAAGCAAAACACATCTGGGGACAAATACGGATTCCTTGCTTTATTTGACCAAATTTACTATGCACAAAGCGTGTTAAGCGGTTACGGCGGTTATATTTTTGGTGAAGATGAAAGCGGTGCTTATAAGCCTGATGACATTGGTTTAAACAATGCTGGGGCATTAGAAGGTGCACAATATATTCAGAAGTTCTATAAAGAAGGACTGTTTCCAGCTGGAATTATCGGCGAACAAGGAATCAATGTGCTAGAGTCATTATTCACAGAAGGAAAAGCTGCTGCAATTATTTCCGGACCATGGAATGTTGAGCCATTTAAAAAAGCTGGCATCAACTATGGTGTTGTGAAATTGCCAGAGCTTTCTAACGGTAAAAATATGAGTGCATTCATCGGCGTGAAAAGCTACAATGTCAGCTCTTATTCTCAAGACGCAGAGCTTGCTGAAAAGCTGGCAGTATATTTGACTAATGAGGAAAATTCAAAAACAAGATACGAATTGACACAGGAAGTACCGGCTGTACAGGCATTAGCTGATGATCCGGCTGTGAAGGAAAGCGAAATAGCAAAAGCAGTTGCTGAACAGTCGCAATTCTCTGAATTGACACCGAATATTCCGGAAATGAATGAAGTTTGGACACCGGTTGATGCTGCCCTGCAGACAATCGCAACAGGCAAAGCAGAGCCAAAGGATGCCTTGAATCAGGCAGTTGAGACAGTTAAAGGTCAAATTGAAGCAAAGCATAGCAGCAACTAAAATTTACTGACAGTGCCAAACAAAAATTGTTTGGCACTGCATAATTCCGGCTCATTACATAAAGTAAGAATAATCAAGGGGTGAAAAAGGTGCAACATCGCAATAAAGCTCTTATTCTATCAATTATTCCAGGAGTTGGGCAGTTCTATAACAAGCAATGGGTAAAGGGTCTGCTGTTGCTTTTAACAGGCATAATGTTCTTTTTAGTATTTGGAGATTTGCTTAATATGGGTTTCTGGGGAATCTTTACTTTAGGAACAGAAGTACCTCGTGATAATTCTATTTTCCTTTTAGCAGAAGGAATCATTGCCATCATAGTTACATGCTTTGGATTAGCGGTATATTATTTTAACTTAAGAGATGCTTATAGAAACGGAAAATTACGTGATGAAAACATGGAATTAAGTTCATTGAAAGAACAATACCATAATCTGGTTGCGCAAGGATATCCGTATCTTGTAAGCGGACCTTCTTTATTCATTTTAATTTTTGCGGTAATTTTCCCAATCCTTTTCAGTTTCGCGTTAGCCTTTACGAATTATGACTTATACCATTCTCCGCCGGCACATTTGACAGATTGGGTCGGATTGAAAACATTCGCTGAAATTTTCACAGTAGATATATGGCGTTCGACATTCTTCGATGTGCTTGCATGGACGGTTGTGTGGACAATTGTTGCCTCAACTGTGCAAGTTAGCATTGGTATTGGGCTGGCAGTCCTTGTTAACCAAAAGGAAATCCGCTTTAAGAAATTTTTCCGCACAATTCTAGTATTGCCTTGGGCAGTGCCAGGTTTTGTTACGATTTTGATTTTTGCAGGATTATTCAATGACAGTTTCGGTGCAGTCAACAACGATATTCTTTCAGCATTAGGCATAGGGCCGATACCGTGGCTGACAGATGCTAGCTGGTCAAGAGTTGCCTTAATCTTAATGCAGGGCTGGCTTGGATTCCCATATATATTCCTAGTAACAACAGGTGTGCTTCAGTCTATTCCAGACGATTTATACGAAGCAGCAACGATTGATGGTGCGAGTATTTTTGCAAAGTTCAAGCATATAACAATGCCGATGATCTTAATCGCAATGGCGCCAATCATCATTACACAGTTTACGTTCAATTTTAATAACTTTAATATTATCTATCTATTTAATGGCGGCGGCCCTGCAGTGCCTGGTTCAACAGCGGGCGGCACCGATATTTTAGTATCGTGGATTTATAAGCTGACAATGCAATCAAGCCAGTACTCTTTGGCTGCCGCATTAACGATTCTGCTTTCTGTATTTGTTATTGCGATTGCTCTATGGCAGTTCAGACGCACAAATTCATTTAAAGAAGGAGCGTAAGAGATGAAGACAAACATGAAGCAAAAAAGATTCTTTCGGCTCCTTGTCTCCTATGGCATCTTAGCTTTTATGACAGTAATCATCATTTATCCTTTGCTTTGGACAATCGGAGCAAGCTTTAATCCTGGCAACAGTCTTATTAGTACGTCCATTATTCCGAGCAATCCGACATTGGATCATTATAAAGAGCTGTTCGCAGGCAAAGAGAGTCTGCAATATGCCAACTGGTATATGAACTCGCTAAAAATCAGTGTCTTTACCATGATAGGAACGGTTATCAGCGTATCGTTCACAGCATATGCGTTTTCTCGTTTCCGTTTTAAAGGCAGAAAAAATGCACTTACAGTGTTCTTGCTGCTGCAAATGATTCCGCAGTTCTCTGCATTGATTGCCTTGTTCGTTTTAGCTCAGCTTCTTGGGCTTATGAACAGCCATTGGCTTTTGATCTTACTATATATTGGCGGACAAATACCAATGAATACGTATTTAATGAAGGGCTATATGGATTCCATTCCGATGGATCTTGATGAAAGTGCCAAAATTGATGGCGCAAGCAATACAAGAATTTTTTGGCAAATCCTCATGCCGTTATCAAGACCGATGATTGCCGTTGTAGCAATGAATGGATTCACAGGACCGTTAGGAGATTTCGTTTTGTCATCAACTATCCTGCGCACACCGGAATCTTACACATTGCCGATTGGACTCTATAATCTTGTTAATGAAGTGATGGGTGCAAGCTATACAACATTCGCTGCAGGAGCCATTTTAATAAGCATTCCAATTGCCATCATATTTATTCTGCTGCAAAAGAACTTTGTATCAGGTCTGACTGCAGGTGGAACAAAAGGTTAACTAAAAATAAGGAAACAAAAAGGAGACTTTTATGGCAAACAAAGAGAAAACATTTGTTACAGATGCTAAATTTATGCTGCATGGCGGCGATTATAACCCTGATCAGTGGCTGGACCGTCCAGATATTTTAGCGGATGACATTAAGCTGATGCAGCTGTCCCACACAAACACTTTCTCGCTTGGGATATTTGCGTGGAGCGCCTTGGAACCAGAGGAAGGTGTCTACCATTTTGAATGGCTTGATGAGGTGATAGAAAGAATTCATGGTATTGGCGGCAAAGTGATTTTGGCTACGCCAAGCGGTGCAAGACCTGCATGGATGTCCCATAAATATCCGGAGGTGCTGCGTGTTGACGGAGCTAGAAGGAAGCAGCTCCATGGCGGGCGCCATAATCACTGCTTCTCTTCTAGTGTTTATAGAGAAAAAACACAGCAGATTAACAGATTGCTTGCTGAAAGATACGGCAGCCATCCGGCTTTGCTGATGTGGCATATTTCCAATGAATATGGCGGGGAATGTCATTGTGATACCTGTCAGGAAGCCTTCCGACAATGGCTGAAGAAAAAGTACGACAATAACTTGACGGCTGTCAATGATGCTTGGTGGGGGCCGTTTTGGAGCCACACATACAGTGACTGGTCACAGATTGAATCTCCTTCTCCAATCGGTGAGAATGCAGTGCACGGCTTAAACTTGGATTGGCGCCGATTTGTGACAGACCAGACAATTGACTTTTTTGAGAATGAAATTGTTCCAATTAAAGAGATTTCACCAGATATTCCGATTACTACAAATTTGATGGCAGATACATTTGATTTGATTCCATTCCAAAGTCTTGATTACAGCAAGTTTGCGCGTCACGTAGATGTGATAAGCTGGGATGCATATCCTGCTTGGCATAATGATTGGGAAACAACAGCGGATTTAGCGGTGAAGGTTGGCTTCATTAATGATTTATTCCGCAGTTTAAAAGAGCAGCCGTTTTTGCTGATGGAGTCAACACCAAGTGCTGTCAACTGGCATAAAGTCAATAAAGCGAAACGTCCAGGCATGCATTTGCTTTCTTCTATGCAGATGGTTGCCCATGGTTCTGACAGCGTTTTATACTTCCAGTGGCGCAAATCGCGTGGGTCGTCAGAGAAGTTTCACGGTGCAGTTGTTGACCATGATAACAGCCCGGATAACCGGGTGTTCCAGGAAGTTGCCAAGGTCGGTACAACGCTGGAAAAGCTGACCGATATTGTCGGTACAAATCGTGTAGCAGATACAGCCATCCTGTATGATTGGGAAAATAACTGGGCGCTGAATGATGCGCAAGGCTACGGATTAGACACGAAGCGCTATCCGCAAACATTGCAGCAGCATTATCGCACATTTTGGGAGCAGGATGTTCCAGTTGATGTAATCACAAAGGAAAACGATTTTTCTAAATACCGTCTGTTGATTGTGCCGATGCTCTATTTAGCAAGTGAAGAGACGATTGCCCGCTTAAAAGCGTATGTAGCAAATGGCGGTACGTTAATCATGACATATATAAGCGGAATCGTGAATGAGCATGACTTAACGTATATGGAAGGCTGGCATCAAGATCTGCAAGACATGTTTGGCCTAAATCCAATTGAAACAGATACACTTTATCCGAAAGATGCTAACACTGTCCATTACGAAGGAAAGGATTATGTACTGAAGGATTATGCAACCGTTGTAAATATTGCCTCTGCTAATGTGGAAGGTGTGTATAAAGAAGATTTTTATGCAAACACAGCAGCAGTAACAAGCAATGCTTATGAGAATGGGAAAGCTTACTATATTGGCGGCCGATTAGATGATGAGTTTCATCGTGCTTTCTACGGCAAGCTTATTGAAGAATTGTCATTAAAGCCAGATTACGCGATAACACATGGCAGCGGAGTATCTGTTCAAGCAAGACAAGATGAAGGTAAAGAGTATCTCTTTATTATGAACTTTACAGAAGATACGCAGCCAGTTGTCCTTGGCAGTGAAGTAAAGGATGTTATTACTGGTGAGCAGCTTCATGGCAGTATAAAGCTAGATAAGTATGAAGTGAGAATAGTAGAGAAAGTAAAAGGCTAATTTTTAGGAAGAGAATGCGAGAACAGCAAGGAGTATCATGCATCATTTTAAAAAAATGAATGTATTAAGCACTGTGCTGTAACTCGTATTCTCTTTTTGTTGTAAAATTCTCCAATTAGAAGGTGATGTTGATGAAAAAGAAGTGCGGTAAATGGAGGAAAGTACTTCCTTTATTGTATGTATTGATATTAATGATAAGTCTAATGCCGACAAACACTAAAGCAGCAGAAAACAGCTATGCAGTGAATGGTGGAATGGAAACAGACTTCTGGACAGATGGTTCTTGGAGCTTTCAAGATTTAGATGATAGTCAGGTTGAGGTACATCATTTTGCTTATGCAGAAGATACTTGGATAAAACCTGCTGAAGGACAGTATGCTTTGAAATTCTGGATAAAGGACAATGCCAGTGCTCAAACCTTTAAAGTGAAGCAAACAGCTGCCTCACTTCCTGCCGGAAAGTACGAATTAACCGTGCAAACGATGGGGGGAGCAGATAAAGAAGCTGGACAGGTAGCGTTATTCGCAGGTTCAAGCAAAACAAGTCAGGCAGCTACAAAAGGCTATAACAACTGGGAGACACAGTCATTGACGTTTGAACTGTCTCAGGATACAGCAAACTTTGAGTTTGGCGCTGAAATTGCAGGCCAGCCGAATACTTGGGGTTATTTGGACGGCTTTTCTCTGAAAAAGGTCGATGGCAGTGCAACGGAACCAGTGGAAAGTGATATTTTCGTTGAAAAAGTTGAGGGCTTAAACGATAACTTTATCAAGGGAGTCGATGTTTCCAGCATTATTACCCAAGAAGACAGCGGTGTTACATATTACAATGAAGCAGGACAAGAGCAGGATATTTTCAAAACATTGGCAGATTCAGGCGTTAATTATGTACGTGTCCGCATCTGGAATGATCCGTATGATGCAAGCGGAAACGGATATGGCGGCGGAAATAATGATTTGGAAAAAGCAAAGGAAATAGGAAAAAGAGCGACAGCGAATGGAATGAAGCTGTTAGTAGACTTCCATTATTCGGATTTTTGGGCAGATCCTGCTAAACAGCAGGCACCTAAAGCTTGGGCCAATTTAAGTCTTGAAGACAAGAAAAAGGCGTTGTACTCGTATACGAAGGACAGTTTGCAAGCATTGCTTAACGAAGGAATCAACATCGGCATGGTCCAGGTCGGCAATGAAACGACAGGTGGATTTGTGGGCGAAAAGGACTGGACAAAAATGTCTGAGCTGTTTAATGAAGGCAGCAAGGCAATCAAGGAAGTGGATCCTAACATCCTGACAGCCTTGCATTTCACTAATCCGGAAACAGCAGGCCGCTATGCATCAATAGCAAAGACACTCGATGATAACAATGTCGATTATGATGTATTTGCAAGCTCTTACTATCCATTTTGGCATGGGTCATTAAGCAATTTAACATCTGTTTTGAAAAATGTCGCAGACACATACGGTAAAAAAGTAATGGTCGCCGAAACATCCTATACATATACAAGTATTGATGGAGATGGCCATGAAAATACAGCACCAAAAAGCTCTGGACAAACATTAAATTATCCTGTCACTGTTCAAGGACAAGCAACAGCGGTCCGGGATGTGATAGAAGCGGTCGCTAATGTGGGAGATGCAGGCATCGGCGTGTTTTATTGGGAGCCTGCCTGGATACCAGTCGGCAGTCCAGATAAGTTAGCACAAAATAAAGCCATATGGGAGAAATACGGTTCTGGCTGGGCGTCAAGTTATGCTGCAGAATATGATCCCCATGATGCCGGAGCGTGGTTTGGCGGAAGTGCAGTCGATAACCAGGCATTATTCGACTTTAACGGAAAACCGCTCGCTTCGTTAAATGTGTTTAAATACGTGAACACAGGAGCAGTTGCCCCAGTTAAAATAGAGAAGCTGACAGACGTTACAATTGAGGCAGCAGCAGGGGAAGACATCAAGCTCCCTGAAACCGTAACAGCTGTTTATAATGATGGCACAGAAGGGCCGATTGCTGTCACTTGGGATGAGCAAGCTTTAATCGAGGCAATTAATGCAGGCATCGGTGAGTATGTTATTAACGGGACAGTAGAGGGCGGTTTGTCAGTTAAGGCAAATCTTACAATTAAACCGGAAAACTTTGTGCAAAATCCAAGCTTTGAAGAGGCAGATAAAAGCATGTGGAAAATTACGTATCCGAATGATTTAGCACCACATGCCGATTTTCTAAAAAATCCCGCAGATGCTAAATCTGGTGAACATTCTTTGCATTTCTATTCAGCAGACCGTGTAGACTTTACTGTTGAACAGACAATCACAGGACTGACTCCAGGCTACTATGATGCTTCCATGTTCATTCAAGGCGGAGATGCAGCTGCTGCCAATATGAAGCTGTATGTAAAAACGAATGATAAACAATATGATGTGCCAACTAATGTTACTGGGTGGAATATTTGGGCAGATCCTAAAATCAGCGATATTCTTATATTGAATGGAACTGTTACGATCGGTGCAAGCATTCAGGCGAACGCTGGCGCATGGGGAAGCTTGGATGATTTCTCCTTCGTAAAAACTGCTGATTACGAGGAAGCTGTAGAAGAGGAGGAGCAGACACCGCCTGCACAGGATGATCAAGCAGAGGACTCAGATGAGCAGGAGGAAGTTTCAGCAGGTGAAGAGATAAACAATGAAACTCCTGTAAAACAAGAGGAACCAAAACAAGAAACAGAAAAGCATGAAACAAATAAGCAAGTGAAAGAGGAAAACACACACCAAGAGCAAAAAGGCAACAGCCTGCCTGATACAGCTACAAGCATTTTTAACTTCTTGCTGTTAGGTTCTGTTCTTTTAGTTAGCGGCGCAATTTTGTATAAAATATAAAAGCAAGCCTGTCACTTTTTGAGAGAAGTGACAGGCTTTTTTGATTTTATTTAATAAAAAAGGAGAATATTACTAGTTTAATTATATATATATTTATTTATTTATTTATTTATTTCGGCAAAGGTGTACAAGTTATGACACTTTTATGAATTTAAATACTTCTAAATTATCAAAAAATAACTAGAGAATTTAACCTGTATATGTTATTTTAGTATGGTAGCACTTTACCAAACTACCAAACTAAAGAAGTGTTTATTTATACATATATTAATTAAAGGGATGATGTGCAATGAAGAATATTGTCATTATTGGCAGCAGCGGCGGAAATCTGTTTAACCTCGGCGGCGCAAAACCAGTACAGCTATTGGAAGAAATATTAAAACAAGCACATGCAGATGGATTGAATGTAGCTAATATCCAGTTTATCGCTGCGAAAGAGTCGATGGATACAGCAAAGGACCATACGAATGCGGCTATTTACGGCTATAAAGACAATGAGGTGCAATCTTTGTTTGAGGCTTCTTTAAAAGAGGTTAATCTTGAAGCAGCAAAGCTTGATAACATGATTGCAGCAAGTATTAGAAAAGGGGAAGTGGACGGCATCATTGCGATGAGTGCTGACACAAAAGCTGTTAACAAGGAGACTTTAGCTGCCGCCATTGAGAGAAAGCTGCCAATTGTCGGTACAGGAGGAACCTCTATGGCTGCAATGACAGCAATGGGCGCCAATGTTATTTCTTCCTCTGGTACGACAGGATCAACAAGCAGAACAAGAGCCATTTCGTTCATATCCTCCTTGTGTAAGCATTGGAACATAAAATTTAATCCCATCATCGGCTCATACGAAAAGACGCAAGCAACAAATACAGTTCCGTGGAAAAACATTAATATAAGGGGCATTATGGTTTCATCACTGCCAGGCTTTATCGCAATGGCGCTTATTCTCGCTATTAGCCAGATTCCAGCGCTGAAAGGATTAAGTGACATATTTGATTTAATGATAAATGCCTTACCAGTAATGCTTGCAGTTATAGCGGCTAAACAGGTTTCTGAACTGGATGAAGTGTCTATTATCGCGGGTGTTATTGCTGGGATATTGTCTGTTCAAGGCGGTATTATTGGCGGAATAATCGGCGGGATTGCAGCAGGTCTTCTTGTACAATTTTTCTTCCGCAAATGCATACAGTGGAAATTCCCAATCACGACTGTCAATATTGTCAGCGGCGGTTTATCTGGACTAATTGCTGGCTTATTCGTTTACTATTTAATCGGTCCGATTGCTTTACAGGCTGGCAACCTTATTAAGGATGTTATTGAACAAGCGGTAGCTTTTAATCCGATACTTGCCGGTGTACTAGCCGGCGTGCTCATATGGCCTGCAATTTTAGGCGGGGTTTATCATGCAGCAATCTTGCCAATTGTGCTGCTCGAAATGGAGAAAACAGGAAACAGCTTTTTAGGAGCTGTCGATATGGTTGGCTTAGTAATGGTGGCTGCAGGAATTAATCTTGCGAACATCGTTGCGCCAAGAGACAGAGGAGAGAGTGCTGTAGCTGCACCGGGCTTTTTAATCAATATGGGCTTTGGGACATTTGTAGAATCAGCGTATCCGTTCATGTTCTCCAATAAAATCGTCTTTAGCGGAGCACTTGTTTCAGCAGGAATTGGCGGAGGTCTTGTCGGCTTATTCAATGTAAGAGGAACAGCTTATGTTCCATCCTTTACAGCACCATTCCTTTCCAATAACATTGCAGGTTTTATTATCGCAATGGTTGTTCCCCTTGTCGTTGCTTTTCTGATTACACTAACTGCAAATAAGCTATCTTCCAAAAAGAGAACAGGAAAGAAACGGGAAGATGAAGTTGCAGTTTAATTGAAAGAAATCCCATTTTAAACAATGGGATTTTTTTTATTTAGGAAAACGAATATAATTAGTGTAGATATCTATTTTTAACTAGGCAATATGTTTATTGTATTGCCAGACTGGAGGCAAAAGATGTACAGCTTTAAAAATGATTATAGTGAAGGTGCCCATCCAAATATATTGCAAGCACTAATAGAAACAAATCTTGTACAAGAAGCTGGTTACGGAGAAGACAGCTACACAATACAAGCGGTGAAACTTTTAAAGGAAAAAATGGGCCATGCAGATGCAGCTATTCATTTGCTCTCTGGCGGCACACAAACAAATTTGACAGCGATTTCTGCCTTTTTAAGACCACATGAAGCGGCAATTGCTGCAACTAGCGGTCATATTTTCGTTCATGAAACTGGAGCAATTGAGGCCACAGGGCATAAAGTTGTTGCCATTGATACAGAGGACGGCAAGCTGACACCAGCACATATTCAGCAAGTGTTGGACGAACATACTGATGAACATATGGTTAAACCAAAGCTTGTTTACATATCCAATTCAACAGAAATTGGCTCTATTTATTTAAAGAGTGAGCTAGAAGCGCTGAAAAGCTTCTGTGACAGCCATAATCTTTTGCTATTTTTAGATGGAGCCAGACTTGGTTCTGCATTATGTGCAGACGGCAACGATCTTCAATTAAGCGACCTGCCCCACTTAGTGGACGCATTCTATATCGGAGGCACGAAAAACGGTGCCTTGCTTGGTGAGGCGCTTGTGATTATTCGTGATTCCTTGAAAGAGGATTTTCGTTATCATATTAAGCAAAAAGGAGCACTGCTTGCTAAAGGCAGACTTTTAGGAATTCAGTTTTTAGAGTTATTCCGTGATAATCTTTTCTTTGAGCTTGCTGAACATGCTAACAACATGGCAAGTCTTTTACGAACAGGTCTGCATAAGGAGAATATTGATTTCCTTATTGATTCTCCAACCAATCAACTGTTTCCGATTCTGCACAATGATCAGATCAAAAAGCTGCAAGACAAGTATGCTTTCTTAGTGTGGGAAAAAACGGATGCAGATAAATCAGCAATCCGCTTAGTAACGTCTTGGGCGACGAAAGAAGAAGCTGTCATTCAGTTTTTGAAAGATATAAAAGGGTAATAACAAAGTAAGCATGAAGACTTTTTTCATGCTTATTTTTAGTTATATGTAAGGGTTTACAATTGGCAAAATCTGCTGGTATAATCAGATTACATTATTAGGTAAAGGAGGAAGCAAATTGAACAAATTCAAGGGAATTATTCCACCTGTGTCCACGATTTTTGACGAAGAAGGCAAGCTGAGTGAAGTGGAAATGGGACAGTTGATTGACAGGCTGATTGAAGCAGGTGTTGACGGCTTGTTGTTTCTGGGGACTGGCGGGGAATTCAGTCAGATGTCTAGGGAGGAAAGATTACAGACAGCTGAGTTTGCGGTGAGGCATGTAAAAAGGAGAGTGCCTGTGTTAATTGGCACTGGCAGCACCAATACAAGGGAAGCGGTAGAATTAAGTGTACATGCCCAAAAAATAGGGGCAGATGGCGTTATGGTCATCAATCCTTTTTACTGGAAGCTGACTGATGACAATCTATATGGTTACTTCAGCAAAATTGCCCAGTCTGTTGACATTCCTGTTCTCCTCTATAACTTTCCTAACCTTACCGGCCAGGATTTAAGCCCTGAGTTTGTGGCCCGCCTTGTCGACGATCATCCCAATATTTCTGGCATTAAAGAAACCGTTGATTCTATCGGGCATATCCGTGATATGATAATGCAAGTAAAGCGTAAACATCCTCACTTCTCTGTTTTATGCGGTTATGATGACCATCTCTTAAATACGCTTCAGCTTGGCGGAGATGGAACGATATCTGCAAGCGGCAACTTCGCACCGCAAATTTCCATCGGCATTTACCGTGCCTTTTTAAACGGCGACCTTGTTAAGGCCTCCATCCTTTATAAGCAGCTAGCTATACTTCCGCAGCTTTACAAGCTTGACAGCCCATTTGTAAATGTTATAAAGGAGGCAATAAAGCAATGCGGCCTCGACATTTCTACATATGTTCTGCCACCGTCAGCACCACTTAATGAAAAGAAGATTTCACAAGTTAAGGAGATTTTAGCAGAAGCGGGAGTTTTACCTGCGGCAAAATCATAAAATTCCGTAACAGATGAACAATTGGTTCATCTGTTTTTTGTTTCTGTGTATAAACAAAGTGATATCTTAAAAATGATGGTCCTATTGCCAGCTTTCTATCAATCAAGTCGCTTAAGACCTAATTTCCAGAATAAAGCCTTAATTAATATTGTCAGATGTATTCATTTATCAATTTATGTACTGCTGGAATATCAGCTGGAGCCCATTTTAATGATTCAAGATTCTCTCTCTTTAGCCAAATTAATTTAGAATGTTCCTTTGCATTTGGGCTGTCAGAAATAATAGTTGCCTTTATGCAAGTTAGGGTAATAATAAAGCTCTCATATTCATGCGTATTTTCGTGAAATAAATCGGTCGCTTTTATTTGGCAGCCAAGTTCCTCCATGATTTCTCTTTCTAATGCTTGAAATGCATTTTCACCAGCTTCTATTTTTCCTCCAGGAAACTCCCAACTGTTCGGAAGAGACATAACAGGTGAACGAAGGGCACATAATATTTCGTTTCGTTCGTTTTCTATAATTGCTGCAACTACATGAACTACCTTTTTCAATATGAGTATCCTCCTGTAACTCGAATGGTACCATAATAGCATTTTTTTCGAGTAAGAGCATGCTTCATCTAAAAAGCATTTGGCAGTTAAAATGGCAGCATAAAGGCTGGTCCAAAATTAAAGGAACAGCATACTTTAATGAAGAGATGCCTTTACACTGTTTTTCCGCGATAGAAATCCTCAAAGAAGATATCTTCGACTAATTAGATTAAAAATAGACATAGCTCTCTCTGTAGAATAGAGGCGTAGACTGATTTATACAAAATAATCTGTTAGTGAGCTTATTCTTTAGAATCCCGATTAATAGAAATATAAAGTTATTCCAGTAAAATGGCTTGGGATTTGGAAAATAATAAACTTGGTGAATTTTTAAATAATCATTGAATCTTATTGGAGAATTTGTTAAATTAGAAGAAATCAAAAGGCTGTGTGTGACTGGCGAAACGCGGGATTAACCGTAGGGGAGCACATAGTGTCGATGCCGTTCGCCTGGGCAGAGGTAAGGGAATAAAGCTTTCTCTTTTTCCTTTGCCTCTTTCTCTTTATTGGAAGAGATTTTGGGCTGTTTTTGGTCAAATAGCAAAGAATTTTGCAAACTATTTTATGGGAAGAGGAGCAACTTACATGAGCACAACCCTTTTAGACAAAGTAAAAACAATCAAAACCTTGAATAATATCGCAGGCAGCGGATTGAACGTATTTAAGAAAGAGAATTTTATCATTGATAATGACAGTGAAAATCCTGATGCGATTGTAGCTCGCAGTTATAATATGCATTCTATGGAATTTGGGAACAAATTAAAGGCGATTGCTCGTGCAGGTGCAGGTGTTAACAATATTCCTGTTGAAAATTGCACAGAAAAAGGAATTGTCGTTTTCAATACACCTGGAGCAAATGCAAATGCAGTAAAGGAAATGGTTCTGACTTCCTTAATGGCTTCTTCTCGTAATCTGTTTGATGGTGTTGCTTGGGCGAAAAACCTGAAAGAAGAAGGCGACCAAATTCCAAAGCTTGTTGAAGCAGGTAAAAAGCAGTTTGTCGGTAAAGAAATTAAAGGAAAAACACTTGGTGTTATCGGTTTAGGAGCGATTGGAGCACTTGTTGCCAACGATGCTCTTGATTTGGATATGGATGTAATCGGCTTTGACCCATTCATCTCTGTTGATACAGCATGGAATCTTTCTCGAAATGTACAGCGTGCGATGACAATTGAGCAGCTGTTTACAGAAAGCGACTATATTACTGTTCATGTACCATTAACTAATGATACAAAAGGGATGTTTAACAAAGAAGCATTCAGCATCATGAAGGAAGGTGTTCAAATTCTGAACTTCTCCCGCGGAGAGCTGGTAAATGAAATCGATATGGCGGTTGCTCTTGAAAATGGCGAAGTCGGCAGATATATCACTGATTTTCCAAATGAAAATGTATTGAAAATGAAAAATACAATTCCTGTGCCTCATCTAGGTGCTTCAACACAGGAATCAGAAGAAAACTGTGCGATTATGGCTGCACGCCAAGTGAAGGATTACTTGGAAACAGGGAATATTAAGAATTCCGTTAACTTCCCAAATGTATATCTTCCTTATACAGGCAAGCAGAGAGTCGCAGCATTCCATAAAAACGTGCCGAATATGGTTGGACAAATCACGATGGCAATCTCTGGATACAGTTTGAATATCGCTGACATGGTTAACAGAAGCCGTGGTGAATATGCATACACGATGATTGATATTGACAATGAGGTGGCTGGCGATATCATCCCTTCATTAGAAGCAAAAATCCGTGAAATTGAAGGAATTGTAACTACTCGTATAATTTAAGATAATAGCTCTCACTTTGATGTGGGAGCTTTTTTTATTATAATAAAAATTAATAGTTTAAATAATTTTAATTTTCTTATAATTATTTGACTAGAAAGATCTCAAAAAGTATAATGAAACCATTATTTTCTAAGGTTTGTTTAATGTCAACGTGAATCATATTAGAGGAACAAGCAGGCCTTCTACATAAAATAGCAGGAAACGCCCACCCTAAAAAGGTTGGGAGGTGCAATGATGGGAAATGACAAAATGCCTGATTTTAACAGCCTTGATGATCGTCTTATTGGAGATGGCTTGAACCAAGCAGCTTTTTCAATGAAAACAAATCTAGATCCAAAAGACCCTTTAGAGGACAATCCGTATTTTGATAAAACGAAGGAATATAGCAAAGAAGAACTAGAGAAATTTAGAAAGTTTTTCGGTGGCCGATAAAAATGAACTCCTGTGCCAAGGCATGCAGCCTGCTGCCTTGGTATCTTAACTATATAAGCATAGGTGTAAATTTAAATTTCTGAATTTACTGAATAATAAAAGGGAGGAATAGATATGCTGGAGAACTGGAACGAACAATTGGAGGAAATGTATAACAAGATGGTGGAATGGAGACGGCATTTTCATCAGTATCCAGAGCTAACCAACCAAGAATACAAAACATCTAAACTGATTGCAGACATCTTGACTGATTTTGGTATTAAAATCCGAACAAATGTCGGTGGGATGGGAGTTCTTGGGTATATTTACGGAGCGAAACCTGGTAAGACAATTGCACTGCGGGCCGATTTCGATGCATTGCCGATACAGGATGAAAAGAACGTACCATATAAGTCGAAGGTTGATGGTGTCATGCATGCATGCGGCCATGACGGGCACACAGCTACCTTGCTGGCAGTTGGCAAGGTGCTGAATGAAAATCGAAAAAATCTTGCAGGAAACGTCATTCTTCTGTTTCAGCATGCAGAGGAAGGCGGAGGCGGTGCCGGAAAAATGATAGCAGACAATTGCCTTGAAGGAGTAGATGCAGTGTTTGGCAATCATTTATGGAGTCTTTATCCTACAGGGGAAATAGCATATACGAAGGGGTATACAACCGCTGCTGGCGATGGTTTCTCGATTAAGATTAAAGGCAAAGGCGGTCATGGATCATCTCCTCATGATACAGTTGATTCTATTGCGGTAGCAGGCCAGCTTATTAACCAGCTTCAATATATCGTCAGCCGCAAGGTGAATCCACAGAAAACAGCTGTACTAACAATTGGTTCCATTCATGCAGGGAATGCTGCAAACGTCATTGCTGATTCTGCCGTAATGAAGGGCACGGTGAGAACATACGAAAAGGAAGTACAACAGCTTGTAAAAGAAGCAATGGAAGAGGCGATTAAAGGCATCTGCATGAGTTCGAAAGCAGATTATGAATTCAACTATAAGTATGGAATGCCAAGTGTATATAATCATCCTGCTGAAACGGATATTTTTGCAAACACCGTTAAGACCTCCCTGCCTGAGTTAGTAATAAAAGAAGTACCTGCCCTCCTTGTAAGTGAGGATTTTGCATTATATCTAGAGAAGAAGCCGGGGATGATATTTTTTACAGGAGCAGGAAACGAGGAATTGCAAGCAATATATCCACATCACCATCCAAAGTTTGATTTTGATGAAAAAGCAATGCTTTATGCCGGAAAAGCAATGCTTGCTATCAGCCATTATTATTTAGCAGAAATACCGTCAGGATGTGCGGCAGTTACGGTAAAATAAGGATAACCTACCTTTTATCCATACAGGAGAAAAGGTTTTTTTTATTATAGGTTTATGGCAGACATATTGGGGCGATACAGGATATGATTAATCTTGATTAAACTGCTTTTATTAGGGAAAGGTAAAAAAAACGTTTAAAGGAGCTGGCAAAAAATGCAAATCCCGATCGGTGTATCAAATAGACATATCCATTTAACAAAAGAAGATGTAGAAAAGCTGTTTGGAGAAAATTATGAGCTGACAAGTAAAAAAGAATTATCACAGCCTGGAGAGTTTGCCGCAGAAGAAACGGTGACTATCAAAACGGATAAGTCTGAAATTAACAGGGTGCGAATTCTTGGTCCAATCCGTACGCTGACACAAGTGGAAATTTCAAAAACAGATGCCCGCCAGCTGGGCATTAATCCACCCATCCGCCCTTCCGGCAAAATTGAAGGAACACCTGGCATTACGATTATTGGTCCTCATGGAGAAATCACAATAGATAAAGGGGTTATTATTGCAGAGCGGCATATTCATATGACACAACAGGATGCTGACAATTTTGGTGTAAGTGATGGACAATATGTTAGTGTAAAAACGGACGGGGAAAGGGAGCTTATTTTCTATAAAGTATTAATCAGAGTTAAGGATACTTATGCCTTGGACATGCATATTGATACAGATGAAGCAAATGCTGCAGGAATTCAGACAGGGGATAAAGGGGTATTAATAAAATAGTTAAAAAACACGGTCTTTAGGGACCGTGTTTTTTATTAGAAACGAAAAGGTTGACGAAAAAGCAATATGTCGCTATTATTTGTATTAATAATACGTTTTAATACGTATTTTAAAATGGGCGGATAGGGGAGAGATAAAATTGAATATTAAGGAAATCATTAATGAAATACACACAAAAAAGGAAGAAGGAATGAAAGATATTTATTTAGTCGCCTGTGGAGGTTCTTTAGTCGATATGTATTTATCTGAATATTTCCTCAAAAGTGAAGCGAAAAGAACGAGAGTGTCCCTATACACGAGTAATGAGTTTGTGCATGCGGTGCCTAAAGCGCTGGGAAGTCATTCACTTGTTGTTGTCTGCTCCCATGGAGGCAATACGAAAGAGTCTGTGGAAGCAGCAAAAACGGCAAAAGAAAAAGGTGCATCGACTATTACATTGACACATAATGAAACAGGTGCATTAGTCGAATATGGAGACTATAATATTCTTTATAAATGGGGAGAAGAAACAGATGTAAAAGACAACCCAATGGCAATTATTTTTGCCATTGCCGTCGAAGCTTTACACAGTATAGAAGGTTATGATGCTTATCATAAAGTAATAAAAGGGTTAGAGCAAATCAATACAGTTATTGCAAAAGCACGCATACAAGTAGCAGAAAGAGCAAGAGTCTTTGCTAAAAAATATGAGCATGAGAATATGTTCTATGTTTTGAGCAGCGGTGCTTCATACGGTCATGCCTACGGGTTTTCCATTTGTTCTTTAATGGAAATGCAATGGATTCATGCTTCAGCCATACATACTGGGGAGTATTTTCACGGTCCATTTGAAGTAACAGATAAAGAAACACCATATATTTTACTTATGAATGAAGGCAGAACGAGAGCTTTAGATGAAAGGGCGCTTAGCTTCTTGAAGCAATATGGAGAAAAGCTAGAAGTGGTTGACTGCAAGGAATTAGGGATTAATACAATTGATGATGAGGTTGTCGAGTTTTTTAATCCGATTGTTTTCTACAGTATTTTAAGTGTGTACCGAGCAGAATTGGCAAAAATCAGACAGCATCCGTTAGAAACAAGAAGATATATGGGCAAGGTTGCGTACTAAAGTCGTTTTCTTCAGCTGTTTTTACACAATTGATTAAAAATTGAGCATTATTGTATAATTGGCGTGGGTTTTATACAGGTGATGTGATTGGGGAGAGGATTGCGGTGAAAGTATTAGGGATTGGCGATAATGTTGTCGATAAATATACATATAAAAGAATAATGTATCCAGGAGGAAATGCTCTGAATTTCAGTGTTTATGCGAAAACGCTTGGCGCTGATGCTGCTTATTTAGGGATATTCGGCACAGATGATGAGGCACAGCATATTAGAAATGTACTGAAGGAATTAGCAATTGATACAAAACGCTGCCAGGAAGTCGAAGGAGAGAGCGGCTATGCATTAGTCGGACTAGAAAACGGTGATCGGGTGTTTTTGGAGAGCAATGATGGCGGAATAAGGAAGTATCATAAGCTCCAACTAAATAAGGAGGATATAAAATATATCCAATCCTTTGATTTGCTGCATACTAGCAAGTACAGCTATTTGGAAAAAGAGATGCCGAATATTAAAGCTGCAGGTGTACCAGTTTCCTTTGATTTTTCTGATGATTTCACAGAGGAATACTTGCTTGAAATTGGGCCATTTGTTGACTATAGCTTTCTTTCATGCAGCCACTTAACAGAAGAGGAAGCAAAGGCTGTCCTAAAGAAAATGGTATCACTTGGAAGCACACTTTCTATAGCAACAATGGGAGCAGAAGGAGCATTGCTGTATGATGGAGTAAGCTTTTACAAGCAAATACCGAAACTAATCGAGGCTGTTGATACATTAGGAGCTGGAGATTCCTTCCTGACAGCATTTTTGCTGCACTACTTACAACAAGAACAAGATGGTTTGGAAACTGCACTTGCTAAAGCTGCCGAATTTGCGGCAGCATCTTGTCTTGTAGAAGGTGCTTTTGGTCATGGCAAAGCTTATTAAGTGGAAAAGATTTATTTATTTTTAAGTCTTTGTTATTCTTGGAGTAAATGAATAGAATAGGTGATAACTAATATGATTAAGCAAGAGAATCGTGTCCCTCTCTATATACAGCTGAAAGAAACGCTGCGCACAGCTATTACTGCCAATCGCCTTAAAGCTGGTGACAAGATTCCGACAGAGGTGGAGCTCAGTGACAAGTATAATATCAGCAGAGTTACTGTCCGCAAAGCGATTACCGAATTGGTGGAAGAAGGCTATCTTGTAAAAAAGCAAGGCAAAGGGACATTTGTTCAGACACAAAAGATTGAAAGAAAGATTCTTCATTTAAAGAGTTTTACCGCTTCTTGTGAAGCACATGGCCTGAAAGTAACAAGTAAGGTTATCAAAAAGGAACTGATTGATCCAGATGACAATGAAAAAGAACGGTTAATGCTAGACGATGATGACCAGCTGATTCATATTCAAAGGGTCAGATATGCAGACGATCGTCCGCTCATGCTCGAAAATAATTTCTATTCCTTTAAGCGGTATAAATTTTTGCTGGAAGAGAGTCTCGACGGCTCCCTTTATGAGCTGTTAGAAGAGAAATACGGTATTAACCTAAACAATGCAGGAGAAACTTCCTTGGAAATTGTCAGAGCATCTGACCAGGAAGCGCCGCTGCTTGATATTACAATTGGAGAACCGCTTTTCTATTTGGAAACAGTCGTTTCTGATACTGCTGTCCCTGTTTATTTAGGAAGACAGTATATTGTCGGCGAACGATATAAGTTTTCGTTTTAAAGCCAGCTTGCAACCTTCTTAGAGGAGGTTGCTTTTTTGTATTTTGCTGCTAAACGGTTGCCCACGCTCGAGGTCATAAGTCGCCGATAAGCAGGCGCCCTGCACTTTTCTGTCCAGTTCCGGGCGCCATCGGCTCGAGGTCATAAGCCAAGCTGTCCAAGAAGGTGGAAGAGCGCCACCTTCTAAGGCCATCTCGTCTTATGCAAGTCGCCGATAAGCAGGCGCCCTGCACTTTTCTGTAAATTCTAATAATATATTGACTATGCTGGTGGAAAGTAGTATAAATAAATAAAACGTCATGAAACGTATTAAATAATACATATGATTGTTGAGATGGAGGGGTTCTTTTTGAAGAGGAGATTTGTGGGGATGGTTATGCTGGTTGTTTGTATGCTTGGTTTAGCTGCATGCGGGAAGAGTGCGGCTGGTGGAGAGGAAGGTAGTAAGCAATTGGTGATGGGAACTTCAGCTGATTATGCTCCGTTTGAGTATATTGATACGGCAACGAGTGAGGAGATTATTGGGTTTGATGTGGATCTTGCGAAAGCGCTTGGTGAGAAGCTTGGCTATGAAATAGTCATTCAGGACATGGATTTCAGTGGTTTGATTACATCACTGCAATCAGGTAAGGTTGATTTTGTTATGGCTGGTATGGAAGCGACTCCTGAGCGCAGCAAGAATGTGGATTTTACTAATCCTTATTTTCGAAGTGATATTTCTATGGTTGTAGCCAGTGATGGAGCTGTTCAGACTTTTGAAGACATTAAAGGGAAAGTAGTGGGAGTACAAGTTGGTTCCATACAAGCGGAAAAGGCAAAAGAACTGCAAAAAGAAGTTGATTTCACTGTGGAGACAAGGGATAGAGTGCCTGACTTAGTGGAAGAGATTAAAAGCGGCCGTTTTGAAGGAGTTTTAATGGAAGATGTTGTTTCCAAAGGATATATAAAAAACAATGATAATCTGAAAGTTATCTCTGTCCCGAATAATGAAACTGGCGGCGCTTCTATTGCCTTTCCAAAGGACAGTGAGCTGACAGAGAAATTTAATACAGAATTGGCAGAGATGAAAGAAAATGGTGAAATGGATCAACTCGTTTCTAAATGGTTTGGCGGCGTTAAATCAGTAGATTAACAAGTAGCAATATATTATATAGAAGAAACTAGGGGAAAAGAGGATGCAGATTAGTCTGCATTCTCTTTATTTTTATAGGCGAGAATGGAGGAATTTAGTAAAACATATATTCATTGTAAAAAATAAAAAAATGTGTTAGATTTTCTTACTTTTTTATACAATTCTGAATAATTATATTATATAATCAACTTAAATAAACAACATTGTCCAAACAAACGAAGTGATTGAACACTTTTGTTCAAAAAGATGAATTTTCCACATTCAATATGAATAAAATGGAGCAAGAGGCTTGAGTACAAGGAGGATTGACGTAAAATGGAAGCGCTTATGCGGAATATGTTTCAGTCATTAGCAAAAAATCAGCCAGCCAACAGACTTGCGAAAAAATATGGGCTTCGTTTAGGTGCAGCAAGGTTTGTTGCAGGAGAATCAATCGGAATGGCAATTGATGCGGTAAAAAGATTAAACAAACAAGGTAAGGTCGTAACTCTCGACCATTTAGGTGAATTTATCTCAACAGAGGCAGAGGCAGTAGAATCTGCTGCGATGTGTATTCAAACGTTGGACGCCATTGCTGAAGCGAAGGCAGAATCAAATCTTTCTCTGAAGATGACTTCCCTCGGATTAGATATCAGCAGGGAGTTATGTATGAAAAATATGCGTAACATTCTCGACCGGGCGAAGTCGTACGGAAATTTCGTGAGAATTGATATGGAGGATTATGGTCATTGTCAGGAATCAATCGACATTTACAAGGAGCTTCGTCAGGAATATGACAATGTCGGGATTGTTCTTCAGGCCTATCTATACAGGACAGAAGGAGATATTGCTGATCTGCATGATCTGTCTGCTAATCTTCGGCTAGTGAAGGGAGCGTATAAAGAGTCACCGAATGTCGCTTTTCCGGAAAAAAAGGATGTTGATAACAACTTCAAAAAAATTATTGAACAGCATTTGCTTAACGGCAACTATGCAGCTGTAGCGACACATGATGAGGCGATGGTCGAGTATACGAAATCCATTGTAAAACAGCATGGTATTCCAAATGACCAATTCGAGTTTCAAATGCTGTACGGCATTTGTGAAGAGCTGCAAGACAGACTTGTGAAGGAAGGCTACAAGGTTCGGATTTATGTTCCTTACGGTATCGATTGGTTCGGTTATTTTATGAGGAGGCTTGCAGAAAGGCCGGCTAATGTTTGGTTTATCGTCAAGAATTTCTTTAAGTAAGCTTAAAGTTTAATAGTTTTATCCAAAATATACAAAAAAGGAGACTGAATTATTATGACGACAACTGCACCTTACACAACTTTCAAAAACGAGGCATTAACTGATTTTACAGCAGAGGAAAATAAAACGGCAATGTATGCAGCAATAGCTAGGGTCAAAGAGGGGCTTGGGAAGAAGTATCCAATTTTGATCGGCTCGGAAAAACTTTTTGTTGAGGAAGAAACAGTCTCAGTGAATCCAGGAAATGTGGACGAAGTAGTTGGCACTGTAAGCAAGGGATCTACTAAGCTGGCAGAAAAAGCTATGCAAACAGCATTAACAGCATTTGAAACGTGGAAAAAGGTAGCTCCGGCTGAACGTGCAGCCTACTTGTTCAAGGCTGCTGCATTGATGAGAGAGCGTAAGCATGAATTTTCCGCCTACCTTGTTTTGGAGTCAGGGAAAAACTGGGTAGAAGCAGATGCTGATACGGCAGAAGCTATTGATTTTCTGGAGTTTTATGGAAGAGAAATGATTCGTTTGAGCGAGACGAGTATTCATCAGCCGCTTACGCAGATTGCTGGTGAAGAAAATAAGATTACGTATATTCCGCTAGGTGTCGGCATTGTTATTTCACCGTTTAATTTTCCATTGGCAATTATGGCTGGAACGACTGTTGCTGCTATCGTCTCAGGCAACACGGTTATTTTGAAGCCGGCTGATGCTACACCGGTTATTGCTGCTAAGTTTGTCGAGTTGATGGAAGAGGTAGGCTTGCCTTCTGGAGTATTAAATTATTTGCCTGGTGATGGTATTGAAGTTGGTGAGTATTTAGTTGAGCATCCGAAAACACGCTTTATCTCGTTTACAGGTTCAAGAGCAGTTGGCTGCAGAATTTATGATAAAGCTTCAAAAGTTCAAGATGGTCAGCTTTGGTTAAAACGTGTGATTGCTGAAATGGGTGGAAAAGATGGTGTGGTTGTTGATGAAACAGCTGATTTAGATGCTGCTGCAGCGGCAATTGTTGCTTCTGCTTACGGATATCAAGGCCAAAAATGTTCTGCAGGCTCCCGTGCAGTTATCGTAGAGTCTGTCTATGACGAAGTGGTCAGCAAGGTAGTACAATTGACAAAAAATCTTTCAATCGGCTTGCCGGCAGAGAATCATCCGGTAGGACCTGTTATCGATCAAAAATCATTTGACAAAATAATGGGCTATATTGAAATTGGCAAACAGGAAGGAAAATTGCTTGCTGGAGGAAAGAGAGCGGATGGAAACGGGTTCTATGTGGAACCGACAATCTTTTCAGATGTTGATCCACAGGCACGTATCATGCAGGAGGAGATATTTGGACCTGTGCTTGCGATTGCAAAAGCTTCCGATTGGCAGGAAGCGATTGACATTTATAACAATACGGAATACGGACTGACAGGTGCATTTCATTCGCAAGATGACAGCAGAATAGATTATGCCCTTGAAAATATGCATTGTGGAAATCTTTATATAAATAAAAAATGTACAGGTGCACTTGTAGGTGCCCATCCATTCGGCGGATTCAATATGTCTGGGACTGATTCAAAAGCTGGCGGCTATGATTATTTGCTATTATTTACGCAAGCGAAGTTGACATCTAGAAAAAAATAATATAAAAATAATAGACTAGGAGATGTACTTTTTCATTGTGCATCTCCTGTTTAAGCGAAAAACATATAAAAATACATATTCGCTTAAATATTTATTGATTTTTGCTTATAAAAGAATGAATATTCGAAAATTTGGCAAAGGATCAAAATGGGGATAAAAGGACTTCTTAGATTAGAGAATGGAGGATGGAGACTTGAATACACAAATTTTAATTTCGATTGCTATTTATATGGCTGGAATGCTTGTTATTGGCTACTTCGCCTATAAACGTACATCCAATCTAGAAGATTATATGATTGGCGGAAGGTCGCTTGGTCCTGCTGTTACAGCATTGAGTGCAGGAGCAGCTGACATGAGCGGCTGGCTGCTTATGGGGCTTCCGGGAGCAATGTACACCCAAGGGATAAGTGCCTCATGGATTGCAATCGGCTTGACGATAGGAGCTTATTTAAACTGGCTATATGTAGCTCCGCGCCTTCGGGCATACACAGAAGTGGCCAATAACTCTATGACTATTCCAGCATTTTTGGAAAATAGATTTAAAGATAAGTCCAATATATTGCGTCTGACATCAGGGTTAGTCATCATTATCTTTTTTACGTTTTATGTTTCATCAGGAATGGTGTCAGGCGGGGTTTTATTTGAAACTACATTCGGCTTGCATTATCAAACAGGACTTTGGATTGTAGCTGCAGTCGTCATTGCCTACACATTGTTTGGCGGATTTTTGGCAGTAAGCTGGACAGATTTTGTGCAAGGCTTGATTATGGTTGTTGCATTAATACTTGTACCAATCGTGACCATTATGGAGGTTGGAGGTCTAGGATCCGGCTTTGACACAATAAAAGAAATTGATCCAAAGCTGTTTGATATTTTCAAAGGGACGACTGTTCTGGGCATTATATCGTTGGTTGCTTGGGGACTTGGTTATTTTGGTCAGCCGCATATTATCGTACGGTTCATGGCGATTTCTTCGGTGAAAGAAATTAAAAAGGCAAGACGTATTGGAATGGGCTGGATGATCTTTTCTGTCGGCGGCGCCATGTTTACAGGTTTTTTAGGTCTTGCCTATTTCTCTCAGCAAGGATTAGAAATAAAGGATGCGGAAACAATTTTTATTAAATTGAGTGAAATACTGTTTCATCCGCTCATTACCGGCTTCCTCCTTGCTGCAATACTGGCAGCTGTTATGAGTACGATTTCTTCACAGCTGCTCGTAACAGCAAGCTCCCTGACAGAAGATGTTTACAAAACATTCTTCAGACGCAAGGCAAGTGAAAAGGAGCTGTTGTTAATCAGCAGACTTGCCGTGCTTATAGTATCTATTGTTTCTGTACTTCTTGCTTTTAATAAAAACGGGACGATTCTCTCCCTTGTAGGATATGCGTGGGCAGGCTTTGGTGCATCCTTTGGCCCGGTCATTCTGCTGAGTCTTTCCTGGAAAAGAATGAACAGATGGGGAGGCCTCGCTGGAATTATCGGCGGAGCGGTGACAGTTATCATCTGGGCAAGCATAGACGTTCTGAAAGAGAATCTTTATGAAATAATCCCAGGGTTTATTGTCGGTCTGCTAAGCATCTGGATTGTCAGCCTGCTTACAGAAGCACCGAACGCTAAACAAGTGGAGAATTTCAACGAATATAAGCAATCTGTATAACAGTCCGTGACTAAAGAAAAAGCTGATTTTGTAAACACACAACAATCAGCTTTTTCTTTTCTATGTATTTTCTTTATATCTAGCAGTAGAAAGTTAAGCCTTTGGTATGGTAAAGTTAGTAAAAAAGCTTGAAAGGGTAATAGTATGTTCGAACATGCACAAATACAGCTTGACCGCTCTTTTGCGGTTGCAGATAAACAGACGCCGATAGCTGAGATAAAATCGAAACTTCTTGAGTATAATTTTGTCGTTGTGACAGGCGGAACATACTTTATAATCGGCAATTATGAGTACGAAATAATCGCGTTGGCTCCACCGACTGCTCCAATAGGTGAGTGGCTCAAGCGGCTTGAATGGATTCCGTCCTTCGCAGCATTTGCAGAAAGGCTCCCGTATAAAGCTGATTGGCGCCGTCCTGCACTGTGGCTGGAGGATGGGATTCCCGCTGGGATTATAACGGAAAGTACTTGGGTAAATATGCTTGAAGCAGAGCGCCGGCAAACTACTGCTTATTTTCATACATTGGCTGAAACGATCAACGATTCGGTAACTGCTGTTGATGAGGAAGGAATTGTTGTTGGCTGGAATACAACAGCAGAGGAAACCTATAAAATAAAAAAAGAGCATATTATCGGAGCAAAACTCGCTAGTCATTTTAGTGATGAATCACTTGTACTAAAGCGCATTCTAAACGAAGGCTATCCAGTGAGAGGGCAGTATCACAGACCTAATGCGGATACTCATGTGCTGATAAATGCAACACCAGTCATTTTGGATAATAAGATTATAGGCGGGATTGCCTCAGAGCATGATATTACAAAAATGATCAGGCTTAACGAAGAGCTGGACTCTGCGTCGACATTGCTTGTTCAGAAAATAAATCCGTTTTTATCCTTCGACAGCGGAAGTCCGAAGTTTCAGGAATCGCTGAAAGTAGCGCAAAAAATGGCTCATGCAGACATCCCTGTTTTAATTACCGGCGAGGCCGGCTCAGGCAAAGAAATGCTTGCCCAAGCGATTCATTACGGCGGTTCAAAGGCTACTGGTCCATTTGTTAATATCAATTGTTCCGTTATTCCGCCAGGGCTGTTAGAAATTGAGCTTTTTGGCATTGAAAAAGCATCGTTTACCGATGAAAAGCAAAATGTTATCACAGGAAAAATCGAACAGGCTGCAAATGGCACTATCTTTATTGAAAATATTGACAAGATGCCGTTGGCCCTGCAAGAAAAACTGCTCCTGTACTTAGTGGAGAATGCCTTTTACCGAGTGGGAGGGCAGGAAGTGATTTCCTCTTCCACAAGAATAATCGCCTCAGCGTCAAGGTCTGTGGAAAGTCTTCTCAAAGATGGAGAACTGAATGAGAAGTTATTTTATAAACTGTCAGTCATTCATATTTATATTCCCCCGTTAAGAACGAGACGTGAGGATATTGCAGCACTTGTTGAAAGATTTTTAGAGGAATTCAGTGTCAAATATACTAAGCCTGTTCCTGTTGTTGATGACGAAGCAATGGCTTTGTTTGTAAACTATGAATGGCCAGGAAATGTGCGGGAACTGCGAAATACAATTGAACGAATTATCATTTTGCATGATACGAACAGAATTACGCTAGCTCACTTGCCTGATAATCTTATCGAGAACAACGAAGTGGGTAATTCCTTCCTATCTTCTCATGCAAAGATGGATGAAGCGCAAGAAATAGAAGAAGCACTCAAGAAAACATATGGCAACAAAAGTGCAGCGGCAAATCTGTTAGGAATTTCCCGGGGAACGCTTTATAATAAAATAAAAGAATACGGATTAAGCTGATAAAAAACACGAAGCAAAGAAGAACAAATAGTCCTTCTTTGCTCCGTGTTTTTTTATGTCTCTAGCTGGAAGAAACGCCGCAGCAAATACGCAAGCCATTTTCCGTTATGGATATGGCGAATGTTTTCAATAAGCCCATTAATAACAGCAGGGCTCATTGTCTGGTTGTTAGCCTGCTCGATCAACAAATGAAGAGACTCCTTCACATATTCCCCATTACAAGCTTCAGTATTCGAGTTTAGAAGCTTAACGATTGTTTCCTTATCTAATGAAGCGTCTTGCGGTAACTCTATCAGATAAGATAATTCCTCCGTTATAAAAGGTATTGTTTCATGAATGGCAAGCAGGTTTGTTTTCTCTGCTAAAGATTTTGACAAAAGGCAGACATCTAAAGGGAGCTTTGTAAATACAAATAGTTCAGAGTAAGTTTTTAAAAAGCCTTTGATGCAATACAGCAAATCATATTTCACCTGGTCAGCAGATTTTCCGAAAACTTTTTCTATCAAGAGCAGAATCGTGCTGTTTATCAGCTTATCATAGTGATGTAATTTCTTAATAAGATCTGGGCTGACAGAAAAATTATGCTCGTTCATAAATATCTTTCCACGATCAGAATCTTTTTTAAAAGTGGAAAAAACCGAGTGATAAAAGTTATACAGGAAATTGTCATCTACAGGCGTATGTTTGACTTGGTAGTCAAGATTAGAAACTAACTGCTTCATGGCGTCGTCAATCAGTTCGAGAATCAACTCATCCTTTGATTTAAATGATAGATAGAATGCCCCTTTGGAAATCCCGCAGCTTTCTGTTATTTGCTGAACGGAGGTTGTGGCGATTCCTTGCTTGGCGAACAATTCTAATGCAGTGTCCATAATTAATTGTTTTTTAACCATACTCTATTTTAGCTCCTAGCTATAAATGATTTGACAAATGACTGGCTAGTCAGTATTATATGTAATTAGTTCGACAAAGTCAATAAAGGGTAGGTGCAAAAGTGAAAGGGATAGTTAATTTCGTACTGAAGAATAAACTGGCGGTTTGGTTATTGACCATTATTATCACAGCTTCAGGTATTTATTCTGGTACACAAATGAAAACGGAGACGATTCCGGATATTTCGATACCGTACTTAATGGTAACGGGTGTATATCCAGGAGCAACTCCTGAACAAGTAATGAATGATGTATCGATGCCGATTGAACAAGCAGTGGAAGGACTAGAGGATGTTAAGGCCGTCTATTCTAATTCCAGCTCAAGTGTGTCAAGCATACAAGTAGAATATGAGTATGGCATTGACATGGATGAGAAAAAGAGACAGCTTGAATCTGCATTAGATAATGTAACACTTCCAGAAGATGTAGATGCACCGACTGTGTCTGCAATCAGCATGAATATGATGCCGGTTGTTGCATTGTCCATAAGCAGCACAGAAGAGGATATTGTTGATTTGACATCAACAGTGGAGGATGTAATCCTTCCTGATATTGAAAAGCTTGATGGTGTTGCTTCAGCAACTATTTCCGGCCAGCATGTAGAAGAAGTTGACTTCGCCTATAATAAAGAGAAATTGGCTGAGCTGAACCTGACAGAAGATGACGTAAAACAAGTTATTCAAGCAAGCGATATGGCTACATCTTTAGGTCTTTATGAATTTGAAGAAGGTGAAGAGGCTGTATCTGTTGACGGGAAGCTTACATCAATAGATGAATTGAAAGATATGATGATTCCGGTAACACCGACTGCTGAGAACCCTTCACCATTTGTGAAGCTTAGCGATATTGCTACAATTGAGGCTGTCGGCAAGGAAGAATCAATTTCCCGTACAAATGGGGAAAACGCGATTGCTATCCAAATCGTAAAAGGCCAGCAAGCTAATACAGTTGATGTAGTAAACGCTGTTAAGGATCTTGCTGAAGATGAAAAAGATAAAATTGACGGTTTAGTCATTGACGTAACACTTGACCAAGGACAGCCAATTGAAGATTCTGTCCATACTATGATTGAAAAAGCAGTATTCGGCGGATTGATCGCAGTTCTAATCATCCTGCTGTTCTTGCGTGACATTAAATCTACCATTATATCGATTGTTTCCATTCCGGTATCCATTTTCATGGCATTTTTGCTTCTGCATTGGATGGATATCACACTGAACATTATGACGCTAGGAGCCATTACAGTAGCTATTGGTCGTGTAATTGATGACTCCATTGTTGTAGTTGAAAATATTTACAGACGTTTGCATTCTAAAGAAGAGAAGCTTACAGGGCGTGCGTTAGTGCGTGAAGCAACAATTGAGATGTTCAAGCCGATTCTTTCGTCTACATTAGTAACTGTTGCCGTGTTCGCGCCACTTATTTTCGTGGGCGGTATGGTTGGTGAACTGTTTGTGCCGTTTGCATTGACGATGACATTCGCTCTTGGTGCATCATTGATTGTTGCCGTTACAATCGTACCAGCTCTTTCACACTTCTTATTTAAAAAGAAATTATACAGTGAGAAGACAGAAAGCGGACATAAAGAAGTTGGAAAGCTCGCTTTATGGTATAAAGGATTATTAGAAAAAGCATTAAACCATAAAATCATTACGTCTGCCATTGCAGTAATACTTCTTGCAGGAAGCTTGGCACTTACGCCATTGATCGGATTCAGCTTCATGGGCAGCGAAGAAGAAAAAGTCATGTACTTGACGTATACACCAGAAGCTGGTGAAACAGAGAAGCAAACAGCAGATAACATTCAAGTTGTTGAAGATGAAATGCTGAAGCGTGATGATATTGATACAGTTCAAACATCTATTACCGACAGCAGCAATGCAGACATGACCGCTGCGATGATGGGCGGCGGCGCTGGCGGCGGACTTATGTACCTGATCTTTGATCCAGACATGAAAAACTTCTCTGAAGTAAAAGAAGATATTGAAACATATATTGCTGATATTGGCCAGACAGGAGAATGGAAGAGCCAAAACTTCACTTCTATGTCAGGATCTACAAATGAAATCAGCTATACGTTCTATAGTGAGGATTTAACTAAGCTTAATGAGTCAGTAAAAGAAGCTGAAGATATTATGAAGGATAATGACGGTCTTAAAGATGTATCTTCAAGTGCAGAAGCAGCATATGTAGAACATACATTAAAGGTTGATCAGGAAAACCTTCTGCAGTACGGATTGACTACAGGTCAAATCGTTATGGCATTAAGCAATCAAGGTTCAGATGAAGTTCTGACAACTGTTGAGAAAGACGGAAAAGAGCTTGATGTTATTGTAAAACAAGAAGAGAAAGCTACTCCGAAATCACTTGATGAATTGTTGGATACAGAGATAGCAACAGCAACTGGAACGACAATGAAGCTTGAAGATCTTGTGGAAATTGAAGAAGGAACAACACTCAATACACTTGATCGAAGCAAGGGTGAGTATTATGCGACAGTTACTGGAACTATTACAACAGATGATATTTCTAAAGTGACAGCTGAAGTAGATGAAAAAATCAATGATATTGACTTGCCTAGCGGCGTAACGATGGGCGTAGCTGGTGTGTCTGCTGACATGACAGAAACGTTCACACAGCTTGGAGTTGCGATGATTGCTGCAATTGCGATTGTATACTTCATCCTTGTTGTTACCTTCGGTGAAGGTGCTGCACCATTCTCCATTCTATTCTCGTTGCCATTCGCAGTGATTGGCTCGTTCGTAGGATTGTTAATTGCAGGTGAAACAATCTCCGTTTCCGTAATGATGGGTATGCTCATGTTGATAGGTATAGTTGTAACAAACGCGATCGTATTAGTAGACCGAATCATCCATATGGAAAGAGAAGGTATGAACTTGCGTGATGCGATTCTGGAGGCAGGCGCAACCCGACTTCGTCCTATCCTGATGACGGCAATTGCCACAATCGGTGCATTGATTCCACTTGCAATCGGTAACGGCGGAAGCGGAATTATCTCTAAAGGCCTTGGAATTACCGTAATAGGCGGTTTAACAAGTTCGACATTGTTAACACTTCTTATCGTTCCAATCGTCTACGAAATTCTGTCTAAAATGTTTAAGAAAAACCGCAAACAAGTCGAAGAAAATTAATCGACAGAGGGCAGCCGTGATTGGCTGCCCTTTCTTTATTTAATAGGATGAAAATAGGTGCGGAGTGGTGAGTGTCATACGGGATTTGTAGATAAGTCCGAGGGCTCACACGAGATAGGGCGGAGCATTTCGGCACTAGCTGTGTGAAGGTGAAACCATGCAGCGGAATTCAACAGTCTATTCTAAGCTAGACGCTCTTTTTTTTTGCTAAAATTCGTGCTATTAAGACAAAAAGCAACTACAGAAAGGAAATCAATGGTACTTATCCTTTTCGTTATGAAAAAATAGAGTAAACAGCTAAAATAACTCTTGATTTTAATAATTTAATTAATCAAGTTGTTTCGAAAACCACAAAATTAACAAAAGTATAAATAATTAAACCTTAGTTTACGGAGTATAAAATATTAGTTAATGTTTTTGTTAATTAAGATATAAAAATATATTGTTAAATTTATATAATAGTTATTGACAGCGTTTTCAGCTTATTGTATAAATAACATGTAAGGTATTTTCTTATAAAAAGGAGGCTCTGATCAAAATTTAATAGAGCAATTAATTTATCGATTACGTTTTTATATAGTTAATATCAAATACATAAGCAGAAAGAGAAAGGCAATATAGTGATGTGCTAAGAATGATGATTTTCAAGCATTCTCCTTAAAACAGCACAAAACATTTACTGTGCCTTATCGGTACTGTTTGAAAAGTTGCACGTTTATTGCTATATGAACAAATCGATAAAATGCGGCATAAAACTTGTTTTGGTTATAGGGAGAATACAATATATATTTTTCCTGCTGTTTTCTTATCTGTTGCACCAAATGGTTAAGAGGGAGTGGGTTGACGAAAGTGTCAGGATAATCCACTGGATCTTCTTGGATTTTAATTTTTACTAAGAGTATATACATGGCAGTACAAAAAATAATTGGGGGAGTACTGATTATGAAGAAACTGAATTTAATGCTGGCTATTTTGTTGGTTGCAAGTATGTTTCTAGGTGCATGTTCAAGCAAAAGCAGCGGAAATAGTGATGAAAAAGAAATTACTTTTATGTTTAGAGGCGGCGAAGATGAAAAAGCGGCTTATACTGCAGCCATCAAAAAATTTGAAGAGCAGCATGAAGGTGTTAAAGTAAAAATCATCAATACAGATGCTGACCAATACTCTACTAAACTATCTGCAGCTGTATCTGGCGGCAATGTGCCTGATGTGTTCTATCTTGATTCAGGAAGCATTGCAAACTATGTAGATAATGGAATTATCAGAGACATTACCGAGGATGTAGAAAAAGCAGATTTCGATTTGAACAGCTTATGGCAGTTTGGAGTAGACATTTACCGCTATGATGGAGATACAGCAGGTAAAGGAGCACTTTACGGATTACCGAAGGATGTTGGACCTTTTGCTTTAGGATATAACAAAGATATGTTCGAAAAAGCAGGCATTCCAATTCCAGACAAAGATAAAGCGTATACATGGGATGAATTCCTGAAAGTCAGCCAGGAATTGACACAAGATACAGATGGTGACGGAGAAGTAGATCAATGGGCGAGCGGATTTAACGCAACATGGTCATTACAGTCATTTGCATACAGCAATGGCGCTTCTTTCCTAAATGAAGCAGGAGATAAAGTAACAGTGGATACTCCTGAATTTGCAAAATCTCTGCAATTCTTCTCAGATTTGTCAAACAAATATAATACAACGCCAAATTCATCTCAAGCAGAAACACTGGATACTTACCAAAGATGGATGAATGGCGAGCTAGCTTTCTTCCCAGTAGGTCCTTGGGATATGAGCACATACGCTAAGCTTGACTTTGAATATGACTTAATGCCATGGCCGTCAGGTGATGCTGGCAAGTCTGTTGCTTATGTTGGTTCATTAGGACTTGTAGTTTCTGAGATGACTCAATATCCGGAATTGGCTACAGAGTTAGCTATCTACTTATCAGCTGATGAAGAAGCACAGCAAACATTGCTTGATGCACAAGTTCAAATTCCAAACCTTGTCGATATGGCGGAAGAATGGGCTGCTGATACAGAGTCAGTTCCAAACAACAAACAAGAGTTCCTTGATATTGTCCAAGATTATGGTGTGCCTTATCCAACATTTGCGACATACAATTCCCAATGGTTAGATGAGTTCTGGACAAATATTACACCAGTTGTTCAAGGCAAAAAGACGGCAGAAGAATACTTGAAAGAAATTCAGCCGAAAATGCAAAAGCTTCTAGATGAAGCAAACGAACAAGCGAAAATGTCAAAATAATAGATTAATAGGCATCTGTGGCAAGTCGCAGATGCCTATTGCTAAAAGGGGTGAAAAGCATGTCTGGCATTAATCCGGTTGTCGGTACTAAAGATGTAAAGCCGACAAAACCAAAAAAGCAAAAATCCAGCGCACTATATAAGCAGGAACATCGAGTTGCCTTTTTATTCGTACTCGCTCCTGTTATAGGTTTCCTATTATTCTCTGTATATCCGTTTGCCTACTCCATATACGCTTCTTTTACCGATTGGAATGGGTTAAACCGCATGAATTTCGTCGGCTTAGATAACTTTGTTAAACTGTTCCAAGATCCGTACTTTTACCAAACGCTCTATAATACGGTCTTTTATATGATTGGTATTCCAATTGGCCTTGGTTTGGCATTGCTGTTGGCTATTGCGCTAAACAGGGGCTTGCGCGGCACTACATTTTTCAGAACGGTTTACTACATACCAGTTATATCTTCCCTTGCAGCCATTTCCATCATGTGGGCATGGGCATATAATGGGGATTTCGGTTTAGTTAACCAAGTGTTGGAGATTTTCGGAATTCAAGGGCCGAACTGGCTTGAGAATAAGTCAACAGTTAAGCCGGCCATTATTTTAATGGCAGTATGGAAAGGTCTAGGATATTCTATGCTGTTGTATTTGGCTGCTATTCAAAGTGTTTCTAAGTCATTTTATGAAGCAGCAGACTTGGATGGAGCTAACTCATTCCAGAAGTTCTTGAACATAACCTGGCCGATGGTTAAGCCAGTTACATTCTTCTTAGTTATCACAAACATTATCGGCGGTTTCCAAATCTTCACGGAAATCAATATTATGACACCGACTGGCGGCCCTGAATACAGTGCTGCATCCATCGTTTGGTATGTATGGCAAAAAGCCTTTAAGTATTATCAAATGGGTTACGGTTCTGCCATGTCATTGATCTTGTTTATCTTCATTTTCATCGTGACAGTCATTCAATTCTACTTAAATAGAAAATCAGATTATAGCTTGGACTAGGAGGTGTGTTAGTGAATGAAAAAGCAAAAGAGAATTACAGACATAATCGTTTATGTAATCCTGTCGCTTGGTTCAATCTTGATGATTGGTCCTCTGCTTTGGATGATTTCTACTTCGTTAAAGGATAAAACAGGTGTATTTGCCTTACCGCCGCAATGGATACCAGATCCTTTCCAGTTTGATGCCTACACGAAGCTGTTTCAGCTGGACACTTTAGGATATGGGATAAAAAATACCATTATTGTTTCATTGTCTGTAACAATAGTTGGAACCATTACATCAAGTATGGCTGCGTTTGCCTTTGCAAAGCTGAGAATGCCATTTAAGGATTGGATATTTCTAATTTTGTTGGCTTCTATCATGATTCCATATCCAATTATCATGATTCCACAGTTCGTTATGTTCTCAAAAATCGGTTGGGTTGATACACTCCTTCCGCTTATCGTGCCAGGATTGTTCGGTAATATCACGATGATTTTCTTCCTGCGGCAATATTTGGCCAATGTGCCATACTCGCTTATTGAAGCCGCGAAGGTGGATGGAGCCGGATACTTGCAAATATTCTTTAAGCTGATATTCCCGGTCATTCGCCCTGCGGTCGCAGCACAGTTTATTCTTTGGTTTATGGGTGTTTGGAATGACTATTTGGCGCCATTAATTTATTTGAACAGCCCAGAGAAGCAGACATTACAGGTTGTTATCGCGAATTTAAAAGCAACCTATGCGATACAGACAGATTATCCGTTAATCATGGCTGGCTCCGTTGTTTCCTTGCTGCCTGTGCTGATTGTATTCCTGATATTCCAAAAGCAAATTATCGAGTCAGTTGCTTTATCTGGTGTAAAAGGATAAAGGTTAAGGGGGCTTATTAGTTGAAGGAGAATACAAAAAGATGGTTGGAGACTATTCAATCCTATCAATGGGGTACACTTGGGGCACATGACCCTACAATCGTAAAGGAAGATGGCATTTACTATATGTTTGCAACAGACACCTTTTTTGAGGAAAAGCCTACACAAGGGGTGCCGATTAGGAAATCTAATGATCTTGTCCACTGGGAGTTTGCAGGTACTGCATTGGCAGGAATTCCGACAGAGGCGAATGCTTGGTCGAATGCCCGTGGCCTGTGGGCGCCGGAGGTTATTCGTTATAAAGACAAATATTATATGTATTATTCTGCTTCAACATTTGGCAGCACAGTGTCATGCATTGGTCTTGCAACTGCTGAGCATCTTTTGGGGCCATGGAGCGATCAAGGAATTGTTATTAAAACAAATCCAGACTTAGCCAAACATAATGCGATTGACGCTAATATTGTTGTAGATAAGGATGGAAGGTACTGGATGTGTTATGGCTCTTTCTTTGGCGGCATTTATATGACCGAGCTTAATATGGAGACAGGACGTCTAAAAAATGAACAAGATTATGGCACGCTGCTCGCAAAGCGTCCTAAATCTGTTGATACAGCAATTGAAGGTGCCTTCATCTATTATCATGAAGAATTGGATTATTATTACTTGTTTACTTCCTATGATAGTTTGAATGACAGCTATAATGTGAGGGTGGCAAGGTCAAGGGAAATAACAGGACCTTATTTAGATATAAATGGGAACAGTATGTTAGAAACAGAAACCCGGCCGGACTCTATTGGTGTAAAGCTTGTTGGCAGCTATCAATTCAAGGAGGATATCAGCTGGATTGGTCCTGGCCATAACTCTATTTTTACAGAGGGCAAGAAGAATTACATGGTTCACCATGTACGGATTGAAGAGCGTTCTCCGTATCACTTTGCTTTCATTCGGGAGATATTTTGGCTGAACAATGGCTGGCCTGTTGTTTCTCCTGAGCATTATGAAAAAATGGATGCGCATTCGTTGTCAGATAAAGATTTGCTTGGAAAATGGGAGATTATCGCTTTTGATGATACAACTACGATTAAGGAAAGCGAGTTTTTTAACATAAACGAAAGCAACCTGGCAGAGTTCGAGCCATTGGGAGAACAGCAATATCTTCATAAAAAAAGTGGTACTATATTCATTGTTTTTACATGCAAAAACTGGAAAGAAGATAAAGAAGGAATTGGGTTCTCCGGATTAACTCCAAACGGAAACACAATTTTTGGAAAGAGGGTTTAGTATATGGCGTGGTCAAATAAAATCATGATTTATCTGGATAAAGCGGTAAATATCATTTACTTGAATCTGCTTTGGGTTGCTGGCGTGTTGCTTGGACTTGGCTTTTTTGGGGTGTTTCCTGCCACATATGCCTTATTTCATCTGCAAAAAGATGAGGCATATAAAGCGGATTATCCGTCCTATCTGCAAATTGCCAAAAGCTTTTTCACTGCATATAAGAAAGGCTTTATGAAAATGAATGGCTTAGCCCTCATTTATGGAGCGATTCTTTATGTGCTGTGGATTGATATGCAGCTTGTCAAACAAATGGCTATTGGATTGGCAGTGCTCTATTATCCGCTTCTCTTTATCATGATTTATGTTTTGGCTGCCATCGTTTATACATTCCCAGTTGCCATACATACGGAAGGGACATTTAAGCAAAAAGCGAAATTGGTGCTGGCTTTGCCGCTGCTTATGCCATTCCAAAGTATTTTCAGTCTGCTGTTTTTCTTAGTACTGCTGGCAGCAGCTTATAAATTCAGCATTATTCTCCCACTATGCTTCGTTAGCATCTATATCATCTGCATTGAAAGGTTCATATCAGGTGAATTAGTGAAAAAAGGAGCTATTAAAGGAGAAATAATCAAAGAGAACATTTAAAGGGAGATAATGACGATGATTGAGACAACATCTAAATATAATAATCCAATAGTTTTACAGCGTGCAGATCCTTGGGTTTATAAGCATACAGACGGTTATTATTATTTCACAGGCTCTGTTCCTGGTTATCAAGAAATTGAAGTGAGAAGAGCAAAAAGTTTGAATGATCTTGAAAACAGTGAGAAGGCGACTGTTTGGAGAGCACATGAAGAAGGGCCGCAAAGTCAGTTAATCTGGGCACCAGAGATTCACTTCGTGCAAGGCAAATGGTATGTTTATTTTGCGGCAGCACCAAGCAGCCATCCGAAAAACCATATTTTCCAGCATCGCATGTTTGCAATTGAATGTGGTGATGAAAATCCTCTTACAGGTAAATGGGAGGAAAAAGGGCAAGTGAAAACACAACAGGAAAGCTTCTGTCTTGACGCTACCGTGTTTGAACATAATGAAAAACTGTACTATGTTTGGGCACAGAAGGAGCCTGCTATCCCTGGAAACTCTAATCTGTATATTTCTGAAATGGAGAACCCATGGACATTAAAAGGCAAACAGCTTTTGCTGACAATCCCTGAATTTGGCTGGGAAAAAATCGGTTTTCTAGTGAATGAAGGTCCAGCAGTAATAATCCGCAACAATAAAATTTTTATCACTTATTCTGCAAGTGCAACAGATGGAAACTATTGCATGGGTATGCTTTGGGCAGATGCAGATGCAGACCTTTTAGATGGCTACTCGTGGACTAAATCGAAAGAACCTGTTTTCAAAAGTGCGCCAGAAAACGGTCAATTTGGTCCAGGCCATAACAGCTTTACTGTAAGTGAAGACGGTCAAGAAGATATCCTCATTTATCATGCCCGTCCATATACAGAAATGGATGGAGATCCGCTCGATAATCCAGATCGTCATGCCAGAGCACAAGTGTTTACTTGGGATGAGAACGGTTTCCCTGTATTCGGAAAACCGATAGCTAATAATAACTAAAGGTAAGCAAAAAGACAACTAGAAGACCTAGTTGTCTTTTGCCTAGTATCTTGTGTAAATCGATTACAAGAAATTGCATAAAAATAGTACCAGCTCCACCTGCGCTAGGTACCGATGATGACCACGAATGTCATCCAACCTAAAAACAGTATAAATGAAAACGTTTACAATGTCAAACGAAATAACCATATGTCAATGGAAAAATAATCAATGGATAAAAAAGCCATAATCTTTGTCCAAATGCCCATAACGGTTATATACTTATATATAATTCTTTAGAAAGAAGGTGCACATACTTTGGAATATGTTAAATTAGGCAATACTGGCATGGATGTATCTCGACTTTGTCTCGGCTGTATGAGCTTTGGAGTCCCAGAAAGAGGCAGTCACACTTGGGTATTAGATGAGGAGGGGAGCCGTCCGATTATTCAGAAGGCCCTCGAGCTTGGCATTAACTTCTTCGATACAGCAAATGTGTATTCAGATGGAACAAGTGAAGAAATTGTGGGAAGAGCATTAAAAGATTTTGCAAACCGTGATGAAGTTGTCCTTGCTACGAAGGTTCATGGCCGAATGCACCAAGGTCCTAACGGTGCAGGACTCTCCCGCAAGGCAATTATGAGTGAAATCGACAATAGTTTAAGAAGGCTAGGAACAGATTATGTGGACCTTTATCAAATACACCGTTGGGATTATGACACTCCTATTGAGGAAACGATGGAAGCCCTTCATGATGTTGTTAAGGCAGGAAAGGCACGTTATATCGGTGCATCCTCCATGTATGCTTGGCAATTCTTAAAGGCACAGCATGTTGCCGAAAAAAACGGCTGGACAAAATTCATCACCATGCAAAATCATCTTAACCTATTGTACAGGGAAGAAGAACGGGAGATGCTTCCGTTATGCAAAGAAGAAAAAATCGGCGTCATACCGTGGAGTCCTTTAGCAAGAGGCAAATTAACTCGCAACTGGGAAGAGACAACAGCCCGTTCTGAAACGGATGAGTTTGGCAAGTCACTTTATGCTCAAACAGCGGCTGCTGACAAAATAGTTGTTGAACGGGTAGCACAGATTGCAGAAATACATGGAGTATCACGTGCCCAAATCGCACTTGCTTGGGTATTGCAAAAAGAGACAGTCGCATCTCCAATTATTGGATCAACGAAAATGTCTCATTTAGAGGATGCAGTTGCAGCGCTCGCAGTAACATTATCACAGGAAGAAATTGCCCAGCTTGAAGAACCATATATTCCTCATCCTGTATTAGGATTTAAATAAAATATGAAAGAAACCATTCTTGTTGATGGTTTCTTTTTTTAGTGTAAGGGAAATGAAATACTGATAATAAGAACATACTAACACTACCTATACGAGAAAAGCTTACTTAGCAAAAGGTTTAACTTACTAGATAAAGGGTATAAGGCTAAGGTTGATTTTCTTTTCAAAAGGCATAAAGGGAAAAGTTGGGAGTAATTTATTTTTATGAAAAAAGTTTCAATAGTATTTTATATTTCGACAGCATTATTGCTGCTGCTTGTTCTCGTTGGGATTGCAGCACCATCTCTGCTTGAGAATTTAACAAACTCGATACAAAGCTTTATTACAACTAGTTTTGGCTGGTATTATTTAATTGTTGTATCGTTTTTCCTAGTTGTCTGCCTCTATTTATTAGTTAGTCCAGCAGGACGCATCAAGCTTGGAAAACAGGATGATAAGCCTGAGTTTTCGAGAATATCTTGGCTTGCCATGCTGTTTAGTGCAGGCATGGGGATTGGACTAGTGTTTTATGGGACAGCAGAACCGATAAGCCATTATGCGATAAGTTCACCAACTGGAGAGATAGGGACAGATCAAGGCATGAAGGACGCAATGAGATATACCTTTTTCCATTGGGGCATTCATGCATGGGCGATTTACGGGCTTGTTGCCCTTTGTTTAGCATACTTTACTTTTCGCAAAGGGAATGTTTCATTAATTAGTGCCACTATAAAGCCTATTATTGGTAAAAGGTCAGACGGGATTGCAGGTAAAGCTGTTGACACGATTGCTGTTATTGCCACCGTACTCGGAGTTGCTACAACACTTGGTTTTGGAGCGGTTCAAATCAATGGAGGACTTTCCTTTGTATATGGTGTACCTTCAAGTATAATGACACAATTCATTATTATATGTATTGTAACAGCCTTGTTTATTTATTCAGCATTGAGCGGTCTTGGAAAAGGAATCAAAATCTTAAGCAATGCCAATATGATTTTAGCTGGTATTTTGTTTTTGCTGTTATTTCTCGTTGGGCCAACCTTGTTTACATTAAATCTATTTACAGATACTTTAGGATCGTATCTACAAAATCTCGTGAATATGAGCTTCCGTATTGCTCCTTTGAACCAGGAGAATAGAACATGGATTAACAGTTGGACGATTTTTTATTGGGCGTGGTGGATTGCATGGTCGCCATTTGTTGGTGTCTTTATCGCAAGAATCTCGAAAGGAAGAACAATCAGAGAGTTTGTTGCATATGTATTGTTCATTCCAGCAGTAATTGGTTTTCTTTGGTTCTCGGTATTCGGAGGGACTGCGATGCTGTTGGAGCATGATACACCTGGATTAATTTCTGGGCTGGCAACAGAAGAATCATTATTTGGTGTGTTAGAGAATTATCCATTAAGCAGAACCCTTTCTATCTTGGCGATTGTATTAATTGCTGTGTTTTTCATCACATCTGCTGATTCTGGAACCTTTGTTCTTGCGATGATGACTACTAATGGCTCTCTTAACCCGAGTAATCGTCTAAAGGTAATTTGGGGAGTTTTATTAGCAGCAATGGCACTTGTGCTCCTTTATTCTGGTGGCCTGCAAGCATTGCAAAATACGATGATTATAGCAGCATTGCCATTCTCGATTATAATAGCGTTAATGGCAATAAGCTTATTGAAGTCAGTCAATCAGGAAGTTAAGGAGTTCAGGCTCGCTAATTTAAAAAGTAAAAGCAATCCTAAAGGATAGGATTGCTTTTTTTTCATAAAAAGTTGTGCTTCTTGTTCAGACAAGCTACACTTTAGAAAGATTATGAAAAGCAAGGAGATACTATGAACAATTATAAAATGATCATTCAATATGATGGCGGCAGATACAGAGGATGGCAGCGCCTCGGCAACGGAGACAGCTCCATCCAAGGGAAAATCGAAAACGTTCTGACTGAGATGGCTGGTGAAGAGGTGCAAATAATTGGCTGCAGCAGAACAGATGCTGGCGTCCATGCAATGGAGCAAATTGCGAATTTTAAAATAAAAACTTCGATGAGTGAGTTACAAATAAAGGCGTATTTAAACAAATATTTGCCGAACGATATAAGTGTTCTTCATCTAGAAACAGTTCCTGACCGTTTTCATGCCCGCTATAATGCGAAGGATAAAACATATTTATATAAAATTTGGAACGAGGAGCATACGAACCCTTTCATGCGCAAATACAGCATGCATGTCGACCAAAAGCTCGATATCTCGAATATGAAAGAAGCGGCCAGCCATTTTTTAGGAAGTCATGATTTCACTGCTTATTCTAATGCGAA
This sequence comes from Bacillus sp. Au-Bac7, assembly GCF_021341655.1. NCBI lineage: Bacteria > Bacillati > Bacillota > Bacilli > Caryophanales > Bacillaceae > Bacillus > Bacillus sp. Au-Bac7. The sequence continues at coordinate 25,558 of NZ_JAJTTG010000009.1, read as the reverse complement.
AAGCAAAAAAAAATCAATGGTCCGCGAAATATACGCTATATCGATAGAAAAAGAAAACGGGTTTCTCCATATAAGAGTAAGAGGCGATGGCTTTTTATACAATATGGTAAGGAAAATCGTCGGCACATTAATTGAGGTCGGTTTAAATACAATAAAGCCTGATCAAATTCCTGCTATCATTGAATCAAAAGAAAGAGTCCAAACAGGCCTAATGGCAGAAGCAGCCGGCTTATATTTAGAAAAAGTTGAATTTTAATGTTCGAAAGGAAGCTATGATTATTAGCTTCCTTTTTTTGCCTTGATAAGCATAATGATTGCTTTTTACGTAGGATTGGAGTAAGGTTATGTTCGTTAATTATACCAATTGGTATAAAAAGTGAACTTATTTTATCTTATTTATATAGATTTTTATTTTATTAGGTGATTAGGGGGGAAACAAACAATGGGGATTGTAGTTGTGGAAATATGTGATGGCAGCTTAATCACTGCTGTCCCGCTTGAGGAAATCCTCGAATCAGAATATCCAGAAGTAGCAGTGATTGAGAATACCTGTCTTTCTTTCTGTGGCATGTGTGCAAAGAGACCTTACGCTATCGTTAACGGTAAAAGAATTTTTGCGAAAACTGCTGAAGAATGCGTAGCATTAATTAAAAACCAGATTGAAGCAGAGTTAGCATTATATGCTTAACATCAGAAGTACTGGCATATAGTGAAAAAGGGGTGGGAGAAATGGAAAAAGAGTTAGTAGATCAACAAAAAGAGGTTTTTCAAAGGGATGTTAAGGAACATTGGTATGTTCAATATGAGGAAGCAGAATTCCCAGCCATTCAGAAAGGGTGGGTGCTGCCTGTAGAAAGATGGAAGGATTTTGACCCATTTATTTTAATGGCAGAGGATTGGTTTAAAAGGGGAACATTCTCAGACCATCCCCATCGCGGCTTCCAAACCATCACATATGTTGTAGACGGAAGATTAGAGCATATTGATAATGGCGGAGGACGAGATATTCTTGAACCTGGGGATGTGCAATATATGAATGCTGGCTGGGCGGCTAGACATGCAGAAGAAGGGGTGGGCGATGATATTGCTCATACATTGCAGTTATGGCTGAATCTGCCGAAGAATCTAAAGCACAGTGAGACATTTTATCAAAATGTATATAGTGAGGATGCGCCTACTGTTGATTTCAATGGCGGAAAAATAAAGGTGTTTTCAGGAGATATCGCAGGCGTTCAAGGTCCCCTACATTCTCTTGTTCCTATTACATTGTCAGAAATAACTTTAGAAGAGGGAGCAAGCTATGTTCATCACATGCCAGAAAACCATAATGCTTTTTTATATGTGTTGTCAGGTGATATGGATTTTGGTATTAATCGTGTGAATTTACAAAAGCATGGTACAGCTACATTGACTTATGCAGAACATGGAACAGCAGACAAGCTGAGTGAACTTACCGTTAAAGCAAATCAACGAAGATCAAAGGTGCTTATTTATTCAGGAGCACCAATAAACGAAGAAATTGTACCATACGGTCCATTTGTTATGAATACGATGGAGGAGATAAAACAGGCCTTCCGCGATTTCCATCACGGGGAGTTCGGACCGCCGGCTAAATGAGCGAAAGGAGCATAGCTAGTGCTATGCTCCTTTATATTTACTAAAAAAGGAGACAACCTCCGTATGTCACAGAGGTTGTCTTTTTTAAAACTTAACAAGAAATCTGCAGTGGCTGTCGCCATCTGTTCTGCAGCAAGACCTGCTGATATTTTCTGTTTTGAGGACATCTTTAAACATTTCTGTTTCACATTTGCAGGCAATTTTAAATTCCTTCGCAACCTCAAGAATAGGGCAATTATATTCAATCAGCTCATATGTGTTTTCCTCGAGCTGGTTTAACTCTGCCATATAGCCTTTTTCATTTTGGATTTTTGTGATTTCCTTCATCTTTTGAAGTGGTTCCTTACTGTCCATTCTGACAGCATATTCGTGAATAAGCCGAGCCTCTCTTTTCTCAAATAAGCGCTGTACGGAGCCATCGCCATACAGCTCCTCGATATCCCGCAAAAAACCAATGCTGATTCCTTCATAATTTTTCGGGAAATGCATTTCAGCCTTTTCTGTTAGAGAGTATAGCTGCATCGGTCTTCCCATGGATTGCTTGAATTCCTTCGTTTGAATCATACCATCCTTTTCCATGATAGTAAGATGCTTGCGAACAGCCATATGGGTAATTTCAAGGCGCTTAGTTAAGTCACTAACAGTGAGTGAGCCTTCTTTTTTTAGAAGATGAAGTATTTTGTCTTTCGTATTTTTTTGTTTTGTGTCCATCTATATAACCTCCATTAACCAGTTGGAGTAATCCTTCCTTGTGAACGACAAGCAAAGCAGCCGATTTTATTAATTATACCATAAAGTATAAAATGTTAACATTTTTATGATTAACAGCATAGAATGGGCAGATAAGGTGAAAAAAGTGGAAAAAATCAATTGCAATTTTGTGGTTGATAGGTTATTCTTTAACTATACTTTTTATACTAATAAGTATAAATACTACATATTTAGGGGGATTACAAAATGTCAAAATATGAACTGCCAGCATTAAACTATGATTTTTCTGCATTAGAGCCTCAAATCGACAAAAGTACAATGGAGATCCATCACGGCAAGCATCACCAAACATATGTGAATAACTTAAATGCTGCTTTAGAAGGAAAAGCTGATTTACAAGAAAAATCTCTAGAAGAATTGTTAAGTAATTTAGATTCAGTGCCAGAGGAAATTAGAACTGCTGTAAGAAATAACGGAGGCGGCCATCTTAACCATACTTTGTTCTGGGAAGTAATCGCACCAGCAAAAGAAGGAAATGCGCCTTTAGGGGAATTGGCTGAAGCAATTACAGAAGCGTTTGGAAGCTTCGATGAGTTCAAAAAAGCGTTCGCTCAAAGTGCGACTACTCGCTTTGGTTCAGGCTGGGCATGGCTTGTTGTTAATGAAGAAGGAAAGCTTGCAGTTACTAGCACTCCAAACCAAGATAACCCAATTATGGAAGGCAACAATGCAATCCTAGGCTTGGATGTTTGGGAGCATGCTTACTACTTGAACTATCAAAACAGAAGACCTGATTATATTTCCAGCTTCTTTGAAATTATTAATTGGGATGCTGTTGCAGAAAAATACGCAAGCTTTAAAAAATAAGCTTGAATTGTGAGATGTCCTTTTTAGTGAGGGCATCTTTTTTCAAAAATAAAAGGGAGGCAATCAAGATGAAGCTTGTCGGTATCTCCGGTTCTCTTGTCGGAACCAAAACAGCAAAAGCAGTCTATGAAGTGCTAGCAGCAGCAAAATCTGCTGACCCAAGCATAGAAACAGAGCTGATAGACCTTAAGGAATTTGAGGTTGAATTTGTAAAGGGAACTCCGCTTAGCTATTACAAGGACGACACGATAAAAGTAGTGAAGACTGTATTGTCTGCAGATGCTTTAGTTATTGGCAGCCCTATTTATCAGGCATCTATACCAGGTGCTTTAAAGAATCTGTTTGATCATTTGCCTGTTGATGCTTTTGAAGGAAAGGTAACAGGTATTGTTATGACTGGCGGTACGGATAAGCATTTCTTAGTGGCAGAACATCAGCTAAAACCCATTCTCAGCTACTTAAAGGGTCTTATCCCGACAACGAATGTGTTTGTTCATAATGATGATTTCAATCAGGATAATGAATTGGCTAGTAGCGAAGTGTCAGCTAGAATAAAGAGCTTAGCGAGTGAGCTGATTGTACTGCAAAAAGGCTATGCCGGGAAATAAAAAAGAGATGTAGGGGGAATACTCCCAAACATCTCTTTTTTTGAACTTATTTAAAAAGCACGCTGACAGGCTTTTGCTCGTAAACCCGAGAAATAGCGTCGCTTAATAACGGAGCGATTGTCAGCTGTGTGATTTTGCTGATTTTTTTCTCTTCTGACAGCGGAATGCTGTTTGTAACAATCAATTCTTTCAGATGTGACTCTGTAATGTTTTCGATTGCCCGCTCTGACAGCACAGGATGTGTGCAGCATGCGTAGACTTCCTTTGCACCATTATCAAGGAGTGCTTTTGTAGCGGTTGTGATTCTGTATGCTGTGTCGATAATGTCATCGACAATAATCGCTGTTTTTCCTTCAATGTTTCCAACGATATTAACTTCACGAGATTCTCCAAAATCCCTAGGGCCCCGTTTATCAATGATAGCAATTGGAGCTTTCAGGCGGTCTGCCAATTCCCGTGCTCTAGTCGTGCTTCCATGATCTGGTGCAACAACAACGACATCATTAGCAAACTCTTTTGTTAGTAAGTATTGCGCTAATATCGGCATTGCGACAAGCTGGTCAACTGGAATATTAAAGAAGCCTTGTGTTTGCGGTGCATGGAGGTCCATTGTAATGACGCGGTCAGCTCCCGATTTCTGGATGAGGTTTGCAATCAGCTTCGCAGTGATTGGTTCCCTCGGCTGAGCTTTTCTGTCTTGGCGTGCATACGCATAATATGGCATAACAACATTGATGCATTTGACAGAAGCCCGTTTAAGGGCGTCAATCATAATAAGCAGCTCCATAATACTTTGGTTTACAGGGTCGCTTGTCGGTTGAATAACAAATACATCACAGCCGCGCACGCTTTCTTCTATATTGATTTGAATTTCTCCATCACTGAATTTTTTAACAGAACATTTTCCAAGCTCTGTTCCCAAATTTTCGACAATTTCTTGTGCTAGCTCTGGATTGGCGTTTAAGGAGAATACTTTTAACTTAGATCCTTTATATGTATTTGGCAACTCGGTTTCCTCCTATAACAGTTCATTATTAGTAGTATGTGCAGCGTTTTCAAAAAAAACTGCCTCTATAAAGTATTGTAGGGTACTGGATGTGTCAATGCAACCAGTTATGTGAATATTTCCTCCTAATAGTCTTCTTTGACTAAAACTGTCAGCATCAACTAAGATAATAGGAGGTTATGGCGTATTTTGGCAAGGGATGTGTATAAATTGAAAATTTTATTAGTGGAAGATGATAGAACAATCGCAGTTGGCCTTGAATACAGTTTAAATCAAGACAATTACGAAACAATTGTTTGTCATACTGCAGAAACGGCCAAACAAACAATGCAAGATGGTCTGGACCAAATAGATTTATGTATCTTTGATTTGTCATTGCCAGATGGCAGCGGCTATGAACTATGTGAATTCGTAAAACAGCGCTGTGACAAGCCTGTTATTTTTTTAACAGCATTAGATGATGAAGTGAATGTAGTTATGGGACTGGATATGGGAGCAGATGATTACATAACAAAGCCTTTTCGCGTTCGTGAATTACTTTCTAGAATTAAATCGGTGTTACGCAGATATAACAAGCATGCACAAACAAAGCCTGTTATTGATATTAATCCTATTTCTATTAATACATTGGAAGGCAAGGTATACAAAAGTGGGGAAGAAGTATTAGTGACTGCGTTAGAATACCGGTTACTCCTAATATTGGCTAATCATGCCGGCCAAGTGCTGACAAGATCTCAGCTGCTTGAAAGGATTTGGGATGTAGCCGGGGACTTTGTCAATGACAACACATTGACGGTCTATATTAAAAGACTGAGAGAAAAGCTAGAGGATGATCCACAAAAGCCGGAACTTATTAAAACAGTTCGAGGCTTAGGATACAAGGTTGGTGATTAAATGCTTCGCAACCGAGAATTGCTTATTAACTTACTGATCCTTTCTGCCATAGCTCTGATGTCTACTATATTTTTCTATTTGTTTATTTCTCGAGCTGCCGCGATTTATGTATTTGCAGTTAGTCTGCTTTTCATAAGTGTCCAGGCTGTGTTTACCTATTGGCGCTACCGGGAAATCGCCCGTCTAAGTAGCTATTTGCGTAGAATAACGAATGGAGACTACCAGTTTGACATAAGAGATAATCATGAAGGAGAGCTGAGCATTTTAAAAAGTGAGATATATAAAGTCACATTAATGCTCTCCCAGCAAGGCTCTTCCTTAAAAAAAGATAAGTCAACATTGACAGATGCCATTTCGGATATTTCCCATCAATTAAAGACACCATTAACCTCGATGATGGTTATGGCAGATTTATTAAGCAGTAAAAACTTAGACGAGGAAAAACGAAATGAGTTTACAAGAAATATTCGTATTCAGCTTGAGCGGATTGACTGGCTCGTATCCTCTTTATTAAAGCTGTCCAAAATAGATGCCGGTTCTATTTCCTTTAAGCAAGAAAAGGTATCTGTTGTACAAATGCTTGAGAAAGCTGCTGAAGCTGTTCTGATTCCTATGGATATTAAGCAGCAGACATTAAAGCTTTCAGGCAAAAAGGATGTGAGCTTTCAGGGAGATTTAAATTGGACGGCAGAAGCACTTCTAAATATCTTGAAAAACGGGGTTGAACATACGGCAGAAGGCGGGGAAATTGCTATTTCCTTTATGGAGAATGCTCTGTTTACTGAAATATCCATTTATGATAATGGGAAGGGCATACCAAAAAAGGATCTTCCCTACATATTTAAGCGTTTTTATAGAGGAGCTAATGCCGGCGAAGATAGTGTTGGGATTGGTCTTGCCATGTCATACAGTATCATTTCGGCGCAAAACGGAGATATAGAGGTATCAAGTAAAGAAGGCAAGGGCACAACATTTACTATTAAATTTTATAAGCAATCCACAAAAAGCGTTAAGTGACTAAATTGTCACTTTCCTAGTCACCGCTATGTCATTTTAGGCAGATAAACTAGCAATAAATCAACATATGAAAGGGGTACTGAATATGGAAATCTTAAAAATAGAAAATCTGTCTAAAGTGTACGGAAAAGGAGATACGGAGGTGAAGGCACTTGATGATGTGTCTTTTACTGTAAAAAAGGGAGAATTCGTTGTAATAATTGGCCCATCTGGTTCAGGTAAATCAACATTGCTTCATCTCCTTGGCGGCGTAGACAGACCAACAAGCGGAAGAGTATTAGTTGATGGAACCGATATATATGGATTAAACGAAACGAACTTGGCGATTTTCAGAAGAAGGCAAATTGGTCTTATCTATCAATTCTATAATCTGATTCCGATTTTGACTGTTGAAGAAAACATTACATTGCCCTTATTGCTGGATGAGCATCAAGTGGACGACAATAAATTGGAGGATATCATCCGGGTTCTTGGCCTTAAGGACCGCCTCAAGCACCTGCCAAACCAGTTATCAGGAGGTCAGCAGCAGCGTGTTTCCATCGGTCGTGCTCTTATCAGTAATCCAGCTATTGTACTGGCAGATGAGCCTACAGGAAATCTGGACAGCACAAACAGCAAGGAAATAATGGAATTATTGAAGATGTTCAATAAAACGTTTAATCAAACCTTGATTGTCATTACTCACGATGAAAGGATTGCCTTGCAGGCAGACAGAGTCATTGCGATTGAAGATGGAAAGGTCGCCAAGGATGAGGTGATTCGTCCGTGAATATTATTCAAAAGCTTACAATAAGACATTTAAAGGAGAATAAGCGGCGTACGATTGTTACTCTTATTGGTGTCATTATTTCCACGGCAATGATAATGGCGGTCGCAACACTTGGTGTTTCCTTTCTCGACTTGATTATCCGCCAGTCCATTTCTCAGGACGGGGAATGGCATTTGAAATATGAGGATGTTAATCAGACCCAAATAACGGAAATAGAAAAGGATGACACTACGAACAAGCTTTTCCTTTCAAAGGATTTAGGATACTCGGAAATAAAAAACCCCACAAACGCATACAAGCCATATATTTTTTATAAGGCATTTAATGAAGCCGGTTTTAAAGCTTTTCATATAAAACTTAGTGAAGGGCGCCTTCCTGAAAATCCTAATGAAATTATCCTTTCAAAGAGTATGACAGATAAGGCGGAATTATCCTATAAAATTGGAGACAAACTTACAGCAGACATTGGCCAAAGAGCTGAAATCGGGAATGAGCAAGGCGCCAAGGAGTTGACACAGCAGTTTAGCATTCTTATGGATGAGCAGGGAAAGCGGACGGAAGGTGTAATAAATACTACTGAAAAGTCCTTTACGGTTGTTGGCATCATGGAAGACCCGACCTGGGCGTATACATGGGAGCCAGGCTATACTGCGATAAGTTATATCGATTTTACTTCACTTGCCAAAAATGATAAAGCAAATGCAGTTATCGTTTTAAATAAAGTAACAAGCTCTCTTTTCGATGATGCAGAGGCACTTGCGAAAAGGTTAAATATAGACAAAATCACCTATAATGAAGAATTGCTGCGCTACTATGGTATAACAGATAATGACAGCTTACGAACAACATTTTTTGGTACAGCTGCCGTCATCATTGCTGTTATTATTATTGGTTCTGTTGCATTAATCTATAATGCATTCGCAATCAGCGTGTCAGAGCGGGCAAGGCACTTAGGGATGCTTTCAAGTGTGGGAGCAACAAAAAAACAAAAAAGAAATGCTGTGTTTTTTGAAGGTGCAGTGATAGGAGCAATCAGTATCCCAATTGGGGTTCTGGCGGGAATTGCTGGTATAGGTGCAACATTCCTATTCCTAAATTCGTTCATTGAAGGGGCTTTAAACGTTACAGTGAAATTGAAGCTGGTCGTTACACCTTATTCTATATTAGCAGCTGTAGCACTGTCTGCGTTTACTATTTTTATATCAGTCTATTTGCCTGCTCGCAGGGCCTCTAAGATTTCTGCTATTGATGCGATTCGCCAAACACAGGATGTGAAGCTAACAGGTAAAGCAGTGAAAACATCCAGGCTCATTAGAAGGTTGTTTGGAATAGAAGGAGAAATAGGCCTGAAGAATTTAAAGCGGCATAAACGCAGATATCATGCCACTGTCTTTTCATTAATAATCAGTATTGTACTGTTTTTGTCTGTGTCGTTTTTTACATCGAATATAAAAAAATCAGTTCAGATGTCACAGGAAAATGTTAATTTTGACATCCAAGTATTTAGTTCGCTACAAAAGGAACCGAGTGATTATCTGCCCTTAACGAAGCTTGCGTATGTCACAGACAGTACAATTACAAGAGAGCTGTATGCTTTAAGCACGATGATTGATGAATCCAAAATTGCAGCTGAACTGAAGGAAATGGTAAAAGAGGACAAGAGTCTTCTTACAGACGGAAAGTTAGCTTATGCCGTCCATCTTGTCAGTCTTGATGATAAAAGCTTCCAAAGTTATGCAAAGGAAGCTGGTGTTTCCTTAGAAAAGCTTCAAGCAGAAGATTCCTATACGGGAATTCTAGTAAATCAAATTACTTATCAAAACCCTGATACTGGAAAGTTTGTAGAAACGAAAACGGTTCATGCAAAAGAAGGAGAAAATCTGGAGTTGTACTATAACGATGGGGAGGAAGAATCAAAAGTTAGTGAGGTACAGATTGCTGGTATGACGAATAAGCTCCCCCGTGGTATTCATACAACAGGAGTAGGCGGCATTGATATTATCGTCTCAGACAAGACGTTAACCGATCTCTCAAAGAACGAGCAGATGAAGGATTTTATCGAGACATCACTTTATTTGAACAGCTCTGATCCACTTGCAACACAGAAAGAACTAGAGGACATTATACAAGCAGATATGTATGTTTATAATGTTTTCCAAAACAAGGAGAAGAACGAACAGTTGCTGTTGTTTATATCTGTTTTCACGTACGGTTTTATCATCCTCATCTCGCTTATTTCAGTAGCGAATATCTTTAATACTATCAGCACAAGCATAAATTTAAGAAAACGGGAATTTGCCATGCTTCGGTCTGTCGGAATGACACCGAAAGGCTTTAACAAAATGTTGCAATATGAAAGCATGTTTTATGGGATGAAAGCATTGCTTTACGGTCTGCCAATCAGTATTGGTGTTATGGTGCTTTTATATATGTCTATCAGACAGACATTCGAGTACGGCTTTGCTTTGCCATGGTTGAGTATTCTCTATTCAATTGTTGCTATTTTTGTCATTGTAGCTTCTGCCATGATGTACTCTACTAGTAAGGTTAAAAAGGAAAACATCATTGATGGATTAAAGCAAGAAAATATCTAAAAAAGCGCCGGATTTGTTTTGTCAAATCCGGCGCTTTCGTTATTCTTTTGTTAAGTGTTCATTGCGGGGGAAGGAACGTTTATCAAGAATAACTTCATCCGCCGCATCCCTGTTTGTAGTTCCTTCGCCGCGCCTTTCTAAAATCGGTGTATCTGGTGTATCTTGAAATACGGGATTTCTACGTTCATAGTCTTCATTAGGTCCAAGGGAAATATTCATCCCCTGTTCTTTCCCATTTAATGGGGGCATTTCTGGATAGTCGGTAGAGATATTAGCATTAAACTCTTTTGCCTCTTTTTCAACTGCCAGCAAGAATTTTCCTTGTTCCAGTTCAGTGGAAAATTGATCAAGCTCTGCTGCCGGAATATCCAAGTTTGCTGCTTTCGTATTTTCATTTGTTCCGAAACCAAGGTCTTCCATTGTAAAATAGCTTTTCAATTTCTCAAAAAAACCAGCGGATTCATTTGTATCACCAGATGCAATGCTTGCGTCAGTATTAGCTTCCAAATAATCAGTATCTGTTCTGTTCGTCACGACAGAAAAATCCTCTGCAACATATCCTTTATTCGTCAGTCTTTCAATTGCGTTAATGGTCTCTTCTGGAGTCTCGTAAACAGCTACAATACTTTTTGCCATTTTTATTCCCTCCTTGAAAAATCGAATAAACATCTATGTCCATCCTTTTCCCCTCATACAAAGATATAAACGGAAAGATGATTTTACCAATTAAGGAATGAAAAGGTTATGTTATTAGAAACGTGATTTTTACAGTCTCTTTAAGCGATCACAGGAAAAAACCAGAACAATTCGAAAGAGTTCTGGTTTTTATCATTTAACGTTCGCAAGCAATCAAATCTTTATCTCTGTCGCTTTTTTTGTTGGCATCATAAAGAGCTTTAGAAACGTATGGCTTGTATTTTGTTTTCCCGCCTTTATTTTTCACATTGGCAGCACGGGCCACTCCGCCCTTGTATTTTTTGTTGAGCTCTGTGCAGTTTTTATAGGTAACTACTTTTGTGGCAGCTTCTGCCTCGTTAACCGTACTAAGTGTGAAGGTAAAAAGCAGACCTGCTGCTATAGCAGCTTTCATGATTGACTTCATAAAGATTCTCCTTTGAATGGTACATTAGAATTAGCGTATTTATTGGGAAAAATAGTTATTATTTTCTAATATACTTCCAATCCCTATATGATAGTATCTTAATCCTCTTATACTAGCAATAAAAATATGATATTATGTATAAAATTAATTTCTAAGAAATTAGTCAAGGGAGGATCGAGTGCTTAAGGACTTAAGGGGACCGCGGGAAATGGAGCCTGACGTTGGCATGCTTTTTGCCTTGGTTATGGTATAAAAAGAATTCTAGATAAGACATAAAGGGAGGAACTTTTCATGACACTCCAGCAATTGAAATATGTGGTGGAAATTGTACTGTGCGGTTCAATAAATGAAGCGGCAAGACGTTTATACATGTCACAGCCGAGTTTGTCAAAGGCAGTTAAGGAGCTGGAAAAGGAGCTCGGTTTTGAGATTTTTCTGCGGACCTCAAAAGGAATAACCTTATCAAAAAACGGGGCTGAGTTTCTCGGTTATGCCCGTCAAGTAGTGGAGCAGTCGGAGCTGTTAGAGCGCAGATATTTTAACAGCGCACCTTCTCAGCAGCTGTTCTCTGTTTCCACACAGCATTATGCATTTGCTGTCAATGCATTTGTCGAAATGATTAAAAAACATGGTGCAGATGAATATCAATTTACGTTGAGAGAAACGCGGACATATGAAATTATTGAGGATGTTAAAAACTTCCGCAGTGAAATTGGCATTCTGTATGTAAGCTCCTTTAATGAAAAGGTCATGCTGCAAATGCTAGAACAGGAAGGGCTTGATTTCCATTCTCTTTTTGAGGCAGGGCCCCATATTTTTGTGAGTGCCCAAAATCCTCTTGCGAAAAAGTCATCTGTAACGCTCGGGGATTTAGAAGCATTTCCTCGTCTGTCCTTTGAACAGGGAGAGTTCAATTCCTTTTATTATGCGGAGGAAATATTCAGCACGATTCCAAGAAAGAAATCGATACAGGTGAGTGACAGAGCGACATTGTTTAACTTGCTGATTGGCTTAAACGGATATACGATTTCTACTGGTATATTAAGCTCTGATTTAAATGGATCTGATATTGTATCGGTTCCCCTTGCTGAGGAGGAAACAATTTCTGTCGGATGGATTGTTCATAAAAAAACGAGACTTAGCCGGATTGCTAATCTTTATTTAGAGGAGCTTAAAACATTCGTAGATTTTTATGCGAATAAGTGATATAGCTTTTAGTTATAACGGACGATTACTTTTATCAGTTACTCTATACCCTTTTAATTATGCTAATATACAGACAATAATGAGGACAAAGGGAAAAGAGGGAAAGTACATGCAAACGATTGATAAATCAACACAGAAAAAAGCACCATTTCGTGCAGATCAAGTAGGAAGCTTACTTAGATCGGAGGCAATCAAGCAGGCTCGTCTCCAAAGAGCTGCTGATGAAATTACAGCTGAGCAATTAAGAGAAATAGAAGATACAGAGATTGCAAGAATTGTGGAAAAGCAAAAGGAAGTTGGCTTGCAAGCTGTAACAGACGGTGAATTCCGCAGAGCATGGTGGCATTTCGATTTCCTTGAGGACCTTCAAGGCGTGACAGGCTATCAAGCAGGATCAGGCATTCAATTTAAACAGAAACAAACAAAATCACGTTCTATTAAAGTTACTAGCAAGCTTGGGTTTGACAAACATCCATTTTTGGAGGATTTTAAATTCTTGCAGCAAGCAGCAGGTGATCATACAGCAAAAATGACAATCCCTAGTCCAAGCATGCTGCATTTCCGCGGTGAGGTGGACAGTGCTGTCTATCCGGACCAGGATGAGTTTTTTGCAGATCTTGCGCAAACTTATAAAAAAGGACTGCAAGCATTTTATGATGCCGGCTGCCGTTACATACAGCTTGATGATACATCATGGGCTTATCTATGCTCAGAAGAACAGAAGGAACAGCTTCGCGCAAAAGGATTGGATCCTGACTATTTAAGCAGAAAATATTTAGAAACATTAAATGCAGCAGTTTCTGACCGTCCAGATGATTTTAAAGTGACTATGCATATTTGCCGCGGGAATTTCCGTTCCACATGGATTTCTTCTGGAGGCTATGAGCCGGTTGCAGAAAAATTGTTCGGCCATCTGAATATCGATGGATTCTTCCTTGAATACGACAATGACCGTTCTGGAGGATTTGAACCGCTTCGCTATGTGAACAGACCTGACTTAAACATTGTATTAGGATTGATTACATCTAAATTTGGCGAACTAGAAAGCAAGGATGTCATTAAGCGCCGAATTGAGGAAGCGTCTCAATATGTTGACTTAAATCAATTAGCTTTAAGCCCGCAGTGCGGCTTTGCTTCAACAGAGGAAGGCAACCTGCTTACAGAAGAGCAGCAATGGGACAAACTGCGCCATGTTGTGGAAATTTCTAAAGACGTGTGGAAGTAATAGTTAATACAAAAAAACTGGTTGAAATTAATTCAGCCAGTTTTTTATTGTTTTACAATAGGATAAAGCAGTAGTCTATAATGGAAGAAAAGGAAGGAGCTAAATGCTTCATGATAAAAGCTGTTTTGTTTGATTTAGACGGAACTTTATTGAATAGAGACGAATCAGTCCTTCGCTTTGCTGACCGGCAATATGAAAGATTGAAAAAGTGGACAGGACATATACCGAAAGATACGTATATTAATAGATTCATCGTATTGGATGCGAAAGGGTATGTGTGGAAAGATAAAGTATACAGGCAGCTTGTTGAAGAATTTTGCCTGACTGGCATTACCTCACAGGAACTGCTGCAAGACTATTTAGATGAGTTTTCCTACAGCTGTGTTCCTTTTCCTAATGTAAAAGAAATGCTGGAAGAGCTGGCAGCAGCAGGGTATAGACTTGGAATAATTACAAACGGATTTGGTAAGTTCCAAATGGGAAATATAGAGGCATTACGTATAAGAGGCTATTTTGATGCTATATTGATATCAGAATGGGAAGGTGTAAGAAAACCTGATCCTGCCATTTTTTTGCGTGCACTGCAAAGAATGGATACAGTTCCTAATCAAAGTATATTCGTCGGTGATCATCCGCAAAATGATATTGCTGCAGCTAGTCATGTTGGCATGGTGAGTGTATGGAAAGAAAATGCGCAGTGGAGCGGGGGAATTGCTGATTATACAGTGACGGATTTAGGTGAGATCCCAAACTTACTTCATGATTTAAAAAATAATTCCTAGAATAGTTGTTGGGAGGCAATTATATGAATGAAAGGTTTATTATCGACTATCAATCGCCAATCGGCCTTATCGAAATAACAGGTACAAAGGCTGGAGTATATTCTGTTTTGTTTACAGAAAGAGACAGCTTGCAATATCCGCTGACAGAGGACATACCGAAACCATTAACAGACTGCTATGAGCAGCTTGATCAGTATTTTAATGGCGAGCTTGAAACATTTAGTTTTCCCTACATTATAGAGGGAACTAATTTTCAAAAAAATGTGTGGACAGCATTAATGGACATTTCCTACGGAAATACGGGTTCCTATAAAGAAATTGCCGTCAGTATCGGCAATGAAAAAGCAATCAGGGCTGTCGGCAGTGCAAATGGCAGAAATAAGCTATGTATTGTTATCCCTTGTCACCGGATTATCGGCAGCAACGGAAGTTTAACCGGATATGCAGGTGGGTTATGGAGGAAGGAATGGCTGCTTGACCATGAAAATAAAAAACATGTCCCGAAGCAATAAGCTCGGGACATGTTTTTTATATTTTAAACTGCTTAATGATTGTTTGCAGATCATCTGCTAAAAGAGCAAGTGCCTGGGACGAAGAAGTGATTTCTTCCATAGAAGCAAGCTGTTCCTGTGTAGCAGCAGAGATATTTTGGGTGATGGCAGCTGAATCTTTCGCGACACCACTTACATCAAATATCGATGCATGGACAGTTTCGGTTCCTTTTGCAAGCTTATTCAAGGCTTCTGATATATCTTCAATTTGGGATACAACACTATTTACGGCAGTTTCGATTTTTTGGAAAGAGGTGCCGGCAGAATGAACAACATTCAGTCCTGAATGAACCTCGTGAGATGCTCTTTCCATTGTTTCCAATGTATGCTCAGTATCCTTTTGAATTAATTGAATCAATTTTGAAATTTGTTCTGTTGAATTAGTTGATTCCTCTGCAAGCTTTCTGACTTCATCTGCGACAACAGCGAAGCCTTTGCCGTGCTCACCAGCTCTAGCCGCCTCAATGGCAGCGTTTAATGCCAACAGATTTGTTTGCGCTGAAATGCCAGTGATAACATTTGTGATTTCTCCAATTTCATTTGAACGTTCCTTCAAGCTTCTGACAGCTTCTGATAAGCTGTTAACATTTGCATAAATAGAATTCATTTGTGTGTTAACTTCTGCAATTGCTTCGTTTCCTTCAGTAGACACTTGAGATGCGTGCAGAACATCTTTTGTTATTTTTTCCGTGTTATCAGCAATTGTTTTCGTATAAGCTGTTATGTCACTGATAATATGTGCACTGTCTTCCACCTTATCTACTTGTTTGTCTGTTCCAGCGGAAAGCTCTTGTACAGTAAGAGTTATATGCTCGCTTGCTTTGCTGTTTTCCTCCGCGCTAGCACTTAATTCCTCTGAAGCGGCTGCAACCTGCTGAGAAGAATCATATACAGTGCTGAATACAGATTGCAGCTTTGATGTCATATGATTAAAGGACTCTGACAGCTGACCAATCTCATCACGTGATTGATAACTGCCTTTTACTGTGAAATCTCCGTTTTCAGCAAGAGAAAGAAGCTCTTTTACTTCCTTCACAGGATTGATAATCATTCGTCCAATCAGAATACTTAATCCGATTAGCAGCAGTAAGCCGACAATGATGACTGCAGCAACAAAAATCGTAACCGTTTTTAAGCTATCTTTGCTTTTGCTGTAAATATTTTCTGCATACTGTGTTTTTGTGTTTGCAAGTTCTTTAAGCGTATTATTAACCTTCGCTCTGTTTGGTTCTACTTCTTTTAAGTAAAGGTCATAGCCTTCTTCATTTTTGTTGGCAAGGGCCAATTCGACAACCTTATCTCTTGCGGCAGATAATGCAGTGACTTGTTCTTTAAACTGCTCGAGCAGTTTTTGTTCATCAGACATTAAGTTTCCGCTCTCAATTTCCGCAACAAGTGCATCAATTTCTTCCCAAGCAGAAGTAATTTCCTCGTGCAATTCTTTATTTTTGCTTTCGTCAGTCGTCAGCAGCAATTCTAATGTATATGCGCTGCTCGCCCTTGTATTTATCCTGATCTGCAGCATGTCTGTTACTGGCAGTAAATTCTCCTTGTACATAATCTCTGTGTCCTTTGCCATGACACGGATATAATTTAATCCTAAAAAGCCGACTGATCCGAGTGCAAGAGCACTTACTAAGATGATAATGAACAGCTTCTTTGTAATAGATAAGTTCTTAAGCAGTTTCAATGTATATTCTCCTTTTAAGTAAGATAAATTCCTGAAGCTAATACATATATCGACAGAGTTAAATTAAAATATAGAGGTGTAATTTTTCCTCTTTTTTCCTTAAGGCAATTGTCCATGCATGGAGTTCCTTCTTCTTGAATAAATACTTGTAAGGGGTGAAAAACTGGAGGAATTTGAAAAATAAAAAAGAAGTTTCGCTCTGTGAATAAACGGTTAATTACTAGAATCAGTATGAAAAAAAGATTCTGGAATAAAAAGGCTACATAATAGTGCAAAAAAATCAATTATGCTATAATAAGTGATTAATTGAATATTGAGAAATTTTTCGTTGTTTTTAGTAGAAAGGGAAGGAGAAGGCAAATGAAAAAAAGGGTGGTAATCTATACAGCGATAACGAAAGGCGATGACGAATTAAAGGAGCCGGCAATTAAATCTA
This sequence comes from Bacillus sp. Au-Bac7, assembly GCF_021341655.1. Classification (NCBI taxonomy): domain Bacteria; kingdom Bacillati; phylum Bacillota; class Bacilli; order Caryophanales; family Bacillaceae; genus Bacillus; species Bacillus sp. Au-Bac7. The sequence goes on along the minus strand of NZ_JAJTTG010000009.1, from coordinate 8,483 downwards.
ATCAGTGTGACTATATATGCTTTACAGATGATCCAGCACTTATTTCATCTACATGGCAAATAAGGCCTCTTCCTCCAAGCGACTTGGATATTGAAAGGCAGTGCCGGCAGGTTAAAATCATGCCGCATTTCTTTTTGCCTGAATATGAATTCAGTATTTGGGTAGATGGGAGTATGGAGATAACTGGAGATATCGATGAGCTGATTGAGCAGTACTTTCTGCTAGGCGACAGACCGCTGTATACCTTTAAGCATCCACTAAGAGACTGCATTTATGAGGAAGCGAACGAGTGTATAAAGCAAGGGTGCGACAATGAAGAAATTATCAGGGATCAGCTGGCGAAATATAAAGAGGAGTATTACCCTAAACATAACGGCTTGATTGAAAGCAGTGTAATCCTTCGAAAAACACATTCTCCTGACGTGATGCAATTAATGGAGCAGTGGTGGAAGCTGGTGAAGAATTTCAGCAGAGCAGACCAGCTTAGCTTCAATTATGCAGCATGGGTATCAGGATTCTTTTATGGATATTTGCAAGGAGACAGCAGAGGAAACAGTAAATATTTCCGCCATGTTCACACAGCAGCTGTGCTGGAAATGGAGCTGCCTGAACTAGTTTAATAGGTAATTTTTAAGGGAGGCATGGATATGCCTCCCTTTTTATTGCTTTAAGCGGGCAGCTTTTTCGATATGAGCTTGAATACATAGAAGTAAAGGAACACACTAACAAGTGCTGAGAGAAAGATTAAACCGAACACAAGGATAGGCATCATCCAGTCTGCAACAATTACAGCAAAGGGAGCTAAGAACCTGCCAATGGTAAATTGCAATTTAGAGGCTCCCATATATAAGCCGCGCGATTCTTGGGGTGCATATTCACTCACAAAATTATTCATCACAGGAGAGCGAATAATTTCTCCGAAGGTAAAGATAACGGTAAACAGCATTAAAAGCCAAATATTTGTTGTCAGCCCGACGGCGAACATTCCAATGCCTGCTAAAAAAGAGGAAAGCATAAAAATATCGCGGTCTTTCCAATCTTTAAGCCATTTGGCAGATGGAAGAACAAAGAGTACAAACATCAGCCCGTTTAAGCCGAGCATCCAGCCGAAGGCTTCTGTGCCAGACAGTGTAAAGGACCAGTCATTGACTGACAACACCGTTTGGAGGTGCACAAACTCTGTCACATAAATTGCTAAATAAAGATCAAGCTGCATAATAGCTATAATCGCAAAAACTCCTGCTGCAATATAAAGCACAAATACTTTGTCAGAGAGTAAGGTCCTGTATGCTTTCCACTGGTTAAGGAATGTATTCCAAATACCTCGAGAACCTTGATGACTATTTGCAGCTGCCGGCACAGTTTCTTTTATGGCATAAAAGATGGCAACACTGTAGATGGCCATAATGAGCATACAGGCCCATAGTAATTCTGTTCTGTACTGGAAAAAAAGGGTTGCCCCGATTGCAGGTCCTAATACAGCTCCAATATTGTTAGCTGTGATAAAGACAGCAAATACTTGACGCCTATTCTTCTGTGTAGTCAAATCCGCTACCATGGCATCACTTGCAGGACTATAAATTGCCCCGCCGATTCCGATGCCAATAAAACAAAGATAGTCTAGCCAGTGGGAGGAGGATAAGGCAAAAACAGCAAACATGAGCGCTTTTAAGCAGCACCCTGTAAGCATTACAGGCTTTCTCCCAAAACGGTCGGCTAAATCACCGCCAATCATGCTGAATGCAATTGCTGTAAGGGGAGGAACTGTCATAAGCAACCCTGCTAACTGACTGCCAAGTGCGCTGCTGAAGTAAACAGCGATAAAGGGAAAATACATCCAGTACAATAAGTTGAAAAGAGCTTCTCCAAAAAGCCGTATTTTTAAATTGGCATTCCATACAGTTATGTTCATTTCATTACCTTTTCCTTTTATTTAGTTTCCGGCCGGTATATTTATCCTAAAATAATAAAAAAATTAAATATAGACTTATATTTTGATTTATTTTATAATAATAGTATGAAAATTTAGAATCTTCATCTCTTCGTTTAAGTGCGATAAAAATCGAACATATGCTTCATTTAGCTGTACGGTACTTTCCAAATGAACATAAGAAACTAGCCATCTATGCTAGTTTCTTTTTTTTATGACATAAATTGAACTAATGTTTTATAAAATTAAATTAATTATTGAAATTAAGTTTCAATAATCCTATAATAAAATGGTAACCAAGAATGGAGGACTAACGTATGGATCAGAAGCTCAAGTTACTAACTACAGAATCTCGAAATGATCAAACAATGCATATAGACACAGCAAAGACGATAGATATCTTGAAGCTTATGAACGAAGAGGATCAAAAGGTTGCCCTCGCAGTACAGCAAGTGCTTCCAGATGTTGAAAAGGCTGTTCAATTTGCCTGTGAGTCTATTAAGAATGGCGGCCGCCTTATTTATATTGGGGCCGGCACAAGTGGTCGACTTGGTGTTTTGGATGCAGTCGAATGCCCGCCGACTTTCAGTACTGCCCCAGGGTTAGTTCAAGGGATAATAGCCGGAGGGGAAAAGGCATTTGTCACTGCTGTTGAAGGAGCAGAGGACAAAGAGGAGCTTGGAGCACAAGATTTAAAAGATATTAGCTTAACAGCCTATGATACAGTGATTGGAATTGCTGCGAGCGGACGTACTCCATATGTAACAGGTGCGCTCTTGTTTGCGCGAAGTGTTGGAGCGAAAGCAATCGCGCTCTCATGCAATAATCAGTCCGTTATCAGCGAGGCTGCTGACCACAGTATAGAAGTGGTCGTAGGGCCGGAAGTGCTCACTGGTTCGACAAGACTAAAAGCAGCAACCGCACAAAAGATGATATTGAATATGATTTCAACAGCTACAATGATTCAGCTTGGGAAAGCCTATGAAAACTTAATGGTAGATGTGCATGTGAGCAATTATAAATTAAAAGAAAGAGCAATTAACATCATCTGTAAAACTACAGGGGCAAGCTATGATCATGCTAAAGAGGCACTGGAAAACGCCCAAAACGAAGTGAAAACGGCAATTGTGATGCTAAAAACGAATAAAGAATACAAAGAAGCGAAGGAACTTCTCGGCACAGCGGGCGGTTATGTAAGAAAAGCGGTTAACTTAGCAGGTGGCAAGGAAGAATAGCACAACTACGCTACCGAGTGAATAATATTGAGACGGCAACAAGGCTGTCTTCTTATACGAGAAAATTAAAGCGGTTTCATTTTTAGTTGTTTCAAATGAGAATAAAGAGGGGGAACTAAAATGTCCGGGGAAAATCATGTTTTAGCGCAAAAAATCTTAGAACAGCTGGGCGGTCCTGCTAATATAGCAGCTTATACACACTGTATGACTCGCCTGCGTGTAACGCCTGTTAATTTTGCTGTTGTAGATAAAGAAGCAATAAAAAAAATCGCTGGTGTATTAGGGCTGGTTGAGGATGAGACACTGCAAATCATTATAGGACCTGGGAAAGTTAATAAGGTTACTGAAGCATTTGGAAAGCTTCTATCCTCATCAGGCGAAGTAAATCTAGAAGAGCTAGCAGCACAGAAAAAGTCAGAGTTAAAAGCGAAAAACGCTACTCCTGTCAAACTGTTCTTACGAAAAATCGCCAATATTTTCATTCCGCTAATCCCCGCCCTTGTAGCATCAGGATTAATTACAGGAATTACGAAAGCTGTTGTACAAGGCGGCTGGCTTGCGGCAGAGTCGCAATTTGCGCTGATATTAACAGTGATCGGAGGCGGCTTATTTACCTATCTAGGCATTTTAGTCGGCATAAATGCAGCGAAGGAATTTGGCGGTTCACCTGCATTAGGGGGAGTTGCCGGCATTTTAATCATTAATCCGTCTGTCGCTGGAATAACTCTTTTTGGAGAAGAACTGCTGCCTGGACGGGGCGGATTAATTGGTGTTTTGTTTGCAGCCATCTTCATTGCCATTGTCGAAAAACATGTCCGCCGCTTTGTGCCGCAGTCCCTTGATATTATCATAACTCCAACAGTAGCTTTATTAATAACAGGAATTATCACCTATCTCGTGTTCATGCCAATCGGGGGCATTATCTCAGATGGAATTACAAAAGGCTTGCTCGCTGTTTTGGATATGGGCGGAGTTGTAGCCGGCTTTGTGTTAGGAGCTGCATTTTTGCCGTTAGTTGTAACAGGCTTGCACCAAGGGTTAACTCCTGTTCATCTTGAACTAATAAATGCAATTGGGGATGATCCTCTGCTGCCGATTTTAGCAATGGGCGGAGCAGGCCAGGTAGGTGCAGCATTTGCCATCTATTTAAAAACGAAAAAAACACGCTTAAAACGAGCGATTGGCGGTTCCTTGCCGTCCGGTTTGCTCGGTATCGGGGAGCCGTTGATTTTCGGGGTGACACTTCCCCTTGGCAGGCCATTTTTGACAGCTTGCCTTGGAGCAGGAATAGGCGGCGCATTTCAAGCTTATTTTAAAGTTGCTACCATTGCTGTCGGCGTTTCCGGATTACCGCTTTCCTTTCTAGTTCATGCCGAACAGATTTTACTATACTTGGCCGGGTTAATCATTGCTTATGCAGCAGGGTTTGCTTTCACATTTTTATTTGGATTTAAGGATGAAATGGCGAGTGAATTCGAATGATTGGGATTTCCTTTTATTTAAATGATCCTCTCGCTGAACAACGATTAATAGAAGCAAGTATGCAAGGAGTTAAAAAGGCATTCACCTCATTGCATCTTCCTGAGGAACAGGGGCATCTTGCTAGCAAGGTAAAAAAACTGCTTGCAACAGCCAAAGCTAATGGAGTCGAGGTTTATGCAGATGTGTCTCTGAAAACCCCCAGCCATATAGGAATAGCAAATTTAGAACAATTAAGGGATCTTGGCATAGCAGGAATTCGACTTGACGACTTTGATTCGCATAGGATTATTAAGCTGTCAAAGCAATTCCACATTGCCCTTAATGCAAGTACAATTTCAAGGATAGAGCTTAAAAGTTTGCTTGCAAATGGACTAGAGAGTGAAAGGCTGATTGCTTGGCATAATTTTTATCCTCGCCGTGAAACTGGCTTAGATGAAAACTTCTTCAAGAAGCAAACCGCTTTATTTAAACAATATAATATTCCAGTATGTGCCTTCATACCAGGAGTAGGGGAAAAAAGAGGCCCCATCTTTGAAGGGCTTCCAACGCTGGAAAGCCATCGTGATATAGATCCCTTTATAGCAGCAGTTGAGCTGTTGAAGGTGGGAATAGATGATGTGTATATAGGAGATCCAGCATCAGGTAAGGAACTTTTAGCGAAGCTGATGAAATTTCATTCAGATCGCATCCTCCCACTTCGTATATATTCCTCCGTTCTCCAAGGGGGAATTTATCGCATCCGTCCCGATTTTGCCCGCGATGTGCTGCGCTTAATGGATACAAGGAATGATGAATCTGCAGCTCCTGAATATACAGGGGAGCGGCTTCGGGGAATGATTACAATGGACAATGACTTATATGGGCGCTACCGAGGGGAAGTTCAAATTGCCTTACGAAATCTTCCTGCAGATGAACGGGTTAATGTCATTGGTCAGGTTATCGAGGAGGATCTCGAGCTACTGTCACATATTCAACCAGGTCAACAGCTGGAGTGGAAAGTATTGGGGTCATACTAGAGCGAGTACAGAGCAACATGTAACAAAATAATAGTGAGCTTGTGCCCTGTTATATTTTTAACAGGGTTATTCTTATGTTTTAATAGAGTAATAATTGCTAATTTTATGATAAACTAAAGCAGTAAGGAAATAACTTACAGGAGTTTTCAATAAAAAAGAATGCAGCTTAGCTTGGACAGCAGCATTCTTCCTAATGATTGCTTCTGTTTTTTAGCAGCCATGCTTTTGCAGCAAGTCCAACTGCTAAACCGGGTATGACACAGAGAATCGGCATAAATATCGGTCCAATCAAGATGCCGAATAAGGTCCATCTCTGTGAATAAATCAGCCCGATGGTTACAAAAATCGTACATGATACGTAGGGAAGAAAGGCGTAAGGTGGAGTAGAACCTTCCTTATATGTATCTCTTACAGCATCCCACATGGCAAAAAAATACAGACATGGATAAAACATAAGCCATTGAAAGTGAATATATTCCGTTGCTTTATCAAAATGACCATTGAAGCTGGAAATGATCGCAAGATTAAAATTGGATTGGCGGTTAATGACCATTTCCATCAAAATAAAAAGCAGTGATTTTAAGATTTTGTGATTTAACAGCTGGCCAAAGCCAGGAAAAGCAATCGACCATAACAATCTTTCCAATGTTACTTTATTCAATTTAGGATCAGCCTGCTTCCTATTTGTATATTGGTAATTGGTATATAGAAAAAACAGTAACTTGTCATAATGCCGCTGTTTCTTATTATTACACATAGCATTTTAAATATTAATTTTTTTACAGAATTTGTATAATTTTATCGCGCGAATATTAGAGGTAGGTGCAGAAGTTTGAAGGAAATAACATATATGGACATACATAAAGAAGGAGAAGTAGTTCTTGATACTGCTAGGTTTCGCCATTATCATGATCCGAAGATGCTCAGTCGTTATGACAGTAATTTTATTGCATTTAAGGAAATGCCAAATAAGAAGGAATTCAGCGATACAGAAAAATATCTACAGGAATATCATGTTGCAAGAGGGCAAAAACATGTAAAGTTTGTGTTTCCGCCGAATGAAAAGCTAGATGATTCATTATTAACTAATCTTTCTAGTGAAGGCTATGACACTGGATTTACGGAGTTGTATAAAATAAATCCGCGAGATTTTCCAGGATATGAGATGCAAAAAGAAATAGAAATTGCTCATGTCGGAGCAAATCAGCTTGAGGATTTTTTAACATTAAACTATCAGCAAGACCTTGTCTTCGGGAGTGCGTTTGCGTCAATGAAGCAGGAAAATAATCGGAGTCACTTTAAGGATTCTGCTTTTGGGCAGGTTATCGCTTATTATAATGGAGTGCCTGCTGGGGATTAGTAGCAATCCTGAAAGAACAAACAGTCGAGATTGATGGTTTGTTTGTGCTGCCGGAATTTCAACGAAAACAAATCGCGGCACATCTCCAGCAATTTGTGATGGAGTCCTTTCCCGAAAAGACGGTTATACTGCTTGCAGATGGTGAGGATACACCAAGGGAAATGTATAAAAAGCAAAATTATGAATATGTCAGTTTTCAGTATGAAACAGTGAAGGTATTTGAAGAGGATTAAATATATTGCAAAGGGGATGAGCAGCGTGAAATCAGTTAAAGTTTTTCATTATGATGCATTCAGCACCATGCCGGACAAAGGCAATCCTGCTGGAGTGGTTTTCACAGGAGATTTATGCAGTAAGTCGGAAATGCAAGAGATTGCCTTTAAGGTTGGATTTAATGAAACAGCATTTATTGCCAGCTCTGACAAAGCAGACCTGAAGATAAATTACTTCACACCTGGCCATGAAATGGATTTATGCGGACATGGGACGATCGCCTGTTTATACGGCCTTTACGAACAGAGATTATTGCCTCCGAAAGAGGAGTTAACAATAGAAACCAAAGCTGGCATACTACCGATTAAACTAAAGGTAGATAATTCAGGAAGAATGTACATAACGATGAAGCAAGCACAGCCAAAGTTTATGGAATTTCGAGGTTCCCAGAAAGAGCTAGCCTTGGCAATTGGTTTAAAAGAAGATGATTTATCGGAAGAGCTGCCAATTATGTACGGCAGTACAGGAATATGGACACTGCTTATCCCTATCAGGAGCTTATCTGCGTTTAAGAAGATGAAGCCGGACAATCAATTGTTCCCGAAAATTTTGACAGAGAATCCAAAGGCATCCTTGCATCCTTTTTGCCTCGAAACAGAACAGGAAGGCGCTGATATGCATGCCCGCCATTTTTCTTCGCCATTTTCTAAAACAGTGGAAGATCCTGTCACAGGCACCGCCTCTGGAGTGATGGGTGCTTATTATGCTTCTTATATTAAAGAGCAGGCTAAAAAGCCATTGCATTTAATAATAGAGCAAGGTTTGGAAATGAACCGTGCAGGCACAGTGTTAGTAACGGTGTCAGAGAGAGATAACGGACTTGGCATAGAAGTTACAGGAACAGCAGTGTATGTGAATGAAATGGAAATAAATATTGGTCATTAAAAAAAATGGGCTGGAAAAAATAAAATAGATATTGCAACGTTTGGGAATATACGGTAATATGTTAAATAATTATTAAAGCGAAGATAAGGACATGAGTTGTTTAAAAAAGTTGACAGAGAGGGAAGTGCAAGCTGGAATCTTCCTAACAGATTTTAACATCTTACCACCTTTGAGCTGTGTTGGGGAAATATAGTATCCAATGCCGTCAATGCTGCGTTAAAGCACAATAAGCCGCAAAGTTTTTGCGGGAAATTGGGTGGAACCACGGGTATAAGCACGCTCGTCCCTTGCTAGAGGGATGT
>NZ_JAJTTG010000008.1:0-143252 GCF_021341655.1 Bacillus sp. Au-Bac7 | reverse complement strand
TAATGATGGGGTTTTTATCATTATTATTTCACGGTAATCTCCCTAATAAATAGCTTATTTTCATACTATCCACCCTACCTGAACCGGAAATCCCTACTTTTTATTTCACTCTTCTTTATCCGATAATTTTGTTTAAAGTCATTTTGATTCCTTTAGAGTATTCATCTTCTGATATATTAGGGAAAGCATTTTTAGCCTCTTGTGTTGCATTTTGAAGTAAATATCCATATTCCACTGCATGTAACATTTTAATATCATTTCCGCTATCTCCAAATGCAATCGCATTTTCTGGTCCTAACTTGTATTTTTCTAACATAAATCGCACGATTTCATCTTTACCTGTACCTATAGGAATAAAATCTACATCATAGCTATCCTCGGGATCACCAGCTAGAGGATTGCAACGATTTATATTTACAGAAACCCCATGTTCCTTACAAATTAATTCAATAGCTAACAAGTTATTTTTATCATTTATTTCATTTTGCTCTTGGTAATAATAATTATGCTTATAACGAGAAATACCTAATTGAGTTTGTGGATTTAAAAAGATATTATGATTCTCTCGTAGATGTTTAACCATTCTTTCCATCTTCTCTTTGCTAAAATCTTGATTTATTCGGCTATTCCAGTTAATATCTTGCTCACCAAAATTATGTTCAGAGAAATACGTTATTTCTGTCCCAAGATCACTTGCTATAAAATGAGGAAAGTATCTAAATTTACCTCTTTTCATCTTATCGAGAATAGATTCTATACTACTCCCAGTAACCCAGCCGATTTGTATGTCTCCGCTTTTACTTTTTTGTTCTAAATAATCTTCTAGCTCATAAATATCCTGCTGCTTCTCTTTATCAATCTTATGAGGAAAGTAAGTTTCATCAAAATCACAAAATATAATATATTTTGGTTGTTCAACAGGTGAAAGAGTTTTATACTCCAACGTCTTTTTTAATAACACTAAACAATCCCTCCATAACATGTCTTTCTTCTATAGTAAATGTTGGATACAACGGCAAATTTAAAATCTGGCTATGAGCGAGACCTGTGATGTGTTTGTCCTTGACCAATGGGGTGTTTCGCATGTGTGATAATTTGCTTTTAGTTGCATTCACATCCCTTTTCTGTAAATATATAGATAAATATTCTGCGATTTTGTACTTCATTGTTATTGATATAATTGTTTCACTGCTCATTCACAATGCGGTCTTCTATAAAAAATTCATGTACGTTACCTTAAAATAATAAACAGTATCAAGCTTTCTTACCTTTACCTGAAATCGTAAGCTTTTTTTCGCAAGCAGTACCTCCCCCAAATTGGTTATGTGGAAATCCATTGCAATTTTATCCTAATTTCTGAAATCGATAACATGTCAACATTTTTTCAAAGGATGGTAGTATATGCCTACAATTGATGAAATAGCTAGGTTATGTAATGTATCAAAAACCACTGTATCTCGTGTTTTGAATAATCACCCCTATGTTTCTAAAGAGAAAAGAGACATGATTTTAAAAGTTATCAACGAAATGGACTATATTCCTAATTCAATAGCTCGGCAATTCAGGAAAAATGAAACTCGAACAATTGCATTATCCGTACCGAGTATTGACCATCCCTTTTTTGCACAATTAATTAAAGGTGTTTCCCTGCAGGCATTAACTAATAATTATAAAGCAGTTGTTTTTCAAACATTTTATAACCAAACATCTGAACTAGAATTGCTAGAATTATTGAAGCATAAAGAAATAGACGGGGTTATTCTAGGAGCGTTAGAAAACGATTGGTGTAAAATAGAACCATTTTTAAAATACGGACCTATTTTGTTATGTAATGAGTATCACCATTGTGCTGATATACCCATAATTGGATATGATGAATTTGAAGCAACTTATAAAGCTGTAGTACATTTAATTGAAAAGGGGCATGAAAAGATTGGGTTTTGCTATGACACACCATATAGCGAAGCTCAATGCCAAAGAAAAGAGGGATACTTAAAAGCCTTAGCTGATTACAATCTACCTCAAAAACACGATTGGGTATTTGGCGGTGTATTTAATATAGAGGATGGTTTCCATCTCTTTAAACAGATTCATAACTTAAAAGATAGTCCAACTGCTATCTTTACAGGTAATGATCAAGTTGCAGCTGGACTTATCAAAAAAGCAACTATATCAGGGTTTAATATTCCCAAGGACTTAGCCGTTATAGGCTTTGATAATCAAATGATTTGCCAAGTAGTGACTCCAACTATAACAACAATTGATACCCCAATCATTGAATTAGGTCAAAAAGCATTGTTAAAATTGCTCGATTGCTTATTAGGAAATGTTAATTTAGAGAGGGAAGTTATTAGACTACCTACTAATCTTATCATTCGAGAGTCAACATAATTATATGAGACACTTTAGACTATTAAGTATTTCATAAAGGGGGTTAATAAATGGGAATAAAGAAAGAGGCGGGGATTCTCTCCCAGCCTCTGTAAACTTTTATTCTACTACTTTGCCAGTCATATCCTCATAATCTTTACACATTATTTCCCATGACTTTTTAATATCTTCATCTAATCCAAATAGACCGCTACGACCTATGATATAAATATCAGGATCTGCTGCATCAATTCTTTTAAATGTTTTTCGACTAGATGATCCATCCATTTCAATAACATATTGATAGCCTTTTTCATCACGTAACTCTCTTAATGCTACAATTTTATCTAGAGTGCTTTCAATAAAGCGTTGTCCAGCAAAACCTGGGTCTACTGTCATAATAGTAATTTTATCTACTAAATCAATATAAGGGAAAATTGTTTCAATAGGAGTTTCTGGATTTAATACTACCCCTGCTTTTAGTCCAGCATCATGTATTTGATCAATCAATCGGAAAGCAAGACCATCTAGTACTTCTGCATGCATACAAATCCATTCACACTTTAGATCCACTAATTGTTGAACCCAGAAGCTTGGATTCGTTACCATTAGATGGGCAGACATCGGTAAATCACTTATTTTTCGCACTTCTTGGACAAACCATGGAGATAATGTAATATTAGGAACATAATGCCCATCCATAATATCAATATGATAAGAATCTACATGATCGTTTAAAAACGTGATCTGCTCTTTAAACTTATCTAAATCCATAGTCATTAGTGATGGTGAAAATTCTACTTTTTTCATACTCTATTAATCCTCCGTAGATCTCTAGTTTCTTTAGGAATAATAATTGAGTTTGAATGGACCAAATTATTATTCCTAAATTTTTGTATTAGCCTTTATTTAACACGCTTACATTTTTTTATAGAATTTGAATATCATTTAAATCGATATCTTCTTCCTCTACTTCTATTTCCTCATCTTCGTTAACCTTTTTCTTAATTAAAGCCAACGCAACTCCTGTTACAACAACGTTTACTAAGATAGCTGCAACACCAGCCCATGGATTGGACATCGTTGGTAGCATAAATACGCCACCGAATGGTACCGTTGCATCAGCTCCTAACACCATCGTTACTGCTCCACCAGCTGCTCCACCTATGGCTACAGCGGTTACAGTACGAACAATATCATTCATAACAATTGGAATTACACCTTCCACAATGTTAACAACACCCATTGGCACTGCTGATTTCAATGTTTCCACTTCTGATCGTGTATAAATGTTTTTCTTGAAGATTTTTGCAATAAAGTAAGCTAATCCAAATCCGATTGGCGTTGCTGTATTTACTAATTGTAAAGCTGTGATAGGTCCATTAATGCCTTCTGCTTGCATAGTCAGAACGAAGGCAAATACTGTTTTGTTAATTGGTCCTCCAAAGTCAACTCCACTCAATAGACCAACAATTCCACCAAATACTAGTAGGGATGAAGTTCCTAAGCTGTTTAATCCATCTGTTAATAATGATGTAAGAGCAGCAACTGGAATTCCAATAATGTAAACCATGATTAGTCCACCAATAATAGAGGTGAAAAATGGAACAATTAACGTCGGCATTAATCCTTTAGCCCAACTAGGAACTTTAAAATGCTTAATAATAGCTACTGCAAGATAACCAGATAAAAATCCTCCTAAGATACCACCAATAAAGCCAGCACCAATTGCATTAGCACTTAATCCAATAATGAAACCTGGCGCAATTCCTGGTTTACCAGCAATAGAATAAGAAATTCCAGTTGAGATAACGACAGGTAATAAACCTAAGCCTGCTCCACCCATTGTTGCTAAAGCATCCCATAAGGAAAACTCTCCTTGTACTAAAGAACCTTGACTTGTTCCTCCAAAAGCCATACCAATTGCGATTAAGAAGCCTGCTCCACAAACAATTGGAATCAAGTATGAGATTGCTGTCAATAAATGGCCTTTAAGATTTAATTTTTTTAATCCACTCATTACTAACTCTCCTTTCAACTAAAGACCTCTTCAATAAATCTGTTTCTATAAGATTACTTAGCTACATAAAGCTTCTTTTACATCTTCAGCGTTTTTAGACTGTAGCATCTTCTCGATTACTTCGTCATTTCCTAGCTTTCTAGCAAATAATGATAGTAATTTCAGATGATTTTGTGCTCCATCATCATTTCCAACCGCAAACAGAATTATTCCCTTTACGCCCTTACCATCGAGAGTTTCCCAAGCAATTTCTTCTTGAGTAATCCCAATCGCTACTCCTATTTTTTCTACAGAATCACTTTTTCCATGAGGAATAGCAATATAATTTCCGATTCCAGTTTGTCCTATCGCTTCCCTAGCATAGATATCCTTTGTAAACTCTTCAATATCTTTGATGTATCCGTTTTCAAGCAAGACCTGAGCTAATTCCTGAATAGCTTCTTCCTTACTCTTAACACTCATGTTCGTTTTGATTGTATTTAAATCTACAATATTTTTCACTTCCATGATTATCTCTCCTTTTTTCATTATTTCTGTTGGTTGACAACCTCTGCTGCTTTTTCAATTAATTTATTTGGTGATTTAACCGCTATTTCTGTTGTAACTTGGATAATTCTTTTCCCGTCGAATCGTTCTCTTCCCGCAATCTTAACATCTGTTGCTAAAATAACGATGTCTGCTTCCGCAATTTGTTGTTGGCTCAATTCATTCTCTGTCCCGATCGTTCCTTGTGTTTCAATATGGATTTCATGGCCTGCCTTCTTACCAGCATTCTCTAATTTCTCCTGTGCGATATATGTGTGTGCAATTCCTACTGTGCAAGCTGCAACTCCTACTATTTTCATGATAATTCCTCCTAATATTTTATAATTTTATTTATAAATTCTTCTTTTTCATGACTGTTTAATAATCGGTCTAGATACTCCTCATCTGCAAGAGATCTAGTAAATAAGGCTATTCTCTTCTTCATATTAACGCTTTCATTTTTCTTTAGTAAAATTACAATCACTAGACAAATATTTTTTGTTTGGCAATCCCAAGCTTCAATTGGATTTGCTAAACGGATAAATAAAATTTGACTTTTCTCTAATTGGTCGCTTTCGATATGGGGCAACATAATATGCTCAGCAATTAATGTACTGCCCACTTTTTCTCTTTCATTTAAATGATGGATGACTTCATCCTTTGACATAGGATTATCTTGACCTACTATTTCAGCAATAAAAGCGTGTACTTCTTCTTTTGTTTGTAACTCACAATTAAAATGAATTTGATAGAGTGAATTAATTTCCATGATAAACTTCCTCTATCTTTCCCTGAAGTCTCTTCTGATCATCAATTGTAAACATCGCACTCACTAAGAGATAAGGAATTGGTACATCTTCCTTAATATGAACTGTACTCAGTATCAACTCAGCATCAGCATATTTCTCTTTTAGCATTTGAGTATTTCGTGATGCTACCACATCAACAATTTCTATCTCTGGAAATTTCTTAGAAACCTTTGCTTTTAAAAGCTCGGAAGTTCCTATTCCTGTTGTACACATAATGAGTGTTTTTATCGGACGTTGATGTTGACCCGTTTCAATTGCCTTTGCAAAATAAAGGGTGATAAACCCAATCTCATCTTCGTTTATGGCTGGTAGGTTGAATTTCTCACTCAGTAATTCCGAAACCTTCTTTACACCCATAAATACTTCTTCATACGTTACCTTAATCTGACTTAACAAACTGTTCTTAACCCGAATCTTATGCTCTAACCGGTTAAGCATCGGTTTAATATGGTTGGCTAAATCGATAAATATAGATTGACTGTCTATATCCATTCCTAAGTTAATACTCATTCCTTCCATATACTCTTTCGTTACTTGAATCACTTCTGATGAAAAAGTGGAAGTAATAGCATGAGATCCCTGCATTCTCGATGACACTAAATACTGATAAAGAAAATAGACCTCAATATCAGGCAAAGGACTGTTCAAATATTTCTCGATATTATGGACAATCACTTTAGCAACCGGATACAAAATATCCCGCTCCATGTTTTCCATTTCTTCTTTAGAAATCTCATCCGCGAACATTCTAGTCGGAACTATTCTTGTTCGGCTAAGTAGTATATATAAATGTGAGAAAATGTTTACATTATACGGGTAAGGAATGGTTATATTTAAATCTTCTTCAATTTTTCTTAATTGATCTAATATAAATAACACATCATACTGATTGAAGTTAAGTTTTGGATTCCTCTTTAAATCATCAATATCGATAATATTAAAGATTTCAATAATATCTTTAATCGCTTTTCGAATATTAACTTCTTCCCCAAGTATGGCTAATGTTCGATTTTTTCTCTCTAGAACCAAATTATATTTTTTAAGCTCTTCACTCATTATTTGCTCGTCATTAAAAGTCACAGAATCTCCTACATAATAGTGACTAAATAAATGATAAACATTTATAGGTTTGGGCGAAGACAACAATAGTTCTTCCATAATTCGTTTACGTCTCTCACTAGGCGTAAATTGCTTTTCTTTATCTTTATCATTACTTTTTTGAGAACTAATAAATTTTTCGTAATCTAGTTTATATCCTCTCCCTCTTTCAGATATGATTAAAGGGCCATCCTCGTACTCATTATTAATTTTATTTATTAAACGATATACCGTTTTTTGAGATACATTTAGTACTTCAAGGAGTTCCTTCGATGTAACATATCCTTGATTTTTGGAAAGAAACAGTAACAGTTCTTGTTCATAGTTGCTTTTAGAACTCATCTCCTTGCCTCCTTGATTTGATATTAACACACAATTTAAAAAACAATTCGCTGGAAAATGACCGTTGCAACGGTCACTTTTTTCCATACATTTTATAGGGTTTATCTTTAGTGCGTCAATGGTATTGTATTTTATTGCTCTAGCAGCTTAAATTTAATGGATTTTCTATTGCTTAAATTAAGTCCTATTAAGAAGTATTCCCTATGAATGTATATCTCGATGTAGCAAAAGTAAAAAAGAGACACTTAATGAGTTCAGTGAACTTTTAAGTGTCTCCAATAGAGAGGTATTGAGTTTTTTTTTGATAACGTGCCAATTAAAGACTGAGTCGATTCAACACCTACTTCCCCCTATTACGCGTAGTAAGATTAGATTACTTTTAATACCTCCATATTGCACTATCGCTCCCGTTAGTTTAAGTACATTTATTCACAAAGCTTTCATTTTATATAGTTTATTTATTACAGGGATATTGCCCTGTTTATGCTAGAAGAAAAAACAAAGGGACACTAATCCTTATTGGATCAGTACCCCTTGATGAAGAATTATCTTGAATGTCCATCGATCATTACAAGTTATTTAATACTACTTTGGTTTGAACCTATTAATTTTTATGATTTATTTAACTTATAAAATTCAGCTAACTTCTTGTATAATTTTAATCGAGTTTCAAATCCTCTTTGAGTGGTTGAAATGATTAATTCCTGTACATTTAATTCATTTGATAGTGTATCTAACTGTTTTTTTAACTCACTCCATGTGCCAATAATTAAGGTGGAAAGATAAGACGTGGCCGTTGATTGAAGCTGTGATGGAATTGTTATATTTTCAATGTTTGATAAATCCACGTTTTTTAAAGCACCTATGCTTTGTAAATATTTTACCGACATTATTTTCTTTTGAACGGCTACTTCTTCATCTGTTTCGCCACCAATGAGAGATAAACCTAAAATAACTGGAGGAGCTTCCTTCCCATGGTACTTCCGATATAGATTGCGATATAGTGTAATTGCCTCTTTTGCTCCTGTCGGATTATAGTGGTATGCAAAAGAATAATTCAATGCTTCTGTAGCTGCTAATTTAGCACTATATTGACTGGATCCTAAAAGCGAAATTGGTGGCAGTGATACTTCTTCTGGCATGGCAATTATATGGCTAAATGGATTCTCCCCTCTTGCTTGTTGGTTCGCATCATATCCTATTAACTCATGGAGTAATGCTTGTAAATCATCAGCACTATAAGGTTGTTGGGAACGACGGAGAGCGAGAGATGTTAACCCATCCGATCCAGAAGCACGTCCTATACCTAAATCAATTCGTCCTGGATAAAATGCTTCTAGTAACTTGAAATTTTCAGCCACCTTTAGTGGTGAATGGTTAGGAAGCATCACCCCTCCTGAACCTACACGTATGCGATTTGTAACAGCTGATATTTGACCCATTAGCATTTCAGGAGAAGCACCTGCAACAACAGGTAAGTTATGATGTTCAGTAACCCAGAATCGCTCGTAACCAATTTTATCGGCTGTCCTAGCTAATTCCAGTGTATTTAATAATGCCTCTTTCCCCGTAGTACCATAATCAATTGGAGCCATATCTAAAATGGATAAACGTTGAATCATATTTTTCACTCCTCCTTTATATTGTTTTTATAAGTTTATACGCCCGTATTGATAAGGCACTCCTAAATGATCACGTAAGGTTGATCCATCGTAATCTTCATGAAACAATCCACGCTTTTGCAAAATGGGAATAACCTTTTCTACAAAGGCTGGCAATCCATCATGAGTTCTATCTACTACAATCCCAAATCCATCGCAAGCACCTGCTTCAAAAATTTCTTGCATTTCATCCGCAATCTGTTCTGGACTGCCAAGAACAGTATGGTAAAAGTCAGTTACACCGTGTGCTAGCACGTCATAAACAGTTAATCCTTTTTTTAATAGTTCTACAGCTCGCTTCGAATGTAGCTGATAAGGATTGGGAACTAAACGACTTTGTATTTCTTCAGGTAATGGTTGATGAAGATTACTAAATGTAATTGGTACACCAACTATTGACGATAAATGATACACTTTAGCTGGTAGTTCATCTGCCATTAAAGAAAGTATTTCTTTTCTACGATTCAGTGCATCTTCATACGAGTTTCCCACAGTCACGAACAACCCCATAAACATTTTCACTTCATCGGCTTTTCTTCCGACTGCTTGAGTAATTCGATCAAGATTTGTTCGATGTTCTCTCCCTGTTTCTATATCTGACGCCACTGAATAAACCCCAGAAGCATACATACCAGCTAGCTCTAAACCTTCCTGTCCCCCTCCAGCCTGAAAGATAATAGGTTGTCCCTGTGGAGACGGTGGAATTGGTAATGGTCCCCGGGAAGAAACGTATTTACCTTGTAAATTGATAGGTTTTACTTGGGAACCATCAGCAAATATTCCTTTTTCCGTATCAAGTTTTAAGGCAGATTCACCCCAACTTCCCCATAAAGCCTGCACAATTTGTATAAATTCATTTGCTTGTTCATATCTGTTTTTTCGATCAGCAATTTCTTCTCCATAGTTAGCTGCAATACGTGGATCATTTGTTGTAACAGCATTCCAGCCAATACGACCTTTACTTAATACATCAAGAGCCTTTAATTGACGTGCTACATTATAGGGATGATTAAATGTTGTCGATTGAGTAAGTACTACACCAATTTTTTCAGTTTCTCGAATAATTTGGCTAGTAATAACAATAGGATCAATCGTTGCAGAAGGAGCATGAAAAGTTAAGTCTTCTCTTACTGCAGGGTGATCAGCTATAAAGACAAATTGAAATTTACCTTTTTCTGACCACTTTGCTGCGTTTACAAGGGAGTCCGAATCCATATAATGGTATGGATTTGATCTCCATGCGCTCCTAGAAGCACCATAATTCATATTTTGTGAAGCTAGTAACATCTTTTTAGATGATTTCATTCTTTATTCCTCCATTGTCATTTAAATAATAAATCCATTTTTTTTGAAATGATTATTCCAGCTAATTATGTTATTATTAGCGTAATCAATAACTATAATTTTAACAAGTACTGTGTTTTTTCGTATATACTACTAAAAATCATAGTATTGTGTGTTTGTAAGATTTACAGATCATACTACATACATTTGGAGGGAGAAATATGAAGAAAACAATGAAGTATTCGTCTGATTGCGCACTATCTAAAGTACAGAAATTAATTGGGGGAAAGTGGAAATTAATTCTCTTATGGTATATTTCCGAACAACCAAGAAGGTTTGGAGAGATGCATCGGAGTTTCCCAAATATGACACAATCCATGTTAACAAAGCAACTCAGAGAGTTAGAAAATGATGGACTATTACATCGTGAAATTTATAAAGAGGTTCCACCTCGTGTAGAGTATTCTTTAACGGATCTGGGGCAACAGTTTGTACCGATCCTTCAATATATGTACGATTGGGGAGAGAGCCATTTAAAAGAATAGCTTAAAGTAAGTAGATCGATATTGAAAAGGTTAACGTTGTTCGCCATTTAATAAGCGCTTTGACGTATTAAGTATTGGCCGTATGTATGGGATGGACCTCAACAAATTTAATTTGAGTTAAAGTATGTATAGAACAACTTTATAGTAATTTTTTATCCCCTTACTATCAAAAAGTGGAGTATATATTAAAAAAAACAGTACTTTTGTTTTTTGATAAAATGTTTCAACATAAGAGTATACTTCAAGAAAAGAGGGAGAAATAATGCACAATGTAGTTGTTTTATATGCCCATCCTTATGATGGAAGCTTTAATAAAGGAATATTAGATAGAGTTGTTAAGACATTAGAGAAAAGGGGCGCAAATGTAAAAGTTAAGGATTTAGTAAAAATGAAATTTAATGCTACCATGCAACCCGAAGATTTAAAAGCAGCAGTCACAAAAGAGTACACTGAAGAAGTCAAAAGAGAACAAGACGACATTCTTTGGGCAGATACACTTGTTACAATCGCTCCAGTTTGGTTCGGGTCAGCTCCTGGTTTCTTAAAAGGCTATTTCGATAAAGTCTTTATCTCAGGATTTGCATACAAAGATGGGGAAGGGCTTCTGAGAGATAAACGTGTTTTCTCTCTATTTACCTTTGGTGCACTTGACCCATATCTTGGCTTAACTAATCAGTACAAGGTACTTGAAATGCTTTGGGATAACATTTTCGGAATGGTAGGCTTTGTAGATGTTGCCTTGAAGTATTTTACTCAAGTTCCTTCTACTACAGATGAAAAAAGAAAAGAATATTTAGACGAAACTGAGGAGTTCATTAATCAGATTTTTGATACTAAATTAGGAGAAATCGGTTCAACTGGAAATGCCCGATTACTAACGAAATTGGCATCGAGAGGGTATCTAAACGGGAAGATTGATATGGAGTAAGTTCCTTAACTATTTTGCAAATTGCTTACTTCGAAAGCATTCTTGGTTAAACAGAAGAAACAGGTTATGAATATATGCTTTCATCTTTCTTTGCAAATATCAGTTACTAGTAAGCACAAACTCTTTTGTGAAAAAAGTTCTATTCCGTTAAAACAGCCGACTAGTCACCGGCTGTTTTTTCATCTCATCATATTTATATAAAGTGAATTGCTGTGATGATATTATCTTTCCCCTGAAACTCTTTCAGTCGGATACAACAAAGTGATGTATACAGTTTTTATTACAGGGTTTTTCACAATTAAACTCTACGTACTTGCCTGTTTGTAGGTAGTATTATTTTTAATCATTTTTAAAATCTTTGTTAAACAAACCTCCCTCGTTACTTTTATAAGCAAGTTTTTTTACAGGAACCAAAAAAATAGAAGAATGACATCACTCTTCTACGAAGTCAAAGTCAAACATACTTGGATCATCAAAATGTCTATCTTCATGGAATTCATAATTATTTTGTTTGCCTTTTTCATAGGCAACTTTGAAATCATTATTTAACAAAGCGACCTTCTTTTCTTCTTTAAGTATGTATGCTGAGAGTAAATAAGCTTTTGTTTGAGACATTTGCCCTAAATAGCCTTTTAGAACAACGGCAGTATATTCTATATCATTGAATTTTCTTCTGAAATGATAGTATTTTTTACTCCTATCTTTCTCTTTAATAGATAGAACATAGTCTGGATCTTCAACTAATTTTATTATTTTTTCTTCGGTAATCTCAGGATGCTTATGAATAATATGGCTATATAGTCTGTGTTGAGACAAATACACCTTGTTAAAGCCCAGATTTCTTTTGTTTGGGGTTTTAAAAATAAACCCTTTAACTTGTGAACAAGCTTTATCAAAGTAAATATCGACTAATTTTAGCTGCATTCTAACACCTCCTTAAATAAATATATAATATATTTCCAAAGATAAAAAATAATAACAAATAAAACCACCAGAGTACAATTGATATAAGACGTTTCCTGATATTAACTTATCAAGACTAAATTTAAAATATTATAGATAAAATAAGGAGTCAAACATATTAGACAGATATAATATGTTTGATCCCTTTAACAAACGCGCCCGATTGTTGAATATTATAGACCTGTTGAATTGCCCCCTAATGCTATCATTTTAATTATGTACCTAATTATCAAGCTTGTTGTTGAGAGAGATTTTAAAAAATAAAAAAGCCTATCTAGCAAGATAGACGTAACACATGCTAAGCTTTAAAGAGGCTGGTAACTCGCCTTACGTGATTTTACTTTCACACTAATTTTTGTAATATAAGCTTTTTCCTCTTTTGCTGAAATCGAGTGCAGTAAATATTCCTCATAAATATCACCATCTAACACCAACTGCTCCTGTTCTAAATAAGTGAGTAGCGTATGATTTGTCTGTATGATTTCATCATAAGGTCCTTGATGATACCTGTGTATCATTAATGCTTGGTGTTAAAACACATAATTTGCGAGTAGCACTTGTTACGGAAGGATCTGGCGGTATTGGACATGCCATCGTTAAAAAGTTAACTGCTATTGGATTTACTGTTGC
This sequence comes from Bacillus sp. Au-Bac7, assembly GCF_021341655.1. NCBI lineage: Bacteria > Bacillati > Bacillota > Bacilli > Caryophanales > Bacillaceae > Bacillus > Bacillus sp. Au-Bac7. Next base: position 130,077 of record NZ_JAJTTG010000008.1, on the reverse strand, counting down.
TGCACATTACTCTGGCAAAAAGGGGAAAGCAGACACTATTGTAGAAGAGGTTATAAAGCAAACGGTAAAGCAATTAGCATAGGTGGATATGTTGCAGATGAGAAGGTTATGCAAGAAGCGTTCGCTGTAGTTGAAGAAAAATTTGGTGGCATTGATGTTGTGTTCAATACAGCAGTGATCATGTTATTCAGCTCAATCGTAGAGCTAAACTCAGCTGAATTATGTAAAATGCACCGTACAATCATTAGCAGAACTTTTGTAATATCCCAGCAAGCGGAGCGATGTGTTCGCAAAGGTGGAGAAATTCATTTGTTCGAATTAAAAAATGATGCAATTTATGAAAAACTTCAATTAAATATAAAGCAGCAGAAAATAACGAGAACAAATATTGAATAATACCCACCATGTTTGAAAGGTGGTATTCTTCATTTATATAATAGTAGTCAAAGTAAACACTCCCTATTTGCATATTAACTAGTAGAATAATTAAAAGCCAAGAATCATTCTTGGCTTAATAATTTAAGGTGTATACGGTTTGCTTCTTTATTACGAGTAAGACGGATCACACCATGCCCCTATCTATTCGTGTGAACTCTAAACTCAAAAGTTTTCATTTAGAGTGACATCAAAACCTGGATTGTTTGCTTCATCATCCTCTAAATAATTTAGTAAATCTTCAACAACATGCTGGTGGTTATAAAATGCTCTGTCTGCTGGTGTTAAATCATTTGCTCCATTTAGTACCTCCTGTGTAAATACTGGTGGTGAATTTAACGATGTAGCTAATTGAAAAGCAAGTTCGCTCATTTCGTTAAACGATTCATTATAAGCTTCTCCATAACCTCCAGCACTGTTACCCTTTTTAACTATGTTAAAGCTTTCTTGCAAACGCTGTTTAAGTCCTTCTTGTTCTGCTGTTAGATTAATTCTTTCTCCCAATATAATCACCTCGTAGAATATTTTATAAGTTTACTATTCCCTTAGTATCATTTATTACTCCTAATTTAGTAATCTATCTTATTTCTTTAACAGGACAGCATTCTTAAAAAGTTCTCTTATGGGACAAACGCCCCCTATTGTTTAAGTGTAATCTTTCACAAAGTTGGTTTTTACCTAGTATATTTATTAGTGAAATTTGTTATCTTCACTTTATTTGAAACAACTATTGAACATGTATATGACTATGTTAAGGTTTAAATATGCAAATCAAATTATGAAGAATTCAAAATGAGAAAGGAGGTAAATAATGAATCTTTATGGCTACTTATCAAATATATATGGTGATAAATGGGAAAAAATCGTGTAGGGATTTTTGCAGGAAAAGGACAACATGAAGTAGTAAAAGCAGGTTTAGAACAAATTAAAACATTAGAAGAATGGGATCAGTTAGCTGCACATGTTTTTGTTGATAGAAGTATAGTTATTTCCGAAATGGATGCGCAGGATGCATTGTTTGTTCTTCTCAATCAGATATTGGAAGATGATGATGAACAACCCATGGCATAATTCTATTCTAATGATAGATATGGATCCTATTTGGTTATTTTTTAGCCAAGCAAAACCATCAGATAAGTAACCATAATGGCTATATTGATATGAAAACTATTCACAGATAAATCTCAATTATCTATGATAAAAAATACAGTTAGTTTAAAATTTATTAATTACGGAGGAGAAATTATGAATAAAAGCCTTTTATACATTCTTTTATCAGCAATTTTAATATCCTTAATCTTTATAGGTATAGAAATATTCCAATTAAATAATGCAATAGAAGAATTAAGCTATTCAATTGATAAATTAAGAATACGGATTCCTGAATAATTATTTATCCCCCACCTCCCTTAAACCTTATAGAGTATGTTGTTCATTCTACTAATCATTAAGTGGACTATTACTTTTTTTGGAAGGTACCTAAATATAAATTAATTTCAAAATGGTGAAAATAGTAAAAGGATAACTATATGATGATAATCTATACTTTCGCCTAAATATATTTAGTACAAAAAGATTCCTAACCAAAAGTTAGAAATCTTTTTGTAGCATCACAATCAAAACTTGTACACAATTTCACTTCCACTAAAATGCCATGTTTCTTCCATAAGCTAGTTTTTCATGAGTTCAGGAATGTTATACAGAACAAAAAAGCTAGCTTTGCGATAGCCTTTATACAACTATGTATGGTTTTTAAATGGGTAGCGTTCTAAAGATAAAACTAAATTCTTAAATTCATCAATATCTTTTGTTGCCCACTGATTTCTATCCATTTCGCGTATTACTTTCTTTGAAACGGATAATAACGAATCTTTGAGTTCTTTAAATAAGAATGTTCCTTTAAAACTGTCATTAAACTCATCTTCATATCTAAAATTCATTTCTACATGTTCATCATCTATTTTTTTTACAAGAACTTCTGGTGGGCCATCCATAAAATCCAATTTATAAGTTGTTCCTATTTTAGAGATATCTACACCTCTAATAGATTTAATCCACCATGATAAGATGATTACCAAAAAATCATCCCATCCTTCATCAGGAAAATATCGATGATAATCAATACTAAAATATATCGTTCCAGTAATATTTTTACTTCGATTAATTTCTAATGAATCTAAATCAATATTTAGAGAAATATGCTGTACCAATTGATTCATCCTTTTTGCTTTTGATTCCTTTGTTATTCGCTAAACTGTTTCAAATTCCTTCTTTCACTATCCTGCTCTGACTGTTACATATGAAAAGGACTTTCCTAGTTAACTAAGGAAAGTCTGTTAATTTAACAAGAAATATTATTTTTCAAATCTAACTAGCGTTTTTTCAGGTATATTAATTTGGTTAATACAAAATTATTGATTTGGAGAGTTATTTCACTCTCACGGTTATCAGCTTTTTCTCCTACCCAACAAATATACAATTCAAAAAAATCACCATTCTTTATATGATTATCCATAATTTCACATAATCTTATTAGCTTCTTTTTTGATTGTGCACAAGTTTTCTGGTTCATATATTCACTAATTTCTATTCCCCAATGACTTGATACTTCATAGACATAAGGAGTAGTAAAATGATACTTTTTTACATTTAGCAACAAAAGAAATCATATGACGATTTATACCCATTAGGTTAAGAATATATCATTAATCCATACCATTCCTAAAAATAAAAGAAAGGCGATAACAGGAATTGCTAAACTTTTAATTGCATCCAACCAGTTGTACGTCTTCCTACGTTTTCTAATTATTCGATCTGTAGTAAAAAATATTACTGCTGCTCCAAGACTAATTAAAAATAAGATTAATCCAAAAACAATATGTAAAGCTCCTGAAATTATAAACTCTGTCCTATCATCTTTCGTTTTGTTTGCAAGTGATTCTCCAACCTTATCACTAATAATTGATGTAACTACACCATAAATTAAAATTACTGGAAAACTATACATAAAATAAGCTGGAATAATAGAAATCGTTGAAAGTAAATATGTTTGGATTGTATTGATATTGATGTCACCAAAAGGATCGGGAATAATAAATCCTAATAAAATTGCAAAGATAGTACCTGAAATTGATGCTGATATTATTTTTCGAGTTAAAATATTCATTCCCCCCTACTTTACCGACTCCCTATATTTTACCATATTATATTCTTAAGTTTTTCACTTCTTCTGCTATCCTGCCCTGTTAGTGCCAAAGTCCAAAAAGGGGCATTAATCCTTCTTGGATTAATGCCTCCTATTGTTTAAGTGAATTTCGTCACAAACTATTCGCTTAACAATCTATTTTTATACAGGATGCTTCCCCGTTTGTTCAATAAAGAACTAATTATTTAATAAGAAAAGGCGGTTAATCCTTCTAGGATCAACACACCAATTAATTTAAGTAGATTCTTCAATTAACAATTAAACTTGTTTGTTTAAATGGAGATCACTACATAAATTCACTGTCGAATATGTATATATACTCTATCTGACTCTAAGTACAATCTTTCCCTTTGTATGCCCACTTTCAATGTGCCGGTGAGCCTCAACAATCTGTTCTAAAGGATAAGATTTTTCAATAACAGGTTTTAATTTTTCTTGTTCCACAATGTTGCTTAAAAAATCCAAATCTCCATCATTGGGTTTTGTAAAATGGGTCTTTGCTTTTTTGTTACCTAAAAATGAACCTATCATCACTTGAAATGGCTGGGATTTAGGGGAAAATAGATGTTCAGTAATATATAAACCTTTCTCTGTTAAAGAACGTAAGCAACTGAAAAATGTTCGCTTACCAACAGCATCCAGAATAACATCGTATTTATTTCTATGATTAGTGAAATCTTCCTTAGTATAATCAAGGACATAATTGGCCCCAAGGTGCTTAACCCAGTCTAAATTGGAGGTACTACAAACTGCAGTAACTTCAGCTCCATAATATTTTGCGAGTTGAACAGCAAAGTGCCCTACACCTCCTGAAGCTCCGTAAATGAGAATTCTTTGCCCTGTCTTTATTTGTGCTACGTCTCTCAATGCCTGTAACGCAGTTTGAGCAGCACAGGGAATGGCAGCAGCTTCTTCAAATGTTATATTTTTAGGCATATGACTTAGGAAATTCTCACGGGGAGTGACATATTCAGAATGAGACCCGAAGCAACTTCCAAAAACATGATCACCCACCTTAAATTTGCGAACATTTTCACCGACAGCCTCAATAGTCCCCGCAACATCTATGCCGAGTATGGGATTTTTGGGTTTTGTTAGTCCATTATCCAACCTTGTTAGTAAATAACCCTTTCGATACAAATAGTCTAAAGTGTTGACAGATGCACTGTGTACACGAATTAACACCCTGTCTTGTTCCTTAATGGATGGTTGCTCGATATCCTTTATACCCATTACTTCAGGAGGACCATAACTACTATAAATTGCTGCTCTCACCTGCATACCTCCAAATAATTATATTTCGCCTTTAAATTTATAAAAAAACACCTTATTCTTATCATATGATTTTTTGGGAATATTCGAACTTTTCAACAGTGATTTTTTTAAAAAATCTCTGTACTTCAGCATCACTAACAACGAAAAACCTTCTGATAAATAAAATGTCCTTTAGAATCTTACTTTCAAACAAAAACGTGACAAAGGAACTTCTTATTAAGATTAAGTTCTTATTCAGATAATCTGCCACGTTTGTGACACAAGAAGGGTTCTATCCATTTATTACAGGAATGTTGCCCTTTTAATAACATAAAAAAGCAGCTGCCATAGGCAACTGCTTCTATTAAAAAGGAATTTATCACCATAAATAAAGCATTAACGTTTTGCCCATCCTTTCCTATTTAGGAAATCTTTCATAAAAGATCTTGGATGACGAGCAAAGCTTCCAATTGCTGTTTTAGACCATGTACGATTTGATTTACTTTCTGAACGATTTGCATAGTACAATTTAGTCGTTTCATCATACTGTTTTAATATCTTTTTAGTATCGCTGTTATAACGATTTGTATGATAAATGCCTTCAAATGGAATCCTCGGTTTTGTATCATTTCGTTCATTTGGGTAGCCAACGACAAGCCCAAATACGGGGAAGACATACTCAGGAATATCAAGTAACTCCGATATTTTTATGATTCCGTCTCTAACTCCACCAATATAACAAACACCTAACCCCATAGATTCTGCAGCAATGACCAAGTTTTGAGCTGCTAAAGTAGCATCTATAGCCCCTACCAAGGCAGCATCTATTCCCTCGATTGTCTCTGAAATATCCATATCTAGTTCTTCTGCCATTTGTTTATGACGATTTACATCCGCACAAAATACGAAAAAATGTCCACCTTCTGATATAAAAGGTTGATTTCCAGCATGTTCTGCTATCTTTTGTTTAAGTTCTGGATCCGTTACACCAATTATGGAATATGCTTGCTGAAAGCTTGCAGATGATGCTGCTTGTGCAGCAGTAACTAATTGTCTAATTTGATCCTCCGTTAAAGCTTGCTCAGTAAAAGAACGAACAGACACATGGTTTAGGATTGTTTCAATAGTTTGGTTCATTTTTTTAGTTCTCCTTTAATTATGTAATTTTTTGCAGTTTCACTTAATTTTTGAACAATCAGTACAAAAATATGACAAAAAAAGTGGCAAACTCAATTAATAGATGCTTGCCATAGTACCCTCAACGATTTGTTCCGCCATATCACGATTTCGTGTAGTGACATTGAGAGTTCGGAGACCATAGTAACTGCATATAAATGTTCTTGATAACTCTAATGCTGATCTACCAGATGTAATCTCTTCGGACTGTATTCCTTCCTCAATCACAGAATGTAGAACACTTTCCAAACGTTCTACATGACGATTTGACCAAATTTCTACAATGGAGTCTGTTCGACCACGCTCCATCGTGGCATTAATTAAAAAACAACCTTTACTTGAATCCTCAAAGTCTTTTTCCACGGCCCATTCCAACAAACCGCGCAATCTTTCTTTTACAGGGACAGGACGTTCCAGGATAGCTGTCTGCACCTGAATCCAATGCTCATGATAACGTTGGAGCGTTTGCTCATACAATTCATGCTTACTTCCAAACGTATTATATAAGCTTCCTCGACCAAGCCCTGTACTGCTGCATAAATCCTCCGTGGAACATGCTTCATACCCTTTTAACCAAAAAACATTCATTGCTGCATCAAGTACCTCAGGCTTATTAAATTCACGAGGTCTTCCACTTTTACTCATGTTGTCTCCTTACATAAAAAGTAATATTAAACACAGTATATATATTTTGTAACGTTCAGTCAACAATTAAAAAACGCTTACTCCATTTGGTGAACTCCTACTAATTGCGATTTGTTTTTTATCATTCAGCTATCCTTCATCAATTTGTTACCAAAGAACTTTCTTTCCATAATTGCTATAAAATCAAAAGACTCTCCATATTAGAGAGTCTTTTGGTTATTCGGTTATTTTCCACATGAATAATTAATTATTTTCTACTTTGTTGACCTTATTCCAAGCTGACATAGCAAAAATTGCAATAGCTTCTCCAATACCATAAAGTCCTTTAATTAAAAACTCCATCAGATAATTTCAACTCCTTTACTATAATTCCCAACAATCGATAAAAAAGGAAACAACGAATATTCCTTTTACTACTTATACGTATTACTCACAGTTTAGTTCCTTTTAAATTTCTTATAGCTAATCTGCCAAGTTAGTGACTGAAAAAGAAGCATTAATCAATGCCCTCGTTTGATTAAACGAACCTTCTCATGTTATCTAAAAATGCACTTCAAAGCTTATACGCCGTATTATTTTTTTAGACCATTTCTTAAATATTTTAAAAGCAATTGTTTCGCAGAAGTAATAGTATCATTTCTCATATTTCTCATGATACCTATGGTAATATCTGAATTGCTTATCTCTACATCTAATTTAATACAATTGTCTGGAATAGGGATGGAGGAGACAATTACACCTATTGCTCTATCTATTAATGTAACAAACGTCGGGATTGCCGATAACTGACTTACTGTATAACAAAAGGGCTTATTAGAAATGCTTAGAAGTTCTTTTTCTAACTTTAATTGATAAATACAGTTCTTTCCTCCAGTTACTATTGGATAATCACAGAGCTCTTTTAAACTATGTTTTCTACTGTTTTTAGCTAAAAGGTGTTCCTTTGAAACGATAAAAGCTAGCTGCTCCTCATATAAAGGTTCAAACATATATGGAAATTGTCCAGGTATTTCTGCGCATATAGCAAAGTCTACTTCGTTTTTTTCCAGAGCAGTTGCTAATGAATTGGTATTACCTACAATAAAATTGCATGCAATATTAGGCTTTTCCTTACTAAATAGTGCTAGTATATGGGGTACTATATTTGTTATGGACTCGATTATTCCTATATTAATAGTTCCAACTTCTTCTTTTTGTATTGCTTTTGCCTGTTCAACAACAAATTTCCAATGGTTGATTAAATCATCCACTTCCTCAGCAAATATTTTTCCAGCAGGTGTTAATTCTGCTTCCCACCCTCTATGAAAAAGAACAATTCCTAATTCCTTTTCTAATCTTTTAATTTGATTCGTAATGGTTGATTGGGCATAGTGGAGCGATTCTGCAGCTTTAGAAAAGGTCCCTTCTCTTAGTATCGTTTGAAAGGTGATGAGTTCTTTTAAATCCATTTTTTTCTCCTTCATCGATAATATTGAACTAGTTTAATCAATTAATTCAATTATATAGATGAAGAAAGATAAATTACAATGATAGTAGAAACTTGAAGGAGGGAATTACATGCCATTTATTAATATTAGCTATCACGAAGAGCAATATAGTGAAACAGATTTACAATTTATAAGTACACAAATCCAGAACTCTCTAATAAAAGAATTTAATGTACCACCTGATGATTTTTTTCAAGTATTTCATTCACACAAAAATGAACAGTTTCATTTCAATACCGACTATTTAATCAATGAAAAAAGAACAAAAAAACTTTTGTATATACAAATCACTTGTGGAATAGGCAGAACTATTGAACAAAAAAAGAATTTATACAATACAATGACTGAAAGTCTTTTTCAAAACAATATTGTCACTAAAGGAAATGTTTTTATTATTCTTAATGAGACTCCATTGGAAAATTGGTCTTTTGGCATGGGCGAGGCACAAATGGTTATGAATCAGTGTTCTCCTACTACAATAACAAATGAAAATCACTTAAATAATAACCAAATAAAATCAAATATTAGCAGTGAGTTAGGAGATTTAGCTCCTGCCTTTGTAGATTTTACTGAAAATGTGCTTTTCGGTGATTTATGGATGAGGAATGACTTATCTTTGCGAGATAGAGGTCTGATTACACTTTCTTCTTTAGTTACAGCAGGTAATATAGAGCAACTACCATTTCATATCAATTTAGCAAAGGAAAACAACATCTCTGAAAATGAAATAATCGGGTTAATTACTCATCTTGCCTTTTATACAGGCTGGCCAAAGGCAGCCTCGGCTCTGAACAAAACCAAAAATGTATTTTCACCACAATCTAAATGATTAGAGTGTGGTGCTTATGCTCAATATGCTTTAACTATAAAATCTAATCTGGCAAGTTATTTTCAAAGCCAAAAAGGGGCATTAGTTCTTCTTGGATGAATGCCCCCTAGCAAAAGTTTTCTAGTCATCGATTTTATCATTTTGTCCCACGAGTCTAGCCCCCAATTCCAATAAACTGAAGCAAGCAAGATAAAAAAACTCAGTGAAGCTACTTCTTATACTCATAAAGTATTCATCAGCATTTAGATCAATAACATAGTTTTTATTTTTCATCCTCATTGTCAAATAATTTTATAACCAAACTCTTTATACCTGGATTATTTTTTCCTATAATGATTAGATTCCTCCTCTTCGTCTGGTATAATTTACTCTTACAATATAATTTTAACTATATAGATAAGGAGAAACGTCATGAAGAAATACTTAATAGATATCCTTTTCCTTGCGCTAGGAGCACTTCTTTTTGCTATCGCAGTAAATGTATTTGTCATCCCAAATGATTTAGGAGAAGGTGGGGTAACTGGGCTTACGATTATTAGTTATTATTTATTTAATTGGTCACCCAGTATTGTAAGTTTCTTGTTAAATGCTGTCATAATCGCAGTTGGACTGAAATTCTTCAGTAAACAGACTGCTATTTATACTATTATTGCTGTTTGTTTTAATTCATTGTTTTTACATATGACTGAATCATGGTCTATTCCAACTGGGGAAATTATGGTCCATGCTCTGTTTGGTGGTGTGCTTACTGGTGTAGGTCTTGGCTTAATCATCAGAGTGGGAGGCACTACTGCTGGTACTACTATACTAGCGAAAATCATCAACAAATATTTAGGCTGGAGTGTAAGCTATAGCTTATTAATTTTAGATTTAATAGTCGTGTTCTTCTCCTATTTTATTATTGGTATCGAAGGGGTTATGCTTACGGTTGTCATGCTTTATGTGGGAACGAAAACGATGGAATTCATTATTGAAGGAGCTAACCGGCAAAAAGCGGTTACTATCATTTCTGCTCATTCTAATGCTATAGCTTATGAGGTTAGCACTAGAATGGAGCGCGGGATTACCGTCATTTCTGGACATGGATATTACACGAAAGAAAATAAAGAAGTTCTGTATATAGTGATTAGCAATCAAGAGATTATTAAATTAAAGAAGATTATTAAACAAATAGATAACGAAGCTTTTATTACGATTCATGATGTCAGAGATGTCTTTGGCGAAGGATTTAGTGCGATATAAGGATAACAAAATGTAGAAATGATTACACCAAAAGGATACAAGCTGTCGTTCAGCTTGTATCCTAACAAAATGTTATCCATAAGACTATTCTTTCTTTAAAATCATGTTTTCCGTGTGATTATCCCATTCAACAATCACTTTTACCTCGGAATTTTTATTAACTTTGGCGTTTGTCGTATTAGCTTCAGCAGTATCTTCATAAACACCATTTTCCCCCAGTACTACATCACCAGCACTAAATCCACCTGCGTTTGTTTCTACTGTATACGAAAATTCCTCCATATTTTTTGCATTTTCTCCCTTATACTGGAGGGTCATATGCTGTTTTTCATTATCATCGGTTGTTTGCGTAACCTTTAATTCTGCAGTCCAATTGTCTGACTCCCCAGTGAAAGTAAAAGCATCGGAACTACTGCTGCAGCCGGATATAATCAGTAAAAAAACTAACGATAAAGCAGACATTATCCGATTCATTAGGTTCCCCCTTATAAAGCAATTTTGGTATTAATAAATACGTTCAACAAGGGTTTTAGTTTCAGAATAATCTAGATATTCCCTAATAATTGTTAAGTTAATTTTCAAGATAAATATGTTGCTGGATAGTCCGTTAGCCGCTCAATTCAGGCCCAGGCTGACTGCTTCTGTTCCATCTCTTATCAGCCTTTTTTCTCATTTAACATTCCAAATTATCTTGATAAAACCAGATGGCTCTTTAAGAAAATTATAAGGAGACAAGTTCTCATAACGATAGCATTCGTTAGGGTATGCTTCGTCAATCCTAAATAACTCAAGTACATCTTGTTCAAATGCAATGCCACCCATTTTAAAATCATATTGTAAATACAAACTTTGAAGAAATTCTGTAAAGCATGGACACTCCTCTTTTTTAATACCTATTTGATTCCATTCTGGTGCATCATATTCAGCTCCATAAAACCAAAAATTAACCAAAAGCGCATTTGATGAAACCTGGTCTATTTGTAAGGTTGACTTTCGTTTCCTTGATAAATACACATATAAATTTAATCTTAATGAGTGTAATTTTACCAATTGTGGGTCTTCTTCATTAAAGGCATAACCACTTTCAAAAGCATTAATTATTTCATCTATATTTTGATCTACAATGTCCACCTTAACTGACAGCTTAGATAATTCATTTATTATATCTTGTATCGTTTGCTTCTTTTCTTTTTTAATTTCCAACAAGAAACTGACTTCAAGGAAAGGACCTCCTTTGCAGCCATTGAGACGACTCCATTAATCATTCCTCCTACATCTGCTAACTTCGATAGTCGCTGGTTTTCAAGCACTGTTTTATAGTAAAATAAGATAAAGTTTTTTCCAAATTTTTAAAAGAGGAGAAGAACAAATGAAACTAGGTGCATTTTCTGTAAGCTTAAACGTAAAAGACATTGCTGTATCTAAGTCCTTCTATGAAAAACTAGGGTTTCAATCATTTGGTGGTGACATAACTCAAAATTGGCTGGTTTTGAAAAATGGAAACTGCATTATTGGGTTATTTCAAGGGATGTTTGATAAAAACATCCTAACCTTTAATCCAGGCTGGAATGAAAATGCTGAAAACCTTGAAGCGTTTACAGATATTCGGGACATTCAAAAACAGCTTAAGGCGGAAGGAATAAACTTTCAGAATGAAGCAGATGAAGCAACGAATGGACCAGCACATTTTTTCATTGAAGATCCAGACGGAAATCAAATCCTTGTAGACCAGCATCGATGAAATAACTAAAACATACATAAAAAAAGACTTGTGAAGTTAAATTGTGCTCTTTTCTAGTAAATATATATGAAATTCCCACTATATTTAGCCATAAAAAGACACCCCAAAAGTTAGATTTTAACTCTAACTTTTGGAGTGCAGCACTATGGCTTTGACGTTTAATTTATGATATTTTCATTAACATAAAGCTTGCTCAACTGCTAATGGCTTTTTTAATTGTCTCTTAAAAAATTGTTCTTTCCGGTTCGTTTTATCCGATACATCGCATTGTCTGCTTTTTTAATCAATGCCGCAAAATCTGAACCATCATTCGGATACATACTAATACCAATGCTTCCAGTCACATTTAATGAATATCCGTCTAGTTGAAAAGGTTCTGTTAATGCTTCTAAGATCCGCCCTGCTTTTACGTTCGCTTCCTCTTCGGTGCGGATATTTTCCAGCATGATGATAAACTCATCTCCGCCATATCGGCAAACAAAGTCCGTTTCCTCCACACAGTTTTTTAGGAGAGCTGCCATCATTATAAGTAATTGATCTCCTATTTCATGACCGAGATTATCATTAATTTCCTTAAAATTATCTAAATCCATAAACAACACCGCAAATCTTTCATGATCTGCTGGGTTTTCAATTAATTGTGATAATTTATAGTGGAGTAATCTCCTATTTGGCAAATTAGTTAAGGAATCATAATGAGCTTGGTGATATACTACTTTTTCAAGTTCCTTTCTTTCCGTAATATCGTGGGCAATGGTAGATAAGAACTCAACCTCACCGTGTTCAGATTTATGTGCCACAATTATTTGAGAAACAGGTATTGCTTCTCCATCCTCTTGAAGGATTGTTGTTTCTCCTTTCCAATGGCCCTTTTCTATCGCAGTAGGTATCCCCTCTAGCTTAATAACATCCGTCAACCAGCTTTGATTTGCTTCCCCACTTCCGCTATTGTCTCCAAGCATTCTTCGGGCAGCAGGATTATAATACAGACTATTGCCATTCTTGTCTAAGGTTGCAATAAAGTCCGGAGAAGCCTCAATAATATCTAATAGCTGCTGCTGCCTGCGCTCAGCCTGTTTTCTTAACGTAATATCTCTGTCTATTCCTCTATAACCGATACATTTTCCTTCTAAATTTATTATGGGAGAACCACTAGTTTCTAATATTACTTCATGTCCATCACGATGAAGATTAATGTTTTCTAAGCTTTTAATAGGCAAAGTATTGGCTAGATGGTATTCAAAAACTGGTGCAATACGCTTCGCTTCCATTGGCTCCATTAAATCAAAGGGCGTTTTGCCGATTACCTCTGAAGGCGAATATCCTAATATATCCTTAATCTGCGGACTAGCATACGTATAAATACCATTTTCATTTACTTCCCATATTCAATCACTTACATGCTCTACTAACACACGAAATCTTTCTTCGTCTGTCACATAGTCATCTTTCTTTCCCAACCGATCTTCCATTGTTCACCATCCAAAATTATTTGAATTAATGGAATTATTATACCAAAATGAGGAATCTTGGTCTTCTGTAAATTTATCCCTGTATTTGGTTCTTGTTTCTCGCCTAGATTGAACTAATATAATAAAATCCCATTAATTGTATATTAAGATATTAGTTGAAGGAAGAACTATGCGCAGATATAAATATCTTCCCCTGCATTACACACATATGGCGGTAAAAATATTGATTACAGAGCTACGAACAGACAGATTACTATTAAAAAAATGAGTGTCTCAGACTCACCTAGTTTATTTAAAAAGTGGAACCTGCAAATACTAATTCAATTAGACTTTTAGAAAAGTTGAATTTTCAATTTGAAGGTACATTAAGAAAATCCGAAAAATCAAAAGAGATATTTATTGATTAAAAATCTGTATTCTAGATTAGCAACAGATTAACGTAAACGTTGAAAAGCCTATACTCAGAGGAGTATAGGCTTCTTCATTTATTGTTGCTTGCTTTTTTTCTAACTTCTATTTAACGTCTATTTCTTATGCTTATTAATACGGAATGTTATTTAATTGCTTTGCTGACCCTCAGCTTTTTACCTTTAATAGTTGCATTCTCCATTGCTTGTAGGACCAGTGCCCCCTTACCGTTAAGAATGTCAACATATGACATACTATCATGGATAGTGATAATTCCAATATCATCTGCTGTTACACCTGGAATTTTGGCGATTGTACCAACAAAATCTACTGGACGAATCTTTTTCTTTTTACCTCCGTTGAAATGAAGTTTAGTGATGCCTTGATTTATTCTGGCTGTTTTATTATTTCTAACGACACGGCGTCCGCTGATTTTTTCTTCAAAGGCAGCCTGGCCTTTAGCCACTTCCTGTGTTGTTGGAGCTTTCATTTCAAGCAACTCAAAGCCAATATATCTTTCAATTGCTTTTAAGTATTTGCTCCCGTAAGATGTTGTGAACGTAATTGCTTTACCTTTATTGCCGGCACGACCAGTTCTTCCTGTTCGGTGAACATAGCTCTCTTTTTCCATTGGTACGTCATAATTAATGACTAGTGTTACATTATCCACATCAATTCCTCTTGCAGCGACGTCAGTAGCAACAAGATAACGAAAATTCCCCATCTTAAAACCATCCATCACAGCAAAACGATCTTCTTGCTCTAATCCTCCATGGATTTTTTCACACGAATAATTGGATTCTTCTAACTCAGCAAACACAGTATCTACATGTTCTTTCGTATTGCAGAAAATAATACAGCTATCTGGATTTTCTATAACGGTTACTGCTTTTAGCATGGAAAGCTTATCAGCTTCCTTGACTTCCATTACATGGTGTTCAATCGTACTTGTTGTAACCCCTTGAGAAGCAATCTCAATATTAACAGGGTTTTTCATATATTTATGACAAAGACTTTCCACATCTTTAGGCAATGTGGCCGAGAATACCATTGTAACTCTATCTAAAGGTAGCTTGTTTATAATCGTTTCTACATCGTCAATAAAACCCATATTTAGCATTTCATCTGTTTCATCAATAATCAGATATTTCACCTGATCCAGTACTAGCGTTCCTCTTTCAATATGATCCATGACACGTCCAGGTGTCCCAACCACTACATGCGTTTTTTGCTTTAGTTCCTCTTTTTGCTTAGAAAAAGGTTCTTTTCCGTAAACGGCCGTTGCTTTAATTCGTTTAAATCTGCCTATATTCGTGATATCCTCACGCACTTGAGCAGCAAGCTCCCGAGTCGGTGTAAGAATTAACGCCTGAGGCAGTTTTTCCTCCCATTTAACCATTTCACAAATTGGTATACCAAAGGATGCTGTCTTGCCGCTACCTGTTTGCGATTTTACGACAAGATCAAGATTCTCCAACGCTAACGGGATGACTTTCGTCTGAACTTCTGTGGGTGTTTCGTATTTTAAAACAGATAATGCTCTCGTTATTTCATCACTTAAATTAAAGTGGTCAAAACCTTTTTCACTCATAAAAATAACCTCATTTTTTGTATTATTTGATTTATGTATAGGATTCTCTCCGAAGAGATAGTATATGCGAAACATGCATATCCTTTTATTATACTTGAAATAACATCATAATGGGCAACCCTTCATTTTTAATGTCTATTTGTTTCTAAATAAGGTGTTTTTTAAAAACAATTGCACAAAAAAACTCCACCTAACGCAAACAGATTTTACCGCTAGGGGAGCATATCATTTCGTTTTATTATATGACATTCACTAATTTATTAATGGAACGAATTGCCGATTCTATATCGTCACAAATTTCTATAACGGAGGTATTTAAACTTTTTAGTTCATAACAACCATCTATATAACTTATCACAAGTATTGGCGCGCCATCATTGCCATTGAAAATCATGTTAATCTCAGATGTATGATACTGCCTTAATGTATTCAGCATCTCTTTTGTATGGTCTAAAGACATTTAGTGTCCCCCTTTCCCATTATAAAGGGAAGGTGACTAATAAAAGTCTGGTAGGACCCCAAATAATATAATTTTTATTATCTTTACCATAACATGGGATAACCAGTTAAGTAAAGCAGGTTATATACCTGCTAACCAAATCTAGCCTAGAGACTTTCCATAAATATAACTCATAAAAAAAGGACATTAATCCTGCTTGGAAAAATGTCCTTTTTATTTCAATTACCGCAAAATTTTACGAGTGTCCAACATAAAGATAATCCACTAAATTGTAATATTTTGAAATAAAGATATTGATTAGTTTCGTATCGCTTTTAAGGTACACTGGCTATTTAACTAATTCTTTCATATATGCAAACACATCGTTGCTTTGTTTATCTAATTTTTGCATTTCCTCTAAGAAATCTACCATTACAGTGGACTGCTCTTCAGATGAGGCACTTACTTCCTCGATGCTTACTTTTAAATTCTCTATACTACTTTTGATCTCTGATAAAGATCCGCCAATTGTTCCAACTGCTTGTTTTGTGTGTTCAGAAAGTTTTCTTATTTCTGTTGCAACTACTCCAAAGCCTTTGCCTGCCTCTCCAGATCTAGCTGCTTCAATTGCCGCGTTTAGTCCTAACAGGTTTGTTTGTGTAGAAATTCCTTCAATGATAGTCACTAATTTTCCGATTTGCTGTGTATTATCATTGGCTTTAACTGCTTGTGATGTAATTTCATTACTTGTAGCTGATAATTCTTCTGATTGAGCAGCAACTATTTGGACTTTTTCATGAAGTCTGCTAATGATAGCATTTAACTCACTTAACTCTCGATCCAGCTTTTCCTCAATTTCTAATGTCTTAGATATAGAGAACAACCCGATAACTTCCCCTGTTTCTGGATCCTTTATTGGTGTTACAGTGGAGAAAAATGGAATACCATATGCTTCTTTTGGGACGTATTGTTCTACTTTCCCTTCCTTTAATGCACGCATTAAAAGCTCATTTCCTGGAACAAAAGCAGGGTCCCCGACTTTTATATTTAATGGAAGACTAGTTGAAGGTGAAAAATAGATGATATTTTGTAAATCAGTGATCATAATCGCAGTAGTATGACCAATTGTTTCTTTCATTATTGGTCCTAAATAAACCAAAGATTGTAGTGTGTTATGCATTATATGCCCCTTTCTAGTAATGACTACTAACTATATCGGACATAATAAAGTTCTTTTAAGTAGTTTTGGCGAAGAAGGTAAAGACAGCTGCTTTCAAGCAGGTAAAATAATTCCACTTCATCTAAGTGGTTTAGTAGCCTTACTATGAACCAAAAAATGAGCTACTAAATAGATAATGATAAAAATAGGAAAGGAAAGAACCGGACTCCACCCTGGATATTTTGTATAACCTAATTTTATAAATAAAGGTTCTGCTAAGAATGCTGTCATGCCAGCAAAAATAGAAGCTTTAATGAGTGCATGGACTTTAGGCTTAATTTGGAGAAAAAACATGACTGTAATCGGCATTAATCCAAAATCCCATGGTATAAAATCAGGCATTAAAGGGACTAACTTATTATAGTATCTCCACAAACCCATTGTTACCCCCACATAGTCTAACCATGTAGAAATGAACATAGCCCAAAGTCCTCCTAACAGTAACCTAGTGCTGCTTTCCTTTTTTCTAAAGACAAACCATACTATCCATGGAATGATTGTCATCAATAATGAAGTCCACCAACCGAAGGAAAATAAAATATGATCTATCCAAATTTCTCTTAAATCATCATGGGCATGCTCTAATACGATATATTTTGCGTCAATTAATTTTTTTATTTTATCTGGAGGATTAAAAACCATACAGAGAACGTCCTTTCTTCAATTCTAGGGTCTTCTTATTTTCAACTCCTAAAAATTGTTTATTCTATTTTTTTAGACAACCACTCCTTATCATTCCAATGGATTTGGCCATTTAGTGAAATGATGTATTGTTCTCCTTTTATTTTTGCAGTGGGATAAAATAAGAACCTAGCTTAACCTACTTCAAGGACAAATTTAAAGGGCGATGAAGTCAGTACTGACTCATCGCCCTTTACTTAGAAAACAAATTATTTGTTCATTAGATACTATTTACCTGCAAGAAAACTTCAAATTTTTATGGATATACTTCCTACTATGTAAAAATAAAATTATTTGCGGATATATGTGAAGAATTATGTCCGCTTATAAAGAGCCCATAAATCCTTCTGTTTCTGGTATACATTTTCATTATCTAATTTAAGACGCTTCAACCTTCTTTTTAACATTAAATTAGTTGGATCTTTCTGGAGTCTTTTTATTATTTTTAACGATCTTGCCCTATTATTACATAGCTCTTTATTTAATTTTTCGATATCAAGGAGTATATAGCTTTTATTCATAGTAACTCCCCTTTTTTTTACAGATTTACTTAACCTTCTACCCTCTTTTATCAAATTGAAACAAAGATACCTATTTATTCCCTGAAAAAATAACCCAAAACTTTCCAGCATTGTTTAAAGCACTTAAATATACATACTAATTCGAACTGTGCTATTCTGAAACTACTTTAAAATGATATTATTTCTTACAGTTACGCATCTCTTTCTGTATTAATCAAATATTGTTTTTTTGAATAATATTGAGGATGATGTCATATAGAATTCGGTCAAAAAGTAATCTATCAGGGTAAAATCCATTTTGTTTTTTTTGACTATGAAAACGGTTTGTTAGAAATTCAAGATCCAAAAACGAAAGCTGTAATTTTGACAAAATACGATGACATAATTAATCGAATAAAATAATACCGTCGCTGACGGTATTTTTTTTATGGCTTTAATTCCAACCAACACGAACCGTTCATTCTTCAGCCCCTTATTGACACTTGCATTAGAAAGCACATGTCCTTCAATGTTTTTCTATTTGTTATTTCATATTCTAAAAAATGTTGCACAAACTATAATCATTAGTTACGGCCTTGAAAGGAGAGAAATT
Source organism: Bacillus sp. Au-Bac7 (assembly GCF_021341655.1). Taxonomy (NCBI): domain Bacteria; kingdom Bacillati; phylum Bacillota; class Bacilli; order Caryophanales; family Bacillaceae; genus Bacillus; species Bacillus sp. Au-Bac7. The sequence goes on along the minus strand of NZ_JAJTTG010000008.1, from coordinate 111,140 downwards.
CCATAAAAAAGATTAGGAGTGGCGTAATGATTATTCTTATTTTTTATTTGCTTTATATTATTGTATTCGGCATTGTCATCTTTAAAGAAAAAACTCCGCAAGTAAATAACTCCTATAAGGAACAAAATAAAGTGGAAAGATTTTATGGAACGGAGACGTCACAGGATCGTGTGATTTTGTTGGAAGAAAAGACGTTTTCAGGCTACGCTCGTGTTAACTTAATGGAAAATGCAAAAGAAACAATAGATGTCGCCTATTATGCGATTCATAAAGGATATATTACCGATTTAATATTAGGAATGATTTTAGATGCTGCAGATCGGGGTGTCAAGGTAAGGATTCTTTTAGATGGGATTTCCCATGGTCTTAGATTCAGTCTAAAAGATGATTTATTTGCCTTAGTTAATCACCCTAATATTGAAGTTAAATTTTATGAACCATTCAAGCCTTTTCTCCCTTGGACATGGAATAATCGCTTACATGATAAACTACTTATTATCGATAATAAATATGCCGTTATTGGCGGCAGAAATATAGGCAATCGTTATTTCGTTCAGGAAGGTGAAAAGGCCCCAACAAATGACCGCGATGTTTTGATTATTAATACAAATACGGAGACAAAAGAGGGCAGTGTTCTGAACTCAATGGAAGGATATTTTAATGAGGTCTGGGACCATCCTATCACAAAATATCCTTATCATAAGCTTTCTTCCCGTCAACAAAAAAAAGCTAAAGAAGCCGATCAGCAGCTAAAGAAAAAACTAGACGATTTGCGTAATACAGATAAAAAATTATTCAATAACTATTATGATTGGTTAGAAATGTCGGTAGCTACTAAAAAAGTAACTTTTATCCATAACCCTATCCAAAGATTTAATAAAGAACCTTGGGTTTGGTATGACTTAACGAATCTCATGAAAAATTCTAAAAAGTCCTTAGTTATTCAAAGCCCGTATGTTATTCCGACAAAGCCTATGCTTCCTTATATGGAGAAGATAGATATTCCCGCAGAAAAGACTACCATATTAACGAATTCATTAGCTTCGACAGCCAATGTAGTAGCCTATTCAGGGCATATTAAGCATATTAACGGAATGGTAAAAAGAGGCGTAAATATATATGAATATCAGGGGCCTGACTCTATCCATGCTAAAACATTTATATTTGACGATCAATTAAGTGCCATTGGTGCATTCAATATGGACTCAAGGTCGGCCTTCTTAAATACTGAATCGATGGTAGTTATTGATAGCGTTGAGTTCACCAGCAATCTGGAGAAGGAAATGAATCAGTATGTTAAAAAGAGCTTAAAGGTTGCGCAGGACGAATCTTATATAAAAGATCCCGATTTAAAACCAGGTAAAGTTAATTGGTTTAAATCTTTCAGTGTAAAAGGGCTATCCTATGTGACCGGTTTATTCCAGCATTTATTATAAGCTTGAGCTGGTTACTGCTCTTACTGATTTGACCATTTAAAGACAACTATAAAGAGGTTGGACAAAACAAAAGATAACCTATCTATACACGACTAATAAAATTACATCTAAATTTGAAAAATGAAGTTTGTGACTAAATAGAATATGGCTTTAAAATAAGTTCGTTTCATTGCGCTCTCGTCCACTCGCTTTCCAGCGGGCAAAGCTTGAGCCTCCTCGTCTCTTCGCCTGCGGGGTCTAAAGCATCCTCTATTTCCCGCAGGAGTCGAGTGTCCTCCGCTCCATTCCTCTAAGTTTTTTAATTATTGTATTAAAACTAAAAGCACGAAAACCGAACTATTAATCAATTGATGATTAATAGTTCGGTTTTTATACAGATTTACATACCTATGTCCCAGCCTAGGTGACCAAAATTAACTTGCTGTGATGTCTGTGCCCTACTTTTAATCCAACAAAAAATAAGCAGCTCTATTTTAAGTTCCGCAATTTATTGTGTAAACTAAAGCGATTATTGTTTAGTAAGTACATAAAAAAATCAGTAATCCATTTAGGTATTAGTGCTACAGCCACATATCCCCAAAACAGCATTAAGAAGTTCTCTCTGCCACCGAAGCGGAACAAACCTAGCCCCACCATTAATGGTTTTAGAAAAAAGGCAAAAACTAAGCACAGCATTAACATCCAAATATAATAATTCTTCTTATTATTAAGGATATATTGATATAGAAGTATATACGTTACAGGAACAAAGGAGGAATCAAGGGCAATACTTGCTGGCAACCCAGGAAGTAACTTATAAGGATATATCCATAATCCTTTTATCACTCCAAAAGAATCAATAATTGCAAAAAATAAATGAATACCGTATCCGTAAAAGCCAAGTTGAAAAACCTTTTTTCGGTCTATAAAAAGAATTAATACGAGAAGTGGCAGTAAAAACATCATTAATACCACCCAAAATTGCCATGTATCCATATTAGAGTACTGTTGCCAATAGCTTAACCATCGGTCACTTTGGGCAATTTCTGCTTTTCTAATTTCTTCCAACAACAGTCTTTGTTCTTCCTTCACACTATTCCCTCCCTTTTTTATTATTGATAATAAAGGGAGGATTATTCATTGTCTTATACACCTATCTCAAACCAGTTTATTTTTTCTCTTTAAGAGCCCAGATTACTACTGGAATTAAAACTAAGGATAAAAATCCTCCTGCAAATGATAATGTTGCATAATTGGAACCAGCTACAATCATTCCAGACATTGCTCCGCCAGCAGCTCCTGACAAGGCAATCAAAACATCAACTGCACCTTGCGTTTTTGCTCTTGTGGAAGTTTTAGTCGAGTCAATAATCAAAGCTGTCCCGCTTATTAATCCAAAATTCCATCCTAACCCAAGTAAGCAAAGAGCAATAACTAATAAAATCATAGAATCTCCTGGTGCAAATGCTGAAATTAAACCTGCCAAAAGCAGCGTAATACCAGAAGCCATCGCCATTACAGGTCGGCCTAATTTATCAACAAGGACACCTGTAATCAGGGAGGGCAGATACATGGCCCCAATATGAAACCCGATAACTAAACCTACAGAACCAAGCCCATGACCATTATGCTTCATATGAACTGGTGTCATCGTCATAATCGCAATCATAACAATTTGCGTAAGTACCATAATTGTTACACCAACAATAATTCCTCGTTTATTCTCTGTATTTTCTGCTGCTAGTTGGACATTATCTTTAGATATTTGGTTAGTAGCATCTATTGTTCTTGCTGTTAGCAATGGATCAGGACGGAGCATTATAAACAGAACTAGTCCTGCTAAAATATATGCGACGGCTGCTAAAATGAAAGGACCAGCAAGTGACGGAATACCATTAGATAAGGCGAAATCTCCCATCACGTTTACTAAATTGGGCCCCGCAACTGCACCAAATGTTGTAAATACCATGGTAATACTAACCGCTTTTGCGCGCTGTTTACTATTTGCTAAATCGGTTCCTGCATATCTGGCTTGCAAATTCGTTGCTGTTCCTGCACCATATATAAGCAGAGAGAGGAATAATAAAATAATGCTATTTAATATAGCTGAAATAATAACCCCGATTGCTCCAAGCCCGCCAATAATAAAGCCCGCTGTAAGACCGGTTCGGCGCCCAAAACGTTGAGATAGTCTCCCGACAAATAATGCTGCTCCTGCGGATCCTAACGTAAATAAAGCCGTTGGCAATCCAGCAAAGGCGTCTGTACCAAGCATTTGCTGAGCAAGAAGTGCTCCTACCGTAACACCTGCAGCCAGTCCTGCACCGCCAAAAATTTGCGAAATGCTTACAATAATTAAAGTGCGTTTGTATAATGACTTTAAGTTTTCTGATGAAGTTATGTAACTTTGCAGCTTGTCTGATTGAACATCCGTCACATGAACTAACCTGCCTTTCAAATGAATTCATACCTTGATTTTAAGTCATCATAACACGCCCTAAAAAAGCCATACAATAACATAATTGTATGGCGAACAATATTCATATAGGAGTTTCTAACAACCGCTTCAAAATAACCAAGCCTAATTTTAGCTCTTCCATTGATTCAGGGGCACAGACTGAAATTCTTACTGCTCTGTCAGGGCAACTATTGCCAACAACAAAGCGTTCAGCCGCATATACTTGTACTCCATTCTGTGCGGCTAATGCTTCGAATTCAGCTCCAGTTAGCTTCCCTGGTAACAGCAGCCAACGAAAGATGCCTGTTTCGTCACCAACACAAGTATAGTCAGACAAATATTCATCTGCGAGTTTGTTCCTGCGAATGTTTTGCTCGCGGTGGCTCTCAACCAAAGTTTCAAATTGATTAGATACTATCATTCTTGCCGTCAATTCTGCTAACAGCGGTGACACCGTTATATTTAAATTATAAAGCGCCTTAGATAATGGCTCTTTGAACTGCTTTGGCACTGCAACATAAGCCAATCGAAGTCCTGGAGCAAATGATTTAGATAGACTAGAAATGTAGATGACCTGATCTGGAGCAAAAGATGCTACAGCAGGCAGCGGGTTGTTGCTGAGCAGATGGTAAGATGCATCTTCTATTACAAACTGGTTGTACTTTTTGGCTATTGCTGCAATCTTTTCCCGGTTTTCAACAGACATAAAAGAAGCAGTCGGATTATGATAATCAGGAATGATATAAATCCCTTTAATATTTTCATTTTTACACGCATGTTCAAACGATTCTGGGCTTAGTTGATAGTACTCCGATCTAATTGGCACTATTTGCACACTAAGCATTGCTGCAACTGTTTTTAAGCCCGGATATGTATGGTGATCCACACCAATCCGGTCACCAGGCTTGCACAAACTTGCCAATGCAGCAGCTATCGCATTTTGACCGCCATTGGCAAATAAGATATGATCTACCGTTGTTTCAAACCCACCTCTTCTCATCAGCTTTACAGCAGCATCCTTCTGCCATAAGCTTTCGCCTGCTCTTCCATAACCGAACCATCTTTCATAGTCAGATTCTTGCAGCATCGTCTTAAGCTGGAGCATCAGCGGCTCGTAAGAAGCATCATCTGGCAAGGTTGCTCCCATTTCAATTAAATGCTTCGGCTTTGTATCTTCTAATAAATAGGCATTGGATAACGCATCATATGATACAAATGTGCCGCTTCCCACAGACGCACTTACCAGTCCTTTAAGCTCACATACTTTAAAAGCTTTGGAAATAGTACTTAAGTTTAAATCTAAATAATCGGCCAGTTCCCGCTGTGGAGGCAGTTTCGTTCCAGGAAGTAACACTCCGCCCAATACGTCCTGTTCTAATTGTCTTGCCAGTGTTTGGTAGATAGGCTTGTCTCTCTTATCGATTGATGGTTTCCAGCTCATCGGGTAGTTTTCAAAAGAATTTATAGGCATGGTACGCATCCTTTTTACACAATTATATGATTATAAGGTTTATAAAGACAACGGAATATCTTCATTCATATTGATATTCCGCTCTAAAGAACGTAACCCCTAAACTGCTGTATATCATAAAGAAGAATCACAACTTTTTTATTTATCCAACTTAACTCGTTGTAACCGCAATGCATTCAAAACCACACTCACAGAGCTAAACGCCATCGCAGCACCTGCAACCCAAGGTGCCAGTAATCCAACAGCAGCAATGGGAATTCCAATAGTGTTATACGCAAAAGCCCAGAATAAGTTTTGTTTAATATTACGCATCGTTTTTTTACTCATTACTATTGCATCCGCAATGCTGTTGAGGTCACCACGAATAAGGGTAATATCTGCTGCTTCCATGGCAACATCAGTACCTGTACCAATAGCCATCCCTATATCAGCAGTGGCTAATGCTGGCGCGTCATTAATTCCGTCTCCGACCATTGCAACCTTCTTGCCTTGTTTTTGTAGTTTTTTCACTTCCTCAGCTTTACCTTCTGGAAGTACTTCGGCAATAACAGCGTCAACACCGACCTCCTTACCAATTGCTTGTGCTGTACGCTCGTTGTCTCCTGTCATCATAATGACTGTAATGCCTATTTGCTTTAAGCGTTGAACAGCCTCTCTGGATGTATCTTTAATTGTATCGGCCACAGCAACTAAGCCTGCATATTGCCCATTAATTCCAACAAGCATTGCTGTTTTACCGTTCTTCTCTAGTTTCTCCATTGCTGGTAGAACGGATTGTATATCAATCCCATATTGCTGCATGAGTTTCCGTGTGCCTATGACAACACCTTGACCAGATACAGTTGCTTGAACCCCAAAACCTGGTATAGCTTCGAATGATTGAACCTTACCAAGGGCTATGCCTTTATCCTTGATTCCTTGTACGATAGCTTCTGCTAATGGGTGCTCTGACTGCTTTTCAGCAGCACCAATCAGTCCTAAAATTTCATCTTCATCTTGTCCGTCTGCTATTAGAACATCTGTTAATACTGGTTTACCATGAGTAACTGTACCTGTTTTATCGAGTACAACGGTGTCAATGCCTTGTGTTTGTTCTAAATGCTCGCCACCCTTGAATAAGATACCAAGCTCTGCTGCTCGACCTGACCCTGCCATAATGGAAGTTGGTGTAGCTAAGCCAAGTGCACATGGACAAGCTATGACAAGTACGGCAATTAATACCTCTAGTGCAGGTGTAAACTCACCTGGGTGTACCCAAATAAACCAGACTAAGAAAGTGATGATTGCAATTCCGACTACGATTGGTACGAAAATACCTGAAATTTGATCAGCCAAACGTTGAATCGGCGCTTTTGAACCTTGTGCATTTTCAACGACTTTAATGATTTGGGCTAGTGCCGTGTTACGGCCAACTTTTGTTGCTGTCATTTTAATGAAACCATTTTTGTTAATGGTCGAACCGTACAACATATCCCCAGCTTTTTTATCCACTGGCAGACTTTCACCTGTTAACATAGATTCATCGACCGCCGTTGTCCCGTCTAATACCTCTCCATCAACGGGGATTTTTTCACCAGGTTTCACTAAGACAATGTCACCAATCACTACTTCTTCTACGGGTATCTCTTTTTCAGAGCCATCTCGTATAACAATTGCTGTTTTAGCTTGAAGTCCCATTAATTTTTTAATTGCTTCGGATGAACGGCCCTTTGCTTTTGCTTCAAATAATTTACCTAAAAGGATAAGTGTTATTAATACTGCACTTGTTTCAAAATATAAATGGGGTCCGTGGTGTGTTCCAGCAGTTACAATTGCTTGATATAAACTGTAAAAATACGCTGCTGATGTACCCATGACAACAAGTACATCCATATTTGCACTCCCATTACGAATCGCTTTATAAGCTCCAACATAGAACTGCTTGCCAATAATAAATTGAACCGGCGTTGCCAATATCAATTGAATCCACGGATTCATTAAAAGGTCTGGTACATATAGAAACGAGGTAAACGAAAAATGTGCGACCATTGTCCATAACAATGGCAACGATATTAAAGCTGAAATAATGAATTTACGCTGTTGATCTTTAATATGCTTTTCACGGTAATCAACCTGTTCTGTTTCGTCTTGCTGTTGGTGTGCACCGTAACCTAGCTTTTCTACTTTCGTAAGAATATCTCCAACTGATACTTCTGCAGGATTAAATTCAATCATTGCCTTTTCAAGTGCTAAATTGACGTTCGCATTTGCAACCCCTTGGATTTTATTAATTCCTTTTTCGATACGCGTCGCACATGCTGCACAAGTCATGCCGGTAATATTAAATTCTGCCTTTTGCTTAACAACACCGTAGCCAAGTGCTTCTATCTTCTTTTCAAAATCTGCTTCACTTAGTTTTGACGCATCATATTTTATTATTGATTTTTCTAGAGCTAGGTTGACTGTTGCTTGTTCAACACCTTCTAATTTGTTTAACCCTTTTTCAATTCGGGTTGCGCACGCTGCACAAGTCATTCCAGTTATTCCAATATTCGTTTCTTTAGAAGCTGCACTTTTTGCTGCTGTACTCATGTTAAGATTCACCTCTCTTATACCTATATGGGGTATATTTTCGATAAAATGAGAGAGTGCTGTTGCAGCACTCTTATTCTACGTCATATCCTTGGTCTTCGATTGTTTCTTTAATTTTATCAAGGGATACTTGAGTTTCATTAAAAGATACTTCAACCAATGCTTTATCTAATTTTACACTTACTTGGTTAATACCTTCTAATTCCCCAACACTCTCTTCTACAGCCTTTACACAGTGTCCGCATGACATTCCTTGTACATTTAAAGTTACAGATTGCATTTTAAGTCTCTCCTTTTATCATTTATAATTTATACTCATACCACGTAAGGGTATATTTAAACGAAAAAAATTTATTTTTTCATTAATTTTTGGATAGTTACGACTAACTCGTCTAAAACCTCTTCATCACCTTCTGAAAGCCGGTCTACAACACACCCTTTTAAATGACCTTCCAAGAGGATTTTGGCAACACTATTTAATGCTGATTGTGTCGCAGATATCTGGGTAATAACGTCATCACAGTATACATCCTTGTCTATCATCCCTTTAATTCCCCGTATTTGGCCTTCTATACGATTTAATCTTGTTGTTAAATCCTTTTTTACCCGTTCAGGATGATGACTTTTACGAGAAGAGGTGCCATCAACTGTATGACAAGCTTCTCCTTTTACTGAGTTATCCATTACACTCCCCCCTTACTTGAGGATATTTTAACATACCCTATAGAGGTATGTAAAGAACCATGTTTCGATTTATTTTCCATGGCCTATATATTATTTTTACTTTTGTACTTCTTAGTAATTGCCTTAACACGTCCAACTATTCGTAGTAGAGGACCATTTGTTTTGGCAATTTTATCTGATAATAAGTGACTTCTTATTAAGTAAGTCAAAAAAGATTAGTTATCGCTCAACTCAAGAATATAATTATCTACCTTAGACCTTCTCTCTTGCAAAACAAGTTCAGATAAACACTGTTATTTATTGCCAATGACCATATTACTAATATTTCTTATTGTAGTCACTATTAACCCATTGATTATATCTTTTATCAAAAAATGCCGACAAAATGTCGACATCTCATCTCTTCTTACTATATATTATCATCACAAATTTTTTTGATTGCCAAAGAAACTTATAATCATTGTCAAGCCTGCTGTTACACCTAATATATTAGTTGAAAAGATTTTTTGCAGTTCCATAATAACTGGAGAGCTAGATATCACATCAGGTAAATGACCAGCAGCTGCAAGTGTTACCAATACTGGAAAGCTTATGGAAAGTAATAGACATGGGACCGCAACACACCATAATAAAGATGAATTTCTACTTATCGACCATCTTTTCACCAAAATTAAGGAAAGATAAAGTCCAAAAATAAGCGAAATGAATAATTTTGTCCAAATCACAGGGATAAAATTAAATTGCTCATTTGCTTTTTGTTGAATTTGATTGTCAAAATGGAAGCATATACTTGCTAAAATAATTAAGCCTATTACCCAAAGCAGCTTCTTCACATATGGTGCCCAACTTGCTTTTCCCATGAATAATCCTCCAATATCCTTCTAAGATGAGCTGATTAATCTAGCTTTCAAGGATTCTCATTTAAGACTCCTTATTAATCTTGCACGATTGAACTTCTTTATATTCTAATGCAGCTTTTAAAATGAAAATAAGCACTGCAAATCGACTAAACAACGGATTTCAGTCTAAGTTAAATAAAACGCCAACTACAATAATGAGATAACAACCTAGTTTACCGATTAACTTAGCAGCTTCGTTCTTCGTATGCATAAAACCAACATCACCAATCCTATTTGTTACTAATATATACGTTTTAAAGAAATAAATGTTTCAGTACTTATTTTATCTCAAACATATACTTTCTGTATGGCTTGCGAATGGATAATATGATTCCTAGAAAAATCATATTGGAAAGCAAGGAGCTTCCTCCATATGATAGTAATGGGAGAGATATTCCTTTAACTGGCATCATGCCAACCGTCATTCCGATATTTTGAAAGATTTGCAGGCAATACATTGCCATTAAACCAAAGCATACATAAAGTTCAAATGATGTCTCTGCTCTGTGGCCAATTATAGCCATTTGAGACATTAAGAGAAAAAACAATACAATGATTACAGAAGCTGCAATAAAGCCTCCTTCTTCCGCAATTGTGGCAAAGATGAAATCTGTATGCTTCTCTGGAATATACACTTTATTATTGCCTATTCCGTTCCCCTTAAGCTCTCCGCTTCCAACGGCTAGTATAGCCTTTTTCGTCTGATAGGCATTATCTGTATATTCTTCTGGTGCAAGCCAGCCTAAAATCCGCTCCTGCTGATGAGGTTTTAACATCGGTATTAATTGATCGAAGAGAATAGAAGAATGTTGGAAATATATATACATTAAAAAAGTAACAGCCGCAGCAGGGAGAATCACAGCTGCCACGAGAATTTTTTTGTTTATCCCGGATATAAATAACACTGTTGCACTTCCTGCCAAATACAGCACAACCATTCCAGTATCAGGCTGCTGGTAAACAAACAAGGATGGGATTATGGTAACAATCAGGATTTTACCAATCAGCAGGAAGTCTGTCCAAACTGTACGATTCAAGTATACAAGATTATGTTTATAAGCTAACCGGGACACAGCTAGCAGCAAAGCGATTTTAAAAAACTCCGAAGGCTGTATTGACCCTAATAGCGGAAAACTGTACCACCGTTTTGCTCCTAAGATGGATGGAGCAATACTTGACGGCATAAGAGGCAATAACATAATTGCGGCAAGTCCTAGTAAATAAAAGGGCCAAGCAATTCTCTCAAACTGGTCTGCATCCAAATACGCAACTACCAGCAACAATACAAACCCTAGTAAATAGCTGATTCCCTGCTTAAGCGCAAAATTTTGAACACCATACTGGCCTATCCCTTCGCTGCTGTGAATAAATAGGATGCTGAGGATACTAAATATTATAATGATACATAATATTGGCTTATCCAATCTCCTTAAAAATGTCTTACCCATCCTAATCTCCTAACCATTAGTTATATCTGTACGGCAAATTAGTAAAATATTAAAAGCAATATTCCTACGATAAAACAATAATATGTAAAATAGACTAACTTGCCTTTTTTCATAATGCCCATAAACCATTTCATCGCCAAATAACTCATTATAAGGGTTGCGATAAAGGCAGATAAATAAGGGACAGCTAAATCTGCTTTATTTGGTTCGCCTAAAAAGTCGGAAAATCCGAGAATAAGCCCGCCAACACTTACTGGAATATACAATAAAAAGGAGAATCGCAGGGCGGTTTCCTGTTTAATGCCAACAGCTATTGCAGAAATGATAGTAGCACCACTTCGACTAATTCCCGGGGCTAAAGCAACAGCCTGACCAAGACCAACAATAAGTGCGTCCTTAACTGTAATATCAGATTCACCTTTTCTACCTTTCAAATTTCGAATAAACCATAAAGCAAGACCTGTTATAAACAGCATGACAGCAATTGTAGTCATGCTGACATTGTCAGCAATATACTCATTCAAGAACACTCCCAGTACACCGGCAGGAATTGTACCGATAACGATATAACATACAAAACGAAAATCACTCTTATACTTACTATCTTTCGTTCTTAAGTAATTAATCGAATGAACAGCTATTCTAATAATGTCCTTTCTATAGATAAATAGAATAGCAAGCAAAGAGGCCGTATTGGTGAGAATAGCAAACGTAAAGCCTTGATCTCCCAGCCCAAGAAGCTGACTGGCTATCATAACATGTCCGCTCGACGAAACAGGAATCGGCTCAGTAAAGCCCTGAACTAAACCGATAATAATCATTTTTATAATTAAGACAATATCCATTGTTAAATCTCCTTGAGAATTATAGTTATTTTCAACCCTTTTGAGTAAACACATAAAAAACAGTTACCATACGACAACTGTTTTTAGGAAGTGTTAAACTTGTCGTTGAAATTAGTTGAAAAAGGAGCTCAACGCTTCCTTGTTTGTATCTAAATCTGCCTTTAGAACAGCCCCTACATTTACTACATCATTCTCGTAAGAATCTTGAATGGGTATTCTTAAGCTTTCCAATCCGTCTGTGCTGTTTAAAAGCAGCCCTTTGCTTAAGGACAATATGGATTGGGTATCTAAATTTGTATCAATATAAGGAGTTGCAAGGCCAATAATTTTTGGCAGATTATATATAGTATGAGCACTAATTGCCTGCTCTTTCAGCTTAGACATTACTTCCTGTTGGCGCTCCACCCGCCCGAAATCACTTAATCTGTCATGACGAAAACGAACATAACCAAGTAAATCTTTCCCGTGCAAAATTTGACTGCCTGGTTTTAAAACCGTACCAATTCCATAAGACATTTCATAAGGAATATCAACCTGTATCCCGTCAGGTGCAATGATATCTACTAATTTAGAAAACCCTTTAAAATCAGCAATCGCATAGTAATTTACATCTATATCAAAGTTGTTTTTTATTGTTTGTCTAACCAGTTCAGGCCCGCCAAATGCAAATGCTGCGTTTATTTTCTGGAGACCATGTCCGGGAATATCAACATATGTATCTCTCATGATGGATGCAAGTTTTATGCTATTATTATTCGAATTATAGTGAGCTATCATTAATGTATCCGAACGGGAATGCTCCTCTCCTCTAGAGTCACTGCCAAGCAATAGGATATTCATTTCTCCTAACTGTGGTTCAGCAGGCAGAAAATCATAATCCTTCCCTTTGTTATTCACATCTTTGGTAGATTCGATTACCCCGCTTTTATACTGATAAATAATAAACATCGTGCAAATAACTATCAGCAAGATGACGATGGACAGTATATTCCTTATCCATTTTCGTTTCTTTTTTATTTCTCCTCTGCTTCTCAAAATCTTCACCTTCTAAATTTAGTTCTCTTCATGAACAACTGGTAAGTAAACTTTAGTTTTCGTTTCTTTGCATACCTGTATAAATTAGGATTAAACGGATAAGTTCTAACACCGCAACCGCTGCAGCTGCCACATATGTTAACGCTGCTGCATTTAACACCTTTTTGGTATCTCTTTCTTCTGCATTACTGATAATTCCTAAAGACACTACTTCATCCATTGCCCGTGTAGATGCATTAAACTCAACTGGCAATGTGACAAATTGAAACAATACCGCTGCTGCCATAGCAATGATGCCTAACAACACGAAATTACTTAAACCGGCAATCATGCCAATTAAGATGAGTATCCATGAAAAATTACTCCCAATATTAGCTACAGGTACTAATGCATGCCTAATTCTTAAAAAAGAATAATCCTGCTGATCTTGAATAGCATGACCAACCTCGTGAGCCGCAATTGCTGCTGCCGCTAAAGAATGACCGTGATAGTTATTCGTTGACAGACGGACAACTTTTGACCGCGGATCATAATGGTCAGAAAGCACCCCTCCTGTTTCTTCCACTGAAACATCATATAAACCGTTTGAATCAAGTATTTTTCTAGCTACTTCTCTACCAGAAAGGAAGGAAGAAGACTCGATTTTTGAATACTTTTTGTAAGCACCTTTGACTCTTAGCTGTGCCCAAACTGGTATAATCAAAATGATGATAAAATAAACTAAAAACATGTTTTAACCTCCTAATTAACTTACTTTAATAGAGTTAAAGCGAAATTATTACGTTTATTATTGTCTCTGTTAGTAAATTTAGTAACAGCTTAGTATATTCGTTGACATTTTGTCAACAAGATAGTATATTTCAATTGTTATAAGTATGGAGGCTGAATGTAATGACGAGTAATGAAATCAATGAAAATAAACTCGGGCATCTGTTAAAAACCACCCTAGAAAATCAGAAAATCTCTATGAGTAAACTCAGTTTAGAAACAAATATTGATAAAGCGACTATTTCAAGAATTATCAGTGGAAAAAGAAAGGCCACCCCAAAGCACCTGCAGGCTATTTCCGAGTCTCTTCACATTCCCGTTTATGAGTTATTTACTGCTGCAGGATATACAGAGAAATCCACAGAAGCAGACAATCATTTTGAACTGCATGCCAAAATAGATGCTATCCAAAACATGATTAACTCATCAGGGATGTATAGTGACACCTTTAAAATTGAAGAAGTTGAAAAGCAAATAAATGTTTATTCAAACAATGTACATTCCTCAGAAGAACAGAAGAATTTAATCACTCAATTCAAGAAAAAAGTGAAGAAATTAGGAAGTGAAGGGCCGTTTATTCAACAGCTGGAGGAATTATATTATAAATTTAGATATAAAAAGGGAAGCCCAGCTCAACTTCTGTTAATGGCAAGCGGACTTTTTTACTTTGTCAGCACATTAGATGTTATTCCAGATTACATACTGCCAATCGGTTATTTGGATGATGTTATCGCCATTAATATAATTCTCGATCGTATATCAAAATTATAGAGCTACCTTTCAGAACGATTAAAGCTATATATGCAGCTAATTTGTCCCAATCAATTAATTTTTCAAGCTTCTTTCTTCTACCATCTCCGAAATAGCATGTTGTTAGATTCCTCTTCCTTATCGAACTCCTCTCTCAGGTTTTCGATAAGGAATCTGATTAGCATAACAGTTATATGTTTTAGATGATGCAAGTTTTCTTTCTCACTAATAGGATTCTCTCCAAAATTAATACTTTCAATATAGGAGTTTTATAATGAAGAAATATTTCTTTAACTACGTCCTGTTAGCAGGCGTGATTCTTTGGATATCTTTTTTCGGTTGGATCAAGTTAATAAAACAAGGATTGGCTCATTATTTTGGATAAAATCAAAAATAAAAGTTTGTTATAGGGGGTATATTATTTTGTTCTTAAACGCTATAATATGTTTCATTCAGAACAAGCATAAATATGATTATTACACAGACAAGTGTATTCGCCGTGGAAAAAACGGTCATAACAAGCTTTTTGTATAATAACCAGCACGAATAAACAATAATGACAGAATTGAAGAGGGAATCCGAATGAAACAACTAACACTTAAATATATAACATGGAAATTGTTATTCAGACTAATAGTGCTTGCACTAGTCCTCAACTGGTATCGGGGAGAATACAACTCGTTCTTTAAAGAGATGACACTATTCCACCAAATTTTATTATATATCTCCTATCTTGCAGTCATACACCTTGCTTTAGAAATAATGAAATGGAAGATTTGGAGTAAATTGTTCTATGAAGAGAAGGTAATGAAAAACCACGAGCTTTCTTAATATTGCTTTTGTTTATCCAAGCAGCACACAGTAAAAAAGACAGTTTATTACTTTATATTTTTTACTGTGGGCTGCTTATTTTTTTAATAAATTGTGGGAAACAAGGGAGGAAGTTGATGTTAAAAAAAGGTGATGTTGTTATATTTCAATTCAAAGAGTATGAAGTTCTCTACATATACTCCAGTGGTTATGCTGAACTGAAAGAAAAAAAAGATATAATTAATTTTTTCAAAGTAAAGTTAGTACCGTTATCACAAATAAAAACAAAAATTACTTGAATCTTAAGTTAGAGTATCTCAATCTACTAGTTTTATTTTCCGCTCGTTTATATTCGCATTTATAACCATATTTAGGAACTAACCCTTCGACAATTGAAAACCTCAACTTCAATGAAATTAAATGAAGCACCATTCTAAACTGAATACCACCTTTAAATAACATCTCAATTTCGGAAAAACTGACAGAAGATAAGTTTCCCGAAGTAAAAAGAAAGCCATCGGTTTCAAATAATCTTAAAGATAATCAAACTGTGCTATAAATGGTTGACGGAAAGCTCGAAATCACCATCATGCCAAGCCAGAAAAAAGTACAGATATACGACGAAAAACGAATGAAAATGCACATCATTCGTTTTTTTTATGCCTTATTACAAGCTATCTTTCTACTTTCTGGCTTCCCCTCCTACCCATTACACTATAGATGAAAAAATACACCCACCATGTAGGATAAGCTAGGAAAATAGAGGAAAAGGGAGTATACAGTGCAGGTTAGTTATATAGTTACATCTCTACATTGCTTACAGGAGATTAAGAGATATTCTGCGCTTTGAGTTCCATTTAGATTAACGTTACACTTTACGAAACATTAAAAACAAATTAAAGGGGGATTTTATTAGTGCTAAAAAAACTTCTCGGAGTAACATCAGCATTAGCTCTATCAGTCGGTTTAACCGCATGTGGAAGTGAAGAAACAGGTAGCAATGGGTCTATCGCCGAAGAATTGGATTATACAATTGTTGGGATAGATCCAGGATCTGGTCTAATGAATGCTACACAAAATAAAGTAATGCCAGGTTACGGTCTTGATGAAAAATGGGAAGTTATAGAAGGCTCCGATACTGCAATGACAGCGGAATTAACAAAAGCAATTAAAAAGGAAGAGCCAATTATTGTGACAGGTTGGATCCCACACTGGATATTTAATGAATTTGATTTGAAAATGCTTGAAGATCCTAAAGGACTTTACGGAGACGAAGAATACATACATACTCTTGTACGGCATGGGTTTAAAGAGGATTTGCCTGAAGCCTATAAGTTCCTTGATCAATTCGAATGGGGACCTGAAGAAATGCAGGATGTAATGGTAAGAATCCAAAGTGGAAAAACCGAACAGGAAGCAGCTGAAGAATGGGTCGCTGATAATGCTGATTTAGTTGATACCTGGATTGAAGGTGTAGAGCCTGGTAATGGGGAAGAAATAAAAATGACATATGCAGCTTGGGCTGACGCCATCGCAAGCAATAATGTCGTTAAATACGTGTTAGAAAATAAATTAGACTATTCCGTCAACTTAATCCAAGTGGAGCCTGGTGCAATGTGGGCAGGTGTTGCAGACGGCAGTGTCGATGCTATGATAGGTGCAGCCTTACCAACAACACATGCTGCTTATTATGAAAAGTTTGAAGGTGACTTCGTTGACCTAGGTCCAAACTTCACGGGTTTAAAGAATGGACTCGTAGTTCCTGCTTATATGGATATAAATTCGATAGAAGACTTACAGGATCTTTAGGAATACCTGAAAAACATGAATCGACCAGTAATATGGTTGGTTCATGTTTTTCAGATATTGTTAAACTTTATCGATTAAATATTAGTAACTTGCTCCAATTCTCTGCCAAGCGGTCATTAACCTTTACATTATTTCTTCAGCCTGATGCAACCAACGCACAAAAAAAGGCAGCACCACTTTTTCAGTAATGCCCCTAGTATTTTTAACCAAAAAATAAATCAAGAATATTAGATCCTGCAGAAGTTTGCTTATTATAAAACTCTGAATAACCGCATTTTTTGCAATACACGACAATAAATGTGTTATGTTGAAGATCAAACATTTTTGATAAACCTGTTCCTGTCATCGCCACTTCTTTTTTCCCTGCATCCTTGCTGCCACATTTTAGACACCCTTTTTCCGTCAACTTTATTCCCTCCAACTATTTCATGTAATTATCCATTAATACGGGAGAGACTAAGAAAAGGTTTCAGTTGCCAGCATCAAACATTATAAAAATAAAATCATCAGCTCTTCATCAAGATATGTATTGTCTATTTTTAGCGCTCTTCGGTCTATTCCATAGGTAGTAAACCCTAAAGAGTTATAGAGACTTTTAGCAGGCGTGTTATTTGCACTAACTGATAAGTAAATTTGTTCAATGTCTTCTAACTTTTCCGCTCTTTTTATAGCTTCTTGTATTAATTTTTTCGCTATTCCTTTGCCCCGTTTTTCAGTTGTGACATACATGGCAACTAAATTTGTTCGATGTTTTAATTTAACCTTTTGCTCTAATTGCAGTGTAACAACACCATTAAGTTCTCCTTCTTCAAATGCTCCAAAAGTATAGGCAGATGAATTCGTTAACCTGTTTTCAAAATTCTCAAGTGTGAAGTCTTTTTCCTCTTCATAACTAGATGCAAATGCTGCTGGATTTGTTTGTAAAGCTTCCAATCTCAACTTTTTATATGCCTTCGCATCCCTTTTTTCAAGCACTCTAATATCCATATTTACCTCCCACTCATATCCACTAATAATTAGCTTCACTAAATAAATTATACTATTTAATTTCCTTTCGGAGAAGAGTAATTCCATATATTGTCATTGTGATTCTGAAGCTGCTTTAATCTATCTTGAATAGTTTGTTATAAAGATTCAGGCTTAACCGATTTTAAATCACAACCATATCTGATAAAGTAATCGGCTATAAATTGCTCTTCACCTTTGTTATAGCAGCCTTTAATAACGGTTTTGTTTTTAATAGGAATGGTCATAGAAGGATAATTTTCTTTGACTTCATTTCAGACGATAGAGTAAAAGTAATAGTCCCCTTGTCCGCTAACTTATTTAGTAAAGCATACGGAATAATTGAAGATCCATATGGTATACAAGTCCAATTAATGTTTGATCAGCGATTAGGCAGGAATTAAGTTTAAAATAAAGACGGTTTGCTTTCATAAGCAAACCGTCTTTTTATTCACTATATAAATTTTCTATATTAAGTAAATATTTTTTCCGCTGTATTCCACCGCCATAGCCTCCTATGTCTCCATTTGCGCTTATGACTCTATGACAAGGAATGATGATCGAAATCTGATTGGCCCCGTTTGCATTACCAACAGCTCTCACCAGATTTATATTTCCTAATCTGCTAGCAATATCTTGATAGGAGATTGTTTGACCTGGCGGGATGGTGGTAAGGATATCCCATACTTTCATTTGAAAAGGTGTTCCGCTTTTATAAAGAGGAACTGTAAATTGACTTAACCTCCCTGAGAAATATAAATTTAACTGTTCAACTAAACTTTTATTAATGTCTGTATTTCCAGGTAAAATTCTAGCATTATGCTTTATACGCAGCTTCTCAATTTCTCTTTCTAGTCCTCTCCTATCCAAAAACTCTAACAAATATAGATATTTTGCGTCAGTCAAACTGATCATATTGCCAAGAGGTGTGGAGAATATGTGAGCATTGATAATCGAAATAGCTGTTTTCTTCGGAGGGTTGCCCATTATCCTTGTAAATGCGTCATTAAACCCGCTAGATGACTCATAGCCTAAGGAAACTTGTTGGTCAATTACCTTTTTGCCTGAGATAATCTTTTTAAAAGCCATTCCCATACGGCGGGAGCGGGCATATTGGACAAATGTCATTCCATATATTTCTTTGAACTTTCTTCTGGCAGTAGCCGAATGGATGCCTAACTCTAGAAAGTCTGCTTCTTTCCACCTCTTTTCAGGGTTTCTTTCAATTTCAGCAACTAATATTTCCACCTCTTCTGGGATGCTATGAGGATAATACAAAGGGTTACAACGTTTGCAAGGGCGATACCCGGCTAACAGCGCCTCTTCTGCTGTTAGAAAAAATTCGCAGTTTTCATACTTTGGCTTTCTGGCAGTACAAGTTGCATGACAGAAGATTCCAGTTGTTTTAATACCAGCAAAAAAAATACCATCATAGTGTGGATTTTTGTCCACTAATGCTCGATAAAATTCTTCTTTCTTTTTTTCAGAAATAACCACTGCTTAAGTCACCTCAATTTAGCGTTCATTTATTTTCTTCTGTAAGTTTTATACACTTAGGTTCAAAGGAAATCTGTTAGCTTAGATCCGTTATATTATTTATTATAGAGACCTGCAAGAAGAAATACTTCCGAAAAATGAACAAGTAATTTTTTCAGCTTTCTTTTAATAGAAAACAGCTCCCCTTCAAGTGAAGGGAGAGCTGTTCATTTAAATTAAATTGAGTTATTCATCTGATCTGTTAAGTTAGCAAGAATCGCACTATTCTCTTGGTCTGCATCAAACTGGATGACATCATCATAGTCAAAGGTAGTTAACGAGTCAGGAAATGATTCCTTTAAATAATGGACAAATGAATGAATGTCATCTCCTACTGTGTTATTGCGGCGATACTCCATCATAATTTGGCGGAATTTATGCGGAGGTAAATCGCATTGAATATGAAAGGATTTGCTAATGCCTAAGTGATCTTCGTCTGAGCTGTATAGATTATAGATGTTAGTCAATATTAACTCTCCTTTTGTATAGAATGAACTTGGTTAATTTACCCCTGTTAGGCAAGATTTATAAGTATTATTGAATATAAAAATACTCCCTTACTATGTTCATACCATCATATTCGGCTTATCATTCTCTCTCTTTTCCACTTCTTCATGACAACTCCATGTGTTGGTGAAAACAGTAAAGCTAATGCAAAAATAACGCCAGCTACAGAAACCATCATACCACTTATGGAAGTATCTGTAAGATAAGCAAAATAGTATCCTATAACTGAACTAAGAATACTTATCATGACACTCCATATAATCATGGCACTAAGTTTATCTGTCAGTAAATAGGCGGCCGCTGCTGGAATAATAATCATGCCGACTACTAAAATTGCGCCGACACTTTCAAAAGAAGCGACTGTCGAGACAGATACAAGTCCCATCAATAAATAGTGGAAGAACATGACTGGGATTCCGAGTGCTGCTGCCATCGCAGGGTCAAATGCGCTCAGCTTAAACTGTTTATAAAACAAACTGACTGCCAGCACATTAATTAGGAAGCTCGCTCCTATCCCCCAGACGGCTCTCGGACCAAGGCTATGTTCGCCAATCTGCAGTGTGTCCCAAGGAGCATAAGCTATTTCTCCATATAAAACACAATCTAAATCTATATCCACCTGTCTTGTGAACAGGCTAACGAGCACCACACCAATCGCAAATAGAGCTGTGAATACGACACCGATGGAGGCATCAGATTGTACTCCGTTATTTTGAAACATTTGTATGAGGAATACTGTGATAAGCCCGACTGCGGCAGCTCCCAGCATCATGAAAAGAGAGTCTCTAGTGCCGCTTATCAAAAAAGCAATAACAATACCCGGCAGCACAGAATGACTGATAGCATCCCCAATCATCGACATCTTTCTCAACACAAGAAAGCAGCCTAGTATACTGCAGGAGCCGCCGACAAGTGCCCCAATTAAAATAATCCAAAAATGATTCATAAGGATTTCTCCTTTACTTCTTGGTTAACTATTTTATATCTGTAATCCTTTTTTGCCTGGCTGCGCATTCTCCATTTAGCTACCGTCCCTCTTCGCGGTCCAAACAAGATAGAGATGATAAATAAAAAGGTTGCAGCTAAAACAATTAATGGACCAGTCGGTAAATTGTTTGCCATCGTACTAATGATTGTTCCAGCAATTCCGCTAACTGCGCCAAAAACGCCTGAATAAATCACCATCACATGCAGTTTTTCTGTCCAGTATCTTGCCGAAACTGCTGGCGTAATTAACAAGGCAGCCATAAGAACGACGCCTACCGCCTGAATTCCAATTACAACAGCCGTGACAAGCAGCAGCATGATAAATTGGTCGAGCGCAACAATCGGCAGACCAATGCCTTTCGCAAATCCTGGATCAAAGGAGATCAGCTTGAATTCTTTGAAGAACACGATAGAAACCAATACTAGGAACAAAGCTATGCCTGCAATCGTATATACATCTGATTTAATCATGGAAGCTGCATGACCAAATAAAAATTTATCTAAACCACTTTGGTTGCCACTGTCGCTATGCTGAATTTGGGTCAAAAGGACAATCCCAATTCCAAAGAAGGCAGAGAGAATGATGCCGAGTGCCGCATCCTGCTTTATTCTGGAATTTCTCGTTATAAAGCCGATAGACAAAGTTGCAGCAATGCCGGCAATAATCGCACCAATCAAAAAGAAAAAGATTGATTTAGTTCCAGTCAGCATAAATGCGATGCATACACCTGGAAGCGCCGCATGTGCCAGGGCATCCCCCATTAATGCCTGCTTGCGAAGATAAGCAAAACTGCCGATGACTCCACTGCTGAGCCCGAGCAGCATAGACCCCATCAGGATCCATTGCGTATTTGGGTCTGAAAAAATCTCCAGCCATTCCATGCTCACACCTCCTTAACCGATAATGAAGGGAGCGGCATTCCCTTCAAGCAAGGCAAGGCTCCCTCCATATGTATTTTGCAAATATTCCTTTGTAAACAGCTGCTCAGTTGGACCAATTCCAATTAATTTCACATTTAAAAGCATTATCCAATCAAAATACTCCTTAACTGTATTTAAATCGTGATGGACAACCAGCACTGTTTTCCCTTGTTTTTTCAAGTTCATCAATAATGAAATGATTGCCTTTTCTGTCGCCGCATCTACACCGACAAAAGGTTCATCCATTAAGTATAGATTTGCATCTTGTGCGAGTGCTCTTGCCAAAAAAACGCGTTGCTGCTGACCTCCTGAAAGCTGGCTGATCTGTCTGTCAGCATATTGCAACATGCCCACTTTATCAAGGCACTCTAGTGCAAACTGTTTATCCTTTTTACCAGGGCGCTTAAACCAGCCTAAATGACCATATCTGCCCATTGTAACGACATCAAGGGCGTTAGTCGGAAAATCCCAGTCTACTGATTCTCTTTGGGGAACATATCCGACCTTCTTCCGATTCTGCTTATATGTTCCACCGAATATTTCTACTTCACCTGAAAGAGACGGAATTAATTCTAATATCGCTTTTATTAGGGTAGACTTTCCTGCACCGTTTGGTCCAATAATTCCAATCAGCTTTCCTTCTGGGATAGTAAACGAAATATCCTCAAGCACCGGCTTTTTTTGATAAGCTACTGCTAATTTATGAACAGTTAGTGGTGATGTCATTTGAATTCTCCCTTTCCCTTATCTATTTCAGTGCCTTCACAATCGTGTCCACATTATGCCTGACCATGCCAATATATGTTCCTTCCTCCGTACCTTCCTGCCCCATTGCATCTGAGAACAGTTCTCCACCTATCTCTATTTCATGTCCTTTTTCTTTAGCGCCTTCCATAACAGCCTCAATCGCTTTTTTCGGTACACTTGATTCTATAAATACTGCCTTGATTTTATTTTCAACAAGATAATCTCTCAGCTCACTTACATCCTTTGATCCATATTCAGATGCCGTACTGATTCCTTGCAGACCCTTTACCTCCATGTTGTACGCTTTTCCAAAATAGCCAAAAGCGTCATGTGCAGTTACTAAAACCCGAGATTGTTCAGGAATGGATGCAATTTGTTCTTTCACATAATCGTCCAATTCCTTTAATTCACCTATATATGCTTCTGCATTCTTTTTGTATGCTTCCTCATTGTCAGGATCAAAGGCAATTAGTTCCTCCTCAACTGCTTCTGCAGCTTGAATCCAAAGGGAAACATCAAACCAGACGTGAGGGTCATTTCCTTCTGATTCGTCATCTGGCGTCAGCAGCTCCTCCTCTCCGATATTTTCTGTGACAGCTATTGTTGGCTTTGTTTTGCTCATCTTCTCGAAAATATCAATCATCTTCCCTTCAAGATGCAAGCCATTATAAAAAATCATATCCGCTTCCTCCAGCTTACTTATATCTCCTTGTGATGCTTTATAAAGATGAGGATCAACTCCAGACTTCATTAATGCATTCGTTTCTACATTGTCCCCGCCAACATTTTTAACAATGTCATTAATCATTCCAGTAGTTGCAGTGACGTGGATTTTCCCATCTGCACCTTTTGATTGCTCAGCGTTTGAGCAACCTACTAACGAAAGAACCACAACAAATAAGACAGCCATACTTCCCCACATTTTTTTAACCATAATATACCTCCTCTTTAGCTTGTTCGCAATAATTTTACCTTGTGCCACAAAAGTTAAATAAATTAAATTATTTTGCCTTAATGCAACTTTATGCTAAACCAAAAGCACAAATGGTGTCAACTGAAAATACACTTAATTTTTCGACAAATACCTGAACATGTATCTGGATTTCCTTATTCGAATATTTTCTCTCAAGTGAAATTTCAGCTAAAATACACCACCTTCTCAAAACTACATAATCGCCTATTTTGCCACTTTATTAAAAATAAGAGTAGCTATATTTTCGTGTTTTTTACACATCACAAAACACCCTGAAAACCTCTTAAAACCACGTATTGACAGCTTGTTTTTAGAGCATTACACTGTATTCCAGGTGTTAAAAGGGAGGTCATTTACAAGAATGGAATTTATTCTATATTTGCTATTAATTTTATTTGCCACAAAAGTTGCAGGAGATATTTCAGTAAGACTAGGACAGCCATCAGTGCTTGGTAAATTGATTATCGGAATTATTTTAGGACCTGCAGTGCTTGGCTGGATTGACAACAATGAATTTATTCATTACTTCTCTGAAATTGGTGTTTTATTGCTTATGTTTTTGGCCGGTTTAGAGACTGACTTAGATCAACTCAAAAAAAATTGGAAAGCTGCTTTTGCAGTTGCTATAGTTGGGATTATATTTCCTTTTATCGGAGGGTACTCGATAGGAGAACTGTTTAACTTGGATACAACATACTCTCTATTTATCGGTGTGCTGCTTTGTGCAACATCCGTTAGCATTACTGTCCAGGTTCTAAAAGATATGAACAGTCTAAATTCGCCTGAAGGGAGCACTATACTAGGGGCTGCGGTTGTTGATGATGTGCTCGTTGTTATACTTTTAGCAGTAATGACTAGCCTTCTTGGGACTGGAGAAGAAGTTTCAATCGGACTGCTCATAGGCAAAAAGGTTCTCTTCTTTATCGGAGTACTAGTTGCAGGGGCTTTTATTGTACCTAAATTCCTCCAAATACTTTCTAAACTTAAAGTTACAGAACCTGTGATATCTATGGCATTAGTTGTTTGTTTTGCCTTTGTGTATTTTGCAGATTTACTTGGAATGGCAGGAATAATTGGCGCTTTCGCTGCAGGTATTGCCATTTCTCAAACAGATTATAAACACACTGTTGAAAGAAAAATGGAACCTGTAGCATACGCTGTCTTTGTTCCTGTTTTCTTTGTCAGTATCGGGTTAAATGTCTCATTTAACGGAATTGGAAGTCAGATTGGGTTTATTGCAGTACTATCTGTCATTGCCGTTCTAACAAAACTAGTAGGAGGAGCTATAGGAGCAAAGCTGACAGGCTTTAATAACCACTCCGCCCTAATAATCGGGGCCGGAATGGTTTCACGTGGAGAAGTAGCCTTGATAATCGCGGCCACTGGTTTGCAAGAATCCCTGTTACTGCCTGAATATTTCACGTCAACGGTAGTTGTGATAATATTAACAACCTTGTTCGCTCCTCCATTACTGAAGTTTCTAATTAATCAGGATAAAAAATCCTAATTAATTAGCAGCAGTATATATAATTTTTGTGTAGCCACTTTCTGATAGCTAAATACATGAAAGATAACTCTTTCATTTACATGCGGCAGTCCTGCTCCAACTTATTTATTAAAATGAAAAACCGACCATATATAGGTCGGTTTTTGGCCAAATCTAAATTTATTCAGCTTCCCCAACAACAGCGAATCGTTGGTTTTTATGTTGTGGATTTTCAATTTCATCTAATACGGCGATTGCATAGTCGGCATAGCTGATATAGCTGTCACCTTTAGAGTTCAGAAAAAGAACATCTCCGCCCTTTTGATAGAATCCTGTACGCTTGCCTTCTGGATTAAAGAAGCCTCCAGGACTAATATATGTCCAGTTAATATCATTCGTATTTTGCAGTTCTTTTAAGTTTTCTCCCATATTAAAAGCTGTTGGATAATACGCTTTAGGGAATTCAGGTGTTTCCAGAACGCGCATCGTTTTCGCTTCATCTACAAATAAGCTTCCTGCTCCACCTACTACAACTAGTCGAGTGTTTGGGGAAGCTTTTAATGCTTCTATCAGCACCTGACCTGCCTCAATATGCTGGATTTCTTGGCCTGGAGCAGAATTAAAAGCATTTACTACCACATCATATTTTTGAATATCTTCTGTTTTCAAGTTGAAAACATTATTCTCAACGACAGCTACCTGTTGATTTTGTATTTTTGCAGCGTCTCTTACAATTGCTGTAACCTCATGTCCCCGTTCTACTGCTTCTTTTAAAATTAAATTTCCTGCTTTACCACTAGCACCTATAATTGCAATTTTCATTATAAACTCCTCCTTTAATTATAATTTTAATAGTTACAACTCTTCCACCTAAAGGCTGCTTGCTTAGTTAAAACAATGAGTTTACTTCGTTTTTAATTTCTTCAAGCATTCCTTTTCTTGTTGAATCATCCACTGAAGGAACGCTGCCAAAAGTTAAATGACCAACACTTTCGATACCGCAAAATTCGAATATTCCTGTTGTAGAGGTTTTCTTTAGTGCTTCTGTCATTCCAATAGAATCATAAATATCCTTCGGTGTTCCGTGAGTATTGATAATAAGACCTTTCTTCCCTGCCAGCAGCTTATCTATACCACCATCAGTAGTGTACTGATAAGCAAATCCGTAGGAGTAAACTCTGTCAATATATCCTTTTAAAATAGCCGGCATTCCTGTCCACCAGATTGGATAAATGAGTGTAATAACATCCGCTTTGCTGATGTATTCTTGTTCTTTTTTAATTTCTGGATCTACTTCACCCTTACCATCAAACTTTAAAACCGGGTCTATCCCAATTGCATATAAATCCCTAACCATAACTTCATGACCTTTCTCTTGTAAAGACTCGACGACCGTACCGAGAATAGCATGGTTAAAGCTTTCTTCGTTTGGATGTGCATAAATAACTAAATGATTCATTACCATTCCTCCACTTTTTTCTATGTTTATCATTAATAACTTCGTTCACAGATAATCAGTTGTAACAATAGTTGTTACATGTAATAATATAAGTTACATGTATCTAACTTGTCAACAGGTATATAAAATTGTTTTTCCCGAGACTTTTTAAGATCTTTAGGTATAATATACTTGTAACCAGAATAATTACATGAATATGGAACATATCGTTAGGAAGGTGTTTTACATGTCGATCAGCAGTCGTTTTGCTGTTGGTATTCATATACTGACTCTTATTGAAATAAATAAAACAAGTGTTAACTCCTCTGAGTTTTTAGCAAGCAGTGTAAATACAAATCCCGCCGTGATCAGAAAGATAATGGGCATGCTTAAAAATGCCGGCTTAATTAACGTCCGTCCAGGAATTGCCGGAGCTCAAGCAGCAAAAAAGTTAGCTGAGATAACTTTGCTTGATGTTTATAAAGCTGTAAATGTCGTCCAAGAAAAAGAGCTGTTTAGTATACACGACAATCCAAATCCTGATTGTCCTGTAGGAAGAAATATACAAGACGCAGTACTTCCCCTCTTTACCATTGCTCAATCAGCAATGGAGAAAGCTTTAAGTCATGTTACCATTGACGATGTTGTAAAAGATATTATCGAAAAAGAAAAGAATCATGAAAGCATTAAATAGTGCTATAAAAATGAAAAGAAGTCTGTTAAATGCAGACTTCTCTTTCTGTACGCTCCAACTGTTGGATAACTATAAACTCGTATTGTTGTTATTCTTATATTCCTTGCTGTACCTCTTTTCCGCAAAGAATAAAATAAACCCTGCCAGAAGTGAGACACTGAATACAATCCCGTACACTAGTTTATTTTTCATTTTTGTCAGCTCCTTATTTTATTCCACTCGTTCGTTATCCTCCTCTATACATTTATTATAAAAGAAATCAAAACCAAAAAAATCGTACAACCAGGCAAATTTACATGTACACTAGGGCAAAAATACTAAAATAATGGAGTAAATATAAAGATTAATGTTAAAGCATTTCCATATAGTTCCCATCGATTATTAATTGTTTTCTTAAGCTCCGTAATGCCCTGCTTAAAGTCACCTTCACTTTACTTTCCGACCAATGTAATACTTTAGCAGTTTCTTTAACAGAATAGCCTTGAAGCTTTCGGAATATAAGCACCTGTCTATAAGAATTCTTTAGTTTTCTTATGGAAGCTAATAATTCCTTTTTATTTTCCCTTTTTTTAATATCCGATGAGGTTTCTTGCGACATCATCACTGATTTATATTTAAACACCATCTGATTAATAGACATCTGCTTTTTAAAGTAATCCATTGTTACATGGTAAGCAATGCTAAACAACCATGTCCTTACGTTAGATGCTCCTTTAAATGTGTCTGCTTTTACGTAAGCTTTTATAAAAGTCTCTTGCATTAAGTCTTCTGCTGAATGGCGATTCTTTACAAATGAAAGTATATACTTGTATACGTCATGCTTATAATCTAGATACCAATCTTCAAATTTTTTTAAATGAGACACTTTAACTCCTCCTGCCTACTATATAGAAAAACCGCTCAATCTACTAGATTAAGCGGATTATATGCTTTAGATTCTGCTTTTTAATGTTTTTTCTTTTTGTCTTCCGCCTTGAATATTGTCTCCCCTTCAATATCAATATTAGGAAGAATTTTGTCCAACCATTTCGGTAAATACCAGGAAGCTTTGCCCATTAATGTCATCACAGCTGGAACAATTGTCATCCTAACTATAAATGCATCAAATAATACTCCAAATGCTAAAGTTAATCCCATTTGTTTAATTATTGGATCTTCCGCTAAGATAAAACCTGAAAAGACAAATGTCATGATTAATCCTGCTGCTGTTACAACTGCTCCATTTTCTCTCATCCCAGCAAGCACAGCTTTTTTAGCATCTCCCGTATGAGTATATACCTCGCGCATTTTGCTCACTAAGAACACTTCATAATCCATTGCTAAACCGAATAATATTCCAATGCTTAAAATCGGCAATAAAAACAGGATAGCTGCTGGTCCTGGCAACCCAAATAAATCTTGCAAATTACCGTCTTGAACAACAAATACGGTAAATCCGAAGGCTGCACCAATAGAAAGAATAAAACCTAGCACTGCTTTTAACGGAATTAGTAATGAGCGGAACACTACCATTAGCAGCAAATAAGCGAAAACAATGATGAAAACGGCAAATTGCGGTAAGGCATTCATTATTTTCTCAGAGATATCAATGTTAATAGCTGTTGAGCCTGTTACCATTAACTTTACTTCTTCCTGTTTGGAAAGATCTCTTATATCATGCACCACTTTTTTTGTATCTGAGTCATTTGGTCCTGTTTTTGGAGAAACACTTATCAAAAATACATTACCGGATTTGTTTGGAACTGGAAGTGAAACCTTTTCTATATTATTTAATGCTGTTATGTCTTCCGCTACTTCAGAAAGCTTATTCTGAAACTCCTTGGCATCTCCTTGTGGTTCGGCAATAACGACTAACGAGGCATGGAATCCTTCTCCGTATGCTTCTGAAAGGAGATCATACCCTTTTCGCTCTGTTTTATCGAGGGTTTTATCTCCCTTAGTTGGTAAACCTAGCTCCATATGGAAGAATGGTAGCGTCATAAATACTAAAATAGCAATACCAATGAGGGATGTAATTAATGGTTTTTTCGTAACAAATCTGCCCCATTTATTATTAGAAACGTCCTTTTTCTTATCAGCTCTTGTTAACAGTTGCAGCAGTCTATTTTTTCTATATGGTCCTGCTTTTTTACCTAACATCCCTAAAAGAGCTGGAACTACAATGATGGAAATAATAACTGAAAATAGTACAACAACAGCAGAAGTTACCCCCATTACACCTATAAATGGGATGCCTACTACAAGCAGGCCAACTAGTCCAATAATAACTGTAACGCCTGCAAATACTACTGCGCTTCCTGCTGTTCCATTTGCAATAGCAATGGATTCTTTCACTGAATAGCCTTGTTTCATCTCTTGTCTAAAACGGGATATGATAAACAGAGCGTAATCAATTCCGACTGCTAAACCTAACATAGCACCTAATGTCATCGATATAGAAGGGATATTAAAATAATTCGTACCGATAAGAACTAGTAAAATTCCGATACCTAAACCAAACAAGGCAGTAAGTATAGGCATTCCAGCTACTAATAAAGAAGTAAAGGTAAGTGCTAATACTACATAAGCAGCTATAATTCCAATAGTTTCTGAACCGCCGCCTTTCGTTACATCGAACTCTACTGTTCCTTCGAGCTCTGTTTGTATACCTGCATCCCTTGTGATATGCAAACTATCTTCCACATGTTCTTTCGACTTGTCTGATACCTTTCCTGCAGGTCTATCATAAGTTACTACGGCATAGCCAATCTGCTTGTCAGCATTAATATTTTTTAGTTCTGCAGGTGTTGCCACCGCTGTGACTGTCTTGTCTTTTTTTATTTCTTCAAGAACTTCCTTGATTACTTTATTGTTTTCTTCAGAATCTAGTGTTTCATTCTTAGGGGCTTTCATAACAAGATAAACTTGCCCGCTGTTATCACTACTCTGAAACTCCTTCTCCAACACCTTCATTGCTTTTTCTGATTCTGTTCCAGGTATTGCAAGATCATCTTTAAATGACATTCCAATACCGACAGCTGCAAATCCTAAGGCAATTAAAATGATGATAGTCATTAAGATGACTTTTTTGCTGTTGGAACCTGCCCAATTTCCTAATTTATATAAAAACTTTGCCATTTTTTTCTCCTCTCACTATTCCCTTTTTTTAAAAGCTCACCTTTTACATGCTTTATATTAAAGGAAAAATAGCAAAAAAAAATCGTACATTGGGGCAGAAGCACTATGTACGAAAGGGCAATATTATAATTTTATTAACTGAGAATCAATAGCTGCTCTTATAGCTTCCACCCTGTTGGTGACATTAAGCTTATTAAAAATATTAGTAAAATGCGCTTTAACCGTTCTTTCTGCTATTCCAAGGTCATAAGCTATATCTTTATTTCGAAACCCTTTAGCAGCTGCCTGCAGGATAAGCAGTTCTTTTTCTGTTAGTCGGTTTTTATCATCAGAAGATTTCTTTTGTTTATGTTGGGACTTCAAGAGCCTCTGCATTATTTCTGGCTGCAATAGTGTTTCTCCTCTGGCTGCAGATTCAATCGTTCGAAACAAGTCCTCTCTTCCAGTATCTTTTAATAAGTATCCTTTTGCTCCTAATTCAAGACCTTGTACCATTAAGTCATCCTCATTGTATGTTGTCAAAATAATAATGGGAATCTTTATGTCTTTTTCGTTAAGCGCTTTGATAGTATCTAATCCACTCATTATCGGCATATTTAAGTCCATCAAAATGACGTCAAAGGAGGTTTTATCAATTAACCGGATTGCTTCTTCTCCATTACCAGCCTCAGCTGCTACTATAAATGATTCATTCGTTTCAAGGATCATTTTAAGCCCTTCACGAACAACAGTGTGATCATCCACAATTAGAACTTTATACTTCATCTCATTACTCCTTTGTTTAAATTGCACCTTACTGTTATTTTCGTACCTTTTCCTAATTCACTTTCTATACTGAGCTCACCGCCAATGATCTTCACTCGCTCCTTCAAGCCTAACAAGCCGTAACTTCCACGCTGTACTTTTGTAACATTGTCAAAACCAATCCCATTATCTTCAATTTTTATTAGTATTTCGCCTTTTTCACCTATTACAGTAACAGCAGCTTTTGTTGCATGTGAATGTTTAGCGATATTGGTTAGTCCTTCACTTATAATATAAAGGCTGTGTTCTTTTATTAAATTACTAAGATTTACTTTAACATTAATGAGAGACTCTACTGCAATCAATGTGTTTTCTTTGAAGCGCTCTATTTCTTCTGTTACAGCCTTCTCAAAGTTCATATCAGCTAACGAGTTCTCACGTAAATTATCAATGACTATTCTCGCCTCCCGTAATGTTTTACGAGCTTGATCCATCGACTTTCGAATAATTTCCTGTGATTTTTCAGCATTTCCGTTTTCTAAATAAGAATCGGCTGCATCAAGTTGCATAATCAATCCAGCTAAACCTTGTGCTAACGTATCGTGCAAGTCCCTTGCCATTCGTTGTCTTTCATTAGCCAAAGTTAGTTCCTCTAATTTAATGTGTGCTGCCTCTAATTCAGTCAAATAATATTGGGTCCGAATACGTGCATTTACTTGACCGTGATAGATGGAGTAATAAAATACAACAATAATAAGGATGAAAATAAAAATCAAGATAAATTCAAGCAGTTCCCCTCTGCCGTAATTCAGGAGAATAACTATACAATATTGAGAATACAACAAAGAAAATACGATAACTACTTGGATTTTCTTTTTAAAAATAATGATACTTTGTGCAATTAACAATGGTAAAAGACCAACCAACAAAGAAATAGAACCAATAGGTAATATAAAGGCCGCCGCAAAAATAATCATTGTTTGCCCAATAAAATACACTAACCTTTTTTTAGCAATCAGTACATCTGAATACCAGTAAAGTAATACATGAACAATCATAAATGCACCAACAATTATACTATTTAACAGCAATGGTGAATGAATATGCTGAAATGTTACTGCTGAAATAAAGACAATTAAAATCCATAAGAGAAAAGGTATTTTATTCAGCAACAAAAAATGAGTAAAATCAGCAAAAGAATAAAATTTATTATGCTTATATACAGACATGTATACACCGCTTTCTATACGTTAAATACTTTTATTATAAGGAATTATCTCTTTTTTTATTTTAGAGAAAACTCTCGAAAAATTAAATGTACTAAAGTACAATAACTATGTACTTTAGTACATAAGTTTATAACAAAGCCTCCTTAAAAAAACAGTCCCATGTTCACTTTTAGTAAACATGGGACTGCTTATGTCATAAGTCATCTTTGCGATAGACCAGTATCCTTATTTGTTACAGATTCTCTTATTCCTGGATCGTGAATATTATATTTTTTTACTAATTTTATTGTTGCAGCTGCGAATGCCCAGCAGATGACTAGTGAGGCAACTAGCATCCACATTAGAAGGTCTGGTGAGTAGTTCATAATGACTGGTGTAAATACAGAGCACGCCGCTGTTAAAATACGGACAACAGCAATTGAAAAGCCTGTGACGCTTGCCCGCAAATCTGGCGGATAGAATGATTGGGTCCAAATTTTATAAATTGATTCTCCATGTAAGTTATTACAAGCAGAGTAAATAAAGTAAGCGGCAGAGAAAATAATCCATGATGTTCCGCCAAAAATTCCAGAAATCACGAAAGACAGAACACAAAGAAAAATTCCGGTATGCATCATTGTGTATCGATATTTAGTATCAGCTAATTTCATATAAATGAAAAAGAGAACGGCAATTGCAGCAAGGTTGGCAAAGAAGCCTAGTGCAGTTGAATATGATTGGGTCCGTCCGTTAATGGTAACAAGGAAATAATTGACGAACGAGCCCCAAGTATTTGCTGGGATATTCCAAAACAGATAAAAACCAGTAATCGAGATGAGCGGCACCATATACTTTTTGGAAGCAAAAATCGCTTTGATGGAAACTTTTTGTGCTGGTTGAGCGCGATTATTTTCATGTGCATTTTGTTCGTAAAGTTCATGTTCAACTTGACGAAACTTTTTGGAAAACACCCTAATGCCCCAATTAATCAGGGCTATTAAGGCAATCCAAATGAACAACACCCGTGTCCCTGTCATTTCCATGGTAGAAGTTAAGAAACCAAGTGCTTGTGAAAGGAGAATCCCAAGAATCCAAAACATCTCCGTAATAGTGATAACTTTACCATGATTTTTCGGTGAAACACGCTCCGTAATGACAGCAAGCGATGTTGGCAGATCTGCCCCTGATGCAAGTCCTGCGATAATTAACCCAATGAGTAGCATTGGCATACTATTAGAAAAGGCGATGATAATACTGCCGATTGCTACAAGCAGAATATCGATGTTAAAGACACGGACCCGGCCAAATTTATCAGATAAACGGCCGCCAAACAATGCCCCGATCGCAACAGAAAGGGTTAGCGCTGTGCTGATAACTCCTGTCCACCATGGATTAATGCCAAAATGATCAGACCAAATTGCTAGAGCAATGCCGGCGCTGACAAGCAATGCGGCATCCAGGTAGGAAGCAACACCTGCAACACTTGCTAAAAACCAGTCTTTACCTGAAAGCTTATCTTGTGATTTCTCCATATTCATTTACTCCCTTTTTTATAAGTTAATAATTAATTCCTGCTCTCTTTCGATAGGAATAATTCGATTAGCTAGACGAAGAACTCCTCCAGATACGTTTGCTGTAACAGTAAGTTGTTGCTTGCTCCATTCAACTTTTACTTGCCCTGCTCCGACTGGCAATACACAGGAGAAATCTTTAAAAAGGCCTACTTGTGGAGCCACTTCAAAGCTTTTATACCCTGGTGCTGTGGGCTGAACGCCTAACAGGTAACGCCCGACTAAATAAATAGGACTGGCCCCCCATGCGTGACAGAGACTTTTCCCATATTTATCACCATACATTGCATATTTTTCGGCACCTGTTTCGTTAGGGTCGTAATATTCCCAGAAAGTCGTCGCACCTTCAGCTAACATCCCGCCCCAGTAGGATTTAACTTGCTCAAGGACATACGAATATTCACCAATTTGTGCCATTACTTCAAGCTCCCAAAACTTAAAATACGGTGTATGAATATCATTAATTGCTGGATTTAATAAAACATTCTTTTTAATAATCGCTGCTTTTTTTTCATCAACTATATTAAACAGTATGGCAAAGATGTTAGCATGTTTTGTTATGTTCCGTTTACCAGATTCATAACTGTCTATAAAGCCGCCCTTCTCTTCGTCCCAATAATATTTATGGATATTGGCTATTAGCTTTTCTGATTTTGCTTGTAAGTCTCCATTTGGCATTCCCAATGCTTTCTCAACGCTCATCATGCTTTGATAAGCACGGGCCAGCAGCATTTGTTCTGCACAGAGCGGGCCTGAAATATCAAACTCTGCCCAATCAATATACACCCAATCACCTGGTTTACCGTAAATAAAACCGTGTTCATTCGTTTGGGATTCACAATATTGCAGCAGGGATACCATTTTCGGATAAATTCCCTCAATAAATCTGCGATCACTAAATGTTTGATAATACTCTTCAATGCTTATCAGCCAATACAGGG
Source organism: Bacillus sp. Au-Bac7 (assembly GCF_021341655.1). Lineage (NCBI taxonomy): Bacteria > Bacillati > Bacillota > Bacilli > Caryophanales > Bacillaceae > Bacillus > Bacillus sp. Au-Bac7. Next base: position 76,302 of record NZ_JAJTTG010000008.1, on the reverse strand, counting down.
AATAATCGATAATTGTATTAAGATGTTGTTGCATAAGATTGGTACCGCGGAGCCCAAGAATTGTCCGCTCAACAATTTCTTTGTTGAAAAAACTATAGCGATTAATGAAATAGCTTTGATAGGCATCTCCCGACCATACCCATTTATCCCGTTTAACTCCATCTAAAAAGAAGATATCACTGCAAGTACGGAAAGTGCGATCGGCAACCTCCCAAATTTGGTTGAGCTGCTGATCTGATGAGTGGAACTGACTTACTCCGCCGAACTCAACATATTGCCGGATAGCAGTAATCATTACTGAATCATCCATTACATTGGGTAAAAAGATATAGCGAAACGCTCGCAGTCGGGTAACAAAAGTGTTTTCTTCCAATAGTTCAAGGTCTTTATCATCACGAGTGTTTATCACTTGTTTGAGGTAACAGTCCTTAACATCAAGTGCTTCTGTCCTGCTCTCACCGTAACAACACGTAATAGGATGAAATCTTTCGGAGAAAATCACTTTTGTTTTTGCTGTAATGGTATGACCGAAATCTAGCAATGTACCTCCATTTACATATTCAATCTTCGAGGGTGTCTTTTGTTCATATGTGTAAGGAAATTCCATCGGATCTTGCTCTTTATCCACAAAAAGAGCGCTTACACCTACAGCCTGATCTGATTCGATATAGTTTGAAGCAAACCAAGTCTCATCAGAAAATATAGTTTGCCCGCACACAAAGATACTAGGCAATCCTCCCAAATGACAAACAATCACTTCAACCGTTATTTTACCTGGATTACAAGTAATAGTTTGTTCAAATGGGTATTTATCGACTTGTTCACTACCAGCCTCCTCCCGTCTTGTAACAGCTACATGCCCCTTCCCCTTAGCATGTACCGTAAAAGTTGTCTTTTCTTTGAGATGATACGTTTGTTTAAACTTAACATTATGGTTCCAACCAGCTGTAAACCAATAGGCAGGCCAATCAAAGCCACGTTCTTCTCGACTAAAATTTTGTTTCATAATATGGTAAATTTCAAAATCTCCTGGAAACCAAATCCAATAATTCACTATTTTCATCCTTTCTCACTACTTGTGAAACGCTTACATACGAAGTATAATCTAAATAAAATCTAGATAAAATGGCATTTATTCTTGAAAATATGGTCTTTGTTCAGGTTTAGTAAAATATTCGGAAAGGATATTAAGCACATGGAATTATCGACATTAGATGAGTACCTTTTCAGCCATACAGAAGTTGAAAAGATTCAACGAAAAGAAAAACAAAATATTAACGAGTTAAACCTTCCTTATGCCCTTCAAAAAGTCCCGAAAATCCCAAAAGAGGCATTTTTTCTTGAGGGAAATATTTTTATCAATAAACAGCAAAGATTTTCATACACTCCAGCACACACCCACGACTTTGTTGAAATAAACTATATGTATTCTGGAAACTGTACGCAGTATATTAATGATGAAAAAATTGAACTAAAAAAGGACCACATTATCGTAATGGATAAAGATGTGGTCCAAAAAGTTGATAATATTGGAGAAAATGATATTTTAATCAATATTTTAGTACATGAGAATTTTTTCTCGATGGATATTTTGTTTGACTCTTTCCAATCACATTCGATTTTCAGCGAATTTCTGCTTAATGCTATTCGCGAAAAATCCGCTCACAGCACTTTTTTACTGATTGATGTGTCAGGAAAAGAGACGATTTTATCCGTACTACGGAATATGATGGTTGAATATTTTAATCAAAAGCATTTCAAACAGGAGGTTATGAAACATTACTTTTCCATATTAAGTTATGAACTGAGTCGTATACTGGAAAATCGGGCTTGGGGCGAGAAGCAGAACACGATGGACAGTAAAATGATTGAAATCATCCGCTACATAGACTGTCATTATCAGGATGTATCACTTGCTTCCCTTGCAAAAACATTTAAATTTAATAAAAACTACCTGTCTTCTAAAATTAAACAAAATTTAGGGAAAGGTTTTTTTGAATTATTGAACGATAAACGATTAAGCGTAGCAAAAAAACTGCTGCGGGAAACGAATATGCCAATTGCAGATATCACTTATGAAATCGGCTATAATGATCCCAGTTATTTTTACAAAATGTTTAAGCAGAAATATGGAGAAACTCCTTTGCACTATCGGAAAACACGATAAGGAGAGCATACTGTTGTTTTAAAAATCCCCTTCTAACATTAATTTAGAAGGGGATTTATCTTCTTATAAGAGTTAAAAAATCATTTTTCTGAAAATGGCGCGCTAGCAGAGGTTGTGGTTTCTCCATCTAGCATGCTTGGCGTATGAAAATTTTCTCCTTTCATTGCTCTTATTCAAGCTATATGCCCTCCAATATCAAACAGACTTTTCAGTACTACAGCAGTGTACGGAAAACACTTTTTATGAATAATAAATACTAAAAAAAGAATCCTAATAAAAAAAGTGTGAGGGTTCAATATGTCATTTAAAATTCAATCGCTACTTAATATTTGTATGGTTACGATTTCATGGTTGTCGCTATATTTTATCGGTGTTAAAAATATAAAAAGATTTCTTCCTGCTACCTTAATAATTGGCATTATTGAAATTTTGCATGCAAAAGTTGGCAAAGACCGTAAGTGGTGGGTTTTTTATAATAAGCCAAACACCTATTGGGTCGATGAATTGCCTTTTAATACTGGTCCATTTATTTTCATTTCCATGTGGACATTAAAGATAGCCTATGGGAATTTTAAAAAGTTTATGATAATCAATGCATTAATACATGCTTTTTTCGCATTTCCTTATACTTTTGCTGCAAAGAAACTTAAATACTATACATTAGTTCGCTTTAACAATGTGCAGTTTTTTATTTATTTCTTTATGAAAGCTCCTTTATTGTATTTATTACAATTCCTTGTTGAACGGAGCAGTGACAGGTTACGGAAGCTATGATAGGGGAACAAATAGAAGGTAAAAAAAAGCTTTCGGCAAAGTAGTTACCGAAAGCCTTTTATATTATATTTAGTTGCGAATCAGATAATCAAATGCGCCTAGAGCCGCCGTTGCCCCTGATCCCATGGAAATAATAATCTGTTTATAAGCACTGTTTGTACAATCTCCTGCAGCAAAAACTCCAGGAATGTTTGTAGCACCGTGTCTGTCTACAACGATTTCACCGAAGCGAGTACGTTCGATTGTGTCACCTAACCAGTCAGTATTTGGCACAAGACCAATCTGAACAAACACACCTTGAAGTTCAACATGATGAACCTCTTCTGTATCGCGATCGATATAAGAAATACCGTTTACTTTATCTGTACCGGTAATTTCTTTTGTTTGTACATTCTTTAATACTGTAACGTTTGGAAGGCTGTATAGACGATCTTGCAGTACTTTATCTGCTTTTAGTTCAGGCATGAATTCAAGCACTGTAACATGCTTTACAATACCAGCTAAATCAATTGCAGCCTCAATACCAGAGTTACCGCCGCCGATAACAGCTACGTCTTTTCCTTCAAACAATGGTCCGTCACAGTGAGGGCAGTACGCAACACCTTTGTTTTTAAACTCAGCTTCACCAGGCACGCCTACATTTCTCCAACGAGCTCCTGTAGAAAGAATGACAGATTTACTTTGAAGAACTGCACCATTCTCCAGCTCTAATTCAATTAAATCTTTCTTTTCTAAACGCTTAGCACGCTGTAAGTTCATTACATCAATGCCGTATTCCTTCACATGCTCCTCAAGGCTGGCAACAAGCTTAGGACCTTCAGTATGCTTCACACTAATGAAGTTCTCAATACCTAATGTATCCATTACTTGACCGCCAAAGCGTTCAGCAACAAGCCCTGTGCGAATCCCTTTACGTGCTGCATAAATAGCTGCACTAGCACCTGCTGGACCGCCGCCGACAACTAGTACGTCGTAAGGGTCTTTACTAGAAAGTTCAGAAGCATCTGGACCGCTGCCGATTTTATTAAGAATTTCTTCTAAAGTCATACGGCCGCTGCCAAATGGCTCACCATTTACGAAAACAGTTGGCACTGCCATGATATCTTTGCTTTCCACTTCCTCTTTAAATGCTCCGCCGTCAATCATTGTATGTGATATTTGCGGATTAAAAATGCTCATCACATTCAATGCTTGAACAACATCTGGGCAGTTATGGCAAGTTAAGCTGATATACGATTCGAAATGGTATTCGCCTTTGATGTTCTTAATTTGGTCTAGCAAGCTTTGGTCTACTTTAGGAGCTCTTCCGCTAACCTGAAGCAGTGCCAAAACTAATGAAGTAAATTCATGGCCTAATGGAATTCCTGCAAAGATGACACCAGTGTCTTCTCCGATACGGTTAACACTGAAGCTTGGTGTTCTTTGTAAAGTAGTCTTTTCTACTTTAATTCTTGGCGACATAGTTGCCAGTTCATCTACTAAAGCAAGCATATCAGTAGATACTTTATCAGTACCTGCACTAACCTTTAATAAAACGTCGCCTTCCATCAGCTGAAGATATTGTTCTAATTGTGCTTTAATGTCTCCATCTAATATCATTGATGACACTCCTTAGATCTTTCCTACAAGATCAAGGCTTGGCTTAAGTGTTTCAGAACCTTCTTGCCATTTAGCCGGGCAAACTTCACCTGGATTGTTGCGAACATATTGTGCAGCTTTAATTTTATTTACAAGCGTGCTTGCATCACGGCCAATTCCGTCTGCATTGATTTCAACTGTTTGGATAACTCCGTCTGGATCGATGATGAATGTGCCGCGATCAGCAAGGCCTTCTTCTTCATTCAACACATCAAAGATACGAGAGATTTTTTGAGAAGGGTCACCGATCATTATGTATTCAATTTTTCCGATAGCATCAGAATGATCGTGCCATGCTTTATGTGTGAAGTGAGTGTCAGTAGATACAGAATAAACTTCTACTCCAAGATCTTTCAAAGCACCATATTGGTTTTGAAGGTCTTCTAATTCAGTTGGGCATACGAATGTGAAATCTGCTGGATAGAAACAAACTACACTCCATTGACCTTTTAAATTTTGTTCAGAAACATCGATGAACTCACCGTTGTGAAATGCTTTAGCTGAGAATTCTGCTACTTCTTTACCGATTAATGACATAAAAAATTTCCTCCTAAAAGTGATTTGATGTATTATTAAATTAACAATAAATTTTATAACTTAATAATATTAAATTAATAATTAGTATTATAAAACAATCATTATTTATAATCAAATAAAAAATGTAATTATTTTAATCTAGATAAAATGAAAAGGCTATCAAAAAATCGATAAAATCAACATTTTTTCTCATAAGGACGCTGTAGTTTAATTCATTTATTGCCGAATTTCATTACTATTCATCAGCAGTTATTCTCAATTGAACAACAGAAATCGGCATTTTTTAAGTAGGAATTTTTTCAATTAAAAATTATAAACAATAATTTAAAGTCTTTTTGATTTATAATGATTTTTTTCTTCGTTTCTAAGAAAGATAAGCTTTGAAAATAAGCTGTTCCTCTAATATCTATTGTTACCAATGGCTACTTTTTTATAAATTCATGTGGAACAACAAATTTTTAGATAAAATAAAGCCACCGAATAGGTGGTGGATTCCCCGCTTCTCCTAATAGATATATAAAAACAAAATAGATGCAAATCAGCAGCCCAAACCCCATAACAAAAAAGGAAAGCATTATATTTTCTTTTTTTACCAGCCCGATAATTCCGCAAATAAAGCTACCCAAACCTATAAACAACTCAAATAAAGCTACATGATAGATAGAGTATTGCTCCATAACAAAAACGCGCACATGATTAAACATCGTTATCAACAGAACGAATACTATTTGTAATAATAAACCTAAAAAAGATATTTTCATTTCTCTAAACTCCATTCAAAAGTGAAGTACATAGAATATTTATGTACACAGTATTTCTACGTATAATAACGTAAGCTACCATTAAAGTAAATTATTTTAAAAGAAAGTTTAAAACCTCGACATATTGGTCGAGGTTCACGTGAATATCAATTATTTATTTCATCATATATGGATTGCTTCTCAAACCAGTTCTTTTTACTTCTGCAGCGAAAGTAATATTTATATCTGCTTTGGCAAAGCCTTGATCCCATTGAACTCCGTATTTCTTAAAGTGCTTATAATCTTGTTCTCGTAAAAACTCTCCAAAACCAAATATATCCGCATTATACTCTTCTCTAGATTTATTAATAAATCGCATTATCTCGTCTTCCATCATTTTGTTAATAGCTTTTTCCTGCCCTTCAAAAGCAGACTCCTTTTTAAATTCATTTGTACAACCTGTACTTTCTAAATAGCCTTCTGCCTTAATTTTAACATGGAAGGTTGGAATGCCATTTTTCTCTTTCGCTGTTACCTTTGTTTTTGTGCTAGTAATACGATAGCCAAACTTCTTATCTCCCTTAATACATTTAACCGTCAATTCTGTATTCTTTATTCTTCCCTGAATAAAGAGCATGTCTCTAACTTCCTTTAATGTTGCAAAACCAACGAGTTTACCGTTTTTGATTACGCCAATTGAGTCAATAACTACTGAACTCTCAGGGACTTCACTCTTTAAGTTCTCAACATTTCCGCCTTTTTTTGGATCACCAATTAATCGGGCTGCTGCAAGGACAGGAGACTGACCTTGTGCATTATATAAACGCACAAAATCATTTAACTTAATATCAGGTGCCCCGCCCCACTCTTTCTGCATCGTATTCAATTGTGTAAAGATTTTTAAGGACGGGCTTTTTTTGTACATATTTGTAACTTCCAACAAACTTCCTGCATCTTGTCCTCTAACGATCACTATACTAAAGTCATCACGCATTTCTCTGTTGCGGTCAAAAAAATCCATGAAGTCCATCGTGCCGGTTTCCGCCACTTCCTGACTAATTGCAAGCAGTCTCATATGAGAGTAAACTAGACGAGATGCATTAGATATATTAAATTTATGAGCAATTTCTCCTACTGCATCCCCCTCTAATGAATAAACAAATGATGGGGCCATGCCTGTTGCAGTTTGGTAATTCATTTCTCTCGCTTCCGTGGTCTCAATGGTTAACCTGTATTTTTTCGTTTTTCCTTTATCGATTGCCACACCTGTTACGATAGACACCTCTGATAGCTCCGCTCTATCCCAGCAGCCTGTTAAAAATAGCAGTGAAAAGCTTATTATGACTGTTAATTTAAATAATTTCATAAGTATCCCTCGCCTGTATAAGGCTGTTAAAAGTTTCCTATGTAGGATGTTATTTATTATTTTTTGTATTACTGATGCCTTTTATGCATGAACATGGTGTACGAAGGTACTCCATCACTATTCAATAGTTTCTAAAATAGCTTACCTAATGCAGTATCTTAAAGTATAATTGAAGAATGACATACTAATATAATCAGCCAAGTTTTTGTTAGATCCATTTAAAATTATTGGAGTACTACAATTTGATGTATAACGAATTGATTTTTTATATACTATTGGTTATTGTTGCAGGTTCTTTAAGCTTATTTCTGTACATATTTTCCTACTTTAAGCTGAAAGGTGCACCAGGTGCCAGATTTTATCAATATGCAACTTTATTTTCCTCTATATTTTCCTTTTTTTATGTCTTTGAGTTATCAAGCACCTCTCTTAAGACAATAAAACTTTGGGTAACTATGGAGTATCTTGTTATGCCTTTTATTCCGGCCTTTCTCTTTTTAATGTGTTTGGAATACGTTGGCCAAAAGCTAAAGCAGTGGAACTATTACATCCTATTTCTAATTCCATGCTTTACAATTTTCATGCAAGCAACCAATGACCTTCACCATCTGTACTACTCTTCTGTTGCGCTAAGAAGCGATGTACCGTTTCCTATCTTAAAGTTGGAATATGGACCATTATTTTATGTTCATGCTTTTTATATGTTCTTCTGTTTAACTGTTAGTATTATTACATTGCTACAACAACTGAAAAATGCTTCCTTTATGTTTCGAATACAAATAGTTACTATGTCAGCAGGCTTAATTTTCCCAATTATTGCAAATTATTTTTACTTAAACAATCTAAGCCCTTATGGAATTGATCTTGGACCAGTATCCATGAGCTTATCCTTTATATTTCATTCTATTGCTCTTCTGACCTTCAAGATGTTCAATGTAATGCCAATATTTAGGGATACTGTATTTGAGAGAATGAAAGAAGGGGTTATTGTATTAAATCAAAATGGTGTAATCCTTGATTATAATGATGCTATACTTCCTATCATTCCAAGTCTAAATGCTTCTGTAATTGGAAAACCTTTAAGCAGCCTTCTTATAGGCAACCTAAAGCTTTTGAAGATTATTGATAAAGGTGTAGATTGTGACTATGAATGGAATCAAGGGAATAGAAGCATTTATCATCAAGTACATTTCTCTCTTGTCGAGGATAATAGGTTAGGTAAAATAGGGAAAATAGTCTCGTTTGTTAATATTACAGAAAAGATAGAAATGCAAAAAATGCTCAAGCAGCTTGCATCTATTGATGGCCTTACACAAGTATACAACCGTACCTATTTTTTAAAAAAAGCAGAAGAAATGCTTTCAGCTTCAACAATTCAAGCAAATGTCTCTCTCATTATGTTTGATATAGATTTTTTCAAAAAAATTAATGATCAATACGGACATGAAGCTGGAGATATCGTTTTATCTCATGTAGCTAAAGTAGCAAAGAAAACCATTCGTGACGAAGATATAATTGGTAGATACGGAGGAGAAGAATTTATCATCCTCCTTCCAGAAACGTCCTTAAATGAAGCATACCGTTTAGCCAATGTTATCCGCCTGAAAGTTTCAGAAAGCTTCGCCACCGTTCACGAAATAAATATATATACTACTTTAAGCTTAGGTGTTTCCCATACAGCCTTTATTACAAATGATGCTGCCGAAACTATTCAAACTTTAATGCGAGAAGCAGATGCCGCACTTTATACTGCCAAACGGAGCGGACGAAATAATGCTCAAATGTTTTTGCCGGAATTTATCAAACAATAAGCTGGTAATAAAAAAGGTCAAATCTATAGATTTGACCTTTTTTCTATCCATATATGTATGTTAAAAACGCTTAGCTCTGCTGGTTAATAAATTCTTTAATTTGTTCAATCGTTAATCCAAGTTCTTTTGCTTCTACTATTAATTGAATCCATTCCATATCCAATTTTAATTCAGCACTTGTGTCAGCCATACGCCCTCCTGGTTTTTAGGCAGCACAGCCATCATAGAAATCCCTTAGATCTGTTGCTTTGCGCCCTACTCTTTCAAGCAGTTTGCCCTTTACTTATTCTTATATTTTAATTTTACAAAAAATTCTATAAATACAAAACTGTTTTTTATCGACAATTTTCGACTAACGCAAAAAGAGCCTAACCTCTCCTAAAGATTAGGCTCTTTCCCTGTCATCAAACAGATTATTTATCATTTTCTTTTTGTATAGGAATTCTAATGGAAAACACACTTCCTTTGCCTATTTCACTGCTTACGTGAATCGTCCCTGCATAGCTGTCGACAATCCATTTTGCAATAGAAAGCCCAAGGCCATGACCCCCGACTTGTCTTGTTCTTGATTTATCTGTGCGATAAAAACGGTCAAAGATTCGCTGCTGATCTTTCGGGTCGATTCCGATACCAGTATCTTTAACTTCCACCACTAGTTCTCTCCCATCAGCAGCCAATGACAGCAAGACTTCTCCGCCGTTCGGAGTATACTTAATTGCATTATCTACTAGAATATACAACAGCTGTGTAAAACGCTGTGAATCTCCATGCACAATCAGTGCTTCAGGGGCATGTAAGTATAATTTAATTTGTTTCGAATCAGCAAGCATTTTTAAAGATTGGATTGTTTTTTTTGCTAAGGGGCAAAAATCGAAGGTTTCATTTGCCAACTCTATTTTCTCCATGTCTGATCGGGCAATTGTTAATAAATCTCCGACTAAACCGGTCATTCTTTTCACTTCATTTTTCATATTTAAAAGAAGCTTGTGTGAATAATCCTCTTCTTTAAACTCTGCTGTCATTTCCATTGCATTTATAGAAGATAGCATCACACTCAACGGTGTCCGCAATTCATGAGACGCGTCTGCAACAAACTCCTTCTGTCTCGCAAACGTTCTTGAAATCGGAATCATCGCTTTTTTGGACATATAGTAGCTGATATAAATAGCGACTCCCATAAAAAGAACGGCTATCCCTAGCAGGATAAAGGGAAGCATTTTAAAAAGCTGGTACGCAAACGAGATTTCCTTACCTATGTAAAGCAAGCCGATTTCTTGGCCATGATGGTATATAGGCTGTGCTGCTACAAGGAGCCGCACGGTTTCTTGCTTTTGATCTGACTCGAACTCTTCTACTCTGCCTCTCGTTTTAAATCTTCTTTCGGCTGTTATATTGTCCACTTTTATCGTTTCACTGCGAATTTCGTTTTCAGAAGGATCCCAGCCATCCAGCTTGTTTAAAATTTCAGACCGGGAATCAGACACCGTTTCATCTCCCAGAACAAGTGAACCAGAAGTATTAACAACATAAAAGAAAAACTGATCTACATCCTTCTCCAGTGATTTCTGGTTTTGAAATTCAAGAAGATTAGTTTGATTTGTCTGTGTTAAATAGGCTTCAATACTGCTTGCTTCCTGTTCTGCAGTCACCTTCAGCTCGCGTTCTTGCTCCTTAAAAATAGTAAAATATAATAGCAAATAAACAACAATAATGAACAGGAGCAAAAACAGCATTAGCAAGCCGCTGTAAAGTGCAGTCAGCCGATATTGAGTGCTTTTAAAGATATCCTGGTTGTTTCGTCCTTTCCAGATAGAAACAAGAGACGCTATTTTAGCTTTCAAATTTATAACCTACCCCCCTTATACTTTGGAGCAGCCCATTTTGACCAATCATGTCCAACTTCTTGCGGAGCAGCTTGACTGTTGCATCAATTATTTTCATGGATACATCTGCATCCAAACCCCAAATCCTGTCAAGAATCACTTCCCTTGGCAGCACTTGTCCACGGTTTTGCACGAGCAAGTCGAGCATCTGGAACTCACGAGGACTTAACTGTACTTCGTCTGCTCCATTGGAGATTGTCTGGCTGAGCCTGTTTAATTGCATTTCATGAATGGACAGCTGTTCTTCAAGAATAGGTGCATAATTGCGTCGGGACAGAGCACGCAAGCGGGCAAGGAGCTCTTCAATTTCAAAGGGCTTTACAAGATAGTCATCTGCTCCCGCGTCCAATCCGATGATTCGATCCTCTACAGCATCTTTAGCAGTCAGCATTAAGATTGCTCCAGAATAGCCGCTGGATCTTAACCGTCTGCAAACAGACACACCATCCTCATTAGGCATCATCCAATCCAATATCAATATATCATAGTGTGAGGCTTTCGCGTAATCGTATGCGTCTTCCCCGTCCGTAACCCAATCGACCTTATAGCTGCCCTTCTTCTTTAACATATATTCAACTAGCTCACCAAGCTGGAAATCATCTTCCGCTAAGAGTATGTTCATGTAAAACTCCTCCTCCTTTTTTATTATTTCTTGTATCTATTATAAGTCTGAAGTCTTATTCACTTTCTGCCAATCCTAGCAACATATTCTTAAAATTAACTTAAGAAAGTAGTAACAATGAAAAAGCCTGCATAAAGAGATTGGCCAATCAGCACTACTCCAAACATCATTGCTGGGACCCACTTAAGCCTTCCGAAGATTCCTTTTCCTTTCATTAACTTTCTATTAGAAACGCTGCTTTTCAGCTGAACAAAGGACCCGAGGACAGATTGAACAAGGATAATAGCTGCTAGAAATGTCGCACCATGCATAATGATCGTTTCATCGCCGTAATACAACGGTGCTGTTAGCATGGCAATAGAAAGAATGGCCCAGACAAACCCGACAAAGCTGCGAATCCAGAACAACAACGATAACCCAAGAAGCCCGATTAATATATAGAAAATAAATTCGTACTGCTGCTTTGAAACTAAGTAAAATAAACCAGTAGCTGCTATTAAAGCGCCTGTGTGTCCTAAATACATATGAAAAGCAGCTTTTAATGTTTTCCCGTCTGCTTCACCCTCAAGCAGCTGTTTCTTCTTCTTAATGCCCCTGATTTTTCTGCCAGCAGCTATATCGCTGATAATATTCAACAGCAAAGTGTTCCAAATGGAAAAGCAAGCTTTAACAATCGGAATGACAGACACAATTAATGCTATTGCTAGATAAATAAAAATTGGCAGTGCCTTGTCATAACTTAGATAAGATATAGGATTGATTTGAAGTAAGTCTTGAATTGTTTCTCTCATTTTTTTAGCTCCTTTCACGTTTATTAAAGAAGGAGAAGCACCTATTTTTACTTCAGGCACTTCCCCTTCTTGTCAACCACTCATATTGCTTCTTTATCAGCTTTAAGCTTGTCTAGTTCTTTGGCGATTTCCTCATCGCTCACATTGGAAAAGCTTATATTGTTATAGCTGTTTAGCGGGTTGGAAGTATAGCTGCCTGCTTGCACTTCTGCTTCCATAAAGAGGATTCTTTCCTCTGCTCTTGTTATACCTTTTGTGATTGTTTCGCCATTAAAATCAATAGTAACCTTTTGAATCTGCTTGATTGATTTTGCTGCATTTGCACGGGATGCAAGTAAAATTTTCTTATGCTGAAGCTCATTATAAGTTACTTGGAGCTCATTGAATTTTCCCTTCAAAATATTCGTTTGTTCCTTAAGTGTGATTAGCTGCTGTTCATAAAGATTAAGCTGAGTCTCTAAATTGATTTTTTCTTGCACTGCCAATTTAGCAATCCCTTCATCACCCTTCTCAAGAGCCAGTTTCGCTTGGCGGACTCGCTTTTCCACTAATTCCTTTGTTTGTGAAATAAGTGCCGCTTGCTTTTTTTCCACAAAGATTTGTCTAGATAAAGCGGACTGTGCCTTGCTAAGCTCCTGTTCCATTTCTCTAGTGTATTCATTCAGCATCGCAATTGGATTCTCCATGCTGTCTAATAAACTATTAATATCCGCTCTAGCAATTGTCTTTATTCTTTTAAAAATACCCATTTACATTCTCTCCTTTTTTTCTGCGTTATTCTTTTCCCATTCATCTAAAATCGTTGCATTCGTATAATTCACAGACGGTTTTGGTGTACTCATGATGGAAGTATCAATAAATTGCTGCATCGATGAAGCTTGCGATTTTTTCCTGAAGCTTTTAACGGCAAGGACAGTCACTGCTATCAGGATGATAATAATAATGAGGGTCCAAATCCACGGAAATGCTGGTTCATTATGATAGCCGACTAAAACTCGTTCACGCACAACTACATCGTGATGATGCAGCAGCACCGTTTCTCCTGGGCCTCCATGATCGTGAAAGCCTGCAGCAAGTGTTGTTGTCCCCCCAATCAGATTAAAGATAAAGCTTATCGCAAGCGTCATAGAAGCAACAATTGCTCCCCAGAAAATACCTTTTTTCAATCTAGCATTCACTGTTTTGTTTCCTCCTTTCTTTGTTCATATTGGTAGTTTAGTAGCCTTTAGTGAAAAGATGGTGAAAAGATAGAGCTATTCTATCTTTTATTGAATTTGTTTATTCTAAAAGCCGAACAGCAAAAAAGACAGCACTCATCATGTGCTGTCTTCCTTACTCATTCTATTAAATTACCTTTTTAAATTGGCTAGTATACAAATCATAATAGAAGCCTTTTTGTTCTACTAGCTCATCATGGGTGCCACGCTCGATTATTTCGCCGTCTTTTAGTACAAGAATCTTGTCTGCCTCCCGAATTGTACTAAGCCTGTGGGCAATAACAAAGCTGGTCCGTCCTTTCATAAGCTCGCTCATAGCTGATTGGATCTGCATTTCAGTTCGTGTGTCTATACTGCTTGTTGCTTCATCCAGAATTAACACAGCAGGATCTGCTAGTATGGCCCGGGCAATTGTCAACAGCTGTCGTTGACCTTGACTTAAGTTTCCTCCTTCTGCTGTCAGAACTGTGTCATAGCCCATTGGCAGTTTACGGATAAATCCATCTGCATTGGCAAGCTGTGCCGCTTGTTCCACCTCTTCATCTGTAGCATTCAGGCGGCCATAGCGGATATTTTCCCTAATAGAATCAGAGAATACGTACGCATCCTGCAATACTATCCCTAATTTGCGGCGCAGACTGTCTTTGCTGATTGTTTGAAGCTCTGTTCCATCTATTAAGATTCTGCCATTGCTTATCTCGTAAAATCTCGTTAATAAGTTAACAATGGTTGTTTTTCCTGCACCTGTCGGCCCAACTAAGGCAATCGTATCACCAGGCTTTGCAGTTAAAGTGATATTCTTTAATATGGAGTGTCCCTCTTTATAACCAAAAGAAACGTCCTCAAAAATGACTTCTCCTGTCAAATCCTCTACAACTTTGACAGGTTGCTTTTTGGTATATTCTGTTGGAGTATCAATTATTTCAAAAACACGCTCCGCTCCTGCCACTGCTGATTGAAGCATATTGAATTGGTTTGCTACTTGATTGATTGGATCGTTAAACTGCCTTGAATACGAAAGAAAACTAACAACCACCCCAATTGTAACCATGCCTTCAAGGGCCATCCAGCCGCCTGCTGCGGCAATGATTGCAAAGCTAGCGTTTTTCATTACATTCATGACAGGGCCCATAAACCCTGAATAGATTTGTGCGCGGATAGATGCCTCGCGAAGCTTTACATTAATGTCCTGAAACTCTTCCTTCACCTTTTCCTCCCGATGAAAGACTTTAACTGCCTTCTGTCCAGAAATAGTTTCTTCTATATACCCATTTAGCTCTCCTAAATGCTGCTGTTGGCTAGTGAAGTATTTTCTCGTAAATTTAGCAATTTTTGATGTCAGGAACATGACAATTGGAATTGTTACAAAGCTTAACAATGTCAATCCAATATTAAGGCTAAGCATAAAGCATAATGCACCGATCAGTGTCATAATGCTGGATATTAATGTTGTAAAGCTTTGATTCAGCGTATTTGATACATTTTCCATATCATTTGTCGTTCTGCTCATCAATTCTCCATGTGACTGTCTATCAAAAAAATGCAAAGGCAGCTTTTGAAGCCTGGCGAACATATCTTTGCGCATTGCAAGTACTGTATATTGAGAAACAGCTGCCATGAAATAAGATTGAAGCCAGGTAGCAATAGAGCTGCATATATAAACACCAAGCAAGCCGGCACAAAACCAAACAAGGCCGTTTACGTCGCGAGTGATGATATATTTATCGATTGAAACACCAATTAAGTAAGGACCTAGCAGGTTTAAAACTGCTGTTGTCATTGTCAAGAATACAACCAGCACTAATCCTTTCCGTTGATGACCAATATAGCGCCATATTCTTACCAATGTTTCCTTCATATTGTTTGCCCTCTGAACTGGCAAGTTTCCGCGGAAATGCTTCTGCCCTCCTAACCCCATCTGTTGAGGAGGCATGTTTGTTTTGCGATCATTCATAAACTACTTCCTCCTTTCCCAGCTGGGAGCGGTATATTTCCTGATACACTTCACTAGTTTTCATTAACTGTTCATGCGTGCCTTCTGCGGAAATCCTTCCATCCTCCAGGACGACAATTTTATCTGCCTCCATTACAGAAGAAATACGCTGAGCAATGATGAAGGCAGTGCTATGTTCCAGCAATTCCCCTAGTGCTTTTTGTATGCGGGATTCAGTTCCCAAATCAACTGCACTTGTACTATCATCTAGAATCAAGATTACGGGGCGAACTAACAGCGCTCTGGCGATCGAAATCCGCTGTTTTTGCCCTCCAGACAAATTCATGCCTCTCTGGCCAAGTACAGTATCATATCCATCTGGCATAGTCATTATAAATTCATGGGCACATGCTGCTTTCGCCGCTAATTCAACTTCAGCTTGTGTTGCAGCCGGTTTTCCATAACGAATATTATCCCGGATTGTGCCGCTGAACAGGATGGACTGCTGTAAAACTACACCTACAGATGTCCGCAAATGTTCCAGTTTAATATGACGAACATCTGTGCCGTCAATCATAACCGTGCCGCTTGTCGCATCATATAATCTCGGAATTAATTGCACCATTGTAGACTTTCCAGAACCAGTCGCCCCTAGAATGGCTACAGTTTGGCCGGCCCTTGCAACTAAACTGATGTCCTTTAACACTTCAGATTGTCCATCATAGCTGAAAGATACGCGGTCAAAAGTTACTTCCCCCTTCACGATTGCTTGCTGGTCTGCGTGCTGATGATCCACTAAATCCAGGTCTGTATGGAGAACTTCTTGAATGCGGTCTGCTGACACCTTTGAGCGGGAAATCGTAATCATCATCATGCCAATCATCATCACAGCAAACAACACCTGTGTCACATAGTTAATAAAGGCAATAAGATCGCCCACCTGTAAAGATCCGCTCCACGTCTGATGTGCTCCAAACCAAAGGATAATAACTAGGCTGAAATTAAGAATGAGCATTAACACAGGCATATTGAAGGATACAATGCGAGCTGCCCTGACTGCATTATTTGTATAATCCTCGTTTGCTTGCCCAAACCGGTTATTTTCAAAATCAGAGCGTACAAACGCTTTAACTACTCGAATACCCATCAAATTTTCCTGGAGGACAGTATTAACCTTATCCAGCTTTTGCTGAACTATATTATAGGTAGGAAAGGCTTTTCGAATAAGCAGATAAAGAATAATAAATAAAACAGGAATAGTTGCGGCAAATATTAACGCAAGCTTAAAGCTGATAGTAAATGCCATAATAACACTTCCAATCGTCAAAAGCGGTGAGCGAATGCTGCGCAAAACCATCATCACAAACATTTGCAGCTGGACTATATCGGCCGTCAGCCTCGTAATTAAACTGCCTCCTTTAAACTTATCCAAGTTTTGAAAAGAAAAGCTTTGCAATTTATCAAAAACTACTTTTCGCAAATCGGTGGCAAAATTCATCGATGCCGTACTGGAAAACACCGTACAGCCTGCACCGCCAATCAAACCGATAAATGCGACAAGAATCATCAGCCCGCCAGTGCGCTGAATTGTCTCTAAATCCCCTTTCATCACACCCTCATTGACGATTTGCGCCATTAAAAATGGCTGAAGCAAATCCATCGACACCTCCAGCACCATAAACAGTGGTGCCAGTATGGTTATTTTCCAGTATGGCTTCAGAAAACCCATTAATTCCTTCATAGTACCTCCCCTTTAAACAGGAAACGGACTGGATTATTCCAATCCACTCCTATCTTCCTCATTTAAAGATTCCTCCCCTTTATGCGGATTGGCTTCTTCTGTCTGTATCTTTGCATCGCTAGTGTCATTCACTTCATTTTCTTGAATTTCAAAAAGCTCAGTAAACTCATTAATAACCATATCAATCGCTTTCAATTCTCCGACTAGGATCGGTTGAATAGACTGAAATTCAGGAGCTTCAAGCTGCTGCTTTATGGTAGAGCGTTTTAATTTCATCATCTCCAGAAAGGCAATAGCTCGGCCGCGGCGGAATGTTTTCGCGCCTTTATGTCCTTTATTCTTCCGCTTATGATGTTCACCATGATGATAGCTATCTTTCATAAAATGCTCGTTTCTCATTGTTCACCCTCCTTGTATACATATGTATACATTTTGTTTCTATATTTAATGTATACATTCGTATACAAAATGTCAATATTCTCTAACTCGTTTGAAGAACAAAAAAACAGTATCCTATTTAGGACACTGTAAAAAGGAGGAGTACCATATAAAAAAGAATTAGCATTCACCAAAGCTGTAAGGGGAAAAACTGATAAAATTAAAATAAGTGTGCAATCGATTAATTGTATACTGTGCTATGTCATCAAGAGGGTCTTAGTACAACAGCAGACATAAACAACCAAACTTTTTCATTGAAAAGTATGTTAATGACTTACCGTACCTTTTTTTGCTACTGCCGTAAAATAATCTAAACCTAATCCTAGAAATTAAGGAGATGCTAGAACCTTTATTACCGCTCTGTTTATTTGCCTGTAAAGCCCCTCTAATCATGGACATGCTCGGAAGCCGAAAAGCCTACTATAGGAATGGTTGAGTATAGACTATTCGGCTCATTCCCTGTTTGTAATGCTGTAAATATGAAGGTGATTGTAATAAGTATGGAAACTACCTAATTTGATAAGCAGCAAGCACTCTGATTATTTAACGAAAGTGCACTTTCAAACAGGAAATAACATATACAAATAAATCTGTGGATCCTCTATCCTTCCACGCTTTTTTTAATTCATCAATGTGCATTCCATTTCCCCTGACAAATTCACCTTAACAATTCCTCATAAATATTTATATACTTACTCGCATTTGTTGCGATTATTGTCAAATTTTATGGGACTTTCACTTTGAATGCCTGTAGTATTTTTTCATTAATTTTATTCATGTCATTAATTTGTCACTGACTATTAAACGGGATGGCCAATTCTTCCCCTTCATTTTTTGGTGAATTGACAAGGGTTGAAACCTCATATTTATCCATTGCTTCTGCACTATATGGTACAAGTAGCTGCTTTAATTCGTTTATGTTACTGTTCTTCGGGTTCATCCAATAATCATAATCTTCCTGCTTCAAAATAACCGGCATTCTATCATGAATATCTTCTGTACTAGCATTTGCTTCTGTTGTTATAATGGTACAAGTAGCAAGAGGCTTCGTTCCATCTGCTTTTTTCCAAACCTCAAATAAGCCAGCCATCGCAAATGGCCGCCTATCTTTCATGACAAACCGAAAAGGCTGCTTTTCACTCTTTGTCTTTTTCCATTCATAGTAACCGTCGCAAATGATTAAACATCTTCTTTTTTGAAAGGCATGTTTGAATGAAGGCTTTTCTTCCAGGCTTTCCATACGGGCATTGATTAGTTTATAGCCTATTTTTTCTTCCTTCGCCCAAAAAGGGACTAGTCCCCATCTTAAGTAGCTCCCTATCCGTCTTCCATTGTTATATCCTATTGCAAGGACATCCTGCCCTGGAGCAATATTATATCTGGGCGTAAGCTCAGCAGAAAACTCAAAATCAAATTCTGCTTGTAATTGGGACAGCTCACTTACTAATGAATATCGACCGCACATCAGGCTCCACCTCTTTTGCTTTTTTTATAGTTTAGCCTAAATAACAGAATAGAGACATGAAATCTTCATGCCCCCACACCTTACTAATTTGTCTTTCTTTCTTCTGTAAACAGATCTTGAACAAACCTGTCAATCCGGTCAAATCCTTTATGAATATTTTCAACAGATGACGCATATGACAGCCTAACATAACCTTCTCCCATACTGCCAAAGCAATCGCCAGGTGACACAACTACGCGCTGTTCGTTAAGCAGCCTTATAGCAAACTCATCGGAAGTTAAGCCTGTTTCTTTTATGTTCATAAAGACGTAGAAAGCCCCTTTAGGCATTACACAGGATATCTTATCTATTTTGTTAATACGCCCCACCATGATGCTTCTGCGCTCCTTATATTGCTCATTCATATAAGCATAAGCTTCAGTCGGACCTGTCAACGCTTCGATTGCTGCAAATTGAGCTGGTGTATTTACACATGACAGCATAAATTCCTGGATTTTCTGCATTTGAGCAATTATTGGCTTCGGTGCGAGACAATAGCCGACGCGCCAGCCTGTCATAGCATAGGATTTAGAAACAGAGTCAATGATGATGGTTCTTTCTCTCATGCCCGAGATTCTCGCTATATTAAAAAAAGGCTCGTCATACGTCAAATATTTGTATACCTCATCAAAAATAACATATAAATCATGTTCAATCGCCACCCGAGCAATCATTTCCATTGTTTCCTTGCCTGCGACAGCACCTGTCGGATTAGACGGGGAGTTCAGAATTATTGCTTTTGTCTTAGCTGATATCGCTTCTCTCAGACGCTCTTCTGTAAAGTTAAAACCTTCTTCCTCATAAACAGGCACTGTAACAGGCACAGCATTATTCATCTCAATCATGCCAAAATAGTTCGTATAGCATGGGTCGCTTACAATCACCTCATCACCTGGATTGGTTAAAATAAACAAAGATAAAGACAATCCTTGCATACCGCCAACAGTAATAAAAATTTCATTAGCAGGATCATAGCTGACTTTATCGAAATTCTCAAAGTGTTTGCTAACTGCTTCACGCAAAGGAAGTAACCCAGAGTTAGGAGTATAGTGGGTTTCGCCATTATCCATTGCTGATTTAGCAGCATCTATTATGTTTTTCGGGGTATCGAACTCTGGCTCTCCAATAACAAAACTGACCACATCCTCTAGCCCTTGTGACAGCTCATACATTTGTCTTACTTTTGCTGCTTTAATTCCTTGAACCTTGGTTGATAACTCCTTCATACTTTTTTTCCTTTCCGAATAGAAGCATTCTATGTATATTCTTTATTTTCCAAATATTCAATTTATTAAATTCTACCATATTCATAATTAATAATTAATATTTATTTTTGAAACGAAGAAATACATACCTTTTTTAAGTCATGAGTTTGGCCGCTTAATAGGGCATAAAAAAGAGGCACCTATTAGATAGGTGCCTCCTGATTAATCAGTCTTCATCTCGCTGCATTCCAGTATAGATTAAAATCAAACGAATCAGCTCCAGAACAGCAACTGCTGCAGCTGCAACATATGTCAATGCTGCTGCGTTTAGCACTTTCTTCGTTTCTCTTTCTTCGTCATTGCGAATAATACCAAGGGAAACGACCTCATCCATCGCTCTGTTAGAGGCATTAAACTCTACAGGCAATGTCACAAACTGAAATAATACCGCTGCTGCCATGAATACAATTCCAAGAAGTAATAAATTGCTCATGCCTGCGATCATTCCGATTAGAATCAAGATCCAGGAAAAGTTACTGCCGATATTCGCTACAGGGACAAGAGCGTGACGGAATCTTAAAAACGCGTAGCTTTGCTGGTCTTGAATCGCATGGCCGACCTCATGGGCTGCAATCGCCGCTGCTGCCACTGAATGGCCATGATAGTTGTCAGAAGATAAGCGGACAACCTTAGAGCGCGGATCATAATGGTCAGATAATACTCCCCTTGTTTCCTCAATAGAAACGTCATACAAGCCGTTGGAATCAAGAATTCTTCTGGCTACCTCTCTCCCGGACATTTGGGATGACGCTGTTACATTAGAATACTTTTTATAAGCGCTTCTTACTCTGAATTGTGCCCATATAGGGACAATTAGGATAATCAAAAAATATATGATAAACATACTGCTTCTCCCTTCCTAAAATTATTTAGCTGGAACGGCTGCTTCGATTAAGTCATCGCCGATTTCTCCGACGATTTCTTCTAATATGTCTTCCATCGAAACAATACCTGCTGTTTTGCCGTTCTTATCTTTTACAATCGCTAAATGTGTACTGCTTTGCTGCATTTTTAATAATGCATCTTTAATTGGTGCTGTCTCTTTAAAACTAGGCAGTGAATGGACAACAGAATCCATTGTCAGCTTCCTGCCTGCCACAACACTTGTAAGCATTTCTTTTGTGTTAATAAATCCGATATATTCCCCTTTATCTGTAACCGGATATCTCGTATATTCATACTGATCTAAAACAGTTATTATTTGATCAAAAGGCATGCCTTTTTCAACTGAAATAATTCTCTCTTTCGGTATCATAATATCCTTCAAAATCCGCTCATCAAAGGCAAAGATATTTTCCAGGTATTCAAGCTCTGTTCTATTAATTTCTCCGCTCTCATAGCTTTGTGTAACAATGAGCTTCAATTCTTCCTCTGAATGGACCGTCTCATGCCCAGCTGGTTTAACCCCAAACATACGCAGGAGAATGCGGGAAGATCCGTTCAATGCGGAGATAATTGGCTTTGTCACTTTACCAAACCAGTAAAGAGGCGGTGCAAGCATAAGTGTCATTTTTTCAGCATATTGAATTGCCAATGTTTTAGGTGCAAGCTCTCCTAATACTACATGGAGAAATGTAACAATTGACAGGGCAATAGCATAAGACAGGACAGTGGCTAATGCTTCTGGAACATTAAACCTTTCAAATAAAGGATGAAGCATCTTCTCCACTGTAGGCTCTCCTAATGCACCAAGTACTAGGGCAGTAATCGTAATACCCAGCTGACAGGCTGACAAGTAAAAATCAAGATTCTGTGCAACTTTTTTCGCGATATGAGCCTTTTTATTACCCTCTGCAATCAATTGATCGATTCGTGACATCCTTACCTTTAATATCGCAAACTCCGCACCAACAAAAAATGCAGTCAATCCGATAAATACGGCCACAAGAAACAAATTCAAAACTATTAATCCGTCCAATTCATGCGCTCCTATTTTTAAAAGTTTTCATGCTTAGTAACTGATCAGTTGAGGACCATTTCGACATCATCAGTTGATTCCGTTTTAGCAAGTGTAACCTGTTTTATTTGATAATTGTCCATCTCAGTGACAGTCCAAACATACTTTCCATATTCAACTTGGTCGTCTAATTGAACATTATCAACTAATTGGTATTGCATCCAGCCACCGATTGTGTCAATTGTTTCTTTTTCTTCAAAGCGGATGCCGAATTGATCTTCCAAATCTTCCAGCAACACACGGCCGTTGACTAAATAACGGTGTTCTCCAATGCTTTGAATATCTTCCACTTCATCAGCATCAAATTCATCTCTTATTTCGCCGACTAATTCCTCAAGGATATCTTCCATTGTCAGTATTCCAGATGTTCCTCCATACTCATCAATAACCAATACCATATGAATTCTTTCCTTTTGCATTTTATACAAAATGTCCTGTATGCGAGTAACTTCCAGCACAACTGGCAGTTCACGGATAAATTCATTTAGCTGACGGTTTCTTCCTGTAGCCATATTGGCTAACATTTTTTTTATGTTTACCATACCGACTATATTGTCTTTGTCTCCGTCTAATGTTATTGGATAACGAGTATAGTTAAATTCATCAAGAACTTTTATGATTTCTTCCCGGTCCATATTTTGGTCCAATGTAATTAAGGATGTTCTCGGCACCATGATATCTTTAGCAACACGTTCATCAAACGAGAAGACATTCTCCATATATTCAAGCTCTGTCTCGTTCAATTCACCGCCCTGATAGCTTTGCGCCATAACAATCTTCAGCTCTTCCTCTGAGTAGGCATGCTCGTGTCCGGCTGGTTTTACTCCGAATACGCGCAGTATTCTGCCAGATGCTCCATTTAGTGCCCAAATAAACGGGTACATTACTTTACCAAACCAATACAATGGACCTGACAGCATTAATGTCAGCTTTTCTGGAAATTCAATAGCTAATGTTTTCGGTGCCATTTCACCAACAACGACATGGAGGAAGGTTACAAGAATAAATGCGATTGCATAAGAAGCAATCGAGGATACCGACCCTGGCACATTCAACAAATCAAAAATAGGATAAAGAATTCGCTCTACAGCCGGCTTTCCAAGGGCACCAAGACCTAGTGCCGTAACGGTAATACCAAGCTGGCAGGCGGAAAGATAATAATCGAGATTGCTCGCCACTTTTTTAGCCATTACTGCTTTTTTGTTCCCCTCTGCAATCAGTTGATCAATTCGTGACAGACGGATTTTAACGACCGCGAACTCTGAGCCGACAAAGAATGCCGTAAGCACGATCAATATTGCAAGTATGAACAGATTTGTAAGAGTAATTATGTCCAATCAATTCCCTCAAGGTTGAGGGATTCACCTCCGTATGAATAGTTATAACAATGTTAACAGCGTCATAATTGCTGTCATTTTTGGTTCAATTCTTTTATAAACCTTCATTCTTTCTTCTGGAGGCACATTTTTTAGTTTTTCTTCCAAAAGGGAAAGTTTCCTTTGCAAGCAGTTTATTTCATCTTGAACATCGCAAATAATCGGTTCGATGTCTCCAGAAACATCTGACTTCAAGGCTTCCTTTATTTCCTCCATCGACATCCTTTGCTGCTTCAATAGCTTAATTCTTTCCAATGTTTCAAGGACGTTCTCTGGATATAAGCGGTAATTAGAAGAAGACCGTTGTACCTCCAGTAAACCAATTTGAGAATAATAATCTATTGTCCGTGTTGACAAACCACTTAATTCAGCCACTTTTCCGATACGCAGCAACGCCTTCCCAAATTACTCACCCTTTCCGTTCATTATTTATATATAATATATCATAGCAACCAGAAACTGTACAGTATAACGTTATGGTTTAAGTTTTCCCCAACAGCTTCTATACTAAACTTTTCTGGCATATGCTTTAAGATTAATTAAATTAAGCCTGCAGGCATTATAGACTGCCTGCAGGCTTTAGCTGTATTTTGTATTGCTTACTCTACATATTTATTCTTCAGCTGATCTGCCCCAATTCCGCCGACAAGCATCAAAACTAATGGTAAAAACGATACGATTCCTGTTGGTATTCCTTCTAAACTTATAGCTGTCCCACCGAAATGATTTAACAGTAAGATAATTAATTTTGCAACCAACAACAGGACACCAATGGAAAATATACTTTCAAAAAAAACCTTCCATTTCGGGTGGGCAAGCTGCTTGCTGTCTTTAATAACTTTATCCTTCAATTCTTTATCGCTCCTTAACAATTCATCAATTGTAACGCCAAATAAATCACTAAGATGAATGATCATTTCAATACTGGGATAATTCTTGCCTGTTTCCCACTTTGAAACAGACTGACGACTTACATGAATTCTTTCTGCTAAATCATGTTGAGACCATCCCTTTTTCTCCCTTTCCTTTTTTAGTCGCTCACTAAAAATCATCTTATTGTTCGCCTGCCTTTACATTTTTTATATTAATGCGATAAGTCATAAAGTAAAGATACTTCTATGCGCACCAAGGCGCAACTAATGGTTGCTCCTTGATATTTATGGTGAAAATTCTCCTATACAGCGAAAAAAGGTTAATGCATAGTAGTTCTACACATTAACCTTAACATCATCTATTCTATTATATTCTTAACTGGCGAGTCAGACGTTAATGTAAAATCACCATTTTCTGGATCCGCAAAACCAAGATCAAGTATGCTTGAATTACTGTCACTATCTGCTGCTGTTTCGAAGGAAGCGAGGCTAGTATATTCCTCATCCTTCCAAACCCAGATTGTCTCCTTATCCTCTTCTAGATGATATACATTGCTTGAAAGGGTATTGCTGCTGTTCGCGGTAAAATAATTAATGATAAATAGTCCATTTTCACTTGAAGAGAAAACATTCTTCTCGATTTTATTACTGCTCGTATCATGCTGCAGCATCAGCTGACCGCCATCCAAACCTTTTGTATCATTTTTATACAAAATATTTTTGGCTATCGTAGAGTTTTTTGTACCTCCTCTTTCTGTATCATAACCGCCGATAGAGATGCCTGTATAATTATTTTCATATACAGTATTACTTGTAATATCAATATGGACGGCATATTTTTTATGATGCTCAGAGGTTGCTTCGATTCCAAGGTCATTATGATGCACAATGTTATGATCAACAGTAATGTTACGGCCGCCATCAATATAAATTCCGCCAGCACTGTAATCTTCCCCATATGCAGGGTTGCCGTAGGAACTATTATTATAAACAATATTGCTTTCAACAGCTCCGTTTCTAACGTAATCATTTTCCTCGCTAGTGCCTTCATAACCAATCATATCAATACCGATGTTGTCATTATCTCTTACAGTGTTATGAGATATTTGAAATCCATCAATATTTCCATTAAGAACTAGTGCTTCACTTGCACCAAGCTTCAAATTTTCCACGAGATTATCTTTTATTGTTATGTCCTTCATTGCCTCTGTTGCATAAACAGCAATTCCATGGCCATTGCCCTCATCATGGAATGTCTCAATATTTCGGACAGTGTTATTCTCAATCGAAATATGACTGCTGTTGCCAGTAACGTATATACCTATAACCGTTTCATCTGCCAGCTCTGTGGAGAGATTAGTAAACGTCAGGCCTTTTATTGTAATATAGCTTTTATCATTAATGGAAGCGAGGGCTGTGTCCTCCTCTGCATCATCCATTTTTTCTCCGCTTATAATAACTTCTTCGCCGTTATAGGCCTGAAAAACAATCGGCTCTGTTTTTGTTCCGCTGTGGTTCACCTGTAAAGACTCGTAATAAGTCCCTCCGCGGATATATACAGTTGTGCCGGGAATTGCTGCTTCACTTGCCTTTTCCAATGTTTGAAAAGGTTCTTCTATGCTACCGTCATTCGCGTCATCCCCATCTTCTGCTATAAAAAATGACTGTTTAGTTGCTGCTATCTTGATCTCTTGTTCTTCTGCATCATCTCTTTGAAGGTAAACAAAAAGACATACAGCAATGCCGATAATTGCAAGTATTACTAATAACTTTTTCATGATAACGCCCTTTTCTTTTATATATACTTTCCCTCTTATATTGAGGGAAATGCAGCTGCTTGGCAAGGGAAGTCATATAGGTCCATCCTTGCTCAAGATACTGGTAAACCATTTTGTTAATTTCGGCAAATATAACAGCAGAAGAACGGATCTTGCTAAACTAAAAAGGATAAAGGCAAGCCACAATCCGTGGTTTCCCCAAGCATGTGCTGCAGGTAACAGAATCAGGAAAAAGAGCAGAACGGCGCCTATCATCGAATTTTTCACATAACCAACTTCAGTAGCTCCCGTAAAAACTCTAACAGCCCAGTCCAACTGGTCCGTACTTGCTAAAAGAATTATTCCTAAAACGAATGCTGTTATGTATTTGAACATGCTGCTAAAAGCAGTACTAAAATGACCGCCATGAGCATAAAAATATTTTTATTTAACACCATCCATTTCACGTTAATAATCACTTACTCTTGCTTTTTAAATAAATAAGAACCATTTCGTTTTATGTTCTCTATCATATTTTAATTATGCTTAGTTGTAAATAGTGATTATTACGGTTTGTAAAAAATATGAACTCTATGCTTTGTTAACAAGCAACAGAAAGTCTTTTTTTTATTAATTGGAGGGAATAAAAATGGTTAAATTTTATTTTTTTCAAGGCATTGTCACCAATATATCTGATTTTCCAACCAGCCAAAATAATGAGGGGAACGGTTGTCATAAAATTTTTACCGTTGAAGATCATACAGGGTCCATCGTTCACTTCGTCATCGCCCCATCCACTTATTTTATTGACCATTTAATCGTGCAGCCTGGTGATCGGGTAACTGGATTTTATGATGGTAATGCTCCTGTCCCCCTTATTTATCCCCCCCGTTATGAGGCCATTGCTATAGCAAAGGAATTACCATATCAAAATGTGAAAGCAGACTATTTTAACAGCCAATTAGTCAGCAGTGACGGAACCTTGAAATTAAATATTGCTTCAAGCACCCAACTACGCTTAAAAAATGATCAGCCTTTTACAGGGACGCTTATGAACCGAAACCTCATTGTCCTTTATGGAGCTTCCACTAAAAGCATTCCAGCCTTAACAACTCCTTACAAAATCATTGTTTGGTGCTAATCTATTGATTTCATAGCAACCAGCCTGTTTAGTTAAGTTGAACAGGCTGGTTTTTACTTTTAAGGAAAAGGAATCAGGATATTGCGCCAAAAAGCAGCATATACCTAAATGCAGCATTTAAATCCTTCCTTTTTTAGGATATCAATTGCTTTTTATAAGCGCTTACATTATTATTTTAATGAAAAGAAAGCAGTTAATCTCGTCCCTTCTTTGCCTTCCCACTGACATTTTATAACACTTCCTAAGAAGGCCTTGTTTCATAGAATGGACAATGAATAGGAAGGGAGATGATTATATAACTTAAGGCCTTTTACTGAGGTTTCCTGCCTCATCTAAGGTTTGGATATACAGTATCCAACATTTTGATCATAACAACCATGTTTATTACCATTTATTTATGATGTAGATACTTAATAATTGTTAATGGGAGTGGATGAAATGTCTATACCGAGCGGGGCAAGCATGAACATTATTATTCGGATACAGTTAGAGACTAGCATCATTTCTTTAGGAGAAATTGTTAATGTAATCGGAGATGCTGATGGAGATATTATCGGTCTTGACGTCATCTCTTCCAGTAAAACAAATACAGTTCGCGATATTACAGTGCGAGTACATAATAATGATCACGGGCAAAAGGTAGTCAGTAAGATTTCCGAATTGGCTGGAGTTCATATTGTCAACGTCTCTGACAGCACCTTCCTTTTGCATTTAGGTGGCAAAATTGAAATGAAAACGAAAGTGCGGATTAAAAACCGTGATGATTTGTCAAGGGTTTATACACCTGGTGTAGCTGCCGTCAGTGAAGCAATACATGCTGACCCCAGCAAGGTTTATTCTCTCACCATGAAAAGCAATACGGTCGCTATCGTGACAGACGGTACAGCTGTCCTTGGTCTCGGTGATATAGGACCAGAAGCGGCAATGCCGGTAATGGAAGGTAAAGCAATGTTATTCAAGCAGCTGGCAAATGTCGATGCATTTCCGATTTGCTTGGATACGAAAGACACAGAAGAAATTATCCAGATTGTCAAAGCTCTTTCCCCAACATTTGGAGGGATAAATCTTGAAGACATCGCTTCTCCTCGCTGCTTTGAAATAGAGCAACGCTTAAAGAAAGAGCTTAATATTCCTGTCTTCCACGATGATCAGCATGGCACAGCTGTAGCTATCTATGCAGGTTTACTTAATGCCTTGAAAATTGTGCAAAAAAATGTAAAGGATATTAAAGTTGTCATCAATGGCATCGGTGCAGCAGGAATAGCTTGTACAAAAATTCTTCTAGCTGCAGGTGTGCAAAATATCATTGGTGTTGATCGCAATGGTGCGATTTACCGCGGTGAAGGCTATACAAACTCCCATTGGCAAGCATATGCGGAAATGACTAATCCTGACAACCTTCAAGGCAGCCTGTCAGATGTTATCGGAGGTGCAGATGTTTTTATCGGAGTTTCTGCACCTAGGGCTTTAAAAGCCGAAGATGTCCAAAAAATGGCCAATGATGCCATCGTTTTCGCAATGGCCAACCCAATCCCTGAAATTGATCCTGATATAGCAGCTCCTTATGTAAGAGTGATGGCGACAGGCCGCTCGGATTATCCAAACCAAATTAATAATGTATTATGCTTCCCTGGTATTTTCCGCGGAGCATTGGATTGCCGGGCAAGTGAAATAAATGAAGCGATGAAATTAGCAGCTGCTGAAGCAATTGCTTCAACGGTTTCAGATGAAGAATTAAATGAATCTTACATTATTCCTTCTGTTTTTAATAATACTGTTGTCGATAAAATACGTGACGCTGTCGTTAAGGCTGCTGTCGATACAGGCGTTGCAAGAAAAATCCCTAAGATTAGTAAATAGTTACAAGTAAAACTCACCAAATGGTGAGTTTTACTTCTTTTTAGCATAACTCAATGATGGTGATGAACATGAAGCGGCTTATTTTTAGCCTGACAAAGGATAGCATTATCATGACGGTGAGACGCAGTTTCTAATTGGATTGTCACATGAGAAATCCCCTTATGTTCCAGTTCATGTTCAATATTGCGTAAAATCGCTTCACTTTCCGCTACCGTAAGCTGACTGTCTACAACAGCATGACAGGACAACGCATGCATTTCACTGGTAATCGACCATATATGCAAGTCATGAATGCCTTGAATACCTTCTGTTTTTTCTATATCTTTAATAAGTTCCTCAACATTTACCGACTTTGGTGTCCCCTCCATTAATACATGAAGGGCATCCTTCAACACAAAGTAACCGCTTCTTAGAATCAAGACTGCTACGATGACACTTGCAAGGGGATCAGCCCAGCCCCATCCAAACACCATCATTAAAATGGCTGCTATTATCGCCCCGACACTGCCCAGCATGTCACTTATCACATGCAGGAAAGCTCCTCTCATATTTAAGTTATGTTCGGTATCTCCGCCGCGAAACATGATCCAAGCTACGACCAGATTGACCAGCAATCCAATAATGCTGATAAGGAGCATTCCAGTTGTTGCAACTTCCGGTGGATTAGCAAAACGAATGATAGCCTCGTATATAATATAAAGGGAAATAAGCATCAAGGTAGCACCATTTATCATGGCCGCAATTATTTCAAACCGCCTAAACCCATATGTGTTGCTGTAGCTTGCTGTTTTCTCTCCTAATTGAAAAGCAAGAAGCGCAATTACTAATGAAACTGAATCACTTAACATATGTCCAGCATCTGATAACAAGGCAAGACTGTTTGTAAGAAAGCCGCCGACTGCTTCAATAATCATGTAACTCGTAATAATGATAAAAGATATTAACAACACTTTTTTATTCGAATTGTGAGCGTGTCCATGACTATGGTTATGTCCCATTTTTCATTCCCCCTTAAGCTACATTATGCCGCTAAATTGTTTTTACATAAGCATTTTATTTTAATATTGTTTATATGAACATATATTCATATATAGAATACATTTATATATACCGTAAGTCAAAGGTATTTTCTATGTTTTCCCCCTTTAGTCTCATTTAAAACATTATTAGCTGGGACAATAAATTTGTCCATTTTTCTGAGACAATATAAATCGTATGGGAGTCTCCTTCCTTCATTAATGTGCTTTGTTGCCCTTTTTCACCAACCCAAACATAAACATTTGCAGTTTGATCATTTGCTTTTATATTAATGCGGTATTCTGCTGATGTTAAATTAACAATGCCGTCCTTTTTAATGGCGTGAGAAAAGATAGCTTGAAAGTCTTGCAAGGAATCTTGGTCCTTGATAAGAAGTAAGTTTTTGCTATCAGCAAGCTCCGAAACTGTAATGGTTAAGTCACTATTATCCCATTGAATAGCTAATCCATCCGTTTCTTTTTGACACCCTGTTAGTGAGACAATTACGAATACTAATAACAAAAACCATATCTTTCTCATAATAAGCCCTCCATTTCTTTCTATTACATTAGACTTACAGAAACCATTAATTGTTACATATGGAAAAATATTAAAAGGCGCGATTTGAAATCGCACCTTTTTCTGTTACTCACCAGTAATTATTTTCACAAATTTGCGTTTGCCGACTTGAACGATTAAACCAGCGCTAACGGTTACTTCAAGTTTTGTATCTTCTGCCTTAATATTGTTCAGCTTGACTCCTCTATTTTCAATCATTCTTCGTGCTTCGCTTTTAGAGCTTAATAATTGAAGTTTCACGAGCAGGTCAATCAGTGGAACTTTAGATTCTCCATCCCATGTAATAGTTGGGATATCTTCCGGCATAGCGCCCTGCTGGAAGACGGATATGAAGTGCTGCTCTGCTTTTTCAGCTGTGTTAGCACCATGGTACATCCTGACAATTGTTTTAGCTAGGAGCATTTTCGCATCTCTCGGGTGAAGGCTGCCTGACTCTAACTGACCTTTTATTTCTTTCATTTCTTCGGGTTTGAAATCTGTTATCAATTCAAAGTATTTACTCATTAATCCATCTGGGATGGACATCGCTTTACCGTACATTTCCGTCGGGCTTTCGTCAATGCCAATGTAGTTTTTCTTTGATTTGGACATCTTTTCAACACCATCGAGCCCCTCTAATAATGGCATCAGTAACGCCACTTGCTTTTCCTTCCCAAACTTCTCTTGAAAATGCCTTCCCATTAAAATATTGAAATGCTGATCTGTTCCGCCCAGCTCAATATCACATTCCAACATAACAGAATCATAGCCTTGCATTAACGGGTAGAAGAACTCATGCAAGGAGATAGGTTTATTAAATGCCATTCTTTCTTCGAAATCATCTCTTTCCAGCAATCTTGCCACCGTAATTTTTCCTGCTAATTGTATTACATCTTCAAAGTCCAGCTTAGAAAGCCATGCTGAGTTGTAATGCAATTCAACCTTATCCATATCAATAACCTTAGCAAATTGCTCAAAGTATGTTTTGGCATTATGCTTGACCTCTTCATCAGTCAGTTGTTTTCTAGCAATCGACTTCCCTGTAGGATCACCGATCTTACCAGTAAAGTCACCAATAATTAGCTGGATTGTATGACCATTTTCCTGAAATTGTCTCATTTTATTAAGGACGACTGTATGTCCTAAATGTACATCAGGAGCAGATGGGTCCAATCCTAATTTTATTTTCAGCGGTCTATTTTCCATGATTGACCTTGCTATCTTACTTTCCAGCTCTTCTGTTGGGATTATCTCTTGCACCCCTTGGCTGTATATTGCCATTTGCCGCTTCACTTCATTTCGTTGTCCTTCTGTCAGTTGCTCTATCAACTTTTTCATCATGATTCCTCCTAAATGAAAATATAAAAAAACCACATCCCAAAAAAGGGACGTGGTTTCTTGCACGCGGTACCACCCTTATTGAAGAACTTCTTCGTCCTTCCACTTAAACGATTAACGGATCGCCCGTTCTTTGCTTTCACAAAGACAGCTCCAGGAATGTAATTCGTGTTATCTATGTGTCGATTCGCACCAGCCACCGACTCTCTTTAAACAGGGAGATAACTACTACTAGGTTTCCTTTCATTGCTTTTTCCATATTAAAAATTATTTTTACGGATTACGTTACGAAGTAAACTTGACATGTTTTTTTGCTCTTCTACTGACATATGTGCAACAATGTCTACTTCACCAACATGAAAGCGTGGATAAAGCTCCTCCATTACTTGCTTTCCCTTGTCTGTGATTGCCACATAAGTAATTCTTCTATCTCTGATGTCATTTTTCCTATAACAATACTCTTTTTTTTCCAATGTTTTTGTAATATTGCTGATTGTGGCTTTCGAAACGCCGTTTGATTCAGCTAGTTTCTTTGTCTCAATGGACTCCCATACCCATAAATCATAAAGCATGGAAAACGCTGTCCAAGACAGACCATATTCAGACAGAACTTGCTGCTCCATCTTATTTTTTAATCCTTGTGCAACTCGGTAAATATTAGTAACAACAGCAATTGCATCAAGATTTAAAGACTCAATCGGAATTTTAGTGATTCGATTGATGGTGTCCACTTCTTCAGGAAGCAATTCCCCTTTATCATCAAATGAGTATATACCGAACCACCTCTTCTCTTATAAATTTTCAAAATCATTAGCTTTGAAACGATATTATCAAATATATAAATTGAATGCAATATATTTTTATGTTTCAGGCAAAATTAATGATTAGCAACCCGAAAAGCTTTATAATGAAATATAGGTTATTAAAAATAACCTTTTTTTAATACAGGAGGGAATTGGGATGAATTTTTCTGAAAAAGTAGTTTTAATAACAGGGGCTGCTGGCGGAATCGGTATTGCTGCAGCTAAGAAGTTTGCCGCTGAAGGAGCAAAACTTGCATTAGTTGACCTAAAAAAAGAAAGCCTTGCAAATGTAGCTGCAGAGATTAGTAGCGAAGATATCCTGCTTTTAGAAGGTAATGTTGCGATTGAAGAAGATGTGAAAAACTTTGTTGAAGCGACGAAAGATCATTTCGGACGAATTGATGTTTTCATTAATAATGCTGGTATCAATGGCAAGTTTGCTAACTTGGTGGATCAAACAGCAGAGAACTTCGATGCTGTTATTAATGTTAATTTAAAAGGTGTATTTTATGGCCTTAAATATGTGCTAAAAGTGATGAATGAACAAAAAAGCGGAGCTATCGTAAATACAGCTTCAAACGGCGGGCTTCTTGGAGCTCCAGGTATGGGTCTGTACGTTGCGTCTAAACACGGGGTAATTGGCTTAACAAAAACAGCAGCGCTTGAGGGTGCTCCATATAATGTGCGCGTAAATGCAGTAGCTCCTTCTGGAGTTGATACCCAAATGATGCGCTCTATTGAAACTAATGCAATGCCTGGCAATGAGGGGAATGCTAAAGAGCAATTTGAAGCTTCTGTTCCAATGAACCGCTATGCAACAGCAGAAGAAATTGCTAACTTAATGGCATTCCTGGCTTCTGAAGAAGCATCCTTTATTTCCGGTACTTATTACCGAATAGATGGTGGACAAGGTGCTACTTCAGCTTAATTAAAGTAAAGAAGGGATGCCACACCGGCATCTCCTTATCTTTTGCTACGATTCCTTTACTGCTTAAATAAACTTTGCAAACGTTCTGTTCCTGCTGTTGCGTCTTCCACCATTGTATGGATCAATTCCTTGACTGTCGGCACATGATGAATCAAGCCGATTACTTGGCCAGCCCAGGCAAATCCATTTACTGGATCGCTCTCATATATAAACTTCAAATTAGCTTTCCCGCTGATAGTATCCTTTAACTCTTCATAAGCAGCCCCTTGCTTTTCCCTTTCTATGATATTCTGTGTATAGTCAGATTTCAGCACCCTTCCAGGAGTCCCAAAGGTTCGTTTTATAACAACGGTATCCATCTCCGTTCCTGCCACAAGGGCATCCTTATAAGATTTCACTGCATCAACACATTCTGCAGTCGCAATAAAACGCGTACCCATCTCAATTCCTTGTGCTCCCAATGCTAAAGCAGCTAAGAATCCTCGGCCGTCTCCTATTCCTCCGCTTGCGATGACAGGAATAGACACAGATTCAGCAACCCGCGGTATGAGAACCATTGTGCCAATATCATCCTTGCCTATATGCCCTCCACCTTCCTGACCAACTGCTATGACAGCAGAGGCACCAAGCTGCTCTGCTTTCTTTGCTTGTCTGACAGTCGATACTAGTACTAGCGACTGAATATTTTCCCCTTTAATGCGGTCTAAAATAGGCTGTGGATTGCCTCCGGTGATAGAAATAATCTCTACTTTTTCCTTAATTGCTGTCTCAAGAAGCTCCATATATGCTCCATTATAGGATCCAATTGCAAAATTGACTCCAAAAGGTTTATCCGTCATGCTTCGTACCTTTTGAATTTCCTCCTGCAATCTCTCTGGCGTAAATAAAGTCATGGCCGTTATTTGACCAAGACCGCCAGCATTTGATACTGCTGCAGCAAGCTCTGCATTTCCTAAGTATGCCAAACCGCCTTGAATAATCGGATATTTAATATTTAATAAATCAGTGACTGTTGTTTTCATATTGTATTCCTTTCCATCATAAATTACATTGAGTTAAGCATATCATAGTTTTACCGGTCACCTATATCTCCATGTTTTAGTATCTTTGTATGGGGAAGATTAAAAAGAGCAGCTAAAGGCAGAATATTTTATTAAGCAATCCTTTCATATTATAATTAACACTGTATACAATTACTTGTTTCTCTATGAAGGAGCGATTTCTATGAAGGTTACCATTACAGATAATGCTGCAGCAAAATTGCGCGCGTATGACCAGCCAGAAGGTGCAGCATTTAAATTAACAAGCATTTTTAGCGGAGGTTGCAGCTACACATACAATTATGATCTTGCGATTGATCATGAGAAAGACGAAGATACAAAATTTGAGGATAATGGCGTTGTTCTTTATTTAGATAAGATGACGATAAGTCATATCAATGAGGATTTAAAGGTTGATTATGTAGAAGGTCAAGGTTTTCGCTTAGTAGGTGCCAGCCAAATTTATACTTTTAGATTAGATGTAAAGAATAAAGTGCAAGCCTAAAAAACAGTGGGATTAAAACCCCACTGTTTTTCGCTAAGGAGAATTCCTCTTTAACTGTTACCACCTGCCATACTATATATTATCGCTTCGTGCAGCCACTTCTCTTCTGCTTCGGTAAAAGGGGAAGGCGCCATCTCCTCCAACTCATCAATATTGATGCTTTCAAGGTCAACTTCAGCTAGCTTTTCTATGACATCCTCCCCAATAAAAGCAAAAGATGATTGTAAATAAGCGGCAACCATTTGTTGCACTTGAGGATCATCTACAGGTCTTCCATAAAGTTCCTTTAAATCTTTTGCCATTTGGATAAAGCTTTTATCTAAGTCTGCTGTTTCTTTCTCTGATTTTTGAAACAGGCTTTCGCCTATTTCAGCTAACTGGTTCTTTTCCATCCATTTTTTTTGGCGGTTCTCTATTTGGATTGCTTGAATTAGAGTAAATAATAAGCTGCTGTCAACCTCATCCTCTTGTTTAAGCAGAGCAGCAATCCTTTTTATTGCTTTAATAGACAATTCAAGTTTTTCTTTTTCTTCTTCCAATGCTTGAAGATGTAACTGCAAAGTTTCATTCAAGCTCACCGTAAAGCTGGATTCATCTAATAAACTTGCTGCTTTCTCAAGACTGTACCCTAAAAATTTTAAGCTTATTATTTTTTGTAGGGTTATAATATCCTGTATTTTATAAATACGATGACCAGATATCGCATGCTTTTCTGGCTTTAATAAGCCTATTTCATCATAATAATGCAAGGTGCGCACAGATATGCCAGTTTTAGCTGAAAATTCCCCAATCGTAAATTGTTCTTTCCCTGTCATTTACATACCTCCCATAAAAAGTATATTTTTATTATAATTCCTAACGTTACTGGAGGTTCAAGAGAAAAAATAAATTAAATATTGTCTTAAAATATCTACTCTTGAGTGAGACAGGAGTTAGTGTGTATAATAAAGTGGGCTAGACTATGTCTGGCCTGCTTTTTTTGCAGGGCAGCTGCCTCCATACAATTATTTGCTCTTCTTTTTTATACATAATCATCACATATGAGAATCGGACTTTCTCTTTAAATTAAATTGAGGTGAGCAAACAAAGCAGTTTATAATATAGATATGGGAGCAACAAAGGAGTTGGTATTATTGGCCTTACCAAAAAACTATCTAGTAGACGCAACACTTGAACGGTTGGGAACATCCTTTTTGGATTTATATAACAGCAAAATCGGCGATGATGTTAGAGAATTTTTGGCAGTCATCTTCTTCGAGGAACTGATTGAGCCTGAAACCGGCAGACAAAGGAACTTAAAAGAACTACGTTCTCATTATTATCGAGATAAGTTCAAAAGGACGAAGAAAAACTGGTATTCTGCTCTTATTAAAAGCATTAATAAAAAAAGCAAGAACCCTAAGGAATTGATGGCTGAAGTTAAATTCATCCATGAAGGTATTGAAAAAGGATTTATTGACTTAGTGAATAACTATCATGTCACCGATATAAAAGACTTGATTGCAGACCGCTTAAGTGAAGTTGATAAATGGGTCAATGATGATACAAAACTCTTATCAGATTACAAATATATTAAAGACAAAACGAAAAACCAAATAAAAAACACGTTAAAAATTGATTCTATTATTACTGTAACAAGCCTTGTTATTGAAGAGTTCGGCGGTGACTTTAACCGAATTGTCAAAGAGGTTAACGACTTGTTCAGTGAGCTTCCTTTACCAGGAAAAACAAGCAGAACAAAATTTATGGACTTTCATGAAGATCCAGCAGTCGAAAATAGTGTAACAGCCGAAATATATGAAGATGGCAATCTGTCCATCCGAACACTGCTCGGCAAAACTTTAACAGAAGAAAAAAATTCAATTGCATTAACTCCGATGGATTATGAAATATTCAATTTTATTCTTTCCAAACGAGACTATGAATTTGTGGAAAAACAAAAAATATATGTCGATATCGGAGACATTGTAAAAAATATGTACTCCTCTAGGGGTGTCAAAGAATATAAACGTATTAGAGAAAGACTGGAAAAGCTAAAGCATCTAAGCTTCGATATTAAAGCAGATGATGGAAAAAAATACATCTTTGACCTCTTTGATCATATTACTTATTTAGATGAAGCGGAAACGAAAGCAGAGATAAAGATAAATGAATTTATGCATCAGCGCTATATAGATAATCAAGTGACGAAAATCTATAGTGATAAAATCCAAAATTTCCAGCTGGAAATCTCAGAGAATATTGTCTTCATATTACAGAAAGAGCGATTTGCAAAGAGCTCCCTTTCTGATGACTCGATCGACGGGAAAAAATCAGTTGCTTATCCCCTCGCGTTTTTTACTAGACGGCTTAGATTACCGACGAGAAAAAAAGACGCTTTAGCTAAAGTTGAAAACTCTCTGCATGAGCTTGTGGACAACCAAGTGACGATAAGAAGCTTTCGCCGTGTTAACGATGTATTTCACATTGAATTCCTGCCTATCACCGAACATGAAGCAGAGGATTTAATTGACGCTAAACATCAGAAAGTTTTATTCCTTGAAACATAATGAACACCCCAATTAGTGAATAATTGGGGTGTTTTTGCTTTATAATAGTACCATTTATCATGAAAAAGCATTTTTAATTTGGAGCAGATACAAAATAGCCCCAATTTTTTTCACCATTTTATCGTGCTTTTTTCTTAAAGCTAATATCCCTAATTTTTTTCACCATTTCTTCGTGCTTTTTTGGGCAAAGAGCTTTCTCAAACAAAACAGCAATTTTTTTTCACCATTTTGTCGTGCTTTTTTTTCAAAAAGCTTCTATTAATTAAATCCATTAAATTTTTTCACCATTTTATCGTGCATTTTATATAACTTATATTTTTTTCACCATTTCTTCGTGCTTTTTATATACATTCTCTCGTTAAGAATGGCAATAAGCTCGGTTTCTACTTTAGATTGCTTAATACTGCATCCTTTAAACACCCTTTTTATTGGCAATTCACAAATGCTAACTGAAGTAATATAATGAAACCTTAATTTTTTTTCACCATTTTGTCGTGCTTTTTATATAAATCGATATTTTTGCACCAAATCTTCGTGCTTTTCGTTGTTTTTACATAGAAATAGGAAAAAGCAGAGTTTTTTTTCACCGTTTTATCGTGCTTTTTTCTTTACTGGAATGTTTAAATACGAAAGTACTTATTGGTTCTTCTTTTTCTATATCAATCTCATCTTTTTTTCACTAATTCTTCGTGCTTTTAAGTTTTTTTCATCATTTCATCGTGCTTTTTTCTAAGTCTTGTTTAATGGATAAAATTTTCACCTATTTTTCGTGCATAATAGTGGACTTCTTAAGATTTTTTTCGACAAATTTCGACAAACGCTATAGTAGTCTACAACTTTTTTTCACAAATTTCTCGTGCTAATTTACTTTATTGCTCTTTATTGGAGAGAATGCGCAATCTTTTCACCATTTTTTCGTGCAAAAATTTTTTTACACAGAAAAAATCTCCCCTAAACCTTGCTATTATACGTTTCTCAATAAATTTTCACCATTTCTTCGTGCTTCAATATTTGTTGTAATATAGCCTTCTACACGTTTTTTCACCATTTTTTCGTGCCATTTACACCCCTTTTTTTCGGTGTATATAATAAAACATAGATAAATATAGATATTAGTTTATAGACTTTTTTTATGGCTAACAGCGCAAACCAAAAATCGAAAGGCCTTAGGCTATTTTCGGTCTTTTATAATGATTTATTTTTTTCTATCGTTTCAGAAAGGAGGTTAGAACCAGTGATATACGAGGAAACGTATCAATATTTATTACATAATGTTTCATCAAAGGAATTTGACGTCTGTCTATATTCCCTTCTTCATACGGATTGGGACGGAATAATCCAGGCACCAGCTTCTGTTATTGCAGCTAAAGCCGGTACAAAAAAGAAATACTTAAAGCAGATTATTAAAAAATTCACTTCCTTTAAACGGGGCAATATTTATATTCCTGTGGAAACATCAGAAGGAGTGAAATATAAATTTAAGCGCGGCCTTTCAAGGAATCTAGGATTTAACAGCAAAACTGATCGTTATTGTAAAAAATATTCCTTCTTTTATGAAGAGTCCTTCCAGAATCTATCAATCAATTCTAAAAGATTGCTTTTGATGGCAGCTTTTCGCATGTCTGTGCAAAAAGCTGAATCCGTGATGTTCGATTATCATGATATTGTGCCTTCTAAGTATACATATGGTCATCCTTACTTTACAAAGGGCCGTCTTTACGAAGCGATTAGTGAAATCAACAACTCTAAAATTGCCGATACAGTTAAAGTTCAATTAGTGGGTAATATTTACACAAGAAAGCTTGCTGTATCGTTTGAATTTGTACAAGGAACTTTAAATGAATTTGCCAGCAATTACACAGAAAGAACGCTTTTGCGCAAAAAAATGTTCCAAGCAGGCTATCATGGCTACCTTAATGACAGTTTTTGCATGGAAATCGAAAGTGTAGGCAAATATTTATATAACTCTCTATTTAGCAATGAAAAAATAATCGCTAAACAGAGGGTTATTACTGATGCAAAAGATGAGATACTTTCATTAGCTCGATTTATCTATGATACAGCAATTGAGCAGCTGGCAACAGCACTTCCTTCGAATACTCATTTTTTGACTGATCCAAAACAGGCTTCAGCTTATTTCAGCACGATTATATACAATGTGCTTATTAATGAGATGGGTAAATACGGTCATCAGGCAGAGAGCATTAAATCCCTTCTAGACAATCATTATTTACATAAAACAATTGTAGAAAAAGAAACCGGCAGAGATATTATGCATGTTGGGATTGAAGATCAAATTAAACCAATTAAACAGCGCTTTGAAAAGGCAAATCATATCTTTGATGTTCTAAAAAGTTGGTCTGAGAACTGGGTTATTGCCCGTACAAAATCAATTATAGAGGATTCACAAGTACTGATATCTTCAAAAGATGAAGATAAAAAGCAGGAAATAAAGCAAAAACGTGGCTGGAGTGATGCAGAAGCGGCGAAGAATCATATCCAAACATTAAAGGAGCAGTCTTACGAGCAAATTAACAAGCTAATAAACCAATGTATAACATATGGAAACAAAGCTATTGAAAAGGATGAACGCATTAAATCCATAACAACTGCTAAAGATTCTTTAGCTTCCTTTTTTGCGATACATACCGAAAAAATTTTAAAACCACTATAACGACACAGGCAAACACTGGCTATTAGGCGAGTGGATCTTGTGCTGCCCACAAAAATACTAATTTATCAGCATCCTTTTTATTCCAACATTTATTCCCCTTCATTAAACTTTTCAACTACTAAAAAAACCATATATTGTAAAAACTCTATTTTTTTTGCCCTTTTTTAAGGCTGTGAATTGTAATTTAATATTTGTTATTAGTTTTTTATTTATTGTTATTTGCTTTATTACAATGTGATTTAATTTATTTAATTTGTTATTGGTTATTGTTAACTTGTGGAAAGATAATTTTTTCTGTTAGCGAGAATTTTTTGTCTGTTTATCTAAAAACTTTACTTGTGACTGGCATTTTACTGCTTTTTTTGGTTTTAGAAAATTGGATAATAGGAAGGTTTGTTGAGGATTTTTGTTAATGGTTCTAAGTTATTGTTCTAATTAATGTCCTAAATATTATTCTAAATAGTTATCTAAAATAAGGAAATAAAGCTTACCACCCATTTTTTGCTATATATAATGAAAATCGCTATTTCTTTGTAATTGGCATTTAACTATAGCAAAACGTCTACTTATAGTATATTCGTCTAGCATTCAATTATTCCTATTTCAAACAAAAAAGTTTCCAACATACATGGATATACTTTATGAATAGTAATAAATCTAAAAAATCCATTCTTTCCCTATTATATTAATCTATTACACTTTTTAATTTATGCATAAAATAAAATTAAATAAGGTTAAGGAGGAATTTTAATGAGTAATGTTTGGTTTCCAGGTGGAAGAAATGGTGATAATAATCAAAGAAATAAATCAAATTCACGTTCAGGTGACAGTGATAGCCGCTCCGATGCTAATGTAGATTTTGAATCTGATAATGACTTAAGAAATGATACTGATGTTGATAACCGCAATGATTTAAAAAATGTTGATAAAAATACTAATATTGCAAAGGTAAACGACTCTGGTAATGCGAAGATTGATTTGAAAATCGACGTAGATTCAGATTCAAATGCTCGTGTACGCTCTCGTTCCAGAGCAAATGCAGACACAGAACAAGATCAAGACAACAACCAAGATAATGACCAAGACCAAGAATAATACAACGAAGGCGAGCACGGTATAACCATGTCTCGCCCATTTTTATGTAAGGAGAGTTGTTCATGTCTCCCCATCGCAGACAAATAGATAAGGAAAACAATATCTATCAGTTTCGTAATAACGGGAATGCTGAACTTGATACGAACAACGCACAAATCGGCCAAAGCGGCAATTCAGATGTCGATGTATATGTAAATATTGAGATAGATACAAAACCTATTGCTTATGCACTGTTGTCCTCATTACTGGCCACAAAGCAAATTACCCGTTTCGAATTTGAAGAAGCGATAAAAAACTTAGAAAAATTAACAAAGAAACAAAAAAAGCATATTCCTGGATTACGATTTTTTGGTCCTTTGAAGGATAATTAGAAAGAAATTATCTAACTCTTAAGGTCTCTCTTAAATGAAGTCCCTTCTGTTTCTATTCTAATCACTAAAAAACCTCAAATGAGAGTCTAACTTAGCATATTAACTAACAAGGCTTGTAGTGCCGTCACAAGCCTTGTGAAGTACATATAAGAAATTGGGGTTCGGATATGGAGCGGAAATTACAAAATGTATTGCTGAAACTGTTCAAGTAGCATTTACTTCTTAATAGATAAAATGGCTATATGGCTGCCTCCTCAAAAGCCATATAGCCATTTCTATTATTGGGACAGTCTTAAAATAATATTGTCTACAACATTGGATAAATTTCCGTTTTTATACTGTAGTATGAAATCACTGTATAACATTCTAAGCACATCTTTCACCTCAAAGCTATACTCCATATTCAACTCTGCAATGTCACTTAGCATTACCTCTAGCCTCAAAGCTTGTTTTCGATTGATTAAGCATTTTATCATTTTCTTTTTTGGGGAATTTACAGGAACCAATATTTCACTTTCTTCCTCTTGATAGGAGTTAACCTTTATGGCATTTTGAGAGCGCGCTGTCAGTTCATGATAAAGCTCGACAGGATTGCTTCTCTTTTTTGCTTGGTATAAAAAATCATCCAACAGTAATGTTACTAAATCAATATGAGTGAATTTCTCATTGGCAGCTTCAGAAACATCATCACAGAAGAGCTCTCCACGTAAATATTCGGAAACAGGTACGTAAAAAGTATAAGACAACAATGTTGGTGTCGTTAACTTTCTCGTAGCTTTCATGAACCATTTATCAAAAAAATTATAGGGACTATAGGAAAGCTCCCGTATTTCATCATCGTAAATAGGAAATCTGCTTTTTTTCACCTGTTCCTTTTCACCTCTTCTTCGAGCATAAATGCAAGTATTCGATATGCTGCCTCTTTCAAGCTACAGTCCCATCTTACCTTCATTTCAAAAAGTTGATCATGATAAACCTTTTCTAACTTAGCTGGATATGGTTGTCCTTTTGGATCATAAGGACGTATAGGGAAATCTTTAAATTCCTGGAGTCCCTTCTTTACTAATATGGAACAATAAGGAGTCGGATCAAGTCCCATTTTTTTGGCTAATATTTTCAGTAGTCTCCGTTCTTGCGGATTAAAAGGGATTTTCACATCCTTTTTTTTATCGCTTCTCTCTTTTCTTCCTTCCATCTTCGTAATCGGTTTTTTCCGAACTATTTCTTTTTTTGTTTCTAATATAGATCTGCTTGTTTTATTCGTAAATATCGGATTGATTGGTTCCATCTTCTCCCTCTCTTCCTCCCTTTTGTCTTTTATTTCATTTATCTTAGTGTCAAATTGTCAGAATGTTATAGTTCTAGACTATGATGAGGTCTATGAATATAGAACGTATAAACTTTAAGTTTTTTGGACAAACTATGATCATACGAATATTACTATCGATTAGGAGGTAAATAATATGGCTTCTGGAAAAGGAAAAAATACAGGAATTGAAAATGATAAATTGAGAAAGTTAGCTGAGTTAGCAAAAAAATCTAAAACAGTAAAAAAAGGAATCGTAAAATAAATTTAGTATTTATGTTCAAAGGTAATACATAGATGTAATGACTACTATAAATCAGCGTACAATTTACGTCATTACGATAACTAAATAGCTTAAAAAATACCAACAATTAGAAGAAGCAAATAAGGTGGAATATAATCATTCAAACCTTCATAGCCTAATATAAACACCTTGAAAATATCGTCGTAAATAGAATGTAAAAGTTGGTTTTACGTAAAAAACTAAGTTAATAACATGTTATTTACGTACATACTATCTTCAGTAATGAAGTAGTCTTGTCAAAACAATCTTGTTTTTACGTAGAAAAGGGGATTTGAACGAATGATCCTTGTAAATAAAAAACTTGGTTTTTAAATAGCTGGGAACGTTTTGACTAAGAACT
Source organism: Bacillus sp. Au-Bac7 (assembly GCF_021341655.1). Lineage (NCBI taxonomy): Bacteria > Bacillati > Bacillota > Bacilli > Caryophanales > Bacillaceae > Bacillus > Bacillus sp. Au-Bac7. The sequence goes on along the minus strand of NZ_JAJTTG010000008.1, from coordinate 32,084 downwards.
TAACTAAAAATATTACTATAAATTTGAATGTATAGACACTATATAACCCCACTATATAAAGTGGGCTTATATAGTGTCTATACTAATTTATAAAAAAATAATTACATCTAATCACTTGTTATATAAGGATTTAATTATGGTCACTATATAAAGAGACTATTATAAATAAATATGAAAAAATACAACTAAAAAACAATTAAAAAAACATGAAAAATCAATTGTTTTTGCATGATTATCGGTATTTTAGAGATTTATGGTGTTTTTTCCATTCGAAAAAGCTATAAAAATAACGAATATCACTATATGGTGTCTTTATATAGACACTATAAATAAACGCCTATATTATAGGACTTTTATAGATATATAGTTAAAAAAACACCTATAAATATGCTATATAGACACTTGTATTAGAGACTATAATTAGTTATTATAGAGTTTATAAGTAATATGTTAGGAGGAAGATTCTTGGATCATAACCTTCATGAGTTACATAAGCATGTTAAGTTTAGTGATGAGGTACTGGCAATGTTCATTGATATTATTGGCCAAGACCCCAGCTTACTTAAAGTGTTCCAGTACATAGCTATTGAGGAGCAAAGAAATAAAGAACGAGGTGTGTCTATAAGTCATATAATTGAAAATGTAAAAGTTGAACGTCTTGTCAGGAAAACTGTTGGCAAAAACAAGTACGTATATGAGGAAGTATTTACGAACATTGAACGTAAAAATGTTGAAAAAATGGTAGATAAGCTTATGTTTATGTCGCTTATATATCATGAAGCAATTAAGCCCTATAAGTTTCTGTTTCTTACAAATCGAGGAAAACAGCTTATAGCCAAACTAGTCGAGAATAAATCGAAGGACAAGGAGCTGCGTAAATAATGGCAAAAACATTCACTAAGAACCAGCCGGCAATAAATATCACTATGGTGGGATTTGGACAAGCCGGAACAAGGATGGCAGACCGTTTTGCTGCTTTTAAAAGAGAGGATAATACATCTGTTTACAATTGCATCGCTTTAAACAGCAATGATGGTGATTTAGCCGGTTTAAAAAACATATCTACAAATAACAGAGTAAGCCTGGAGCTTGGCGGATTAGGCAAAAACCCAGAAGAAGCTGTACATATATTAGAGAAAAATGAAAAAGCGAAGGAAAAGCTGAAGTCCTTTATACAAGAAAGAATCAGACCGCAGGATGATCTAGTTATGTTCTTCGCTGGTCTTGGCGGCGGAACAGGCACTTCTACTATCGTTAAAGCAATTGAGGAGTTTTATGATTACAACAACAAACCGAAAATCATAGAAGAATTTAATCTAATTCGTCAGGAAATCGGTGATGCTGAAGTAAAGGCAAATGCCAAGAAATACTTAAAAGAAGCTTCTATTAGAGCAAGAAGAAAATTCATTAAGATTGGTGTTGTTGTGACAATACCTACACGTGCGGATGGTCCTGATGCCCTTCGACAAGTAAATAATTTTGCTCAACAGATTTGGGATATCGCAAAAAACCCTAATAAAGGCGTTGCTTTTGTAGTTTTTGCAGACAATCAGCATTTTTATGATGAGTTTAAACAGCTGCCTGAAAACAGCAGAAATGGTATTGATAACTACAGAGACTATGCAAACAATGAAATCGCAGAGATTTTCCATGAATTGAACACTGCTACTACTGGCGGCGGAACAGCGGTCACTTTTGATAGTGCTGACTTTAGACGGGTTGTACTGGAGCATACAGGATCACTTGTTATCAGCAGATTTTCTAAGCCGAGCAATTCGGTGAGAAATGGTCATGATGTTACTGCAATGTTTAAAGAAGCGATCGAGAGCAGTAATTTACATCAGCCTATACAGCTGTTTGATAAAGAAACGAATACATCAGCAAGAATTCATCATATTGGACTGCTTGCAATCCTCGATAAATCCAATGATATTGGCAGTTCTTTTATTGATGATGCCAGAGAAGAAATTATTGAAAAACTTCCGTTAAACGGTACAGTTTTTAGTGGATATTTGGAGGAAAAAAACAACTTTTCAACGAGTGTTTATACGTTCTTTAAAGCTGATGCCCTTCCAGAACGCTTAGCTAAAGGTTTAGTAAAGGAATATGAAGATTTTAAAGCAAGACAGCAGGAAGTAAGCTACCAGCAGTCAGTAATCAGCTCAATCGCTGCTGCCAATGATGATGAGGATTTTGATCTTGATTTTGAAGAATTAGGCTTAGCAGAATTTATGAGTAATGAAAAACCGGCTGATAAAAACGATACTGACAGTGATATAGATTTAGATGATATCGATTTAAGCTTGCTAGATGACTAATTTTAAAGGTAAAAGCTATTGAATTCCCCTTTCCTATCGTACATTTAGACTGGGATTTGGGCTTTTCTAAGAAAACTTCAGGTATAAAGCCTGAAGTTTTTTTGTTTTACAGGAATTTAATTAGGTTTATCCTATTAAAACTTCTTGGTAAGGCCCCTTTCGCTGTTTTTCCACCAATATTGCCCCCTAATTTAGTATTAGTAGGTGTATTTTTTGTAATGTAAACGATTCATAAATGAATCCATTTATGTAAATGTATATATTTTTATATAAATGACTACTTAAATACCGTTTTTTCATTCGTGCATATACGTAAAACTTCGCTTAATTGTCTATTAGAAAACTTCATATTTATGTGATTTTAACGATCTTTATATATAAAATCCATCGTAAATGATAGGTAAATCTATAATTTACATAAAAAGCAGAAAACTATATATGTAAAACTACGTAAAAATAATATTATATTTATATAGCTTTATTTGGAAACTATATTACGTTTACGTAATTATTCTATAAATACCGTATGTATTTACAATAACTTAAATCGTAGATGATTCGTAAGAGTGTATTTTATGTAAATCCAATGTATTTGTTTACGTAAATGATAATAAATCCAAATTTTAATTACGTAACTAGTATGTAAATATAAAAACATACCATCGTACGGCTAATGTAAATTGACAAAGTGCAAGTCATTTTATAATTCGTAAACATCTCGTAAAAAGTATCTTTATGTAAAAACTAAATTATATTTACGTAAATCGAATAGTGGTTGATGAGATTGAAGTATTGTTGAATGATTTACTTTACGTACGAATTACGTAAATAATATACGTTGATAACTAAGTTATTTTCGTAAGCGGTTCGTAAAACTAGGGTTTACGACGTTTTTTGATTTGTATAGTTGGTCAATGTCGTAAATATTATGTTTATTTACGAAATGAATTGAGGTGTTTATGTTTTCCAGTTCGATAAACAACTTCTCTTCAACGTAAATACAACGTTGCAATTATATAGATTTATAAAGAGAAAATTCGTAAACGAACCGTAAAAATACCGTTTACAAGCTTTGATTTTTTTAGAAACTAAGTGTAAAATCAAATAAAGTGGTTTTTTTTGAGCAACTGGAGGTGAGCAAAGTGGAAGATAAACATCAACGTGAGGAATTAAAGGAATTATTACTAGAAGAATTTCAATTTGACCAAATTTATAATCTAGCATTATCCCATACTTCTGAAGAGGATATTTGGACAGATTCAATCTTATCCATTAATCCAGATACTCATTATGTAGCGATTAAGGCTAGCGAATTTATAGGCAGAGATGATGCCACTATTAGGCATTATTTACGGAGTGAACTTTCTGATATATACATTAAACCGCAAAAGCACGGTAGGTACTATCGCCTGAATTACATAACTATATTTAGGATTCACCTTATTTCATTATTAATGGAAAAGGTAGGGATGACAACAAACCAGCTGTTGGTGGAATTAGGTGCCGAGCCTACATTTGAATCCAATAGAAAGAGTTCAAACGATGCTTTGCTTGAACAAATTTCTAACTTTAAAGAGGCAGTAAATTATTTATATAACAGTAATATGAACTATCAAAACTTGCTGCTTGAAATCCTTTCGATGGATCGTTCCGTAAATCAGCTGAAATATGAAATTACCCAGCTTGAAAGAGAAATGAGTGAAAGTAATCAGGAAATTAAGCAATTAGAATCATCTGCCTATCAGGATTATTTACTAGATCGGCAGAATCATATTATGGTTGCCTCATTAAGGAAAAAACAAAAGACCTCGATATTTTCCTTGTTTAAAAAGGAAAGTGATGATGAGCCCTTAATCACAGATGAAGTAGATAAGCAGCTAAAGGAAAAACGGATGGATGCTATAAAAGACCAAATAGCGCAGCTGAAATCAGATATACAAGCATACAGTGAAAAAAGGGAATCTTTAGTTACGAAGTTGACTGAAGATGAAAAGAAACTGTTAGTTCTTACAGAACAGCAAAAATATATGCTTTCTGACAGCAACAGTGGCAGAATGATAGAGGCTGCTGCCGATCTTGAAACGGTTGAATAATGTTAAATTAGTTACCCAGACATTGTGCTTGGAGAGAGGGATATCTCTCTTGATGCGATGCTGGGTTTTTTTATGTTCTTTTGAAATATATATGGGTGGATATAAATGTATATGACTGCAGTCGAACGTATATTTTAAAAAGGGACATATGTCCTTTCTAACTTACTTGTTTTTCTATTTAATAGAGGAAGAAGGGTGGAAGGATAAGATGAAGGGTATTCTTTTTGCGTTACTTGGCGGTGTTTTTATTACAATTCAGAATATAGCAAATGCCCATATACGGGAGGATATTGGTATTTGGCAAACAGCCAGTTTAACTCAGTTCTCTGGATTTGTGCTGGCTTTAATAATTCTTTATTTTTCTAAAGATATAAATTGGAAAAGTGTTGGAAATGTTCAGCCTATCTATTGGTTTGGGGGAGCATTTGCAGCGATAATCCTGTTTAGTAATATGGAAGCAATAAAGCATATTGGTGTTACATTTACTGTATCATTTGTTCTCATATCCCAGCTTTTGCTAACATTTATAATAGACATAAATGGCTGGTTTGGAATGGAGAAGCGTAAATTAAGAGCTGCTGATTTTATAGGAATTGCGATGATGATAGGTGGAGTATTGTTATTAAAACTGTGACTGGCGGGAGTATGAATGAAGGAATGGAAAGATGATGTAAAGCTAAATTCTTTTTTGGAGCAATATGGATTAACAGCCGTTTTTAATGAGCATTTAATAAAGCATGCTCTGTTATGTGAATTTGAGCAAGGGGAAACAATTTGTACACAAGGAGAATCAGCACATTTCCTTTACGTGCTAGTTAGCGGCAAGATTAAAGTATATACAACTTCCTTGGATGGTAAAATACTTATTTTGTCCTTCAAGCAGCCGCTAGAGATTATAGGTGATGTAGAGTTCGTAAATGGAGCAGAACTACTCAATACTGTAGAGGCTGTGTCAAATAGTGTAATGATGGTTGGAATCAGTTTTGAATGGCTTAAAAGATATGGTTATAACGATGCTGAATTTCTTCAGTTTCTGCTCAATATTATATCTCATAAATTTTACAGAAAGTCCACGACGATGAGTTTTAATTTAATGTACCCAGTTGAAGTCAGACTGGCTAGCTATTTACTTTCTGTTTCAACAATGAAAGAACATACAGTAGCTGAAAAACTGGATTGGCTTGATTTAAAGGATGTAGCTAACTTCATCGGCACAAGCTATCGGCATGTGAATCGGGTAATAAAACAATTCTGTTTGGACGGGTTAATAGAGAAAAAGAAAGGTGTTATTACGATTAAAGACAGTGCTGGACTTATGAAGATGGCAAAGGATAATATTTACGAACAATAAGGAGGAATATTATGCTGGGAATGATACTGGCTATTATGGCAGGAGCGCTTGTTGGAGTGCAAAATATCTTTAATAACAAAGTGATGGTGAAAGCTGGCTCATGGACAACAACGACATTAGTTCTTGGAATGGGATTTGCTGCATCGTTCTTCATTGGTTTAGCTGTGGAAGGGAAAAGCCTTTTTGACTTTTCTAATATGGAGCTATGGTATTTATTTAGCGGCTTTATTGGTGTCTGTGTCGTTTATTGTGTAACGAAAGGAGTAAAGCTGCTTGGGCCAACATTCGCTATTGCAATAGTGATGTTTGCACAACTCGGTTTTGCTGTATTATCTGATACTTTTGGCTGGTTCGGTACAGAGCCTATTCCATTCACCTTTAAACAGCAGCTAGGGGTATTGATTATTATTGGCGGTATTTTAATGTTTAAGTTAGGCGACAGCAAGAAAGGTAACGTTTCTGGAGTGTTAAAGAAAGCAAGTTAAAAGGGCTTGATAGCCCTTTTTTATTTTGTAAATAAGTTTAAACATTTTTTTGCAATATATTCTTCTTCAAGAAGGCTTCTTCAATTAATGATAATAAATGTGTGGAGGCTTTGCCGTTTAAATTGTTTGTTCTTCGTAATAGCCCGATTACAGGTGCAGCGTCTATCCCATTAATCTCTAATACTTTTGTGCCAGGAAAGGGGAAGGAATGAGCTGTACGGGTAAAAAGAGATATCCCTAGGCCAGCCTGAACATAATGCTTGTGTGCCATACTGCTCGAAATCTCAAGCTTTTTATAATTTGTACCGATTTTCTCTACAATTGATTGTTCAATTTTTATTCTTATCGGGCAATTATGAGGTGTAAATAGAATGGTCTCCTCCAGTAAATCCTCCACTTCTGCTATTCCCTTTTCAGTAAGCGGATGCGACTCAGAAACTAGCAGAACAATGTCATCATAATATAACGGTTTAAATACATTCTCCATTGAAACTTCCGGTGCTCCGCAAATGGCAAAATCAATCTCGTCTTGATAAAGCATTGTACTTAATGTATTGGCATCAGCAACATGAAGAGAAATTTCTACTTTTGGAAACTTTTCAACAAAATCAGCGATAATGGCTGGGAGTTCAAGACTTGCTGTAGGCTCTGAAACACCAATGCGAATTAAACCTGCCAAACCGCCTTCCAAGTCCTGCAATGTTTTATCAAGGCGATCATACTCTCTTAATAAAGCATTGGCGCGTTCATAAAACAGCCGGCCAGCTTCTGTCATTTTTAATGTTTTGCCTCGCTCTAGCAGTTTTTCGCCGACTTCTTCCTCCAGATGTTTAATATGAAGTGTAATTGTTGGCTGCGAATAATTTAATGCTTCTGCCGCCTTTAAAAAGTTTCCATATTTTACAATTGTCGTGAATGTGCGGATTGCACGAATCTCCATGTTAAACACCTCTTTAAGTTATAAATTTAGTAATTCTGAATCCCAGCTTTAATTTTACTGATTATACTTTCTGAATTATTTGCTTTATTATAATCTATATTATCAACTAATCCAAGTGGTTTAGAGGGAATTTTGAAAGGGGAAGTAAAATGCCGACAATTACAATCGTAGCTGGTGGGAATTCTATTCACTCTCGTTTAACAGGCATATTGAATTATGCAGAGGAATTTTTGAAAAGCAACAGTATTGATGTTGAAATTATTCAAGTTCATCAGCTTCCAAGTGAAGCATTAATCAAGGCCGATTTCAAAAATGAGAAAATTCAAGAGGTAAATCAATTAATTGAAAAGAGTGATGGTGTGATCTTTCTAACCCCAGTGTATAAGGCAGCGTACTCTGGTATTTTGAAAACATATATTGACCTTCTGCCACAGAAGGCTTTAAAAGACAAGGCAGTGCTCCCACTAGCTTTAGGAGGTACATACGGTCATCTATTAGTGATCGATTATGTGCTTAAACCGGTGCTGATCAACTTAGGAACAACAAATATATATGGCGGTGTCTATATACAGGATACACAAGTGACAAAGCAGGATGATAATACTTTTACGCTGGCAGATGAAACAATATCAAGATTAAATGAATCATTATCCCAATTTGTTTAATCAATCGTGAGGTGAAAAATATGGCATTTAAATTAAGCATTCTTGATCAGAGTCCTGTTGGTGAAGGAGAAACAGCAGAACAGGGGCTCCAAAATACGGTGAGGTTAGCACAGGCAGCTGATCAGTTGGGCTATCATCGTTTTTGGGTTTCAGAGCATCATAATAACGGTCAATTAGCTGGGTCTGCACCAGAAAGCTTAATCGGCTTTCTGCTGGCAACTACTAAAAATATTAGAGTCGGTTCTGGGGGCATAATGCTACAGCATTACAGCCCATATAAAGTTGCCGAAGTGTTTCATGTGCTCTCATCGCTCGCTCCAGGAAGAGTCGATCTTGGTGTGGGCAAAGCACCAGGTGGCTTAAACTTATCTACAAAAGCACTGCAGGAAGACAAAGTAGAAGCCCAAAAGTCTTTTGAAGAAAAACTGGCTGATTTAAAGCAATATATTTACCATAAGGAGCGTGACTTAGATTTAGTGGCTGCTCCTACTCCAAGGGTGAGACCAGATCTTATACTTCTTGGAGGAAGTGCAGAAAGTGCAGAACTGGCTGCAAAACTTGGAATATCCTTTGTGTTTGCTTACTTTATAAATGGAGAGCAAAATGTTCTAAAAGAAGCAAGAGAACGGTTTAAGCAGTTTTCACCGGCTGGTGGTGGGCAATTTATAGTGGCATTGACAGTAGCTGTTGCTGAAACTGATGAAAAAGCTGATTCCTTTATTAAGCAAAGAGAGTCTGTCAAGGTAATACTGGCAGATGGGAAGAAGTTAAATGTAGGTTCTTTGGAGCAGGCGGAAAAGGTAATCAGCCAGTATGAAGAATCAGATTATCAGCTTATCGTTCAAAAAGCGGGTTATGTTGCAGGTTCGAAGGAAAGTGTCAGGGATGCTCTTAGCAGTCTTGCTAAAGAGCATGAAATCGATGAAATCATTTCCTTATCACCAATTGTGGACATTAATGACAGGTTAAGTTCTTATAAGCTATTAAGTGAGGCATTTGCAGAAGAGAGTATTCACATAGAAAAAGAAAATGAAGGAGTGGGAATATAATGAGTCAAAATAAAAAAGTGGTAGTGTGGAGCAAAGTTGGATGTAGTTATTGTGAACAAGTCAAATCTTACTTATCAGATAATAATTTTGAGTATTCAACAATTGATGTGACAGAAAATGATTCTTTAAGAGATGTGCTTGAAGTTAAATATGGTATTCGCTATGTACCGGTAGTAGAGGTAAGTGACGGGGATTCTGCAGAATATAAAGCCGTTTTTAAAGTAGACCTGGAAGCATTAAAAGAAGCATTAGCTTAATTTTTTAATTTAAAGTTGACTATTTTCATTGGAATAATAAAAATTTGTGGAAGGTGGCTAAAACATGGTGAAGAAAATAAAGTTTGGTGCAATGATTCATGGAATTGGCGGGACAACAGATGGATGGCGTCACCCATCTGTTCCTGCAGATGCAAGTGTTAGTTTACCGTTCTATAAAGAACGAGCAAGGCTTGCAGAAAAAGCAAATTTCAGCTTCATTTTTGTGGCTGACGGACTGTCTATCAATGAAAAGTCACTGCCTCATTTCTTAAACAGGTTTGAGCCGATTACTTTACTGACTGCAATAGCAGGTGCTACAGAAAGGATAGGGATTGTCGGGACACTTTCCACTTCCTATAGCCAGCCTTTTAATGTCGCCAGACAGTTTCTATCATTAGACCATATAAGTGCAGGAAGAGCAGGCTGGAATGTTGTAACATCTCCATCAGCTGGAGCAGCTCAAAATTTCAATGAGACAGAGCTTCCTTCCCATGAGGAGCGCTATAAAAAAGCATCTGAACATCTCACTGTAGTTAAAGGACTATGGGATTCTTGGGAAGACGGTGCATTTGTCAGAAATAAGGACACTGGAGAATTTTTTGATAAAGAAAAAATGCATGCGTTAAATCATGAGGGAGAGTTCTTTTCCGTTAAAGGACCTTTGAATTTGGAAAGATCACCGCAAGGATATCCTGTTATATTTCAGGCTGGATCATCTGAAAGGGGCAAAAAATTTGCGGCGGAGTCAGCAGATGCGATTTTCACAGGTCACGAAACGTTAGAAGAAGCTATTGCGTTTTATCATGATGTAAAAACGAAGGCTGCTGAAAATGGTCGCAGTCATGATGATATTTTAATATTCCCTGGAATCAGTCCTATTGTAGCTGACACAGTAGAGGAAGCAAATAAGATATATGAGGATTTTATCAGCTTAGTGCCGATTGATAATGCGATTACGTATCTTGGAAGGTTTTTTGACCAATTTGACTTCAGTGTTTTTCCGCTGGATGAACCATTTCCGGATATAGGGGATATAGGCAAGGAAGCTTTTCAGAGCACAACAGACAAAATAAAAAGAATGGCAAAGGAAAATAAGCTGACACTACGCCAAGTGGCTCAGCAGGTTGCCGTTCCAAGAAGCACCTTTATCGGCACTCCTGAAATTGTGGCAGATAAGATTCAGAGCTGGTTTGAAAGCGGCGGTGCAGACGGCTTTATCATCAACTCTGACATTCCAAGCCAATTTAAAGTGTTTGTAGAAAAAGTTGTGCCAATTCTTCAAGCAAGAGGCATTTATGAGGAAGAATATTCAGGCAGCACATTAAGAGACCATTTAGGCCTAAAAAAGCCGATTAATCAGCACAGTCTAAAAAACAATAAAGCTTTAGAAGTATAAAACAGGTAGCGTTTATGGGGAAATTTATCGTTAACAGAATGATTGCTGCTGTTTTTGTCTTGTTAGGATCTTTGTTTTTAGTGTTTATCATTAATTATTCCCTCCCAGGAGATGCAGTCGATCAAATGCTTGAGGGGACAGGTGCCACTCCTGAGATGGCAGCTAATTTACGGAAAGAGCTAGGTCTGGATTTACCTTTCCACACTCAGTTTTTTGAATATTTAAATAATATTTTGCGAGGAGATTTCGGGAACTCCATTGTTAATCATTCACCCGTGTTATCCAAAATTATTACACAGTTTCCCGCTACCATTGCTTTAACTGTTGTTAGTGCGATTCTATCTATCGTGTTCGGCATTACTTTAGGTGTTTTTTCAGCAATCCACCATAACACCGTGATTGATTATGTTGCAAGATTAATCGGACTTTTTGGCATTTCTATGCCAACCTTCTGGTCAGGCATCTTACTAATTCTCATATTCTCCGTGACCTTAGGCTGGTTTCCTTCCATAGGATCTGACGGTTGGATTACATTAGTACTTCCTTCTATCGCACTTGGACTTGTAGGTTCTGGTGCAATCGTCCGTATGGTAAGGAACAGTATGCTTGAGGTGATGACTGAGCAATACATCCTGACATTAAGGTCGAAGGGGTTATCAGAAAAGGTGGTTATGTATAAACACGCTTTAAGGAATGCTCTAATTCCATCGATTACAATTATAGGAATGATGATCGGTGATATGCTGGGCGGGGCGGTAGTGATTGAAACGGTATTTTCCCGTCAAGGCATCGGAAGGCTTGTGGCAGATGCCATTACGGCAAAGGATTTGCCAGTTGTCCAAGGGGTAGTGTTTTTTTCTGCGATTGTTTATATATTAATAAATTTTATTGTGGACATCTTATATTCAGTTATTGATCCTCGTGTCCGAAAATCATTTTAGGAGGTGTGACTCACTTGAAAGAAACGGTATTAGCTGGGCAAATCAAAAAAACGACTGTAGTTAAAAAGAAAAAACGAATTTTCCACCCCGAGCATGTTTTTATCTATGTGGCCGGAAGTATTATTTTTTTCTTATTGGTTTGTGCAGTATTTCCACAGTGGGTAGCACCTTATGCCCCCACAAAAATGTTTACAGATGCAATTATGCAAGCACCTTCGGCCACTCATATTCTCGGTACAGACTACTTTGGCCGGGATGTTTTCAGCTTGATTGTCTTTGGAAGCAGGACATCTCTCATTATCGGTATTTTGTCCGTTATTGTGGCAGCTACTATCGGAATGCTCATCGGGTCTGTAGCTGGATATGCTGGAGGGATGATCGACCTTATTTTCATGAGAATTATTGATATTTTAATGACAATTCCAGGAATGCTGCTGTCTCTTGCCTTTGCCGCAGCATTGGGACCGAGTTTGATGAATATTATTCTCGCCATATCGATCTCGGCAGTGCCTGGCTATGCAAGATTGATGCGGGGACAAATTCTCACATTAAAAAGGAGGAATTTTGTCATTGCTTCAAAATCAATCGGGGTAAGCGATCTTGTCATTTTTTTTCGCCACATTTTGCCTAATGCTTACTCCCCGCTGTTAGTTATGGCGACTAATGGGCTAGGGTCCTCCATTCTTTTGGGAGCAGGGCTAAGCTTTTTAGGATTAGGAATCGTCCAAGAGGTTCCCGACTGGGGAACACTGCTGTCACAAGGCAGAGGCTACTTAGCAGCCGCTTGGTGGATTGCTACATTTCCTGGTATTGCAATCACTTCTTTTGTATTGTCAGCAAATATTATTGGTGACAGTCTCCGTGATTTCCTTGATCCAAAGAAACAGCAGAAAGGAGAAAACGCCTAATGCTCGATATAAATAAGATAAATATAGAATTTAAAACAAAAACAGGGCTCCTTACTGCTGTGTCTGAATTGAACCTGTCTATTAAGGCTGGTGAGTCTGTCTGTTTAGTCGGTGAATCAGGAAGCGGAAAAACAATAACATCAAAGGCCATTATGAGATTGATTGAGTATGAGAATGGCATCATCTCACAAGGAGATATAACCTTTCAAGGTACCAACCTTACTACCAGTGATGAAAAGATGCTCACGTCTATTAGAGGGAAAAAAATCGCGATGATTTTTCAAGAACCTTTGTCTGCTTTTGATCCAGTTTTCACAATTGGCCATCAGATAACGGAAATGATCAGAAAGCATCAAAAAACTTCACAGAAGGCAGCTTGGGAAAAAGGAATAGAACTGCTGAAAAAAGTGGGAATATCAGAGCCAGAGTATCGAATGAAGCAGTATCCGAATGAGTTCTCAGGCGGTATGTTGCAGCGGGCTATGATTGCAATGGCGATATCTTGTGAGCCTGATTTGCTTATAGCGGATGAGCCTACTACAGCATTGGATGTCACTATCCAACAGCAAATTATCGAGTTATTAAAATCATTAAAAGATGAATTTAATATGGGGTTACTGCTGATCACTCATGATTTAGGGATTGCTGCCGAGCTCGCAGACAGAATTGTTGTGATGTATGCAGGAGAAATAGTCGAGAATGCAACTGTTTCACAGCTATTTCAAACACCGCATCATCCTTATACTAGAGGGCTGCTGAAATCTATGCCGAGCATATCAGCAAGTATTGGCAAGCTGTATTCCATTGAAGGTAGCATACCGAGTTTAAATGACCTGCCAGAAGGCTGCCTTTTTCATCCCCGCTGTCCATTTGCGACGGAAAAATGTAAAAGAGTAAGACCGAATCTTGAAATAGTAAATGACCGTTACTCTGCTTGTTTCTATGCAGAGGAGTTAGTGACAAAATCTGAATGGAGCTTAAGTGATCAACTACAAGAGGAAAAGCTCGCAGAAGACATCATTATGGAAAAGGCTAACGATAACCCGGAAATCTTGTTGGATATTAAGCAAATCAGCAAGCACTATCCGCTTGGAAGTGGTTTGAAATTTACAAAAAAACAAGTCAAGGCAGTAGATGATGTGTCATTCTCCATTAAAAAAGGCGAGACTTTTGGACTTGTTGGAGAATCTGGAAGCGGGAAATCGACGTTAGGAAGGGCCATTTTGCAGCTAGAAAAACTGTCTGGCGGGGAAGTGCTCTATAATGGTAATCCATTATCAGGACTTAACAGCCGAAAAATGGGCAAATATCGGAAAGAAATGCAGATGATTTTCCAAGACCCCAATAGTTCTGTCAATTCTCGTCTAAAAATAGGAGAGATTATTGCAGAGCCATTAAAGTGGCATTTAAAGCTTTCCAAGGAGGAAATACAAGAAACAGTAGAAGAGCTGCTGGAAAAGGTCGGATTAAAGCGCGAATGGACTGCAAGATATCCTCATGAGTTTTCAGGCGGACAGAGGCAAAGAATTGGAATTGCTAGAGCGATTGCCTTAAATCCATCCTTTATTCTCGCAGATGAAGCACTTTCTGCTTTAGATGTTTCCGTACAGGCTCAAATTATTAATTTACTCCAGGATCTTCAGAAGAAAATGGGCTTGACGTATTTGTTTATTGGCCATGATTTAGGTGTTGTCCAGCATATTTCTGACAGAATTGGTGTTATGTATTTAGGAAAGCTTGTGGAGATTGCACCAAGTAAGGAGATTTTCGAAAAGCCAGCCCACCCTTATACAAGGACATTGATTGACTCTATTCCAAATAGGAAGGGCAAGAAAAAGCTTGAAGCAAAAGGAGAGATTCCCTCGCCGGCAAATCCGCCGTCAGGATGCCGGTTCCGTACGAGATGTCCGTTTGCGAATAGGAAATGTGCCATGGAAGAGCCGGTGTTAACGGAAATACAGAAAGATAGATTTACAGCATGCCATTATCCTTTAGCGTTTATTTAAAGTAGATAAAAAGAGATTAGGGGGAGACAAAGATGTTGCAATTAATTGGATTGCGAAAGCCTGTCCTATTTTATATAATGGCAGTTTTGCTGGTGCTGACTGCTTGCGGTAATGCTAACGAAAATACTTCTGCAAGTGAAGATGCAGAGCCCAAAGAAGGAGGCGAACTGGTTTATGGCCTGGCAACAGCGCCGGACAGTCTTGACCCTCATACGAGCGGGATGGCTGTATCCACGAGGGTGAATAACAGCATATATGAAAAGCTCGTTTATCAAACAGAAAATAATGAGATAAAACCGTGGCTTGCAACTAGCTGGGAGGTATCGGACGACCAAAAGTCTTTTACATTCAAATTAAGAGACGATGTTACCTTTCATGATGGCAGCAAATTCAATGCAGAAGTAGTTAAGTATAACTTTGACCGCATCGTAAATCCTGAAACGAAAGCTGCTAGTGCATATGCTTTGATTGAGAATTATGAGTCTTCCGAAGTGATAGACGAATATACCATAACCATTCATTTCTCAGAGCCTGCTGCAACCTTCTTAAGTAATTTAAGTCAGCCTAAATTGGCAATTGTTTCAAAAGAAGCTGCTGAAAAGTATGGCTTGTCTCTAGCAACAAATCCAGTTGGCTCTGGGCCATTTAAGTTTGTGAATCTTGATGAGAACAATGAAATTGTCTTGGAAAGATTCGATGATTATAATCGGAAAGCTCCCTATGCTGACCATGAAGGAAAAGCTTATTTAAATAAGCTTACGTACAAAATTATTCCTGAAGAGGCAACGAGAATAGGCAGTGTCCAAAGCAATCAATTAAATGCGGTTGAAACAGTGCCGCCACAAGATCTTAAGTCTATTAAAGCAAATGGAAACTTGCAAATTTATGAAACACAAACAGCAGGGATGCCATATGGTCTGTTTGTAAATCCGGAAAATGAGCCATGGAATGAATTAGAAGCACGATTAGCACTGAAGGAAACGATAGACGTAGATAATATTGTTAACACGCTTTATCTAGGAACATATAAGCGCGCATGGTCTGTCATAACACCAACAATTCTTGGATATGACAAGGCCCTCGAAAATACAGCGAAAATTGATATAGAGAAAGCTAATAAACGATTAGAAAGCCTTGGCTGGACGAAGAATAGTGAAGGGATAAGAGAAAAGAACGGTAATCAACTGGTGCTTCGTTTAATAGACAGCAATGTTAACAGAGAGAAGCGCCACGATATTGCTACAATCATTCAGCAGCAATTAAAGGAAATAGGGGTAAAGCTTGAGTTTACTACATCAGCAGACTATTATAATATCACTAAAAATGGCAAGGATTATGATGTAATTGGCAACAGCAGGGTAGCTGGTGATCCTGATGTGCTCCGGCTATTCTTCCATTCTGATAATCTGCCTGAAAATGGCGGTTCAAGCCTCGCTCGACTTCATGACAGTGAAATTGATCAATGGCTGGAGAGTGGTGAGTTGGAGACAGATGCAGCTAAAAGGGCCGACTTATACAAAAAGGTGCAGCAAAAATTGATTGGGCAAGGATACTTTATTCCTATTTATGTCTTCCCATATACTGTAGCAACATCTAATGAAGTTAAAGGTTTAACCTTTGATTCACAAGGCTATCCGCAGTTCAACGATGTTTTCATTAATAAGTAATAAAGAGAAAATTATAAAGATGAGGGATCGCCATGAAATTCATTTTATTTTCACTTATCAGCAATCACGTGAATCCTGTGAGCGGTGAAACATTTACCGATTATCAGAAACTGGAAAATGTTATAAATCAAGCTGTTCTGGCAGAAGAGCAAGGATTTGATGGTTTTGGAGTGGGGGAAAGGCATGGTCCGCCATTCCTTTCCTCCTCTCCAGCAGTTGTACTGTCGACGATTGCGGCAAAAACTACAAAAATACGGTTATTGACTACTGTAACGGTTTTAAGTGTGTTGGACCCTGTCCGGGTTGCAGAGGATTTCGCTACATTGGATCAATTATCAAAAGGACGGCTTGATTTAATTATTGGAAAAGGCAATGACCCGCGGCATTATCCTTTGTTTGGAATAACAGAGGAAGAACAGTGGGAATCACTGTCAGAAAGGTATGATTTATTAAAAAGACTATGGGCGGAAGAGTCTGTTACATGGAACGGAAAGTACCGTGCGCCTTTAGAAAATGTCACAATTGAGCCAAGGCCATACCAAAAGCGAATTCCCATCTGGCATGGAAGTGCATCCAGCACGGCTTCTACTGAATTAGCAGCGAAAAATGGTGATCCTATTTTCTCATCTAATGTTTTTCATCCACTGAAAAAATATAAGCAGCTGATTGATCATTATAAGGAAAGACTGGAGTTCTACGGGCATGATTCTAATAAGGCAGTAATCGGATCTGGAGCAGGCAGCTTATATATTGCCAACACGAAGGAGAAGGCTATAAAGAAATATCGTCCTTATTATGATGCTTTTATGAATACAGATGCTTCCAAGCACAATAATTCACCTTTTAATGATTTAGAGGATTATATTGAAAATGGTCCGTCTTTAGTCGGATCAGCAGAATCTATCATTGAAAAGATTTTACTTTACCACAAAGCTTTCGGTCATCAAGTGCAGGGGTTAAGTGTGGATGGACTTAGCGAAACAGAACAAAAAGAACAAATTCAACGATTTTCTGAAGAAATTCTGCCTGTTTTGCGCAAGGAAATTCCCGATTTTATTTGGAATCAGCCGAAAAAAACAGCTTCTAACTACCTTTAAACCTAGTATTCTTATGGGATTATATTAATTATTAGTTTTATTGAATTGATGCTTTACTAATACTAATTAGTCAAAGAGTGAAAAAAATATTATAGTATACATATCCAATCAGATTACATGGATATAAAAGCAAGTAAGGAAGGAGCGGAGAGCTTAGGTAGGTAAATGCAACTTGACTTTCAATAACTAGAAAAAAGTATCAACATCTTTATTGAAAAAATATACAGAATGGAGAATTTGTATGAGTGAAGATATCTTTCGAATTGCAACAAAAGAAGATGCCCCAGCATTTCTAGAATTATTGTCCAGTGCATTCAAGTCGGTTGGAGAATTAGGCATCAACTGGCCTTCCACAAGAGCCACGCTTGAAATGGTTACGGAAAATATCGTTAATTCCACAGCTGTCGTCATGGAACGGGACGGCAGACTTATCTCAACAATTACAATCCGCTTTCCTTGGGAAAGTAAAACTCCTGTATCAGGCTACCCGTTTGTTTGGTGGTTTGCGACAGCACCCGATTTAAGCGGACAAGGAATAGGCAATAAATTATTGGACTATGTAGAAAACACTCTGCTGCGTGACACATTTAAGGCTCCTGCCTTTACCCTTGGTACATCCGGCAAAAAGCATCCTTGGCTATTGGAAATGTACAAACGGAAAGGCTACAAGGAATATTTCCAGCATGAAAACGATGGAGACATCGGAGTACTGATGTATAAAGTGTTAATACCAGAACGCTTTGATAAGAGTATTCTCGGAACTCCGCCGTTTGTGGACGCTAAAGCTGAAAAGACTTCTGTATAACAAGAAAGGAGGCAACCTATGGGAGAGTTTTTTAAATGGGAATACGTAGTTTCCCTCTTCCCTAAAGTGTTAAGTGCTCTTCCGACAACCTTATTGATTGTATTGATTGCCACACTGATTGGAGCTGCTGTAGGCTTACTAATTGCGTATCTGCGTATAGAAAAGGTGCCTGTACTCAATCAACTTTGTATCCTATATATTTCCTTCGTAAGAGGAACACCGATATTAGTGCAAATGTTTATCGTTTTCTATGGTCTACCAAGCTTGCTTGGGGCCATGGGAATTGATCTTTCTCAATGGGATAAAATCTATTTTATTTATATAACTTACGGATTAAATACGGCAGCATTCTTTTCTGAAATTTTCCGTTCTGCCATATTGAGTGTGCCTGCATCACAATATGAAGCAGCTGCCTCGATTGGATTGACGAAAGGACAGACATATCGAAGAGTGCTTATACCGCAGGCGAGCAAGATTGCGATGCCAAGTCTCGGTGCCTCCATCATTAATCTTTTGCAGGACACTTCTCTTGCCTTTTCTTTAGGGATATTAGATGTAATGGGCAAGGTGCAGACTTTAGGAGCTTTATACTACCGAGTTATGGAAGGTTATTTCATTGCTGCCGTTATTTTTGTCGTATTGAGCATTGGATTAGAGCAATTATTTGGTGTTCTCGAGAAGAAATATCGTTACCCGAAACGAAGCAAAAAAAGCATCAGAACACCTATTTTGACTAATGGCAAAAAGCTGCTTTTGATGCCGAATGGAAAAAACAAAGTGAATTAAATATTAAGGGAAAGTGGGAAAAGTCATGAGAATACTGCCGAAATTTAAATCGTGGAAGGTTATTGGTATTACAGCTGCATTAGGATTGGTGCTGGCAGGGTGCGGAAATGGAGATAATGCAGAAAGTGCCAGCGCAGACAACAATGATTCTGATGCGAAAGAGATAATCGTCGGAACTGGCAATGCGTATCAGCCATTTGTTTATTTGGATGAGAACGGGAAGCTGACAGGATATGAAAAAGCAGTGCTCGATGCAGTCGATGAAAAACTTACGCAGTATAAATTTAAATACGAGTCATTTGAATTTAAAAATATTCTGCCTGCACTTGATGCAAATAAAGTAGATTTGGCAGCACATCAGTACGAAGTGAATGAGGAAAGACAAGCAAAATACTTATATGGAAAAGTAGGTTACACGGATTACACAAGCTATATCGTAGTAGATGCTAATTCAGGTAGCAATTTTAATACATTAGATGATTTGGCAGGTAAGAAAGTTTATACATCAACAGGAAGCAACCACGCGTATATTTTGGAGCAGTACAATGAAGAGCATGACAACAAAATAGATATAGTATATGGCACCGGTGCTAATGAGGTGCTTGTAAAGGATCTACAAACTGGAACAATTGACGCAACATTGCTGACTAAGTTTGATGTAAACAAATTAAATGAGCAATTTAAAGCCGATTTAAAAACATCAGGTGAGCCTGCCTATGTTTCCAAAACATATTATCTATACAGCAAGGATGATACAAAGCTGCAAGAAGATATAGATGGAGCTCTGCAAGAGTTAATTGATGAAGGCAAACTTTCTGAGATTTCACAAGAAGTTTTAGGAGGAGATTTTACTAAGTAAGAAAGGAGGGAAATGATATGGATTTTGATTTCCCATTTATGTTTAAGGCTTTGGCTGCGGCACTGCAATATTTGCCAACAACCTTGCTGCTAGGATTTTTGCCTTTGATATTAGGTTCAGTGTTTGGTCTTGTCATTGCGCTTGTACGATTTTATGAAATCTCGGTCCTTTCCACTTTCTTTAAGTGGTTTGTGACCATCTTTAAAGCGATTCCTGTCATTCTTATTTTATTAGTTACTTATATTATCAGTTCCGATATGTTGGATCAGCTGGCAAAGTCTTGGTCATGGGATATCAGCTTCAAAAATATTGACAGAAGATGGGTAGCAATTTTTGCTTTAACATTATACGCCACTAGCGGTTTGTCTGAAATCTTTAGAGGATCACTGTCTGCCATCCCAAAAGGACAGTTTGATGCTGCATATTCAATAGGACTATCTGGGACACAAGTAATTAGGAGAGTAGTAATTCCGCAAGTATTTCCGATTGCCTTTCCTATGATAAACAGTACGCTAATTTCCTTGATCAAGGCATCCTCTTTAGTATCGATGGTTTCAGTTGTTGATATATTGAATGGTGCGCTAATTGAGGCAAACGTCAATTATCGCTTCCTAGAAGCTTATGTGGCTGCATCCTTAATTTACTGGCCCGTTTGTGCCGCACTAGAGGGAATATCATCCGGCTATGAACGTTATTTCAGCCGCAGCAAAAGGAGAGGCTTCGCATGATAGAAATTAAAAAAATCTCCAAAAAGTTCGGGAAAAATGAAATTCTTAAAGGAATTGATCTGCAAATAAAAAAGGGTGAGGTTGTCGTCATACTAGGCCCGAGTGGTTCAGGTAAAACAACTTTCTTGAGATGCCTGAATTTTCTGGAAAGGGCAGATTCCGGCGAGCTGACAATAAGTGATAAAAGGGTCCATTTCAAGAAGGCAAGTTCTAAAGATATATTGGAGCTCAGACGAAAGACAGCGATGGTCTTTCAGCAATATGACTTATTCCTCCATAAAACAGCGATAGAAAACATTATGGAAGGACTAGTGATAGCTAGGAAGGTGTCAAAGGATAAAGCGTATCAAACTGGATTAGAACTGCTGGAAAAGGTCGGTTTAAAGGATAAGGAGGATTTTTATCCCCACCAGCTGTCAGGCGGTCAGCAGCAGCGTGTCGGTATTGCGAGGGCACTTGCTTTGAATCCAGAGGTCATTCTATTCGATGAACCTACCTCCGCCCTTGATCCAGAATTAGTCGGAGAAACACTAGATGTCATAAAAAAGGTTGCCGAAAGTGGTGTCACAATGGTTATTGTCACACATGAAATGAGCTTTGCATATGACATTGCCGACAGAATCGTTTTTATGGAAGATGGTGTCATTGTTGAGCAAGGCACCCCAAAGGAAGTTTTTGAACAAACAAAGGAAGAACGAACAAAACAATTCCTTGCTAGGTTTTCCTATGAAAGATAACAGTAAACATCCCAATTGTGTAAGCAGCTAATCAATTGGGATGTTTTTTATTTATTGCTATCGAACAATAAGTACTAATAAGTAGGATATAAAGTTATTAAAACCATGCGCAATGATGGAAGTTTCTAAACGATTTGTCTTTATATAGACTAAGCCTAAGAAAAATCCTAACCCGCTGTACAATATCATCCCAGGCAAAGAGAAACCGGCAAGCATATGCATACCGCCAAATAATATGGAGCTAAACAATAATCCTAAATATTTATGCTTGGTGAAAATATGTCCAATGATAACTTTGCGGAAGAAAAATTCCTCAATAATTGGCGCAAGTATCGTTACTTGAATAACAGTAATGAAGCTTGTACGAATCATTTGCTCTACCGCTTGCTGGTTTTGCGGAGCTTCCTCCATATTCAGACCGAACAACAAAGAGATAATGACAACTACAATCGCAGTTGCTATTTTTCCTCCGAAAAAAACATAAACAGCATATAACAGATCTTTACCTTTTACAATTGGTTTTTTCCACTGAAATAATGACGTTTTTACATAGAGAAAAACGATAAATCCTAATATGAAAAATAGAATGAGAAGGTTAAGTACAACGCTCAGCATTGGACTGCTGATTTGATAATCCCCAAAAGCTACCTCCTTCGTTGTTCCTACTCCAACTAAGTAAAAAAGTAATTTAATCCCTATCGGCAAAATTGTCATTATCAATAAGTATGTAATAAAAATCCATATGTATTTATTCTTGATGAGTGTTTTCAAAAGCATGTCTCCTTAAAACAATAATAAAACAATTATACTAGATTTATTTTCCAGTTCATAGCAAAAGGGTGGTTATTGGTGTATGTAATCAAGCTAATGTAAGAAATGTTAAGGTTAAAGGAAAATACCTGAGGCTTTTTTATATTTATTCTTAAATAAGGATTATTTTAATGAAAATGGGGTAATAGTTTCATAGGATAAAATTGGACAATATTGTCCAAATAGTAATGAGAAAGGGATGAAGAAGGTTGAGAAACGAACAGTCAAAGAATGAAAATAAACGGGAAAACGAAGATACGTTAACGAATAGACAGGGACATCCTGTAACGAATAACCAGAATATTCGGACTGTCGGCAACAGAGGTCCCGCAACGTTAGAGAATTATAATTTCATTGAAAAAATTAGTCATTTTGACAGGGAGCGTGTTCCAGAGCGTGTTGTACATGCCCGTGGTGCAGGTGCTCACGGATATTTCGAGGCATATGGCACAGCTGGGGATGAACATATCTCCAAATATACACGTGCTAAGCTTTTCCAAGAAAAAGGCAAGCGCACTCCTGTCTTTGTTCGTTTTTCATCTGTCATACATGGAGGGCACTCACCGGAAACGCTTCGTGATCCAAGAGGGTTTGCTGTGAAATTCTATACAGAAGACGGAAATTGGGATCTTGTCGGAAATAACTTGAAGATATTCTTTATCCGTGATGCAATGAAGTTTCCTGATATGATACATGCCTTTAAGCCAGACCCAGTCACGAATATTCAAAGTCCAGAGCGGTTCTTCGATTTTTGTGCAAGCTCACCGGAAACATTCCATATGGTGACTTTCGTTTATTCTCCTTGGGGAATTCCCGCAAACTACCGCATGATGCAGGGATCAGGTGTCAATACATATAAATGGGTGAACAGCGAAGGAGAATCGGTTCTGGTGAAATACCATTGGGAACCAAAGCAAGGAATTAAGAATCTTACTCAAAAGGAAGCCAATGAAATTCAGGCTACTAATTTCAATCATGCCACTCAAGACTTATACAATGCCATCGAACAAGGGGATTACCCAGAGTGGGAGCTGTTTGTTCAATTTATGAGCGATGAAGAACATCCTGAGCTAGACTTTGACCCGCTTGATGATACGAAGCTGTGGCCGAAAGATGAGTTCCCTTGGATTCCAGTAGGTAAGATGGTTCTTAACAAAAATCCAGAAGATTATTTTGCAGAAGTAGAGCAGGCAGCATTTGGTACAGGTGTCCTTGTGGACGGCTTAGAGTTCTCAGATGATAAAATGCTTCAAGGACGAACATTCTCTTATTCTGATACACAGCGCCACCGTGTAGGAGCAAATTATCTTCAGCTCCCAATCAATGCACCGAAGAAGAGAGTTGCTACTAATCAAAGCGGCGGTCAAATGCAGTATCATGTGGACCGAAAGGACAAGCATATTAACTATGAACCTTCTATTCTCGGCGGCTTGAAGGAAGCAGAGCCTTCTGGCAAGGATTATAGTCCAAGAGTTGAGGGTAATCTTGTCCGCGAATCTATTGACCGAAACGACAATACAAAACAAGCAGGTCAAACGTACAGGGAATTTGAACAATGGGAAAAGGATGAATTAATCTCCAATCTTGTCGGAGACTTGTCTCAATGTGATCAAAGAATTCAAGATGCAATGATTGCACTTGCTGAAGAGGCAGACGAGGAATACGGGCACCGTTTGCGAGAAGGATTGGCTAATGCTGCAAGCGATAAGCCTAGCAGTCATCCATTAGGAAACAAGGAAAGTGATAAAGCACCAGAGCAAGCGGTTGAGAAGGGGCATGATGCAGATCCTTATTAATTGATATACACGTAAAGAACACCCTTTAGGTAGAGAGCAGCATAAACTCTCATTAACGAGAGATGCTGCATTTCTCCCTGAAGGGTTTTTTATTTGTGATTAACCATGATAACGTGCCAAAGTTATAAAAGTGATATTTAAAAGGAGTAAACGGATAGTATATAATATTAATTCTAGGCAAATTAAGAGAAGAATAAATGATAGTGAATGAAAAATAATTAATTACTGGAGATTCAAAAAAATGGATTGGAAACCAGATAAAAGTAAAGGAAAAGCCGTTTATAAGCAGATTGCAGAGCATATAGAACAAGGGATACAGAATGGATTGTTTCCGATTGATAAACCATTGCCATCCGAACGTAAGCTTGCAGAGGCTTATAAGGTCAACCGCAGTACAATTGTTGCAGCCTATTCAGAGCTGGAAGCAAATGGTCTAGTCGAAAGAAAGCGAGGGAGCGGGACGATTGTCAGCAAGGATATATGGGGGCTGACAAAAAGGCGAATCCCAAGCTGGAATAAATATATAGAAAGAGGTTCTTTTCAGGCTAATATGCCTGTTGCTCAGCGGATAAGACATATATCTGAGGAGTCTAGTCTTGTGAATTTTGCCAGCGGTGAGCTTTCAAATGAACTTATGCCGGAGGATTATGTCAAAAAAATAATCAATTCCCAAAGTTTTACTGGCCACTTAGGATACGATCATCCACAAGGGAATATTGAGCTTCGTAAAACGATCAGTGATCATGTAAAACGCGATAAGGGGATAGTAACTACCCCCGATTCCATTCTAGTTACTTCAGGAGCCCAACAGGCTATTCATCTAATTATTGAATGTCTTTTGAAACCAGGGGATGCAGTAGTTATTGAAAATCCGTCTTATCACTACAGTTTACCGATTTTTAAGTCAGCAGGGCTAAAGGTATTTCATTTGGATGTAAGCAAAAAAGGTATTAATCCAGAGGAGCTTATTGATTTGCACAAAAAGCATCAAATAAAAATGATATTTTTGAATCCTATCTTCCAGAATCCTACAGGGATGATTTTGCCTGCTGCTAAACGGAAAAGAATATTAGATATTTCCTCAGAATTCGGCATCCCCATTGTCGAGGATGATCCATATAGTCTCCTTAACTATACAGAGGAAGATACAAATACATTAAAGTCATTAGATGAAAATGGGAATGTCCTGTATATAAGCTCCTTAACTAAAATTGCTGCTTCTGGTTTCAGAATTGGCTGGGTAATCGGACCAACTCCCGTTATAGAGAGGCTTGCAGATGCAAAACAGCAGTTTGATTTCGGGCATTCTGTCTTCTCCCAATGGATTGGCACTGAATTCTTACGTTCTGATTACTTTACAGAGCATATTGAGGCTTTAAAAAGCAAATTGGAGCAAAAACGGGATATTATGATAGATAGTATCGCAGAAATTCTGGGAGAGCAAGTTGACTACTATTTTCCCCACGGAGGTATCCATTTATGGTGCAGATTAACTGGCGGAATGGACGAAATTCGCTTGTTAGAACAATCGATTGAAGAGGGGGTTATATTCACACCCGGCTCTATCTTAGGCACGAAATCTGGCTATATGCGGTTAACATACGGTAAAGTAGACGATCAAGAAATCCCGGTCGGTATAAACAGGCTTGCTAAGGCATTAAGAAAAATAACCAGCACCTAAACATAGAATTAATATATGACAAATAAAATTTTAGCCGATTAATCATCCATTAATCGGCTTATTTGTGTGGAAAACAGTATTAATGAGTATGATTACCATTATCGATTAGGTATTTAGAACTATTAAGATCGATTTATTTATGACGAAATAATTATTAAAGAATAATATACCAACAATGTTGTTATTTAGTAATTATGGTAAATGTGCTTTACAGCTTTTACGAGAAATTATAGCTTAGGAGGATACAATAACAACAGTATGCTAGAAAAAGCTTTTACCGATTTTCTAGTATTATGGTAGCACTTTCTTTTATGCAGTATCTTCTTGAAACAAATTAGCACTGCTTATACATTTTGCTTATCGATTGATAAATAAAGTTAGTGCTTAGTTTTTTTATTAGAGGAATGCAGGAGCATGTATCTGCAAGCAAATCTTTTACACAATTAAAGGAGGATATTCAATATGTTAAGTTTTGAATCATTAGGAAAGCAGTTTATAAACGGTGAGTGGCGAGATGGTAATAGCGGCAAAGCGATGGAAAACATTAATCCTTATAATGATGAGATTTTAACAAGCTTTATTATCGCAGACAAATCCGATGTGGATCTGGCATACCGTGCAGCAGAGAAGGCAAAGGAAGAATGGGATAAGGTAAATCCTTATAAGAAGCGGGATATCCTCGAGAAAGCAGTATCTTACATAGAAGCACATGAAGAAGAAATTACAGACCTAATCATCGACGAACTTGGTGGCACAAAACTTAAAGCAGCGTTTGAAATTGGTTTAGTAAAAAATATGATAAAGGAAGCTGCAACTTTCCCATTGCGTATGGAAGGTAAAATCTTGCCTTCTGTAGAGGATGGGAAAGAAAACAGATTATATAGAATTCCAGCAGGTGTAGTAGGGGTAATTAGTCCATTTAATTTTCCTTTCTTCTTATCAGTTAAATCAGTAGCACCTGCTTTAGGAGCGGGAAATGGTGTTGTCTTAAAGCCACATGAACATTCGCCAGTAACAGGCGGAACACTTATTGGCAAAATTTTTGAAGAAGCAGGAGTTCCGAAAGGGCTATTAAATGTAGTAGTCACAGATATTAAAGAAATTGGAGATACATTTGTAGAACACCCAATTCCTCGGATCATTTCATTTACTGGTTCAACTAAAGTCGGAAGCTATATTGGCCAATTAGCTGTGAAAAACTTTAAAAAGCCATTACTTGAACTTGGCGGCAATAGCGCGTTTATTGTGATGGAAGATGCTGATTTAGAATATGCAGTTAATGCTGCAACTTTTAGTCGATTTACCCATCAAGGACAAATTTGCATGTCTGCAAATCGTATTCTAGTGCATGAATCCATTTATTCCACATTTATTGACAAATATGTTCAAAAGGCAGCGTCATTGAAAACAGGGGATCCTAGAGACCCAGAGACAGTAATTGGACCTGTAATCAATGACAGACAGGCACAAGTATTAGCAGACATTATTGAAGCTGCGATAAAAGAAGGTGCAAATCCATTGTTAAGAGGAAAAATTAAAGGGAGATTAGTAGAGCCTACTATACTTGAAGTAAAAGATCCAGAATCTAAACTAACCCAAGAAGAATTGTTTGGCCCGTTAGTTTGTGTCATACCTTTCAGCACGGATGAAGAAGCCATCACTATTGCTAACAATACACCTTTCGGATTGAGCGGTGCTATTCACACAGCTAATGTGGAAAGAGGAGTAGAAATTTCTAAGAAAATCCATACTGGTATGATTCATGTAAATGACGTAACGATTAACGATGAACCAATCGTAGCCTTTGGCGGTGAAAAACAATCAGGGCTTGGCCGCTTAAACGGTGAGTGGAGTTTAGAGGAGTTTACGACATTAAAATGGATTTCCGTTAATTACGGACAAAGGTTATTCCCTTATTAATGATAGAAAGAGGTGGAGAAATGATAGATGTAAAAGAGGAAAATAAAGGTGCTGTAACTTCTGAATTGCTGGAGGCTTTTATTAAAGTAGCACCTTATTTAAATAATTTAGTCCAAGACGATATCACTATCGGAATTTATGATACGGAAAAATTATTAATGAATGTGCCTGGTAAGAGTTTTTCTTTGAATGTAACTCCTGGCGATCCATTAGCGGAAGGTGACATCATTACAGAGGCAGTGAGACGTAATGAAGCCAAAGCGGCGATGGTACCGAAAGAATTATTTGGTTTTCCATTGATAGCAAGAGCCATCCCTTTACATGACGAGAATGGAAGAGTAATAGGGGGAGTTGGTTTAGGGACAAGTCTAGAGAAGGCAAACCAGCTTTATGAAATGGCTGAAAGTTTTTCGGCTATTGTGGAAGAGACAGCAGCATCCATCGAGGAAATCAGTACATCTGTCTCCCAGCTTTCTGAACAAGTAACAGAAGTTTCCTCTCAAATAAGCCAAGTAAGCAACAGTGCTGAGGAAATTGGAAACATATCGACTGTAGTAAAAGGAATATCAGACCAGAGCAACCTGTTAGGCCTAAATGCTGCAATTGAAGCAGCCAGAGCCGGAGACTCTGGTAAAGGCTTTTCAGTTGTAGCAAATGAAATTAGGAAACTGGCCACTAATTCTAAAGATAATGTTGGTCAAATTAACGATATTACAAAAACCATTCAGAACTTAATTAAAGACCTGGGAAATGCGTTTAATAATATTAATAAATTAACAGATACGCAGGCTGGTTCCATTCAAGAATTCTCTGCAACCATGCAAGAAATGAGCAAAACCGCTCAAGAGCTGGCAGAATTAGCTGAGAAATCGATACAGACAAATAACTAGAAACAAAAAAAGAATTCACTGTTATGTGCAGTGAATTCTTTTTTTATATCAATTGGTTTGTTCATTGCTATTCAACCTCTATCGTAAAACGATAACCGGTTTCTATAGAAGAATAATACTCATCATTTTTATGTTTATATGGATCTGGGACAATAACTGCAGAATATTCATATAACCCCTCTTTATCCGGAGCTGTAATAAAAAATGTGCCGTAATCAATAAAATTAGGATCATTTTTTATAAATAAATAAGGTGCACCATTCATCTCTGTTTGTTTCCAATCCAGCATACTGATAATTAAATAATCCTTTGCCTCTGGATATTTTCCAGCGTTATAAGCTAGTTTAATTTTTTCACCCTTTTTGGCTTTTAGGTTGTATGGCGGATATAATATTTCTTTAAAATTATTAAAATTTTCATTTACCATTAATCCTTGATATTCAGCTTTTATCTTTTTTTCAGGAGAAGTATACTCCTTATTAGAGTTAAACGATTGATTGCTTTTATTAAAAGTAATCTCATAGTCTAGGGTCATTCCATATTCATTTGTCATGGCTTCAATTGTACTTGCATTTTTTTCAGGAGATGCATAGACAGCCACTAATAGCTTATGTGAATGCTTATCTGCAGTTATATTTGAGGCTAGCTCAATTGGAAACCTAATTGATTTACCTGTCTCCAAATGAAAGGGGTATGAGCTCAGATAATTTTTATTATCAATTTTAAAATCGACTTCTTCGTAATCATATAATACTTTTAAAATATAGTTACCAGTATTTCCTCGATTGTCAAAGTGAACTTCTAATTTATCTTGCGGGCTATCCATTACAATGGTTCCATATACTTGGCTTTCTTGTTCTATGACTAGACTGTTTAATTCTAGTGAATAACCTGCGCCTAGGTCTAAGCTATCTTGAGGTACATTAGAAATCTTTATATTGCCTGTTTCTTCTCTTCGTTCTGAATTTTTAGACAAATTTAAATGTATAATTAAAAAAATCACTACAATTAAAAGTAATAAAGCTAAAAAAAATGTTTTTTTTCTAAATAGAAAATTAATCAACGACATCTCCTTCCGTTAAATAAAGCTACAGAAATGTCTGTAGCTTTTAATTTTAGAATTTTAAAGTTGTGTTAGCTGTTTCTAACGATGATGTTTTCTTTTTCTTTAATTCATGATATCCGTGGAAAGTAGCTTTTTCTGTAGAGGCTACTAGTTTTGAAGTACTCACCTTACTAGTATTATTTAAACTATGCCATCCGGTTGAACTTGTAGAAGTACCATTATTGTTACTATTAACTTTAGCCTTTAAAAAATAAGCTGTACCGCTATTAACAGTTGTTGAAGCAGAAGCACGAGGTTTAAGTCCTAATGGATTGGAACCAGTTAAAGTTCCCTTACCTGAAGAAACAGCTCTTGCTGAAGCACTGTTGCTAATACTAGACTCGTCCTCTAAGGTGATTGCTGGTCCTTCAACATCCTCATTTTATACATCAGTAGCACTTACTGAACTTGCTAATAATCCAAGGGCGAGAGCAGAAGAAATTACAAACTTTGACATTGTTTAATCCACACTCCTTTTATAAATATTTTGATGTTACAAAACAATCATATATTAATCTGAACATGTCTAAAATAAACTTGTGTAATCGTTCACAATATGGACGAACAAGTTTGAATATTTGTTGAAGGGTTGTTTTTCTTAAAGGGTTTTAGAGCAAATTTCCTGAATTAACGAAATAACTTACTATAAAAATCAAAAACTTACATCAAAATTTGGATAGTTGTATATTTTGTTCTTAATTTAGACAAAAACATTTTTTATATAAAGGGAGAATAGGAAAATTACCTCAAAAAACAAAAATAAATTATAAGTTGCTTTACTTTAGGATAAGTTTTCTTTGGTTTAGTCCTTATCTTTTCACAACACAAGGTGTTTTTTATGATAAATATATAGCTTTTGAATAGGGGAATTAGGTTATAAGTGTTCGCACTTTTAGTATGAGTCCTAGCTTTAGGGAAGGAATGAGTAATAGTAAAATGCCTATTCATTAAAAAAGGAAAAATCCATTTCTATGGCGAAATATAATAGTACTTCAACTATTCTGATAAACTAAAAATTATTAAAAAAGACTAGGAGAATTATACATGTATTTCGTACTAGATATCGGTGGAACATTTGTTAAATATGCGTTGATGGATACTGCAGGAAATATTTCTTCTAAAGGGAAAAAACCAATGCCTCGTACGAATTTGGCTGATTTTGAAGAGGTGTTGTTCAGTATCTTGGATAATCATGATTTATCTGCAGTAAAAGGAATTGCTGTCAGCTGTCCAGGGACAGTGGATGTAGAGACTGGCACGATTTATCATGGTGGATCTTTCCCGTTTCTTCATGAAGTGAATCTAGCGAAAAGAATTGGGGATAGATATGGAAAGGATGTTACCATTGAAAATGATGGTAAATGTGCGGCATTAGCTGAACTATGGCTTGGCAGCATTAATGGTGCTAAGGATGCAGTTGTCTTAGTGCTTGGCAGCGGTGTAGGCGGAGGTATAGTTATTGACGGCAAGCTGCATCGAGGGGTTAATCTCTCAGCAGGTGAAATGAGCTTTGTAATGGATAAAATCAACATGGAAACAAGAAAAGCCCAATATTTTGGCTCTGATTGTTCGGCAGTGCAAATGGTGCGTCGTATTGGTGAAGCAAAGAATTTGGACGATCCAACGGACGGTGAAGCGGTATTTGAATACATCATCAACCAAGATGAAGAAGCGAATGCTATTTTTGATGGATTTTGTATTTATCTTGCTTCTCAAATATTAAACTTGCAATATATATTAGATCCGGAAATCTTTGCGATTGGCGGCGGTATCAGCGCACAGCCAATACTTATTGAAAGAACAAAATGGGCATTAGAGGAAATAAAAAAACAGAACCCGCTCCATATGGCAAATCCTAACATTACAGTCTGTAAGTTTCAAAACGATGCTAATCTTTATGGTGCACTTTATCACTTTTTTGTTAATAGAGAAAAGGAAATAGTGATTAAAGAAATTTAACTGGTATGGAAAAAGAGGAATAGCCTCCTGTATGGGGGTATTCCTCTTTTGCTCTCTATTACTTATACTTACTAACCAATTCACTAAGCGGCATTGCCAGCATGGAATCAAAGCGGTAATCCACTTCACAGAACTGCATGGCATTTGTTACTTCGTTTGGGAATATGACAATATTCAAGCCTGCTGTTTTTGCAGCTTGCGCTCCGTGTGCTGAATCTTCAAATGCGATACATTCTTTCGGCTCCAATCCCAGGCAGCGGGCTGCTTCTATGTAAAGTGCTGGATCTGGTTTTACTTTTTCTACATCATCAGAGGTTTTGATACAGTCAAAGTAATCAAATAGACCTAATCTTTTTAAATGACTTGAAACCCACTCATAATTGGAGCTGGATGCAAGGCCGATTTTTAAGCCTGCTGATTTGGCTGTTTCCAGATAATCTCTTACTCCTGGTCGCTCCTGTTCTGATGCCAGCTTTTTCAAAAAGTTCTCTTTGAAGGTACTTTCTATTACCGCTAAGTCCAGTTTTTTCTTAGCTTGCTCTTCCAGGTATACGTATGGGGAAAAATCGGTGTGTGTGCCTATTTCCTTTTGCCATAATTCTAATGGCAATTCACAGCTGTGTTCTGCAAACAGCTCTTGCAATAAATGATACTGATGTGTTTCTGTGTCAAAAATAAGCCCGTCAAAGTCGAAGATGATACCTTTTATCATATGTTCCTCCTTAGATACACTTTTGTTAACATTAACATGAGGGTATGTAGGGGTTCAATACGTACCCTTACACTTCATAATATTAACATAATCTAAATAAACATAAAAAAACCCCACACAAAG
>NZ_JAJTTG010000007.1:0-144710 GCF_021341655.1 Bacillus sp. Au-Bac7 | reverse complement strand
TAGATAAATTGGAGCGGGTGATGAGAATCGAACTCACGACATCAGCTTGGAAGGCTGAGGTTTTACCATTAAACTACACCCGCATTTAAATTATAATTTCTTAAATCAACTTGATAATGGTCGGGAAGACAGGATTCGAACCTGCGACCCCTTGGTCCCAAACCAAGTGCTCTACCAAGCTGAGCTACTTCCCGCTAATATGGCGCGCCCGAAAGGAGTCGAACCCATAACCTTCTGATCCGTAGTCAGACGCTCTATCCAATTGAGCTACGGGCGCATATCCACGAAAGCGACTTTACTATCATATAATGTTTATATCTGGTTGTCAAGTGTCTTTTAAAGATGCGGCCGAGAGGACTTGAACCTCCACGGGGTTAACCCCCACTAGGCCCTCAACCTAGCGCGTCTGCCATTCCGCCACGACCGCACTATATTAGATAACCTTCATCATACTACAATAAACGATTTCGTTTAAAATTCATGGTGCGGGTGAAGGGAGTCGAACCCCCACGCCTTGCGGCGCTAGATCCTAAGTCTAGTGCGTCTGCCAATTCCGCCACACCCGCGAATCTACAATAATAAATGGTGAGCCATGCAGGATTCGAACCTGCGACCCTCTGATTAAAAGTCAGATGCTCTACCAACTGAGCTAATGGCTCTTGAAAATGGCTGGGCTAGCTGGATTCGAACCAACGAGTGACGGAGTCAAAGTCCGTTGCCTTACCGCTTGGCTATAGCCCACCAACAAAAATGGCGGTCCCGACGGGAATCGAACCCGCGATCTCCTGCGTGACAGGCAGGCATGTTAACCGCTACACCACGGGACCATTTCGCTTTTTGCATAATGTTTATTAAATTAATAAAGTGACCCATACGGGATTCGAACCCGTGTTACCGCCGTGAAAGGGCGGTGTCTTAACCGCTTGACCAATGGGCCATTAAAAAATAATGGCGGAGAAGGAGGGATTTGAACCCTCGCGCCGCTATCGCGACCTACACCCTTAGCAGGGGCGCCTCTTCAGCCTCTTGAGTACTTCCCCGAAAAAACAATGGCTCCGCAGGTAGGATTCGAACCTACGACCGCTCGGTTAACAGCCGAGTGCTCTACCACTGAGCTACTGCGGAATAATGTTTATTCTATAAAGCTTGTCTTCTAGAGAACTTCGTTAGTTCGTCGCTCTCTCTTGTCGACTCTTTACATTATAGGCAGGTATATATTAAAAGTCAAGCGTATTTCTAAAACTTTTTTTAAAACGAATCTGAACATGCCTTCACTGCATATAAATGCCTTATAAACACTGTAATTTCTAGCTGTTTCTTATCTCCTCAAGACTCAATTTCCCTCTGCATTTCCCGCAAACATACTTTTTCATATCTACTTTTTTTCGGCGAAAATAAATTTGATTACATGATTGGCATCTGTATATGAGTGTTCGCTTTGGTTTGTTTTGCGTTTTTTCCTGCGGCAAGGAAGAACAAAAACGGGGCCCCCCAACTTTTCGCAGCAAGTTTTTAAAATCAGCATCCTTATGCTGATAGCCTTTTTTATTTATATGAAGATGGTAATGACACAGCTCATGTTTAATAATTCCGATTAGTTCCTCCATCCCCAATTCATCTAAGTACTTTCTATTGATCTCAATATTGTGGCTGTTCAGTAAATATCTGCCTCCAGTTGTCCTGAGTCTCGGGTTAAAGGATGCTTTATGCATAAACGGTATTTTAAAATGAGTGTTTGACAATTCTTCCACTAACAATTGCAGCTCCTGATCAGTCAATAGTGTCCCCTCCTCAACAAGACAAATATTATAGCATATGATGATTTAAGCATCAGCAATTCGTAACTACTAGGATTTATATTTCCTTTACTAAGCTGGGTTTAGCAGCAACTGCGCTTCATCTATTTTTTCAGCACATTACAAAGGGGGTATAAGCTTATGCCTACATGGCTGCAAAATCAAATTAAAAAGGCGTTTTATGAAAAAAACACCTACCAAGTCAGGTTGCTTAACCAATGCTGGTATTATTATAGAAGAAAAAATTGCTCATGAAAATAAAAAACCAAAGGACTAAGCATGTCCTTTGGTTTTTTCAGCATTGGCAATTATGCTTTTGGCGGCAGCATAGTCAAAGCGACTCTTCCTTTATTATGATCAATACCGTCGACCCATACTGTGACCACATCGCCTACACTCACTATATCCAATGGGTGCTTAACAAACTTATTGCTGAGTTTTGAGATATGAACCAAACCGTCCTGCTTAACGCCGATATCAACAAAGGCACCAAAGTCAACAACATTCCGGACAGTCCCTTGAAGCTCCATGCCTGCTTGTAAATCTTCAAGCTTCAAAACATCCGTTCTAAGGAGCGGTGCTGCAAGTTCATCCCTCGGGTCACGACTTGGACGCATTAAAGCATCGACAATATCACCTAAAGTCAACTCACCGATTCCAAGCTCAGCTGAAACCGCCTTTATATTAAGACCGCTTAATGCTTCCTTCAATTCATCTGTCCCAATTTGTTTAGAATCAAAACCGATTTTTTTCAACAGGGCCTTCACTTCATCATAATGCTCCGGATGTATTCCTGTTCTGTCTAACGGTTCATCACCGTCTAATATGCGCAAAAAGCCGATTGCCTGTTCATATGTTTTCGCACCGAGCCTCGGAATCTTCTTTAGCTGCTTTCTGTTTGTAAACTTTCCTTCTTCTTCTCTCTTTTTAACAACATTATTAGCTACCGCTTTAGAAAGACCAGCAACATATTGCAAAAGAGAAGAAGATGCCGTATTTACATTAACCCCAACTTTATTTACGCTCGTTTCAACGACAAATCCAAGAGATTCGGACAGTTTTTTCTGAGACACATCATGCTGATATTGTCCAACGCCGACTGACTTCGGATCAATTTTCACTAGTTCTGCCAAAGGATCTTGAAGCCTTCTTGCAATGGATACTGCACTTCTTTCCTCTACTTGAAAGTTCGGGAACTCCTCCCTGGCAATTTCTGAAGCTGAGTATACACTCGCCCCTGCCTCATTGACAATCAGATAGAATATTTCCTTGTCTTGCTTCTTAATCTGCTCGGCAACAAATTGTTCTGTTTCCCTGGAGGCTGTTCCATTCCCTACAGCAACCATTTCAATTTTATATTTTGTTAACAGCTCTTGAAACTTAGCAGCTGCTTCTTTCGCTTTCGAGACCGGGGGATGAGGATAGATAACTCCTATTTCTAACACCTTACCCGTTTCATCTACGACTGCTAATTTACAGCCTGTCCTGTAAGCTGGATCGACTCCTAACACCATTTTCCCTTTTAGAGGCGGCTGTAGCAGCAGATTCCGAAGATTTTCCGAGAAGATATGAATTGCTTGCTCCTCGGCTTTTTCTGTCAGCTCTCCTCGAAGTTCCCTCTCAATAGAAGGCTGTATAAGTCTCTTATAGCTGTCTTCAATTGCAGCTTTAATCGTGTCATGAGACGGGGAACCTTCTCTTTTCATCCATTTTTTTTCGAGATAGCTGACAATTGTATCAACAGGCGCCTTAATGGATACTTTCAATATGTCTTCTTTCTCGCCTCGATTTAACGCCAATGTACGATGAGGTACAATTTTGTTTAAAGGCTCCTCATATTCATAGTACATTTCATAAACATTTTTTTCATCTTTATCAGCATCTTTAGCACTTGATGCGATAAGTCCTCCTTGAAATGTTTTATTTCGTATCCATTTCCTGCTGTCAGCATCATCTGATACTACCTCTGCAATAATATCCCTTGCACCTGCGATGGCATCTTCAGCTGTCAGCACTTCTTTTTCTTCTGAAATATATTTAACTGCCTCTTGTTCTATAGGAGAGCTACCGTTATATTCAAGCAGCCATTGAGCAAGTGGCTCTAACCCTTTTTCCTTTGCAATTGTAGCTTTAGTTCGTCTTTTAAGCTTATAAGGACGATATAAGTCCTCTACTTCTTGCAGCTTAACAGATGCTGAAATACTCTTTCGCAATTCTTCTGTAAGCTTTCCTTGTTCATCTATCAACCGTATAACTTCTTCTTTCCTCTGCTCCAGGTTCTGAATATAATGATATCGGTCCATAATATCCTTTATCTGCACTTCGTCTAAAGCACCGGTTTGCTCCTTGCGGTAACGGGCGATGAAGGGCACTGTATTCCCCTCTTCTAAAAGCGCAAGAACACTAGATACTTGTTTTTTCGTGATTGATTGCTCCTTCGCAATCATATTTTGATAATCCTCTTTAATTAAAACTTTCTCCATACGAACTACCACTGTCCTTCCTTATATGTATCATAAAGAGTTGCTTCCTTCATATTACTATATATTGAATGAAATTATCTAACCCTATCATCCCAAAATAAGGTATATCAAACTTTAAAAGACAAAAAAAAAGCTTACATTAAAGCAAGCTTCCTAAAATAAAGGTAGAATCATCATCTGAATTATTATATTTTTTGGCGATTGTATCGGCAATATTACGCAATGGGTGATAGCCCTTCAGTAAATCCTTCACTCCTTGAATATTATAGCCGTCTGAATGGACAAGGAACTTCGAATTAGCTTCATATGAAAAAATTTGAGTATGATAAACTTGTGGTCTTCCTGACAGATAACCTGTTACAGGAAGCGGGTAGGTGAGTTTTCCGCCGGAAGTGTACAAGAAAAACCGGATATTTCCGACACAGCTGTACTTAATGCTTTTCGATTCATAATCCACTTTGAAAACACTAACAGCGGCACCTCTTTTCTTAAGAAGAGCCTTGTTTGCCAACTCCATCAATTCTTCCACGTCTGCAGTGTGATTACCTTCAATTACGTCTGCTACCGCTTGGGATGATTCATTGGCAAACTCTCCACTCCCCAGGCCATCTGCAAGCACACAGATAAAGTATTCTTCTGTCGATAGAAAAAAATAGCTGTCACCACATAATGTTTTACCTTGCTTGTTCGTCTGATGTGCTAAAACTTGAATGTTGGAGTCAGCTATAGCAGTCATAGAATAAACTCCGAATTGCTGGATTCAGCATGAATCGCTTCCTGGAGTTTTTTAATCGCCCTTCTTTGCAGTCTGGAGACATGCATTTGGGAAATTCCGAGCTTGTCACCAGCTTCCTTCTGGCTCATATTATCCAGGTATGTATATTGAATGATACTCTTTTCCCTCTCACTCAATACATGCAGCACTTTTTCAAGCACAAGCTTTTGATTGACACGCTCAAAGCCTTTATCTACATCCCCTACAATATCAAGCAAGGTTACTGTACCGCCCTCAGAGTCTGCCTCGATGGAATGGTCAACAGATAAAGCTTGGTAGCTTTTACCCATCTCCATTGCCTCAAGCACTTCCTCTTCAGAGACTTCTAGATAGTCAGCAATTTCATCAACTTTTGGTGATCTTTGTAATTCAGTTGTTAAATGCTCTACTGTTTTCTTTATTTTCGGACCAATCTCTTTTATTCTTCTAGGAACATGGACACTCCACGTCTTGTCTCGTAAGAATCTTTTTATCTCACCTATAATAGTCGGCACAGCAAATGCTTCAAAGCTTTTCCCAAAACTTTCGTCATATCTGCGAATAGCTCCGAGCAGCCCGATTATGCCTACCTGGCTGATATCCTCATGAAACATTTTTCCTTTAGAGTACTTTCTTGCCAGCACTTCTACTAAATCCCGATAATTCATCACAAGTATATTCTGGGCTTCCTCATCTTGATTTAGCTGGAATTTTTTTATTAGCTCATTTACTTCTTCTTTTGTTAATTGGCGCTTAGGTTGAGATTGTCTCGGCATCACTCTCCACCTGCTCTCCCTCAAGGTATTTCGTCATCAAGACCGTAACACCTTCATTGTGATGAATTTTAACTTCATCCATTAGTGTTTCAATCAGATAGAGTCCAAGGCCTCCTTCTCGAAGGAACTCAATAGATTCATCCTGATCGTATGGTCCGATATCTTTTGTTGTGCTGTCAAAATCAAAGCTTTTTCCATTATCAGCAACAATAACCTCTAGACGGTCATTATAAAGTCGAAACCCAATCAGCACTTCCCCTGACTCTTTATTTTTATAAGCATGCTGAACAGCATTTGTACATGCTTCACTTGTGGCAATTTTCAAGTCCTCAATCTCATCGTAATTAAATCCCATTCTGCTTGCAATTCCGGAAAGGGTTAACCGAATGATACCTACATACTCTGGTTTTGAAGGGATTTTCATTTCAATGTATTCAAAATGCTGGCTCATTTAATCCCACCTTCAATCTTACTGTTAATGTCGATAATATCTGCTAAACCTGTTATTTCAAACAGCCTGATTAGGCGTTCAGATAAGCCGATAAGCTTAAATTCTCCATCGTTTGAACGTACATTTTTAAAGACGCCAACAAATACTCCAAGACCTGTGCTGTCCATATAATTTACATCTGATAAGTCTATAGTCATCCTTACACCCTCTTTTTCAGAGAAGGAATAAATTGTTTCTTTTAATTTCGGTGCTGTATATGCGTCAATTTCACCAGCCACCTTAATATCAACATCTAACTCTTTTTCGTTTACATCTATCACAATATTCATGTACGACCCACCTTTAACATTCTAATGTCTTAGATAAATACCCGATGCGCAGGAAGTTTAAACTTCTCTTTTAAAAATAATTAAAGTGAAATCATCTCTTAGTTGAAAATCCTGTATTTTCACTAGCTCTTCATAGACATTGTTAACTATTTCCTGTGCTTTTAAGTGAATATGTTTTTTTATGTAACCGATTAAAGTTTCCTTTTCGATAAAACCTTCTTCTGTCCTGCACTCAGTCACGCCGTCTGACATCAGGATAATCATATCGCCAATATTCACTTCTTTTTCAAACTGTTTATATTTAGCTTGTTTATCTACACCTAAAAGGAGCCCTTTTGCCTCCAAGTCGCTGAACTCACCGGTTTTTGCTTCAAAGAAAAATCCTGGTTCATGACCGGCAGAAGCATAATGAAAAATATGTGTTTGCATTTCATAAGCGCCATAGAACATTGTTATAAACATGCTTGGATCAACATTTTGTTCAACTACTCGGTTCAAGTTTTCCAGAACCTTACTTGGAAAGTTGCGGTTTTCCGGCAGACTGTCCATCGCATACTTAATCATGGACATACAAAGAGCGGCAGGTATCCCTTTGCCGATAACATCAGCTATGGCAATATTGATAAACTTATCTTCATCCTGTACAAAATGGTGATAATCACCATTCATCATTTTAGCAGGAACACTTATTGCACCAATATCAATACTTTCCACATCAGGAATCTCTGTACGCAGCAAGGTTTGCTGAACATTAGAAGCAATCTCCATCTCACTTCTAATCTCCTGCTGCACATGGCGGAGGCTCTGATGCTCTCTGTACGCAAGACCGTAACCCATCATAACCTCGAGCAATATATCAAAAGACCTTGTTACATGCTCTGGTAAATCTGGATATAAATCCATCATTAAGTATTTATGTAGGCTTATGATATCCTCTGGTGATATTTTATGTTCAATCGATTTCCTGCTGAACTTCTGCCCTTGATAGAGGGCTTGCTCAGATTCGTCTTTGATGTAACTGACAAGAAGATCTCGATACTTAGAATCCATCATTTCACGGAAATCCATGTTCCCCCTCCTTATCTGAGCCACTTGATTGCTTGGATATCTGTACCCTTTCCTACTGCTGTTTCTATCTGGAACTCATCCATCAGCCTTTTCACTCCCGGAAGGCCAGCTCCTAATCCGCCTGAGGTCGAAAATCCGTCCTGCATGACCTGGCGTAAATCTTTAATACCTGGACCGCTGTCAACAGCACTTAATTTCAAGCCAACTTTGCCGTTCTCGGAAAGCTTGCTGATGCATATTTGGCCTTGGCCAGCATATAAGTATATATTTCTAGCTAGCTCACTAATAGCCGTAGTTATTCTCGCTTGATCTACGGTACCGAACCCTAGCTCTTTTGCTACATTTCTTCCTAATTGACGAGCAGCTACAATGTCCCACTCGTTGACAATCTTTACGCAGGATTGGTCTCCCATAGGTCAATCCCCCAATTCCTGTTGTAATTTCTCCAAACCTTTTTCTAGATCTAGGGCGGTCAACACATCATTCAAGCTGATCCCAAGTTCTACTAACGTAATTGCAACAGCAGGTTGAATGCCTGTCAACACAACCTTGGCACCCATCAATTTGGACATGCCAATAACGTCGCCCAGCACCTTCGCTATAAATGAATCGATAAAATCAATAGAAGTTAAATCGATTACGACACCATTTGCACTTGTTTCATGGATTTTATTCAGCAAATCCTCCTGAAACTGGAGGGCTGTCTGGTCATCCAACTCCCACTGGATAGAAACAAGCAAACAATCATGCAGCTTTAATATTGGTATTCTCACTTTA
The DNA here is from genome assembly GCF_021341655.1 of Bacillus sp. Au-Bac7. Classification (NCBI taxonomy): domain Bacteria; kingdom Bacillati; phylum Bacillota; class Bacilli; order Caryophanales; family Bacillaceae; genus Bacillus; species Bacillus sp. Au-Bac7. The sequence goes on along the minus strand of NZ_JAJTTG010000007.1, from coordinate 136,276 downwards.
TTCACCAATTTCAACCAACTTTCTGTTTGTATATTCTAAAGCTTTTTCCATGCCTTTTTTTAATGTATTTTTCGTTTCAAACTGATCTAATTTAATTCCAAGATTAACAATGGTTTGTGCAATCTCCGGCCTAATTCCGACAATCATGCTTTTTGCTCCTACCAGCCGAACGGCTTGAACGGCTTGAATGATATGGTGGGCAACCATCGTATCAACAACAGGAACACCTGTTATATCAATCAGCACAACTTCTGATCGGTGCTTAACTACACCCTGGAGCAGATTTTCCATTATATGCTTTGCACGCTGTGTATCTATTGTACCAACAAGCGGCATTATTGTAATTCCATCAAAAACTGGAATTAAAGGAGCTGACAGTTCCTGCAGCGCAATCTTTTGCAAGGAGAAAGTCCTTTCCCATGTTTCGGAGTATACTTCTACAATCCTTTGGCACAGTGGATGAACCCAAGCATTTAAGAGGCTGACTTGCTCATAGGCCTTATTATGACTCGACTCAGATTTCTCCAGATGTTCCAACACCACCTGCTCAAGCACCTGTATTCCCTGCACCAAGAACCGGAGAGGCCAATTATAGCTGACAGCCTTTTCTATAAAAGCAGGCAGCTTATCATTAAACACTTTATTACCTAATGAATCCACAAGGAGCAGGTTAATAAATTCCTCGCCCATCATGTAATAATCATGATCAGAGGTGATTCTGATAGTCAGTTTATCCCTATTTTCTTCCATCTTGTTGAGCCAGTCAGAATGGATTTCTTTATGATTAGATTTCAAAAAATCTATTATTTCTTTTTTCAAGGTTCAACCTCCATTTTAACATATTCGGATGATAGTAATGGGGTTTTTTACAGGTCTATCATCATCAAATTTCATAACTAGCAGGTGAAATTATTAGTATACAATATCTTTACGAACCATTAATATGCTTCGAATATGAACAAAGTCTATTTGACTTTTCTATTTTCCCTTTATCGTCTGCCTCAAAACCTGTTTTCAAGAAAAATATATAAAATTTATGTGCATGAATGCAAAAAAAATACGCTCTTTAAAAAAGAGCGCAATAATCCCTATCAAAATTCAATGAGACCCAAGCTTATTTGCAGAGCTTCATCTACTTTTTCCATCATTTCATCATCAAGATGGGTAATTTTGTCCGTTAACCTCTGTTTATCTATCGTGCGAATTTGTTCCAAAAGAATTACTGAATCTCTCTCAAAACCATAGCGCTTCGCGTCAATTTCCACATGAGTCGGCAATTTAGCCTTCTGAATTTGAGCCGTAATTGCTGCAATAATGACTGTGGGACTGAACCGATTCCCGATGTCGTTTTGAATGACAAGTACAGGACGGACACCGCCTTGCTCTGAGCCAACAACTGGGGATAGGTCTGCAAAATAAACGTCACCACGTTTGACAATCAAAGGATTATCCTCCGCTAACTAGACGTTCTACTGTATGCTCTGCCTCATATTCTGCTAGAAAGCTTTCCGATGCAATGGATAAATTTAATTTTGCCATTTCCATGTAGCCTCTTCTCATTGATTCCCGGATATGTCTCTTTTTCCGTTCACGAAGGTACATTTTCGTTGCTTGATAAATAAATTCACTACGATTCACATTTTCTTGCTTTACGAAGCCGTCCAATTCAGATAATAAATGCTTTGGTAATTTTATCATGATCTCTGTCGTTGCGCTGGATTCAGACACAAACATACACCTCCACCATCACTACACACCATATTTAGCTCTTTTTTTTAATCATACCACTAATAACCCAATCTGCAAAGTCCATTCAGCAATTCTAATGTATTATCCGCCAAAAATTATAGGTTTTATGCATCATTCCCAATAAATTTTGTACATTTTTTTATATTCACACACTGCCTCAAGTATTTAGGCAGCAACCCTTATTAATCCTATTCTGCATAGTATGTTTCCATTACATTAATTTAGGAGCGGATTAACGATATTTCGCTGTGCTTTGTCTTTTATATATATTCTCGGCACTCTGCTAGCAATGGTGCAGGTCACTTCATAATTTATCGTGTCCAGTTTTTTGGCAATTTCATTAATAGAAATCGCTTGCTCTTGCTGAATTCCAATCAATGTAACCTTTGTTCCAACCTCCATTTGAAAGGGAAGTTTAATCATACATTGGTCCATGCATATCCTGCCTACAATCGGAACTCTTCTGCCATCAACAAGAACCTCTTGGCCATGCAGCTTTCTGAGCCACCCATCTGCATAACCTATCGGCAATGTCCCAATCCACTCATCTTCCTTCGCCTCATATGTGGCACCATAACTTACTTTATCACCCTTTTGAAGCTTTTTCACTTGGACAATTTTTGTGTGAAGCGAGAAAGCTTCTTTAAGCTTAAATGGCAGCAATTCTTCAATTTCCATTGAAGGAGACAAGCCGTACATGGAAATCCCCAGCCTGATTCCATTGAACGCCAGTTCAGGATGAAGAAGTCCTGCAGCACTATTGCTGCAATGTACAATCGGAGGCTTAGCTGTAAAGCTAGCTAATATTTCTGCGAATTTTTGTGACTGCTTGTTTAAGTAATCGGAATCACGCTCATCTGCTGTTGCAAAATGGGTATAAATTCCTTCTAAAATAAACTCTGTATGCCGAGAAAGAAATTCCTCAATTTCCTTAACTTCCCTTTCCGTTCTTAGCCCTAATCTTCCCATGCCTGAATCGACTTTTACATGAATGTTAATATCACTGCCTTGCAGTTGAATCGCAGCTTCTTCTAACCATTGTATATCAAAAACGGTCAAGGAGATGTTTTGCTGTGCTGCTAATAAGGCATCAGCAGGTCTGCTTGCTCCTAATACCAATATCGGTGCAGCAATGCCCTTTTTCCGTAGTGAAAGAGCCTCATCTAAAAAAGCTACCGCTAAATAATCTGCTCCTGCATGAAGTGCAGCACGAGCAACCTCTTCAGCTCCGTGACCATAACCATTCGCTTTCACTACTGCAAAAAGTTTGCTGTCTTGCTTCATCCTGCTTCTCATGTTTTTCACATTTTCTTCTATATAATCTAAATTTATTTCTGCCCAAGTATCCCGAAAAAATGTATTTTCTAGCATCAAAGCTAACCTTCCTTCTTTCCTAAACACGAAGTATAATAGTTAAATTATTCTATTTCCACTTTTGCTTGTCAATAAATTATCAATGATACGGACCAGCATAACAAAAAAACAGCCGGGTGTGGTACCACACCCGGCTTGTTTACGGCTTATTTAATTGCTTCTCCTTGAACAGACCGTGCTATCTCTGCCATTTCATCCTCTGACAGCTCTGTAGATGCAATAACATAGTCTACTCCTTCATATGTCCACGATATCTTATTGCCAGAAACAGCTCCAATCGCAAAACCTAAGTCGACAGGATTTCCAGTCATATTAATTGGACCTGCTGTCGCAGGGGCTACTTCTGCTTTTTCTTGAATGATTGTGTATGATTTCTGTCCGTCATATGTCAGAACTACCCTTTCACCATCTTCAGTTGCAACCTTTTTCTCTTCAACAAGGCTTGCACCTAATAAAGTTTCCGGATATTTGACGGAGAATGATTCATCCTCATCCACTTCAGCCATTACAGGCACAGCTAGTTTGGCTGCAGTCATGCTCTTTTGTAAATCAAAGTCAGCTTTATCAAAATTCACATCAAATTTCACATTAGAGAATTTCACAGTGACAAGTGCTTTGCCGTCTGTGTCCTTCACCTTAACACTCACAGGTGATAAATCTTTTTTGTTTAAAGTGATTTCCTGTGTAGGCAGCATCTTATTATTTTGGTATCTAGTTTTTGTTTCAAATACATAATATTTATCTGTAGAGGAGAATTTCGCATCCTTGTCTTCCTCGATGTCCTTAACTAAAGACTCATATAGATACGCTTGGCTGCTGTTTTCTGGCCAATCGCTTTGAAACTTAAAGCTTTTGTTCAATGCTGGTGTCAGTACATAAACACCCTCATCATTTCTGAGGATCATCTGGCTTTGGTCCTTTTTCGCATTCTTTAAATTCACCCTGTAATACGTAGGATCTTTATGCCAGATTTGAACATCATAGGTTTGCGGCTCAGTGCCCATTTGCAATGTCATTTCTGCATCGGCTTTATAGCCTTTTGTAGCAACCTTTTCATCCAAATCTTTAAGTACATCCTCCTTGGATTTTGTTCCACAGGCAGTTAACATTACCATGACCGCTAGCCCTACGAAAAGCAACCATAATTTCTTGTTCATTTTTTCAACTCCCTTATTCTCATTTCATCGATTTAAGAAGAGAAGTTTAGGTCTTATTAGCATAAAGCTGACTTTAAACTTGTCTCCTTTTGCTCTATGAATATATGAGACAACTATAGGGAATATGCACATCAGAAAGAAACAAGCTGTTCATTTTTTTGATTATTATTCCTCTATTACTACCTGGGCGAACGCATACTCGCTGCTATGGGTGATGGATAAATGAACTCCATCTGAATAAGGCCTGACTATATACGGCTTACCTTGCTCGGTTTGCCCAACTTCTATATCTATAAAGCTGAGCCCTTTGCCAATACCTGTTCCAACAGCTTTTGAGAATGCTTCCTTTGCTGCAAATCTGCCTGCTAGAAACTCTATTTTTCTTTTTAATAGCAGTTTATCAAATCTTTCCTTTTCATATGCTGTCAAAATTCTGTCCGCAAATTGCGGTTTACGCTCTAGCAGCTCAGCTATTCTCTTAAGTTCTACAATATCGATTCCAATTCCCTTTATCATCAGGACACATCCTTCTATTTTCTATTTAGTAAGCATAAATTATTTGTATCTTTCCCTTCCCATTGGCTATCATGAAACTAAGTGCAAAGGAGGTTTTTTATTGTTTACAAGAAGAGAAAGCTTTAAAGAGTATTTAACTTACTATCCTATTGTTTCTCTCATTCTGTTCATTAACTTGTTGGTTTACTTATCAACTGTACTGCCTGTTTTTCCAAACCAGCTTATCATGACGAACATGGTTGGCGTCAATCTCTATATTATCCAAGGAGACTGGTGGAGACTGATCACACCGATTTTCCTGCATACGAGCTTTTCCCATTTCCTGTTCAATTGCTTCAGCATCTTTTTATTTGGACCTGCATTAGAAAGAATACTTGGTAAATTTAAATTTATTGCTATTTACTTGTTAACTGGCATATTAGCAAATCTCGCCACCCTTGTGACAGAACCGCTCACCTTTTCACATCTCGGTGCAAGCGGCAGCATTTTTGGTCTATTCGGCTACTATATCGCTTTAATTGTATTCCGCAAAGATATTATATCAAGGAATAATTCACAAGTAATTGGCACGATTGCGGCATTAAGCTTAATCATGACGTTCCTCCAACCCAATATTAATATTGCTGCACATCTATTCGGCTTTTTCTTTGGAATGGCAGCCGGGAGCCTTATTGAAGCGAAAGGCAGAAAAATCTTCTCTTCGTATAAAGAAGAGTTTTTAGAACTCAAAGGAAGAGTTCGCTCAAACAGAAAACCGCCAGCGCGAACGCTGACGATTTGGACAATTATTATTTTGCTTGCATTAATCGGTCTGTTTCGCTGACCTAAAAAACTCATTTATGATTGATTTTTCAAAGTAAAGGTAGACTGATCAATGAATTCTGCCCTCCCTGACTCACGAAGATCTTTTGCCAGTTGAAAGAGGGCATTATCCTTTGCTTTCGCTTCAATCATACAATGTATTTCTGGCAAAGTCTGATTGACTTTCTCCAAAAATCCCATAAACATATCAACATCAATATAATCGGCGTGCGCCCGAAACTCTGCTTCAGAACGGGGACTGGATATATGCATTTTCAGAGGAAGCGGAGAGTCTTTCCACGTTTCTATCATTCTCGGCCACTGTTCCTCCCAATTGCTGTCCGTATGGTTGGCTAGGTGATGATGCAAATCAAAAACAAACGGTATCCCTAATTTTTCACATAAATAAAGGGTGTCATCAATCGTAAAGGTCGTATCATCATTTTCAAGGATAATCATTCTTTGCAGCTTCTCAGGAACAAATCCCCAATTGACGATAAACTGCTCTAGTGCCCCTTCCTTATCATCATGGGCTCCTCCGACATGAAGCACACATCTGTGAGTAGTATTTATAGCCATCCCTTTCAGCAACCCCTCATGGACAGACAGTGTCTTCAAGGATGCTTTTAAGATATCAGCATGAGAATTGTTTAAAACAACAAAATGGTCTGGATGAAAATCGACGCGCATGGAATGCTTCTTCACCCATTCCCCCAATTCTGACAGCTTTGATTTCAGCGGCCGCATAAAGTTCCAGCCTTGAAGCTCTGGGTGATTGGCAAGAGGTATCAGCTTAGAGCTAAAACGAAAGAAGTGAATATCATTACCTATATTATGTTTTAAGAGTCTTAAGCAATTCTCAAGATTGCTGATGGCAATCCTCTCAAGCTTCTGCAATGCCGCTTCCTTATTCGCAATTTGGGAGAATTGCTTATATGTCATCGTTTGAGATGGTGATGCATTTTTGAGATTTTCACTCATTGCAACATAGCCTAGTTTGAATATAGTCAATTGGCTAACATCCTTCCTTATAAGCCTTTTGGTTAGTATGCACAAGAAAAAACATAAAAAACCCCTGTGAAGATTCACTTCACAGGGGTTGAATTCTTATCTGTAAGAATTAGATTTAGAATAGCTGCTGCTGCTAGATTGGCCTGATCTTTTGTTGCTGTAGCCTTGTCTTTGGCGAGAATTAGAATTAGAGTTAGAGTTATAGTTATAGCTCTTCTTGCCTTTATAACCGCCACCGCTGTTGCGGTCATTAAACTTACGGTCACGTCTTTGTGGAAGCGGCTTTTCCTCTGTCAATTTAACTGGAGTTGTATCCGGTTCTTTTGTCATCATTTTTAGAACAGCAGCTACAACTGTAGAAGCATCTTTTTGTTCCAGAAGTTCATCTGCAGCTGTTTTGTAAGAATCAAGATTATTCTCATCAATTGTCTGCATGATTTTTTCCAATACAGCTTTTTGCTGTCCTTCTAGTGCTTGATCAACAGTAGGCGGAATCATCTTCTCCATTTTTTTCTTTGTCACTTTTTCGACAACTTGAAGATATGATCTTTCACGGTATGTGATAAACGTAATCGCCATTCCTTCTTTACCAGCTCTTCCCGTTCTTCCGATACGGTGCACATAGCTTTCTGGATCTTGCGGGATATCGAAATTATAAACATGTGTAACTCCGGAAATATCCAATCCACGTGCAGCAACATCTGTAGCTACAAGAACATCAATGGCACCTTCTTTAAATTTACGCAAAACAGACATACGTTTCGCTTGGCTAAGGTCACCATGAATGCCTTCTGCTGTATAACCGCGCAGGTTCAAAGCCTCAGACAGCTCATCAACACGGCGCTTTGTGCGTCCGAAGATGATTGCTAATTCTGGTGATTGAATATCCAATAATCTTGTTAAAATATCGAACTTCGTTTTTTCTTGTGTTTCAACATAATATTGTTCAATAAGCGGTGTAGTCATTTCTTTTGCTTTTACCTTGACCACTTGAGGCTCCTTCATGAAGCGCTCTGCCATTCTTCTGATTTGCGGAGGCATTGTAGCTGAGAATAGCAATGTTTGTCTCTCTTCTGGAATTTTAGAAAGGATTGCTTCAATATCATCGATGAATCCCATGTTCAGCATTTCATCTGCTTCATCCAAAATAACAGTAGAAACATTATCTAAACGAAGTGTTTTTCTGTTGATATGATCTAATATCCGCCCTGGAGTTCCTACAATGATATGCGGATTCTTCTTCAGTGCACGGATTTGGCGGTTAATGTCTTGGCCTCCGAAAATGGACAATACTCTTGTACGCTTTCCAAAACCAATTTTGTATAGCTCTTCTGATACTTGTATCGCTAATTCACGTGTTGGTGCAATGATTATGCCTTGCACTACTTCATTACTTATATCTATTTTGTCTACTAGAGGCACACCGAATGCTGCTGTTTTTCCTGTTCCTGTTTGCGCCTGACCGATAAGGTCCTTATTTTGAAGGCTCAACGGAATTGTTTCGGCTTGAATAGGAGTCGCTTCCTCAAACCCCATTCTATTTAAAGCTTTCATTGTCGCAGAACTGATGCCTAAATCTTGAAACTTAACCAATATATTCAATCTCCTTCTAGTCATTAAAAATATCCACGGTATAATGGTCTACCCCAATAATAACCATTGTATGTACCCCTTTTTACCATCAATGAAACATATAAAAAATGGTTTGACCCGTCCACTTATCCGTTTTTTCCCCAAACAGTTAATAATTACAATAAACTACGTATATTTTTTATGAATGCATAAGTTTTTGTGGATTATAATCATCACTTAAAATTATAAGGAGAAACTCCGAGGCTATATGCTTTTTTTCTCAAGTATGAGATACTTTTCAACCAAGTTAATAGGAGAAATATTTCAAATGACTCTATAATTTTTATAGCTAGCTAAAACTGAAAAGTCAGCCAAAGACAGAGAAATTTTGGGCACAATTTGCAAACATCTCCTCCATAAAGAGGATGCAAAGCATCTGCCATGCTGAATAATTTCTCTCTATTTGACTGCTTTTTATTTGAATATGTTTATTGTGCCTTTTTCAGTATAACCATTTCATTTATTTTCATAATACTTTTAGAAATAATCTTATCACTTACAATATCGGTTTGCAATAATGTGGAAGTTCAAAAGCCAAGTTTCTTTCTCGGTTTTAAAATGGAGCTCAAGGCTTGCTATCATTAAAAAAACAGCTAATTTTCTTTCGTTTCCACATATAAAAATAGGATATTAATCCTAGATTCTTCCATACTTTATCAGAAAAGGGAAGGTCCTTTTCTTCATGATAAAAAGCTTAATATTTCAGAGAAAAGGACTTGCTTCTCCTTACAATGACAGATTAAGTGCTTGGAATCTTTCATATACATAATCTTTTTCTTTCTTGCCTTAATGGTTTCGTATAAGTACTCCGCACTCTTTAGTGGGACGATTCCATCACTTTCTCCTTGGGCTATAAACGTCGGAATAGTGATAGTTTCAAGCAACGGCTTAATATGCCGCACAAGCTTTCTAAATTGGATAGTCGCAGAAATGGGAGTTGTTTTGATTTTATAAGAATAGCGGTTAAACAGTTCATTTTGAAGCAATTTCCCACTATAAAGATCTTTGCACATACTAATGATGTCTGCACCCAACTGCCGTGGATTAATATAATAAGCAGCGGCGCTTAACAGTACCAGCTTCTTTACAGGATAATGGGCAGCTAGATAGCTTGCAATCATTCCTCCCATGGAAAAACCGATTACATAAACCTCCTTATGCCTCTTCAATAAATCCTCCAATGCTCTTTCCGCACAACTTATCCATTCATTAAAAGGAACTCCTCTTAATTGCAAAAGCTCACCATGACCAGGTAAAACAGGTACAGCACATTCCCAATCTGTGTTTTCTCCTAAAAATTCCGCCAATGGCTCCACCTCATTAGGAGCCCCGGTAAAACCGTGAATACATAAACAAGCACTCAATGATAACACCACCAATTGTTTTGTTTACATTTTACACTATTTAATGATAAATTACACTATATCTTCTGCGATTCTATTTAAAACCAAAAAAGGGAACTAGAATCATCTAGATTCCTTTGTTCCCTGTCTTGTTAACTCAAAAACCTTACTGGAGAGCTTTTACTACCTCTTCCAGCCTCATTCCTCTTGATGCTTTAACTAAGACTGCTGTTTCGCCATCAACAACTTTTTTCAATTCTTGAATCAATTCGCTTTTGTCTAGGAAGGATTGAACTCTTTCATTTGCAAATACTGTCTTTGCTCCTTGTGCAATATGCTTGCCCAGTTCACCAAACGTGAAAACATAATCAATTGCCGCAGCATCAATCTCCTCGCCAATTTCGTAATGGAATGTTGCCTCATCTGGTCCTAACTCAAGCATATCTCCTAGTACTAGAACTTTATGCTTAAAGCCAGGAAGGCTTTGCAGTACATTTATAGCAGCTCTCATGCTTGTAGGGCTGGCATTATAAGCGTCATTAATGACTTTCAGGCCACCTTGCCCTTCTAAAAGCTCCATTCTCATATTAGTCAGCTTTAAATTCTGGAACCCTTCATCCATTTTCTCATAGCTGATATCAAAATAATCTGCTACAAGCATTGCTGCCAATGCATTGAGGATATTGTGCTTCCCTAATATCGGCAGGCTGAACTCCTTATCACTTTTGTTTATCTTAAATTTGCTGCCTGTACTGCTTTCTTCTATTTCAAACGGATAAAGACTATTCTTATCTTCTAAGCCGAAAGAACATATAGCAGCATCAGGTTTATCAAAAGTCGGTATTCTTTCAGCCAACAGCGGTTCATCACCAAAGTAAACAATTCTGCCTTGCTTTTTCAACCCATTCAAAATCTCCAGCTTCGCTTCAGCAATGCCTTCTCTTGAACCAAGATCCTGCAGGTGGGATTCTCCAATATTAGTGATAACAACAACATCAGGTTCAGCCAATTTTGTCAGGAAATCAATCTCTCCCCGGCCGCTCATGCCCATTTCCAGTACAGCCACATCTGTGTCTTCCTCTAGGCTCAGCACTGTTAGAGGAAGTCCTAAATGGTTGTTATAATTACCTTCTGTTTTTTGCACTTTATATTTCAATGACAGGAGATTAGTAGTAATGTCCTTTGTAGACGTTTTCCCATTGCTTCCTGTTATACCAACCACTTTTATATCCAGTTCATGACGGTAGCTTTTTGCAAGATTCTGGATGCTAGTCATCGGGTCGCTCACAAAAATAAGCGGTAAATGCTCGGGGGGATTTGGAACATCCTTCTGCCAAAAGGACGCAGCTGCCCCATTTTGAATAGCAGCCTCAACATACTTATGACCATCTGTTTTATCTCCTTTAAAGGGGATAAAAAGGTTGCCTGGCTGTATTTTTCTTGAATCAATTGTCACCCCATGAATGATGACTTCTCCAATATCGCTTGAACTTAAAGTTGCATCTGGTCCAATCATATCTGCTGCTTGTTGCAAAGATCTCCGGATCATAGCAGTCTCCTCCTTTTTAGGTAGATTATTGTTTGGCAAAAAAAAGAGGCAGTTAAAAAATGCCTCCTTTTTTCTTTAAAGGGCGGGCTGTCTTCTTTCAAATATGCCCTTACCCTTAAAAAGTATATTTGATGCTTTGTTTTTCTTCATGTCTTTCTACTGCCAAGTCTACAAGCTTTTCGATAAGAGCTGCATATTCAACATTTGTATGCTTCCATAACAATGGGAACATGCTGAATGGAGTAAAGCCAGGCATTGTGTTCACTTCGTTTATATAAACTTTGCCGTCTTTTGTCAAGAAGAAGTCAGCACGAACAAGACCAGAGCAATCTAGTGCCTTGAAAGCTTTAATTGCATCTTCCTTAATTGCTGCATATTCTTGCTCTGACACTTCTGCCGGGATGATTAAACCAGTATTTCCATCCTCATATTTCGCCTTATAGTCATAGAAATCTTTCTTCGGAACGATTTCCCCAGCAACAGACACTGCTGGGAAATCGTTGCCAAGAACACCCACTTCGATTTCTCTTGCTGTAACGCCCTCTTCCACAATGATTTTGCGGTCGAATTGGAATGCTTCTTCAAACGCAGCATCCAGCTCATTTCGAGACGTACATTTGCTGATGCCTACACTTGAGCCTAAATTAGCTGGTTTCACAAAACATGGATATCCTAAGTCTTGTTCTACTTTTGTATAGGCTGCTTCTTTTTCACTTTGCCATTCACTTCGAATGAAAGAAGTGTATTTAACCTGGTTTAATCCGGCTACCTCAAAGATATTCTTCATGATTACCTTATCCATACCAGCAGATGATGCTAATACACCATTACCTACATAAGGAAGATTCAACAGCTCAAGCAGCCCTTGCACTGTTCCGTCTTCCCCGTTCGGTCCGTGAAGCAATGGGAAAATAACATCAAGCTGAGTGTCACCAGCTTGGAACAAGTCAGGAGAAAGAACTGTTCCTGATAGCCCTTCCTGTCTTTTAAACTCTAATTCTTTCACTGTTTCTACAGGCCCAGTAAGCTGTTCTCCTCTAATCCATTCACCCGTCTCTGTTATGTAAATTGGATGAATTTCAAATTTATCTGTATCCAAGGCTTTTATAACAGCCAAGGCAGTTTGCATGCTGACTCTATGTTCAGCGGATTTTCCGCCATATAGTAAACCAATTTTCTTTTTCATAATTCGTACCTCCATATTTTAAAGACACACACTTGTTATTCTACCACTACACCCTTATCTTCAAAAGAGGAATCATGGACTAGCTCTGCTTTTTATCAAATTGTAAAATTTGCGCATGCTTTTGTAATAAATTATGTCACAAGCCATGTAAATGCAGCTTATTCAAAGAAATTTCTATAGGCTATTTATCGGTCATCTAAGACAGGCTGCCAAACCTTTAATCTTCTTTCTTATTTTCTCCGCGAAAAACCTTGGCACTTCTGACATACTCTATATCACTTACATTGCTGCGAAAATTAATGACTCGCGCTAATGCAAAGAAATAATCAGATAAACGGTTTAAATACTTTAAGGGCAATTCAGGGACATGCTCCTCTTCCCTCATTAAAGTAACAACACACCGCTCCGCTCTTCTTGTTACTGTTCGGGCAATATGGATGGCACTGGCCGCAGCTGTTCCCCCCGGCAGAATAAACCGTTCAATCGGCGGCGCTTCCTCCATTAAATCATCGATGCGCTCTTCCAAATACAAAACAGCTTCTTCCGGTAACTTTAACGGCCTGTTTTTTGTTATGCTAGCTAAATCTCCACCGCAGTCAAAAAGCTCATGCTGAATTTTTTCTAAATCCGCCTTTACATCTGAATAAATATCCTCCACTAACAAAGAAATGGCCTGGCCAACGAAGCAATTCGCTTCATCCACTGTGCCGTAAGCTTCCACTCTGATATCATCTTTATAAGCTCTTCCGCCAATGATATGTGTCTGGCCTTTATCTCCTGTTTTCGTATAAATTTTCATTTCATCCCTCTTTCTAAAGCTGTCTTCCTATTTTGCCTTTTATCCAAAGCCATCGTCATTACCTCATAAACTCCTTTAGCAACAGCTTTCCCTAAATCTGTAATGTTGCCGCCAAATTCATGAAATTTGCCTTTTTGGGTAGCAGCAACAAGCAAGCTGTCTGTGGGAGTTCCCGTTGCAGGCGTGCCAGTAGCAGGATCAGTTACTTGTCTGTTCCGAAGTACGCTTGCTTTCGTCTCTGTTGCCGTCATCGCACATTGCAGAAATGCTTGCTCAGACAGCTCGCCATTTATAAATATCCAAATATTAATCGTGCCCGGGACAATGAGTGAGGAGTGCTGCTCACTCAAAGCTGCATCCGCCGGATTGCCGACACTGGCAGCAACGACGAAGAAAAGACTGGTGGCACCTGCCTGATATTTGCGGTAAGCAGTATCCTCCAGCTCAACCGCTGTCATCATCGCAACCGTTTCACTTGGCAAAAACCCGTTTTTAACGAGATAATCATTCATCTCCATTTTATAATCATCACAGTTGTAGTCTTTATTCACATGACGGTTAATAAAATATTTGTGCCAGCCTATCCCTGCTCCTGTCACACCAGAAGATAATGATTTCAGTGGAATATCGGTTGTAATGGCTATGTATTCTTTAGAGAGGGTCAAATTAGCTTCGCCAACTTCCTCTTGCAAATCAGCACTGCTTTCTCTAAGAGAGAGCACAAGGTTCGCCGCCGGCACTTGCGGATGCTGAGCTCTTATCACATCTGTGCCGTATACTTTTTTTATTTTATCCTCTTGAAGAACGTTCCGCGGGTGCGAGTCTGCTTCAATCTCGCTGTTATGAAGCAATAATAGCCTGTCACAATAAAGACTAGCCAAATTTAAGTCATGAAAAATACAAACAACCGTCAAGCCCCGCTTTTTGCTCCACTCTTTTAATAATTCAAGCAGCTCCTTTTGAAAGGAAAGATCAAGATGGTTAGTCGGTTCATCAAGTAGGAGAATTTCAGGCTCCTGTGCCAAGCATTGCGCTAAATACACCCTTTGCTTTTCCCCTCCAGACAGCTCACCAATCAAGGTATTGCTGTAATGGCTGATGCCTGTCTGTTCCATTGCGCTATGAATGACAGCTTTATCCTCCCTTGATAATCCTTGCATCCAGCCTTTTTGATGTGCATATCTGCCCATTGAAACGATTTCCTCGACAGTATAAGAAAATGCCTCTGCGGTTTGTTGAGAAAGGGTAGAAACGATCTGGGCAAATTCCTTTTGTTTATATTCGGAGACTTTTCTGCCTTTAATAAAAAGCTCCCCAGCATTAGGTATAACAATCCCGCTTATCAGCTTAAATAAAGTTGTTTTTCCGCTGCCATTCGGGCCGAGTATGCCAAGCATTTCCCCTTTTTGTACAGAAAAAGTAATATCCGTTAACACTTTTTTCTCTCCATATTGAAATGACAGCTTTTTTGCCTCCAGCATCGTCTTACCTCCCTTTCTTTCTATAGTTCAACAGCAAAATGGCAAATACAGGAGCTCCGGAAAGGGCTGTAATTACACCGATTGGCAGCTCCGCCGGGGAAATTATCGATCTTGCCAATAAATCTGCCAAGATTAAAAATCCGCTGCCAACGAATATAGACAGCGGCAGTACATGACGGTGATTACTTCCAGCCACTATCCTGACTAAATGTGGGATAACAAGCCCAACAAAGCCAATTGTCCCAGATACTGCAACAGCAGCACCTGTGAGCATGCTGCCGGCAAGTATAATGGTCATTTTCCTAAACCTTACTTGCACTCCTAAATGCTGTGCTCTTTCTTCCCCGAATGCCAATATATTAAGCTCCCTGCCTTGCAATAAAAGAATCAAACAGCCAATGATAAAAAAGGGCAGGAACATTTGAATATACGTCCATCCCCTCATTGAAACACTTCCAAGCAGCCAGCCAATAATCTGTCTTAGCTCATCTCCTGTTAACGCAATTAACAAGGAAATAAAAGCGCCTAAAAAGGAACTGAAAATAATGCCTGTCAGTATAATCGTTTCTACCTTCATAGCAGGGTCCAGCTTTTTTGCAAATAACAGCACCAGAAAAACGGTTAAAAAAGCGGTCACAATACTCAGCACAGGCAACGTATAGCTCCCTAAAAAGGGAATGGTAATATGAAAAAACAAGGTTGCCACAGCACCAACAGAGGCACCTGAGGATACACCGAGAGTATACGGGTCTGCCAACGGATTGCGCAGCAATCCTTGAAAAGCACAGCCTGCAATTGCAAGGCTTGCACCAACAAGGCCCGCTAGGATAACACGAGGCAGACGAATATTACTAACGATGTTGGCTTGCATCGTATCTACTGTAAATACTTCTGTATGACTGACTGAATTTATGAATATCTTGATGATCGTTAAGAAAGACACAGAAACCGTTCCAATGGATATCCCTAAAAAAAGTGCGATGATGAGAAAAAAAGCGGCCAAAAAATAAGCCGCTTTTGTTTTATTTAAATACATCCGGATATACTGCCTTCGCAAATTCCTCTACCCCTTGTGCCAGCCTTGGGCCAGAACGTGATACAAGATCTTCATCCACTTCCACTATTTGTTTATCCTTTACTGCCGTTACCTGATCCCAGCCATCCCTTTTTGTTACTTGTCCGACCGGATCTGGTGAGTAGCCGCCATAAGTAGTTATAACTACATCTGGATCTGCCTCAATGACTGCCTCTTGGTCAACTTGAACCCAGCCAGCTTCCTTGATAACATTTGTTGCATTAATGGTATCAATCATTTCTTGCATAAATGTATCTTTTCCAGTTGTAAAAATACTTGGTTCAGGGCTGACCTCTACATACACATCCTTTTTGTCTTTTTCAGATATGCTTGCAGCCTTTTCTTTAATAGAGGCAATGTCATCCTTCATATCTTGAACTATTTCTTCAGCTTTCTCTTTTTCACCAACTGCTTTACCAATCATTTCAATACTGTTATAAACACCATTAAAATCAGTCGCATCATTTACGACAAGTACATCTATCCCAGCGTCGCTCATCTGCTGCAGTCCATCTGCCCATGTGTCAGCGACTGATTCATGTGCAAGCACTAAATCAGGATCTAAGGAAAGGATCTTCTCCACATTAAGCTCCATACCCACTACTTTTTCAATATCTTTCGTTTCTTCTGGATAATCATCACTTTCAGAAACACCAACAACTTCATCGCCCACGCCTAATGCAAAAGCTACTTCTGTGTTGCTTGGCATTAAGGAAACGATTTTTTGAGGATCTTCTTCAATGACTACCTCTTTATCAACTGCATCTGTAATAGTAACAGGAAACTCTGCCTCTGCTTGTTCAGATTTCTGCTTGTCATTACTTTCACTGTCAGAAGCTTGTCCGCATCCAGCCAAAACTAAACACGCCATTAACGCTCCGCAAAATAATGAATAATACTTTTTCATTTTATTTCCTCCCTTTATTTGTTTGGAAAAATAAAAAGGGGCTTGTCCTCATAGATTAGAACCCATAAAAAAACACACTTTTTTTAGCAAAAGAGTGTGGCAGCTTTAAAAGGTCCCATTGGACAACCTCCGGGAAGGACTTTCATTATAAAAATCGCGCTCCACACCATCCTATCCTCGTAGGCATTTTAAGGTGTATAGATGGATGGCAGGTCTCCTGACTTATGACTATTGCTTCCTTGCGCCTTCCCATATGTTTACAGTGGCATCATTGCAAGAACAGCAGTCATTTACAGTGGCGGGACCGTGCTGGATTTTCACCAGCTTCCCTTTTAAGCTTAATGCAAAGCGCACCAAGCACCATCCTCTATCTTTTTCATTTTTCATCAACGTTGATTATACACTAAATTAAGCTGTCAAAGTTAGTTAACAGCAAGCATTTTTTTATCGAGCTCAACAGGTATCGGGCGATCAAGTTGGATTCCCTCCAGAGACAGCTTGCATGTATATGCCAACAGCCTCACACCAGCCTGTTCAGCATGGATGAGTGATTCTGCAAAGAAGGGGTCAATATGTGCTGCAGATGTAACTAAATCAACATCTTCCCGCTGGACAACAAATAATATAGCCGTATTCCATGTCCCTTCCTTCGCTATTGCTGCAAGCTCTTGAACATGCTTAGCCCCTCGTGCTGTTACAGCATCAGGAAACATTCCGATCTTCCCCTCTGCAAGTGTGACACTTTTCACTTCAAGCAAAAGCCCCTCGCCTTTTTCATTCTGCAGCATAAAATCCCATCTGGAATTGCCATAAGCAAACTCTGATTTCACCCATTTAAACGTGTTAAGCTCGGGAAGCGCACTGCTTTTCAACACTTTTTCAATCAGCTTGTTAGGAAATGTCGTATTAACAGATACAAATATCCCTTCATGCTCAACAAGCACGGCAGTCCATTTAGTTTTCCTGTTAGGATTTGTACTTGGGAGCACATATACGACCGTATCCTTGACTAACAGTTCCTTCAATCTGCCAGGATCAGCTAAATGAACAGTCTCGATAGAGTTTGTTTCTTCGTGCAGACATGTGAGAATAAAGCGATTTGGTCTTTCTTTAAACAGCATTCTGACAAGCGGCTGGGGAAAAGCTTCCGAAATCGAGTTGCTCAAAACTATTCACCACTTTCTAGCTAGTTAATGATAACCTCCCACTCTTTTGTTCTTTTATCATAAATTAGCTTTGCATCATAATTGCTTTGTTTGCTTTTTTTCTCATATTCTTCGTACATATTATCCATATTCAGATAATCACCGATGACCCATATAGGGATTTCAATCCGAAGCCGGTTTTGGCTTGCCTTTTGAATGGAAATGACCATTCCTTCTTTCATTAAACCCTTTAAAAGCAGAACTCCTTGCTGACTCAGCGGTGTATATACCCGCTTCTTTTTTACCCCAAACAAAGTTTTGTCTGCCTTCAAACGGTTCAGTTTCTGTCCTAACACCTCACCGAAAAAGGAATAAAATACAGGAAGGTTTTTATAATATGTCTTATTGAACCAGCCGTCATCATGAGCTAAATACACAAACTGGTTGTTGAGATGCTGATAGAACGGCGCCCTTAAATGGTCTCTTTTATGAGCAAGATATAGTAGCTCCGCAATTGTTTGCCCATCAAGCACATCTAATGCCTCTGTCTCCTCAAAATCGATCCACGCAAAGTCACCGTAACCATAAACATCTTCTTTGGCAAGCTTTGCAATTTTTTGGTCAGAAACATATTCAAACATTGTGTGTGTATGTAATTCTCCGTCATCAAACTGATGCTTCATAAGTAAGATTGATGAAATCGATTCAGATAAAAATTGATAAAATTCGTAAAATTCAATTCCGTATGATAGGACGAATCGTTCCTTTTCATGAAGATGAATATACACTACATCCCGGATATCATGATTGCCTTTTTTCATAAAGTACCCCCCAAACCCTTTAAGCAAAAATAATAGATACTTTTTATCCCATTTAGTTTATCAAAAACAAACTTAAATAGCTTCTAAATGATTTATCGTCAAAAACAAATATGTAAACTGTCTCGGAGTATTTTAATTTCTCCCTGTATGCTTTCCTAATATACGTAGATTGATACAGCAGCAAGCCATTTTCCATTACATTATACAAGGTATCTGTGTTGTTTTATATAATTATCGAAGGAATATAAAAAATGATATATAGATGTAATTTTATTTTAAAAAACCGCCTCAATAAAAGAGACGGTTTTATGATGGGATACCCCTACACAATATTCGTTTTTTTCAATAATCTTTTTATGCTGCTATCTGCTTCCTTCAAAATGAGCGGTTTATCTATTGTTCGCATTATTTTATTTTCCATTACGATTCTGCCGTCAATTATTGTTGTTACTACATCAGCTCTTGTTGCTGAGTAGACAATCCTCGATATTGGATCTACATCATAAGAAGGATATGTGTGGAAGTTTTGTAAATTGAGAATGGCTATATCTGCTTTTTTCCCCACTTCAATGCTTCCGATTTCTTTCTCTAATCCTACTGCCTTTGCGCCGCCGATTGTCGCCATTCTAAATACTGTTCTTGCATCCATTGCTGTCGGACCATGAATTGGCTTTTGGATTAATGCAGCTAATCTCATTTCATTGAACATATCAAGATTATTATTGCATGGAGCTCCATCTGCACCAAGGCTTACTGAGGCATGATTACACAGGAGCTCAGGGGTATCTGCAATACCTGATGCCAGCTTTAGGTTAGAGCCTGGGCAGTGGCTTACATGAACACCTTTTTCTTTTATAATCCTCTTTTCCTCTTCATCAAGCCAAATACAGTGAGCCAATATCAGCCGCTCATTGGCCAGGCCGAGATGATCAAGATAGACTACATTCCTCATTCCTGTTTCTTCTTGAACAATTTCAATTTCTGTTTTGTTTTCAGATGCGTGTGTGTGTACAAGCACATTATACTTATCTGAAAGCACCTTTACTTCTTTGAGGAGTTCCTCTGTACAGGACACAACAAATCTCGGTGAAAAGGCGTATTTTATTCTTCCTCCATCAAATTGATCCCACTTTTCCAATAAATCCACACTTTGCTGGATAGAGTCTGCCGTTTTTTCTTGCAGAGCCTTTGGCACCTCGCTGCCCTTATCCATCATCACCTTCCCTGAAACCGCCCTGATTCCGCTTTTGGCGATTGCCTGAAAAGCATAATCAGCATGATGAACGGTCTCCATATCGACAATTGTTGTTGTACCGCTTTCCATCAGCTCACCGATCCCCAGCATTGCTGAGTAATAAATTGAGTCCTCATCATGAGCAGCTTCTAGTGGCCAGATTCGTTTGCGCAGCCAATCCATCAGCTCTAAATCATCTCCCTTGCCCCTGAATAAGGTCTGGCATAAATGAATATGTGTTTGCACAAATCCTGGGATTACCGTATGTCCTGCCGCCTCTATTATTTTATCTGCAGTGCTAGCATCAATTTCTGGTCCAATTGCCTTGATAAGGTCATTTTCAATTAATATATCCCCGTTTACTATTTCTTCTTGCCCATTCATCGTTACGATTTGTGCATTCTTGATTAATATTGTCGTCATTGTCCTTTTCCCCCTATACACATAAAAAGCTACGAAAAAACAAGCTGAAAATGCCTGTTTTTTCGTAGCTAGAAATTTACGGTTTCTAAGTAGAGACCCTTAAACCAATTATTAAGGATATACGAAAGTAACATAATTAAATTAACTTTTATAAGATAATATTAACTCAATCTCATTTGACAGCAAGCTAATTGTCAGAAAACTTAACATACTTTTTACAACCCGATGGTAAAAAAATATCCATTTCATTCTTGTTGTTTATTTCATATAATAGTACAGGGTATAAACAACTATGACTTTGGCGGAAAGGAGTGGGAAGTATGATACAAAACATGTCAGACAATCAAATCACACTTCACATTATTAAAACACTGAAAGAAAATAAAAAAGCAGAATTTGAGACAATTGTTGATGAGCTTCAGCCATACGACATTGCTCAAATTTATGAATCACTCCCCGATAAGCATAGGACCCACTTTCTCCTTTATCTAAATACAGATTTGTTAGCAGACCTGCTCGAAGAGGTTAATAAAGAAGAGCAGCTTGATATATTGAATAAACTTGGCATTGAAAAGACAGGGAAGGTTCTTGATTTAATGGACAACGATGACCTCGCATCCCTTCTTAATGAACTTTCACCGGAAAAAACGGAACAATTGCTTTCGGGGATGAAAAAAGAAGAGTCCATCATCGTCCAAAACTTAATGAACTACCCGGATGAAACAGCCGGCCGACTAATGACGAACCGCTTTGTTTGGATACGCGATTATTATTCGACAAGAGAAGCAGTCGATAAGCTTAAGAGCTTTGCTGATTTTGCAGAAACATTAAGCTATCTTTATGTCATTGATCAAAAACGGAAATTAGTTGGAGTAGTATCTTACCGGGATTTATTAATTGCAGAGCCGCAGGATAAAATCAGGGACATTATGTATGAGCGGGTAATCAGTGTTTCTGTTGCTGAGGACCAAGAGCAAGTTGCTCATATCATCCAGAAATATGATTTCTTAGCCATTCCTGTTGTTGATGATGAAAACATGCTGATGGGTATTGTTACCGTCGATGATATTATTGACGTTGTTATCCAGGAAGCTGATGAAGATATTCAAAAATTATCTGCCGGCGGTAAGGATATAGACTTCGATACGAAAGCTCATGTTGCAGCATATCGCAGACTGCCTTGGCTTATTTTGCTCCTGTTTATCGGCATAGTGTCAGGCAGCATTATCAGTTCTTATGAGGATATTCTCAGTAAAGCTGTAGCGTTGTCCTTTTTCATGCCGATGATTTCCGGAATGACCGGTAATACTGGCACACAATCGCTTGCGGTTATCGTTCGCGGATTAATTTCTAATACAATTAATAAAAAGATTGTTACTAAGGTAATTTTCAGGGAATTGCTTGTCGGCCTTATAATTGGAGCAACATGTGGCATAATCATCACATTAATAGCATATGTATGGCAAGGAGATCCTGTCTTAGGATTTGTGGTTGGATGCTCCCTTTTCTTTACACTTATTATCGGCACACTGTCTGGTACAATCATTCCGCTGATTTTGTATCGCTTTAAGATTGATCCGGCAGTAGCTTCAGGTCCACTTATTACTACATTAAATGATATTTTTTCTTTGTTTATTTATTTTGGCATCGCAAGTGCCTTCCTCAAACATATTATGTAAAGCCAGACGCTTCATTAGAATGACTTCCCAATTTCTAATGAGGCGTTATTTTTTTCACTTAAGCAAAAGTTAAATATTTTTTGCCAATATAAAAAAATGGAAACTATTAGTCCCTTGTAACCGTCTTAATAATTGCAATTCATTTCCAGTTATTTATAAGGAGTTTTGCTTATGAGAGGAAGAAACAACAGTGTTTCAGATAAAGTTGATTGGACATTATGTTTGCTGCTGCTGCTGTTTTGTTTGACAAGCTGTGTGTCGATATACAGTGCAGACAAAGATTATCTGCCCTCACAAATTATGTGGTATGTGATCGGCTCGGTCGCTATCGCTGTTATTACTTGCTTTGATAATGACCAGTTGAGGAAGCTGACGTGGATTTTATACGGAATCGGAATCGCCCTTCTTCTAGGACTCGTTTTTGCACCGATCACCGATTTCACTCCAGAACGAAACGGCGCTCAAAGCTGGTATGTCATCCCATCTGTTGGCAGCATCCAGCCTTCGGAATATATGAAAGTATTCACGATTATGGCATTATCAAAGGTTATCCATGACCATCATGAAAAGACAGTTTATACTTCATTAAAAACAGACCTTATCCTTTTATGTAAAATAGGCCTTACGGCAGGAATTCCAATAGGACTTGTTATTGTACAAGACTTTGGAACGACATTAGTTTTAATTGCCATCGTCGCAGGGATGGTTCTTGTTTCAGGCATTACCTGGAAGATCATTATTCCGTTATACAGCTCCATTATTTCCTTCGGGGCGCTTGTGATGTATTTAGCTGTTTTCGGCAGAAGCCTTCTCGCTAAATACTTAAGCATCGACCAGTATCAGTTTGCCAGAATTGACTCATGGCTTGATCCTGTTGAAGCAGGAGATTCCGGTCTCCAGCTCGTCTGGTCTCTGCAGGCAATAGGCTCAGGTCTTATTTCAGGAAAGGGCTATGGGAACGTTGAGGTTTATATCCCCGAAAGGCATACAGATTTTGTGTTTACTATTATTGGAGAGGAATATGGCTTTGTGGGTGGAAGCATCCTAATTATTCTATATTTCCTGCTTATATATCATTTAATCAGAACTGCCTTTCTATCTAATGATCCTTACAGCATTTATATATGTGTCGGTGTTATTAGCATGATTGCGTTCCATGTATTTGAGAACATTGGGATGACAATCCAGCTCCTTCCTATTACAGGTATTCCGCTTCCCTTTATCAGCTATGGAGGAAGCTCGCTAATGACGAATATGATGGCAATGGGGCTAATCTTCAGCATTCGCTATCATCATCGCAGCTATATGTTCTCTCCCTCTCTTTCCATATAATAGAAAGCAAAAAAGCAGCAAATCATTCATTGCTGCTTTTTTGCTTGTTTAAATCCTAGCAGCAACCGGGTATAGTTTTCTAACAGCTGCAGAAAATAATGGTGATATTTGAAAGTTATTTGAACTTATGTGTTTTACACTAGTTTTCCACATGTTTCCTGTATATGATAGTAGTAGAAAGAATCATCAGTAAATTGAAATCAAAACTAAATTAAAATAATTATAATTAAGTATTGATTTTAAATTAAAACTTGTTATAATTAAAGTATGATAAATCGAAGGGAGCTAATCAAAATGGGATTACAAACTAAAGTTGAATTACAAAAAGAATTAAATGTACAAGTAGCAAACTGGAGCGTGCTTTACACAAAACTTCACCAGCATCACTGGTATGTAAAAGGACCTTTCTTCTTTACATTACATGAAAAATTTGAAGAGCTCTACGACGAAGCGGCAGAAGTTGTAGATGAACTTGCAGAACGTTTATTGGCAATCGGTGGAAAGCCTGTTTCCACATTAAAAGAATTTATGGAAACTTCTACACTATCAGAAAGCACAGAAAAATTATCAGCAACTGAAATGGTGAAATCTCTTGTAGAAGATTACAGCCACATCAATACACAACTTAGAGCATTAGCGGGACATGCTGACGAACTTGACGATACTGTGACACATGATATCGCAATTGGATTAACAGAAAAAATCGAGAAGCATCTATGGATGCTTACAGCATACTTATCTGAATAAAAAATAAGGCATCCTTTCAAAGGATGCCTTTTCTCATGTTAACTTTGGCTTCAGCATTTTAATATGTCCAGGAAGAACCTTCAGTTCACTTGGTGTTTTTGTGTAAACCTCGCCATCCATATCCACATCCACAAAATGCTCAGAGCTTATTTTAATATGTTTCCCTCTTATATACACAACCTCCTCCATAAACGCCTTATCTGTTTCGAAGTCAATTTTCCGCAAGTCATTTAACTCTTTTACTAGCTGAAAATTTGTATTCCTGACAAGGAAAACATCAACCATTCCATCATTATAGGAAATGGAGAATGGCAATCGTTTCCCCCCAATATAGTTACCATTCACTACTATTGCCAAAACAGCCTTTTCACGTATTTCCTTGCCGTCTATATTCATGACAAGCTCTTTCGGCTCTGTGTTTTGGATGGTTCTAATAGCACTTAGAACATAACTCGCCTTTCCAAGAACGTTTTTCTCCTCTTCCCTAATATTATTTGATGTTTCAGCAACAATGCCTATCCCCCAAAAATTCAAGAAGTAAGCAGAATCAGTTTGAACAATATCAACAGCTTCTTCTTCTCCATTAGAAACAAGCTCCTTGGCTGCTTTTTGCAAATTTTGCTGTATATTTAAAGTCCGGCTGAAATCATTGCATGTCCCCCCTGGCAAGACAGTCAGCACAGGTCGTTTCTGTAAGCCGGCCAGTCCATTTATGCATTCGTGGATAGTTCCATCTCCACCAAGAACAATTACAAGATCTACCTTCTCTCCATACTCTCTGCATATTTCTGCAGCATGCTTTGGCCGGCTCGTTTTAAAAACATGCAATTGATCTATTTCATTTGCAAACACAGGTAAACAGCTTTGAAGCTGTACATCCGTTTCCTTTTTGCCTGCATTGCCATTATAAATAAAAAGGGCATTTTTATATTTCATAGTTTCTATGCATCCTCCTTCTTTTTATACCCTTTACCCATAAAGTACATAAAAGCTAACTTGTCTCTGCATAACTTTGGAAATATCTAGCATTATGATAAAATATAGTCCAAATACAAAAGCAGCGGAGGAACTTATGTGAAAAAACAATTTGTCGTGATTGGACTAGGGAATTTTGGCGGGAGTCTAGTTAAAGAATTTCATGAGGCTGGAACAGAGGTATTGGCAATTGATCAAAGCCTGGAAAGGGTCGAAAAATACCGCCCGTTTGCCACGCACTGTGTACAGGTCAACAATATGAGCGAGGCAACGCTGACAACTCTTGGAATCCGCAACATGGATCATGCTTTTGTTGCTTTGGGAGATGACATTGAGTCGAGCGTACTTACAACCTTGATTTTAAAAGAAATGGGCATGAAGCAAGTTTGGGTTAAAGCAGCAGATACTTATCATAAAAGAGTCCTAGAAAAGATAGGAGCAGACCGAGTCATCCATCCAGAAAGGGATATGGCTAAAAGAATCGCCCATCATGTTATCTCTGAAAAAATGATTGATTATATTGAGCTGTCAGATAAACACGGCATTGTAGAATTAGCTGCCACAGAGAAAGTACACCAGCAAACACTTCTTGAATTAAATGTTCGAGCCAATTTCGGCTGTACGATAATCGGCATTCAACGAAAGGGCGATACAATCGTCTCCCCTTCTGCCGAAGAGAAAATTTATAAAGGCGATACACTGATTGTCATCGGCAGCAATGAAGATATTTACCGATTCGAAGAAGATGGATTATAAGCAAGCGGAGAAAATCCGCTTTTTTTTATGCAGCTAGAATGCAGACCTTCTCTGTTCCACTCCAATTTCAGCTAACCTTCCTTCTAACTTTTTAGTTTATTCTCAAATCTGACGGGTAATAAGGACAATAAGTCATGACAAGGAGGAATAATATGATAAATAACAGTGGAAATTGGAATGGATGGAACAACTACTTAGACAGATTGCCAGATTTTCTCTTGGCAGTGGTCGTATTAATCCTCGGTTGGATTATCGCAAAAATCATTGAGAAAGCCATTTATAAAGGACTTCAGAAAACAAAGCTCGATGATAAAATTTTTCCTGAAGGAAAACCAAAAAAGTACTCTTCTGAAAAAATTATCAGTAAAATAATATTTTACATTCTACTTGTGTATGTATTCAGTCTCTTCTTTAACATCTTGAATTTAACTGTTATTACATCACCATTAGTATCAATGCTCTCATCTATTTTTGGAGCAATCCCTAATATTCTAAAAGCTGCCATCATTCTATTGGTTGCATGGCTGGTTGCTTCTGGCTTAAAGTACTTGATTAAAAAGTCAGGGAACACATTGAAAGTCCATGAGAAACTTAACAAATGGAAATTACTAGACAACAATCAACAGCAGCCTAACCTGATAGACAAGATTGCGAATATCGTCTTTTATTTTGTACTACTTCTTTTCTTGCCTGCGGTTTTAGGCGCACTTGATTTATACGGGGTTTCAGAACCATTTGCTAACATGCTTCAAAATATTCTTGCATTCCTGCCTAAGCTTCTTGCAGCAGCGTTGATTGTTTTAGTCGGTTATTTTGCAGCAAAAATCGTCCGCACAATCATTACAAGCTTCCTGCAAAGCGTCGGTTTAGAATCATTGGCTAACCGCTTTGGAATGGCGAAGTTATTTGAAAAAACATCCCTATCTACTATAGTAGGTAATATCGTATTTATCTTCATTATGATTCCTGTCGTTATTTCTGCATTAGAGAAACTGGATATAGACGGAATCTCCCAGCCTGCAGTAAGCATGCTGAATGATGTACTGACAATGATTCCAAACATTGCTGTGGCAATCTTCCTTGTATTGCTGGGCGTATGGATTGGTAAATGGATTAAACAAATCGTCTCATCCCTATTATCTGGCTTAGGAATCGATTCTTATGTCCATAAGATAGGAATTGCACCTTCTACAAGCATTGCCAACCTGATTGGTTCAATTGCACAAATTTTAGTTGTTTTCTTGATGGCAGTCCAAGCATTAAATCTGCTCGGCCTTGAGTTCTTAGTTACATTATCAACGGCTGTTGTGGCTTACTTGCCGCAAGTCATTGCCGCTGTTGTAATTATTGGTGTAGGTTTGTGGCTCGGAGTTCTTGTGAAAAACACACTTGCAGGACTACTTCATGGAGCGGCATTTAGACTGCTTCCTTCCATAGCGAAGTACTCTATTATTGCCATTACAATCTTTATGGCATTAGATCAATTAGGTGTTGCTTCTTCTATTGTTACAGCTGCATTCACTCTTATCCTTGGTGGTCTAGCTCTTGCATTCGGACTAGCCTTCGGTCTTGGCGGAAAAGATTTTGCTGCTAAGAGATTAAGAAAGCTTGATGCAAAAATGGATGAATCAGGAATCAATAAGAATCAAGATGACAGCAGTATGTAATAAGCTTATATGTAAAGAAACTCCGCAATTTGCTTGCGGAGTTTTTTTCAATCATCTGAAAAAACCGTCATTTCTTATAAGTTATTAGTTGATATGAAACCAATTTCATAGTTTATGCTTAACTAAACGGCGCAGCTTTTCAGCGTTATATGCGTGAATTTTGCATAGCGTGATGGTCAGCTGCTCCGCTGCTTATTCTTACGGCAAGTCTGTATCAAGCAATTCATAACCGTCTACCAATGTGGACAACGGCACGATTTCGGCATCTTTTTGGTATAACGGAATATATTGTTTCAGCACAGATACAACAGCAGGACCGGAAATGCCTACATGGCCGATTGCAATATACTCGTCCTTCTTATTAAGGTTCTTAACAAGACTTGTTGCCTGCTTTTGGATATGCTGGTTAGAATAAATGTGATCGAAGAACATATTGTTCTCCAAATAAGGCACTTGCAATTCCTCTGCCAGTTTTTTTACGACGCTCTTCCCTGTCGTTTTGCTGTCGAGATAAAATAAATCGTGTTTTTTACACTCTTCTAATATTATCCTCATCACTCTTTCATCCTCTGTAGCCTTTGAACCCATATGATGATTCATCCCAACTGCATAGGGAATACTTTCAATGGCGGAGACAACTCTTTTTCTAATTTCTTCATCGCTTAAATTCGTTGTGATTGCTCCAGGACCAAGCCAGCTTTTTTTACCTTGCTTAGGCTCTAACGGCATATGAATGATAACATCATGCCCCTTTTTGTGAGCTTTAATGGCATCCTCTTTGCTCGTCGGCATAAATGGCATAATTGCCGCAGTGATTGGCACAGGCAGATTCAGCATCTCTTCTGTTCCCTTCATATTGTTGCCGAAATCATCAATGACAATCGCAAGCTCTTTTTTTGCCTGCTGCTTTTCACCCTCCGCATATGCAGTCACACAGGAAAAGGTGAGCAAACAAAAAAGTAATAATGTTTTTCTCATAAAAACACCTCGCTTTTTTCCTTAGTATTTTCTTCTAATCCAGACTTCATCCACTTATTTACTTCCATAAAAAAATGACTTGGCATAAAGCCAAGTCACTATTTGCGATGCATTTTGAATTCCAGGAACAGATCATTATACTCAGCTAAAGACCGCTGCCCAAGATTCTCATACACCTCAAGTTTCGATGTCATTTCCTCATCTAAATAAAAGCGTTTATCAGAAGTAATTTCTTCCGGCAAGTATTGCATTGCCGCTTTATTTGGCGTCGAATAGCCAACATACTCTGTGTTTTGTGCTGCATTTTTTGCATCAAGCATAAAATTGATAAACTGATGAGCACCATCAATATTTTTTGCTGTTTTCGGAATAACCATATTATCAAACCAAAGATTAGAGCCTTCCTGTGGAACCACATATTCTACCTCTTCATTTTCCCACATGATTTCAGCTGCCATGCCTGACCATAGTACGCCAATCGCTGCTTCTTCGTTTTCTATAAGCATACGAATTTCGTCCCCAACTATTGCTTTAACATTAGGAGTCAGCGTATCCAGCTTCTCCTTCGCTTCCCGCAAATGCTTATGATCTTTGTCATTAAGAGAATAGTTTAAGCTGTTAAGGCTCATCCCCATTATTTCTCTTGCTCCATCTATAAGCATGATTTGGTTTTTCAAGTCACTATCCCATAAGTCATTCCAGGAAGTTATCTTTTTCCCTCCGAGCATTTCGGGATTATACACTATACCTACTGTTCCCCAAAAATAAGGGATGGAATATTTATTATCCGGATCAAATGATAAATTCATGAATCTGCTGTCAATATTTTTGAGATTCGGTAACTTTGTATGATCAATCGGGAGAAGGAGATTCTCCTCTTTCATTTTATCAATCATATATTCAGAAGGGATGGCAATATCATAATTCGTGCCGCCCTGTTCTATTTTAGTCATCATCGCTTCATTTGAATCAAATGTCTCATATATAACCTTTATTCCTGTCTCTTTTTCAAACTTATCGATAAGGTCCGCATCGATATAATCTCCCCAGTTATAGACCGTTATCGTATTTCCACCCGCATACCCTCTGCTGCTGTTCACTTGATGAACAACTGCCATTAGGATAGCTGATAAGATGAGAGCTGCTGTCAGCCCTCTTATTAGCCCCTTCATTTGCTCACCCCCGGTTTATGCCTTCTGACTGTTCGCTTCGCAACGAAATAGTAGCCGATGACAAGCAGCAGTGTAATAAAGAATAGCAAGGCAGAAAGTGCGTTGATATTAAGCGAAATTCCTCTTCTTGCCAATGAATATATTTCTACAGATAAAGTAGAAAAACCATTGCCTGTCACAAAGAAGGTAACTGCAAAATCGTCCAAAGAATAGGTTAGCGCCATAAAAAATCCAGCATAGATACCTGGAGCAATATATGGCAGAATAACCTTCGACAGAACTTCCTTCCAGCCTGCGCCAAGGTCAAAAGCTGCATCCATTAAGGTTGGGCTCATTTCCTGAAGCTTTGGCAGCACCATTATTACCACTATCGGAATAGAAAAGGCAATATGCGACAAGAGAACAGATACAAAACCGAGTTTTATTCCTAAAATAGTAAAGAAAATCAGAAACGATGCACCAATGATAACATCAGGACTTACAATCAAAACATTATTTAAGGACAACACCGTATTCCTTAATCGTTTTCTTCTCATCATGGAAAGACTGATTGCTCCAAACACACCGATAATGGTCGCAATCGATGCTGACAGCAGTGCGACAATTATCGTGTTCAGTACAATCACAAGCAGCCTTGTGTCTTGAAACAGCTCTTTGTACCACTTCCAAGTGAAGCTTTGGAAATCATGCATTGTACCACCGCTGTTAAAGGAATAAAAAATCAAATAAAAGATTGGGGCATATAGAAGAATAAAAATGAAAACTAAATATAGTACAGATACTTTCGATAATTTATTCATCTTATCCCCCTCTCTTTCTTGCTACCTGTTAGCATCATAATCACAATCATGATAATAATCAGGAAAACAGCTATTGTAGAACCCATTCCCCAGTCTTGTGTGATTAAGAAATGCTGTTCAATGGCTGTTCCAAGCGTGATGACTCTGTTGCCGGCAATCAATCTTGTAATCATAAACAGAGATAATGCTGGAATAAAAACAGCCTGGCAGCCTGACTTGACCCCATCTATTGTTAATGGAAATATTACCTTTGAGAACGTCGTCCAGCTCGATGCACCTAAATCTTTTGACGCATCTACAAGACTAGGATTCAACTTTTCTAGTGCATTAAAGATTGGTAATATCATAAACGGAATAAAGATATACACACTGACAAACAGGAAGCTGAAATCTGTAAACAGAATTTGCTGTTTACCAATTCCTAAGAAGTCCAGCACCTCGTTTGCTGCACCATATGTTCCGAAAATCCCTAAAAATGCGTAAGCCTTTAAAAGCAGGTTAATCCATGAAGGCAGTATAATAAGGAGCAGCCATAATTGCTTATGCTTAGTCTTCGTTAATATATATGCTGTTGGATAAGCGATAATCAAGGAGAAAAAAGTGATCAAAAACGCATACCAAAAGGAGTTTAACGTCATTTTCAAGTAAACAGGTGTAAAAAACTTTTCGTAGTTACTGAATGTCAGCTGATCTTCAATATCAAAAAAAGAATAATAAACAATCAGCACCACAGGAGCAATTACAAACAACGCAATCCATAAGTAGTAGGGAATCGTATACCAATTTGCCTTATTTTTCATCATTTGCACCTTCATATGCCTCAAGGCGTCTGTCAAACTCTTCTTCTGTTTCTCCTATTCTCATGACATGAATTGCCTCTTTTTCAAAATCAAGACCAATTTCTTCCCCTACAACAACTTTTTTAGTGGAATGAACAAGCCACTCATTGCCATCCTCATCATATCCGCAAATTTCATAATGAACTCCCCTAAACAGCTGGGAATCTACCTTTACTTTAAGCTTTCCTGCATCTGGTGAAGTAATGTTTAAATCCTCTGGACGGATAACAACCTCCACCGCTTCATTATGGTTAAAGCCTTGGTCGACACATTCAAATGTTTTGCTTGCAAAATGAACGACAAAGTCTTTCTCCATTCTCGCTGAGACTATATTGGATTCTCCAATAAAATCAGCGACAAAACGATTAATCGGCTCATCATAAATATCCGTAGGTGTGCCGCTTTGTTCGATTTTGCCTTTATTTAAGACAAATATTTCATCTGACATTGCTAATGCCTCTTCCTGGTCATGTGTGACAAAGATAAACGTAATCCCAAGCCTTTGCTGAAGTTCTCTCAGCTCATACTGCATTTCTGTGCGCAGCTTTAAATCCAATGCAGAAAGAGGCTCATCAAGAAGAATTATTTCCGGTTCATTTACAATAGCTCTCGCAATGGCCACACGCTGCTTTTGGCCACCTGACATTTCACTTATTTCCCTATTCTCATAGGAATCTAAATTGACAAACCGTAATGCGTCCTTTACTCGCTTCTCTATTTCCTGCTTTTTCAGCTTTTTAATGCGCAAACCGAAGGCAACATTTTCAAAAACATTTAAATGAGGAAATAACGCATAATCTTGAAACACCGTATTTACTTGTCGTTTATTCGCTGGAATTTTATTGATAACTTTATCATTAAAGTAAATATTCCCCTCAGTCGGCTCCATAAAGCCTGCGATAAGGCGCAGAATTGTTGTTTTTCCGCAGCCTGAAGGTCCAAGCAGTGTATAGAATTTGCCTCGTTCTATTTCAAAGCTGACATTCTCTAGCACAGTCGTATTTTGGTCATAGGCTTTTGTTACATTTTCAAACCTTATAATAGATTCACCTGGCATGATATTCTCCTTTTCTCCTAAATTTATAAGTAAGAATCAGTTGCTACAAGCAGCAGTGAGGACTTACCATCAGCGATGTTAAAGAACTGGTGCTCCTCTGTCGCATGGAAATAGATGGACTCCCCTTGTCTTGCTCTGTATTCTTGTTTTCCGAGCTTTAACAGCACTTCCCCTTCCAAAACGAAGGCATATGTTTCAGACAGGGAAGGCTCAAACTTTTTAAATTCACCTTTTTTACTAAAGCTAAGCTTTATTGGCTCCATTTCCTTTTCATTGGATTCCGGTACTAGCCATTGAATATGATAGCCTTTTTCTTCATCAAAAAAGTCTGTTACATCCTCTTCTGTATAAACAACCTTCTGCTTCCTCTCTTCATCATCAAAAAATTCTTTTGGAGAACAGCCTAGCACTTCCAAAATATCAAAGAATGTTTCAATAGAAGGAGAGCTTAAATCTCGTTCGAGCTGTGATATATAACCTTTGCTTAAATCTGTCCTTTCCCCAAGCTCTTCCTGGGTCAGACCCTTTTTCAAACGCAAGTTCTTTATCTTTTTACCTATTTCCATATTTTTAACCTACTTTTTTGTTTAGAAATAGTAAACTCAAAGTCATAAAAGTTTACTGAAACTAAACTTTAAGTTTAATTTTACTCCGTTCATTATACAATAATTTGAATGGACTGCAATCCTATTTTAAAAAAACATCCAACATATAAAAAAATGGAGGACTTTGCTTTCGCAAAATCCTCCCACATTGAATAGAAACTTATTCTTCCTCCATTAACGGTCTATACTTTCCATTCTCCACTTTTTCTATTTTCCCGAAATGTATAAGCTTTTTAAGTGAAGCATTACAGTAAGCAGAAGCATCATACGAATCCCTGCCAACTCTTATCCCAATCTCGGTAGGACCTATTCCAGCTTCCTCGTTCTTTTCCTTATACAAATCACACAAAGCGTTGTATATATTCTGATCTTTTTCGGTAATTCGTAGTTTGGAATATTGTTTCAAAATGTATTCCTCCTAATGCTTCTCCCTTATTCGATAATTTATCTAAGCTGACTTCTGTTCATTTCTCTAACCAAAAATGAATGAAAGACAGACCCCTGTAAAATAAGAATACTAATCATTAACGAAAATAACATTCATTTATGCATATTTTTTACAAAAATAGATATTAGGGTTGATAATCTGATTTGTTAATAGGTATTTCATATCATTTCAATATATAGAACACAGGTATAATAGTCTTAATATTTAGTCAATAAATAGCATTAAACTACGCAAATCACTCACTGTTTCTCCTTCCAAATACTCCCTTTATTAAAAAACTGCTTATTCTCTGCCGGTTTATAGTACATTTATCATTTGTTTTAATTTTGCATAAAAATACAATTTTCCACTATAAACCATAGAGAAGACGCTGCTCTTTAAAGCAGCGTCTATAGCTCTGTATTGTAGAATATCGTTATTTAATTCTCTCGTGCTTCTTTGCCTCGATGGTGATGCCCCATCATAGGTCCTTCATGAAATGGCAGCAGCTTAAGCTTTTTCACTTCTTCTGGGTAACTAATCATCATTTCCTTCAACAGTTCTTTCGGTGTTTTATCCTTCGTTTCAATGCCAAGCTCCTTAGCGGCATTTGTAATCTGGACTTCTCTGACTTCATTTGCAAGAGCTCTTAAATCCTTACCCTCTGTTTTAATGTTCAATTTTTTTGCCTCTGACAGTATTAATTGTTCTCTGACTTCTTTACTGAGCTGCTCAAGTGTTTTACCTTCTGTCTTAATATTTAATTCCTTCGCCTTTTGCTTAATCTTTGCTTCGTATAACTCTTTCATCAACGTGCGTGGATCTTTGCCCTCTGTGCTGATTCCCAGCTTTTTAGCTTCATCCTGCAGTCTTTTTTCATGAACCTCTGCAGCAATTTGCTTCATGTCTTTTCCGTCTGTTTTAATACCAAGCTTACTTGCCTCTTTTTTAATTAAAACCTCATGAATTTCCTTTTTTAGCGTTTCTCCGTCTTTCCCGTCTGTTTTTATTCCTAAGCTCTCAGCCATCTTCTTAATGAAGGCTTGGTCCTCCTCAGGCGCCTGATGGTTTATCGGCGGGTTCTCCGGAGCTGCTTTTGCTGTATGTAAAAAGCTAGGCATCATAAAACTAAGTGTTAACAATCCAACTACCAGTATTTTTTTCACATTGCTTCCTCCTTTATTTTCCTTCCCTCCTATCTTTTCCTTCGTTTCATAATTTATGTAAATTTTTATTGTAAATTAACTTGAAGAAAACAGACATTATTTTTATGATGATCCCGTAAGTTAGAATTAGACTTCCATCCATTCTTTTGCTATTTTACTTATATGGTTTTTCGACTATAAAAGGACAATAATGGAGTTGATTAAATACATGAGCAAGTACAATCAATCATATGTAATAACGATGCAGGATATCGTAAGAGAAGGTGATGATATCCTCAGAGAGAAAATGCCTGAACTTTCACTGCCGCCAACCGAGGAGGATAAGCAAGAGCTTCTGTGCATGCTGCAATACTTAAAAAACAGCCAGGATCCTAGCCTTGCTAAAAAGTATAAGCTTCGTCCCGGTGTCGGCATCTCCGCAAATCAAATCGGGCTTAACAAAAGGATGTTTGCGGCCTTTATTAAAGGTGAAAATGGCAATAACTTTGAGCATATGCTAATCAATCCAAAAATCATCAGCCACTCTGCAAGCATGATATACCTGCCTGACAGCGAAGGATGTCTCTCTATTGACAGACCTGTCATTGGCTATGTGCCCCGTTTTAAAAGAATTACAGTGAAGGCTTATGATATTAACGGGAAAGAAGTAAAAATTAAACTGAAAGACTATGAAGCAATTGTATTTCAGCATGAAATCGATCATTTAAACGGTATATTGTTTCCGGACCATATTAACAGCACTAATCCATTTCAGCTTCCAGATATGGATATCAATCCTCTTTAAGCATAAAAAAGCGACTTTCCCTTTTACAGGAAAGTCGCTTTTTTCATTAGCTTGCACTTGTTGTGCTAGCAGTATCCAAGTTGTTCTTGATGTCGTAGTCAGCTTTTACTTCTTCCAACCATGTGCTGTATTCTGTGTTCATTTTGCTCTCGAACACTGTATCTTTAATTTCATCTTTATGATCGTCCAATTTAGCTTCTACTGCATCTTTATGGCCTGTTACTTTAATGATGTGCCAGCCGTTTGTTGTTTCAACTGGATCACTGATTTCATCTACATCCATAGCGAAAGCAGCTTTTTCAAACTCTTCAACCATTTGGCCAGATGAGAAGTATCCTAGCTCACCGCCGTTTTCTTTTGTTGCTGTATCAGTTGAGTATTCTTTTGCAAGATCAGCGAAATCTTCACCGTCATCAAGCTTTTGCTTCACTTCTTTTGCTGTTTTTTCGTCAGCAACTAGAATATGACTTGCTTCTACTTGCTCAGGAGTGTCAAAGCTTGCTTTGTTTTCATCAAAGTAAGCCTGGATTTCATCATCCGTAACTTCGATTCTTGGCTCAAGCAATTTTTTGATTTTCAAATAGCGCAACAGCTCTTCTTCGATATCTGCTTTAGATGCACCGTTCGCTTCTAATGCAGCATTGAAAGCATCTTCGCCGCCTGAAGATTCAATAAGCTCGTTAAGCTCGTCCTCTTGTTCTTTATCCGTTACCTTAACTTTTTCTTTTTCCGCTTCTAAATCAACTACTTTATTAGCAATTAAAGTCTCAAGGATAGATGTCCCGTATTGCTTATTCAACGCCTCGTTTAAGTCATCTTGCGTGATTTTTTCTCCATCGATAGATGCTACTGTGTTATTCTTCTGAACTAGAATAACAGCAACAACGATCAACGCTATTAGTACTACTGCTAAAATGGGTAAAATGATCTTTTTGTTTTTCATCCTGTGTCCTCTCTAAACTATATTTTAATAAACTAAAACTATCATAATAGATATGACAATTCCACTGCCACATAAAATACATCATACCATAAAAATATTAAAAAAATATTAACAAAAATAGAAATCCCATCTGATTTTTAGTAATTTTACCAGATGGGATTTTTAGTATGAAACAAGCCTCTTAATTAGTGCTGCTGCTGTTGCTCGTTAAAGTCAGCTCTACTGTCTTCTTACTGCCATCATGATATACGACCATTTTTACTTTATCGCCGATATCCACTTTCGTATATAGATATTTTCTCAAGTCAGAAGACCCTTCTAGTTCAGTTCCGTTTATGGAGACAATTACATCTTGTACTTCAAGACCTGCTTTAGCTGCCGCAGAGTTAGAATCAATATTTGTTACCATAACTCCTTTTGTTACAGAGTCAGGAAGGTCCTGCAAGTACATCTGCGGAACTTCTTCTAAGCTTGCCAGTCCGACACCGATATATGGACGCTCTACCTCGCCATTTTCAATGATTTCATTGACGATTGGAAGCAAATCATTACTTGGTATTGCAAAGCCAAGCCCCTCTACTCCATCCTCTGAGATTTTCAAGCTGTTGATGCCGACAACCTCGCCTGCAGAGTTAATCAAGGCACCTCCGCTGTTCCCTGGGTTTATCGCCGCATCTGTCTGAATTACGTTAAACTCCCAGTCACCAGCAGATGTGTTAACAGTAATACTTCTGTCCACCGCACTTACAATACCTTGTGTAACTGTTCTCGATAAATCAAGGCCAAGTGGGTTACCGATTGCCCAAACTTGATCACCTGGGCGCAGTGTAGTGGAATCCCCAAAATTAATTACATCCGTAGCATACTTCGCATCAATTCTGACAACAGCCAAGTCAGTAAGGGCATCTGCACCGATTAATTTCCCTTCTGTCTTATCACCGTTATACAGTGAGATCTCTAATGAATTCGCACCTTCTATCACGTGATTGTTTGTAGCAATGTACGCATATTTATCATCCTTTTTAAAGATGATTCCAGAGCCTGACCCTGATTCGACGTCAGTGGACGTACTTTGGGAAAATTGGCTCGTTGTTTGTTGCTGAACATTCACAATTCCAACAATTGCCTTAGAAGAGGACTCAACCATATCTGCAATGGACGTTGAACTGTCAGAAGTTTGGGCTGATGTAGTCTGTGCTGTTATATTATTAGAGCTAGAGCTGCTATTGCCAACTTTACTACTTAATTCCTCTACCTGTTGTTCCAGCTTTTCATACTGCCCATCAAGCAAATTCGTATGTGGAACAGCAACAAATGTCAATGCAGACCCGACAACACCGGCTGCCAGCAAGGAAAAGAACCCTTTCCATTTAGGACTGCCTGCTGACGGCCGCTCCTTGCTTCTTTTGCCAGAAGGCTCTTCAGCTGTTGCAGCTGCTGCCATTGTTTGCTGAACGTGAATCTGCTTTTGGGCTGCAAGTCTTTCCTCCTCGGCGTCACTTGCCATTTTTTCATATTCACGAGCTATCGCATCTGCCTTATCGAAGTCGGACATACCTGTATTTTGGCTGTCATCCTCCTGATTCTCTGATTTTACTATTGGATTTTCTTCCAGCTTGTTTAAATCAACTGCTTCATCATTCGCTTTGTCTTCTTCCTTTCTTGCCGTAAACTCAGCATTGTTTGTGAGCTCTTTTTGCATTTCAACATTTTGTTCTTCGTTCACACTCTCATTTTTGCTTTCAAAGTCCTGTTCTCCGTTCATATTCTCTTTGTTTTTTTCAAACTCATTCATCGTTTTATACCTCCTATAATAATTACCAACTATGCATCATCTATAAGAAGAAATTAATTATTGTTTTGATTTCATGTTTATATAATAAAACTTATATATGAATAAATTATTAACAAAGTTTTAATAGACCTAGAAAAATTAAGGACGAAATAGAGAATTTCCACCTACTGTTGCTGCAGATAGTAAAAAAGCTCTGATTACGCTAAGCATAAACCTTACTACCCAGCATAATCAGAAGCATCTCTCCTATTTAAATATTGGAAAATAAATCGTAAATCTCGTTCCTGCTCCTTTTTGGCTGCTTACTTCAATTTTCCCATTATGGAACTGTACAAGCTGTTTTACAATCGATAACCCTAACCCAAACTCTCCGTATGGATTATTCGTTCTTGAAATATCAGCCTTATAAAACCTCTTCCAAATATTTTCAATTTCTGCTGGGTCCATTCCAATACCTGTATCTTTGATTTCTATTATTGTATAACTTTCATCCGTTCTGCCTCTTAACCAAATTTCGCCGGCATCTGTAAACTGAATACTATTCTTCGTGATATTCATAATAATTTGAATCAGTCTGTCATAATCGGCATAAATATAAATATCATCCGCCACATCGACATTGATTGCCAAATTTTTCTCGACTGCCTGTGTATAAAGCTGTTCTTGAATAATCTCCAGAACTTCTCCAAGCTGAATTGTTTCCTTCATCAGCACTATCTGGTTGGAGCGAATTTTATCATAATCCAAATTCTCATTCACAAGCCTAATAAGCCTTTTCGTTTCCTGACTCACAAGAGTAATCCCTTTTCCTTTTTCTGCTTCAGGTATCATATTATTATTGAGTCCTTCGATAACACCGCTGATGGTTGTTAGCGGTGTTTTCAATTCATGAGATACATCTGACATGAACTGTCTTCGTCGATTTTCTAAGGCATCTATCTCTTCCTTTGAAATACGCAGACGATCAACCATGGAATTAAAGTCACTCGCTAATTCGCCAATCTCATCAAAGTTCGAGGAGTGAACTCTGACACTGTAGTCTCCAACAGCAACAAGACTTGTTGCTTCCTGCAGCTTTTTAATCCTTCTCACGTGAATTCTCGACAACAATATACTTAACAGCAATGCTACTCCAAATGCAAAAAACACAGAATACACAAGATATTTATTTATTTCATTTATAAGCTGCTTCGAATCACTTAAAGGAGCGGTCAGCAATATTCCACCTTCCACCTCTCCGTTCACACTATAAGGAATAGCAACAAGGGTAACTTCTTGATTGCCCCGTCGTGTACTGCTTTTAATTACTTTATTGTTCTCTCCGTCTTTAATGGCATTCCATTCTTCATCCGTTATATTAATTCTTTTGCCGACAGATGCAATGACATTTTGCTGTGTATCAAAAATCCCGAATGTTACGCCCCTGCTTTTGAGCACATCTGCGTAATTCAGCAGTGTTTCCTGAGCGGAGGTCTGCATTTGGTTTCCTTGAATATCTGTCAGGATGTTGATGCCATAATCATAAAGCTCCTGTCCTTTAATGGTGAGCACGACCTTCTCTACAAAATGAGTGGAGGCAATGCTTACAACTAAAAACGCAACTACTATGACACTGATATGGCTGATCAGCTGCTGGTATAAATACTTAATTCTCATTCATTACCACCGTTTCATCGTATTTATAGCCTACTCCCCACACAGTGTGAAAGAATGGCTGATTATCACGGCCGATTTTCCGTCTCAGCCTTTTAATATGAACATCTACTGTACGATCATCTCCGTAAAATTGAAAGCCCCACACTTGTTCAAGGATTTGATCCCTTGAAAACACTTGTTTTGGATGCTGTGCAAAAAACGATAGAAGGTCAAACTCTTTAGGAGTAAGATTAGGAATAAGCTTGTCTGAAATATATACTTCCCGTGTTTCCTTATTAATCTTAATGATACTCGTTTCTAACGCTTCTTCCAAACTATTTTTATCCTTTACCTGTCTTCTGATTATTGCTTTCATTCTCGCAGTCAGCGCCAACGGACTGAACGGCTTAGTGACATAATCGTCAGCGCCCATCTCAAGACCAAGAACTTGATCAGATTCTGTATCCTTTGCTGTTAACATTATAATCGGCACATTTTGGTCCACTTCTCTAATTTTCCGACAAACTGTTATTCCGTCCATTCCCGGCAGCATCCAATCCAAAATAACCATATCATATTCATTATTTATAAAATGTTTATATCCTTCTAATCCATCATGAAGAAATACTCCATTGAATCCTTCTTTCCCAAAAAACATCTCTAACATAGAGCAAACACCAATATTATCTTCTACAACTAAAACTTTCATATTTGCTGCCCTCCGCCTCTTGCTTTTTTATTTATTAAACCTGCTTTCCTTCCTCTATGCAACAGTTCTTGAACAGGTTTAAATGAATGTTAATGGGTTAGCAATAATTTGTTCATAATTTCAAAATTATGCTTAAGCTTTATAATAAAAGGAAACAACAAAGGAGCTGATGTTTATGCTTATCCATTTAAATCAAGCAGATGAATTAGCTGCAGGAGCTATTCATAAATTACAAAAGCTTTCCTATCAAGTGGAGGCTGATCTTATTGAATATGATGATCTGCCTCCATTAAAGGAGAGCCTCTTTCATATTCAGAACAGCTGTGAAGTGTTTATCGGCTGGAAGGTTAATAAAGAATTGGTTGGTGTTCTTTCTTACGAGGAAACAGAGAATATCCTTCTCATCAGCAGACTCATTGTTCACCCTGCCTATTTTCAGCAAGGCGTAGCTTCAAGACTTCTAAGCAGCCTGTTGGAAAAACGGGGGAAACCAGTTCATGTATGCACTGCTGCGAAGAATACGCCAGCAGTCCGGCTTTACCAAAAATGGGGTTTTGAAATAACGAAGACATTTACACCTGCAGGCGGCCCTGTTCTCGTCCAGCTTGAGATAAAATAATAAAAAGCCTCAGGGAAAAGGGTTTTCCCTGGAGGCTTTTCCTGTTCATTATTTATTTATGCTTTCTTTCCATACACGGCTTGCCAGCAGTATTCCGCCTGTTATACCTGCATTGTCGCCAAGGCCCGGTCTCACAATATAATTGTCTATATCTGAGGAGACTTGGGGAAATTCGATATAGCCATTCAAAAGCTCCTTGAGATTGCGGTTAATATGTGACAAAACATGCTCCTGGTTCATAACCCCGCCACCGAGGATGATTTTTTTCGGTGACAGTATTAATATATATTGCATAAGTGCTTGAGCAATATAATATCCTTCTATTTCCCAGACCTTGTCATTATCGCTTAATTCTATTGCTTTTTTGCCCCATCTTTCTTCAATAGCAGGTCCTGCAGCTAATCCTTCAAGGCAATCTCCATGATAAGGACATCTTCCCTTATAGTTATCTTCAGGATGTCTCCTCACTAGGATGTGACCCATTTCAGGATGTGTTAAACCTTGGAGTAGCTCTCCTTGAACTATTGCTCCTGCACCTATTCCGGTTCCTACAGTTATATAGAGACAGCTGTCAAGTCCCTTAGCTGCTCCAAGAACTGCTTCTCCTAAGGCTGCAATGTTTACATCCGTATTGAAGCCCATTGGAATGGAAAATTCCTTCTTAAGCGCATTTAGTAATGGGTAATCTCTCCAAGCAAGCTTAGGAGTTGTCGTGATGTTGCCATATGTCGGACTATTATTATCTACATCAATTGGTCCGAAAGAGCCGATGCCGATTGCTTCCACTTTATGTTTTTTAAAAAAAGCAATTACCTCTGGCATCGTTTCTTCTGGAGTA
Organism: Bacillus sp. Au-Bac7; assembly: GCF_021341655.1. Lineage (NCBI taxonomy): Bacteria > Bacillati > Bacillota > Bacilli > Caryophanales > Bacillaceae > Bacillus > Bacillus sp. Au-Bac7. The sequence continues at coordinate 94,550 of NZ_JAJTTG010000007.1, read as the reverse complement.
GTAGTAGGTATTGAGATACGTTCCTTAATTTCTCCTGTCTCCGTTCCCGCCGCACATACAAATTTTGTTCCGCCAGCCTCCACTGCACCGAATAATTTCATGCATTTTCTCCCCCGTTTCATAATCAGTAAGAACGCTTTCAATATTTTCTCTTAAAATAGCACCAGGCTATTTTAAGTGTCTAAACAAGGATTTACTTTTTATCTGCAGGAAACACAATTCCTGTTTGTTTTCTTACTTCTTCCATTACTTCCATTACAGCTAAGGATAAATCAAGGGAATTTATGGACGATTCTGTCTTCCCTGCAAGGATAGTATCAATAAACTCCTTCGCTTCGTAATACATAGCTTCTTCCTTTTGCTGAACAGAAACATCTTCTCTTTCCCCGTTGCGGAACGCTATCTCTATCTTTTGCGGTGTATTCATTTGATCTATTAAGATATTGCCATCCTCACCTTGGATTTCTGATGGGATAAGGGAGTTTGTGATCTTAGAGTACATTAGCACAATATCCATATCCTTATAGGTCATAATGATGCTTCCTTCTCCATCGACACCGCTCTCAAGCAGATAGCTTGATGCTTTGACAGACTGAGGCTTTCCAAATAAGGCTACCATTGGGTAAATGCAGTACACGCCGATATCCATTAATGCTCCATTAGAGAATTCCGGCTTGAAAGCATTAAGAATATTCCCTTCTTTGTATGCGTCATAGCGGGAAGAATACTGACAATAGCTTGCGAAAGCACGTCTAACTTTCCCTATTTTATGTATATTTTCTTGAATTACCTTGAAATTAGGCAGCATGGTTGTCTTTAAAGCTTCCATGAGCAGCACATTGTTTTCTTTTGCAACCGATATCATTATTTCCGCTTCCTTAACATTCGAAGCGAATGCTTTTTCTGTTAAAACATGCTTTTTATTCTTTAAAAAAAGGATGGACTGCTCCGCATGCAATGAGTTGGGGCTTGCAATATATACGGCATCGACTTGATCACTTTCTGCCATCTCAGTCAGACTTGTGAATATATGTTCTGCATTATACTTTTGCGCAAATGCTTCACCTTTTTCTTTTGAACGTGAATACACAGCAGCTAAAGTGAACTCCTCCACCATACTTGCTGCTTGAATAAATGATTCTGTAATCCAGTTTGTTCCTATAATTCCAAATCGAATACTCATGAAAATCCTCCTTGCCCATCTTAAACATATTTTCTCTTTTATATTTTCTATCGAAAATTATGAAAAAGCAACTCTATAGCAGCATTTTCATAAATTGTAAATGAAAGAACCCGTTCTGCTTATAAGCAAACCGGGTTCCTATCTTAGAAATTATTATTTTGAAATACCAGCATCGATTTCTTTCGCCATTTCTTCTGTAGAAATCAAACCACCGCCAGAAAGGTACCAATAGTTAGGATTTAAGTAGATGATATGACCGTCTTTAGCTGCATCAGTACCGTTAACTAGCTCGTTATCCAATACTTTTTCTGCAGAGGATTCTCCGCCGACAACAGCGCCTCTATCTACAACAAATAGATATTCTGGGTTCTTTTCTGCGATATACTCAAAGGAAATGCTTTGTCCATGTGTTGAAGCCTCAATTTTTTCATCTGCTTGAGCCAATCCAAATACGTCATGAATGATTCCGAATCTTGATCCAGATCCATACGCACTCACACTGCCGTCATTTACTAATACTACTAATGATTTACCTTCTACTGCCTTCGCTTTATCGTTTAATGCTGAAATTGTTTCATCAATATTTGCTAATTCTTCTTTTACTGCATCTTCTTTACCGAAGATTTGTCCAACTAGTTCCATATTGCTCTTAAATGATTCCATATATTTAGTCGTATCAACACCCACATAAACAGTTGGCGCAATTTCGCTTAAGTCTTCATATGCTGCTGATTGTCTGCCTGAAATAAAGATAACATCTGGAGCCAATTCGCTTATTGCCTCTAAGTCTGGCTCTTTAAGTCCACCGACATTTGTATATTTGCTGTCACTGTACTTTGAAAGATACTCTGGAAGGCTGTCTTGTGGAACACCTGCTACTTCTACACCAAGTTTGTCTAATGTGTCTAAGATACCCATATCAAATACAACCACTTTTTTTGGATTTGGATCAACTTTTGTTTCGCCTAAATCATGTTTTACTGTAATTGGTTCTGCTGCTTTTTCATTATCAGATGAACTGCTGCTTGTAGAAGTATTGCCGCAAGCTGCTAATACTGCCATAACTAATGCTATGAATAATATAGATAGTTTTTTCTTCAATTAAGACACCCCTATTATTATATTTAGATTATTTAAATTAAATTGATTGCAATGATAAACAGAATATCCTATGATTGAGATATTAGTATTTTCCTAGTGCATTTTCCTAGAATGTCACACAGAAAAGTACTAATGCTAATGGTAGTGTTATTATGGTTCTTCTGGCGAAGAGACTTATTTTTAAGTATTCCATAGAAACACTGCCTCCTTTCTTTTTATCGAACATCTACCATTAGTTCCGCTTAGCTTTACAGTCATTAATTTATGATTTTAAGCGAAATAGACACAGATTTTATGATCGTTAATCTCCTCAATCTGCATATCCATTTCATAGATATCCTTTAGAACAGCTTGATTGATAATACTGTCTGCTGGACCATTATTAACTAGTTTGCCATTCTTTAATGCCACTATATTGTCAGAATAAACAGAGGCAAAATTAATATCATGAATTACAATGACAACTGTTTTTCCCAGCTCATTTACAAGCCTTCTAAGAACCTTCATGATTTGCACAGAATGCTTCATATCCAGATTGTTCAGCGGCTCATCGAGCAAGATGTATTCTGTATCCTGTGCAATAACCATCGCAATATATGCTCGCTGTTTCTGACCGCCGCTCAATTGATCCAAATATTTATGCTGAATTTCATCAAGCTCCATATACGAAATTGCTTCTGCCACGGCTGTTTCATCCTCTTTCGTCAGTCTTCCTTGTGAATAAGGAAACCTTCCGAAACTTACTAGTTCCTTAACAGTCAATCGTATATTAATATGATTGCTCTGCTTGAGGATGGAAATCTTTTTTGCCAGAATATTGCTTTTTGTAGTGGAGACATCTTGCCCATCAATCAGGACTTCACCGTTGTCAGCTTTAATCAGCCTGCTGATGATGGATAACAATGTGCTTTTCCCGGCACCGTTCGGGCCGATAAAGGAAGTAATCTTTCCTTTTTCGATGGAAAGAGACACATTTTCAAGGACGCTTTTTCCATTGTATTGTTTACTGACATTCTTGACCTCTACCATGCTCTTCTCTCCTTTAACAATAAATAGATGAAATAAATTCCGCCGACAAAGTTGATGATAACACTGATTGTTGTCGAGAATGTAAACACTCTTTCCACTATGAGCAAACCGCCAACAAGGGCTATGATGCTTAACAAGATGGAACCTGCAATGAGTTGGCTGTGTTTATACGTTCTAAGGAATTCTCTTGCAAGATTCACGACGAGCAATCCAAGGAAGGTGATTGGTCCGACAAGAGCAGTTGATACACTGACCAGAATTGCAACTACAACGAGCATATTTCTTACAACACGATCATAATCAATTCCCAGATTGATTGCCTGCTCTTTTCCAAGTGACATTACATCGAAAAACTTGCTGTAGTGTGACACGTAAATAGCAATCACTGCAATTATCACAATACATATTGTCAAAATATCCGTATTTACACTATTAAAGCTAGCAAACATTTTGTCTTGAACAATCAAAAACTCATTAGGATCTATCAGCATCTGCATAAAAGATGACAGACTTGAGAAGAAGCTGCCAAGAATAATCCCAATCAGGAGAAGCAGCAGGATATTCTGACTTCCTTTTCGGAAGAACAAGTAGTAAAGGGCAACTGAGAAAAGAATCATCAGCCCGACTGATAACAGAAAGTTAACATTACTGTTCAACATCGTTAAGCTCTGTGAACCGAAAAAGAAAACTACAAACGTTTGGATAAATAAATACAAAGAATCTAGACCAAGAATACTCGGTGTTAGGATTCGGTTATTAGTGATGGTCTGGAAAACCATGGATGAAAATGCGATACATCCGCCTGTCAGGCATATTGCTAATATTTTGATTGCTCTTCTTGGTATAACATATTCCCAATTCACACTGCTCACCTTTATCAGCATGAATACTGCAATAAGCAGAACGGCTATTATCGCTAGAAGTAAAAGTTTTCTCTTAGGCTGATTCATACGTTCTTCTCCTTATCAATAAATAAAGGAATATGGCACTCCCGATAACGCCAACCATTACACCTATCGAGATTTCATAAGGATAAATGATTATCCGTCCAAGGATATCGCATATCAGCACAAAGTTTGCACCAAGTAATGCTGTGTGCGTTAAGCTGTTCTTCAAGTTATCTCCTCTGTAGAGAGAGACTATATTAGGAATGATAAGCCCTAAAAATGGAATCATACCGACCGTGAGCAGTACAACTGAAGAAACAAGGGCAACAATAATCAACCCAATATTTACCACCCTTTTATGGTTAAGACCTAAGTTCGTGGAGAACTCTTCACCCATGCCTGCGATTGTGAATTTGTTCGCATATAGGTATGCGATAATGACGACAGGAATGCTTATGTACAGGAGCTCATATCTTCCTTCCATGATCAGTGAAAAATCACCTTGGAGCCATGATGACATGTTTTGTACAAGATCATTCTTCATAGAAAAGAATGTTGTAATGGAGCTGATGATGTTTCCAAGCATCAAGCCGACAAGCGGGATGAAAATGGCATCCTTAAATTTGATTCGATTCAGTATTTGCATAAACAGGAATGTACCAAGCAATGCAAAAACGAAGGCAACAAGCATTTTAACAATCGGAGTTGCAGTTGTGAACATCATGAGCGCAATAAGAATGCCAAATCTTGCCCAGTCCATCGTGCCTGCTGTTGTTGGAGACACAAATTTATTTCTGGTAATTTGCTGCATAATTAGTCCGCAAACGCTAAGGCTTACACCTGCAATAATAATGCTTATTAATCGGGGGAACCTGCTGATTAATAATATTTCTTTTTGATCCTCTGTCAGCTTAAAGATGCTCAAAGGATTAATATCAATAACTCCTATAAACAAGGAGGCGATTGACAACACTATTAACATGATGGCTAAATATCTTATCTTCATAGATGGTAGATTGAGTCAAAAACCTCTCTCAACTCGCCTCCTTAAAAAGTAATTCTATCTAAAAAAAATTCTCAAATGATTTTCATTATCATTTACGCTCTTAAACTGATTTTATCATTTTTTTGATTATCGTCAATGGTTTTTCTTGAACAAGTTTCCATTTTCCAGTCATTTTATTCTCAATTAGTTCGTTCGTACTAGGCTTAAAACAACAAAAAAACCTCCGATTTCTCGGAGGTTTTTATCAATTAGTAATGAACATGTCCTGATGTCATTACCCAAATAGTTCCTGCTGCAACAACAATCGCACAGAAGAATGCATAAATGATATTAATCATTTGCATTTTGCCTTCACCTTCAGTTAAATGCATGAACATGAAAAGCTGAAGAAGTGCTTGGATAACTGCTAAAGAACCAATAATCCACATGATTGTCACGAAAGGCAGATCTGTATATCTTACAGCACCTACTGTTGCAAAAGTCAGCAATATAGATACGATAAATCCTGCTACGTGACCTGTCGGAAAACTGCTATTATGTTTCGCCATCTATTACACCATCCTTGCTAGATAAACGAATGTGAAGATAAAGATCCACACAACGTCTAAAAAGTGCCAATATAAGCTGATAATAAACGTTTTACGCGCAGTCGTAGGTGTCAATCCACGTTTAACTAATTGAATAATAACTGCAATTGCCCAGCCGATACCGATAGAAACGTGAAGTCCGTGTGTTCCTAACAGTACAAAGAAGCTTGAGAAATATGCGCTTGTCTGCATTTTCGCACCTTCATGAACATAATGGATGAACTCAGTCACCTCGAAGAATACGAAACCAGCACCAAGTAACAATGTAATAACAAGCCATGTTAACAAGCCTTTCAAGTTGTTGCGGCGCATATACCAGATAGCAATACCGCATGTGAAACTACTTGTTAACAGCAGCAATGTTTCAATCATAACGTCTTTTAGTATAAATAAATCTTTAGGAGTAGGTCCATCTGCGAATGCATTGTATAGAGAGCCATGTGCGGCGAACAATGATGCAAATAAGACTATTTCAGCACCCAAGAAAATCCAGAAACCGAAAATGTTCAGACGGTTCTGTTCCGTTTGGTACTCCAACGGTAAAGAAGTATCTACTTTAGCCATTATTTTTCACCCCTCCATGCACGCTCAATTTTCTTAACTTCGTCGACTTTTACGTGGTAACCTTCATCGTAATCGAAGGAACGTACAAGCAAGCCTACGAATATAAAGGCAGCTGCAATTGCTGCTAGAGGAATCCACTCAAATACCATGAAGAATCCGGCAGCTCCAAAGATTACACACATAATGAATGGAAGCCCTGAATTGCTTGGCATATGAATTTCTTCTAACTCGTCTTCTTTTAGAACTAACGCATCTTTATCTTTTTTCTTCATGTGCCAGAAAGCATCTAATGTTTTAACTTCAGGCAGTTGAGCAAAGTTATAGAACTGTACAGGTGAAGCTGTATGCCATTCTAATGTTCTTGCATCCCATGGATCTGTAGAGATATTGCGTTTTGCATAACGTGCACTCCAGTAGATGTTGTACACTAATACTGCGAAACCAGCTGCTAGAATCAATGATCCTACTGCTGAAACTGCGAATAACGGTGCAAATCCTGATTCTGCAGAGAACGTGTAAGAACGTCTAACTGCACCTTTAAGGCCAAGGAAGAACATTGGCATGAATGTTACGTTGAAACCGATATTAAATAACCAGAAATGCCATTTTCCAAGACGTTCGTTCAATGCATGACCGAACATCTTTGGCCACCAGTAATAGAATCCAGCAAATACTGCGTATACTACCCCAGGAATCAACACATAATGGAAGTGAGCCACTAGGAATAACGTATTATGGTATTGATAGTCAGCTGCAGCCATTGCAAGCATAACCCCTGTTACCCCACCGATAGTGAAGGTTGGAATAAATGCAAGTGACCATAGCATTGCAGTCGTAAATTGGATACGACCTTTTCTCATGGTAAACAACCAGTTGAAAATCTTAACCCCGGTCGGAACCGCAATCAGCATTGTTGTAATAGAGAATACGGAGTTAACGACAGGTCCAGATCCCATTGTGTAGAAATGGTGAACCCAAACAACGAAACTCAAAATCGCAATACCAACAATGGAAATAATCATAGATTTATAACCATATAATGTTTTTCTTGAGAACGTAGAAATAATTTCTGAGAACATACCGAAAGCCGGCAGGACAACAATATATACTTCTGGATGTCCCCATAGCCAGAATAAGTTGTTCCAAAGCATTGCATTTCCTCCGCCAGAAACAGTGAAGAAATGTGTACCGAACATACGGTCAAATGTCATCAATGCTAATGCAACTGTAAGGATTGGGAATGCAAAAATGATTAGGACGTTTGTCAATAACGCAGTCCATGTAAACATAGGCATTTTCATTAATGTCATGCCTTTAGTACGCATTTTCAGGATTGTGACAACAAAGTTAATACCTGTCATCAATGTACCTGCCCCGGCAATCTGCAAGGCAATTGCGTAATAGTTGTTACCTACCCCAGGTGTGAACTCCTTACCTGCAAGCGGGAAGTACGATGTCCAACCAGCATCTGGTGAACCACCGACTACGAAAGAAATATTGAAAAGCATTGCTCCAGCGAAAGTCAGCCAGAAGCTTAATGCGTTCAGCTGCGGGAATGCAACGTCACGCGCTCCGATTTGCAACGGAATAACAACGTTCATAAGACCAATTAAAGCAGGCATCGCCATGAACAAGATCATGATAACACCATGTGTTGTAAATACTTCATCATAGTGCTGTGCATCCAGGAACTTCATGTCTGGTGCCGCTGTTTGTGTTTTCATCATTAATCCATCAATACCGCCGCGGAAGAACATCAATACCGCAACAATGATGTACATTATACCAATACGTTTATGATCGACAGTTGTGATCCACTCATCCCAAAGGTAACGCCATTTTTTCAAGTACGTGATTAGAACAACAGCACCAATCATCGTCAATGCGATACCGATTTGGGAACCGAGGATCAACGGATCTCCTTGTACAAGGATTTCATTCCATTTAATGTCCATCAATGCTCACCCCCATCAGTTTTCTCTTCGCTGTCTGCATCTTCATGATCGAAGATTTTACCTTGATAACCATGAACTTTGTACAATTCAGGGTTCAAGTAGTAGTTAGAAGTTCCGCCTTTTCCATGGTCAATCCACTCTAAATGAGTATTAGAGAATGTCATGCGCCCTAGATGAGTCGGCTTCAACAATTCTTTATATTTATCTTCTGTCAACTTAGGTGCAGTATCTTTAACTTCATCAACCCAAGCATCGTAATCGTCTTGTGTTTCAGCTTCTACGTTGAATTGCATCTCTGCATATCCTTTACCGTTGAAGTTTGTATTTTGTCCTAAGTATTCTCCTGTATGATCTGCAACTAAGTACAACTCAGTTTCAGCTCCATACATTGTGTACTTTTGCCCAGCAAGCTGTGGAACCCAGAAAGATTGCATTGTTCCAGCAGAAGTCAATTTGAACTCAATCGGAACACCAGCAGGAATTTTTACATAGTTAACAGTTTCAATTCCTTCTTCCGGATAGCTGAAAATCCATTTCCAATCTGCAGATGTTACATTAATCACAACTGGTTCTTGATCTTCATAATTCTTCGGAATATCCTCTACTGCATAAATAGTTTTAACAGTTGGGATAGTCAAAGCAATGATAATTAAGAAAGGAATAACTGTCCAGACAATTTCAAGCACTGTGCTTCCGTGCTCCTCTGGCGGCTCATAGCCTTCGTTTTCCGGTTTAGCGCGGTATTTCCAAACAATGTACGCGAACAAACCAAAAACAACTAGTACGATAATTGTCATAAAAATAAGCGACCAGTTGATCAAATCCATTAAGCTCTTAGCAACAGGGCCCTTAGGATCAAAAACAACCATGCTTTCACAGCCGCTCAGTACAAAAATTGGCAAAATCGCTAGAAGTGATAATAACAAGCCTTTTTTTGACTTCAATTTAGTGCATCTCCTTCCAATTTAACTTTAAATGTTAAAATATTCACAGAATGTTCAAGATTTAGACAAAGAACATTCATTTTAAATAGGTAAAATATCTATTATTACTACCTGTATGATGATATCATATCTCGAAGCCTGTAAATGTGACAAAAATCGTAAGGATAAATTTACCAATTGTCATAATTGATTTACCCCTAAATCTAGCAAACATTTTCCAAGAAGATACCAACTCAGTAATTATAGCAGATGTGGCTATGAAAATCTATGTCCATAAACTTGTCACATATACTTTTTTAAAAGGATATTGAACCATTTTTAGCCAAACTAAACGCTTCTATTATATATACTCTTTTTTTCCTTTAAAAATTGGCACAAATCATATAAAGGAGGCTGGAACATTGTGTTCCAGCCTCCTTTATTTTATTGACCCATTATTTCATTCCATTTATTCTTGAGCTTATCACTGATGATGCCTGCATCCTCTTTCATTTCATCCAATACTTGGCCCCATTTGGAAGAATTCTCTTCAATGGTAGTCTGTATCTCTTTCGCTTTTTCCTTGATTGCTTCTTTTGTTTCCTCTACTTTCTGTGTTCGCTCAGTCTTGCCAGCAAGCTGGTCACTTACAGATATTACAGAGAAATTTTCTGGTTCTACATACTGTACTGCTTGATCCATAATCGTTTTAAAAATCGGCACAACATCTCCAGAGCTTTTACTCTTTAAATAATGCTGCTCATCTGTTTTATCATACCCAAGCCACATCGCTCCAACTAGATTTGGTGTATAGCCTACAAACCATTGATCCTTTGTGCCAGACAGATTAGCATTGTCTAATTGAGTCGAGCCTGTTTTCCCAGCAATCTCAAAGCCTGTAACCTTTGCTCCTTGGCCTGTTCCTGAATCTATAACATCCAGCAGCATCGAGGTCATATCCTCTGCGACGGATTTTGATGTTACTTTAGTCGACTTCGACTTATACTCTGCAATCACATTGCCTGTCGGTCCGACGATTTTAGTGATTAAATGTCCTTCCATCCGAACGCCATCATTCGGAAATGTTGAGTACGCTTCTGCCATCTGCAGCGGCGACACTCCCTCATACATTCCTCCAAGCGCAATACCTAAATATTTATCTTCTTTCTCATCATATGGAATGCCGAATCTATTTAATGCATCCAGCCCTTTATCAATGCCAATTTTATCTAAAAGCCAAACAGCAGGAACATTTAAGGACTTCTCTAACGCCTCATACATCGGCACTTCTCCTTGATATGTTTTCGAGAAGTTTTGCGGCTCATAGTTACCCTTTTTAAACGGCTCATCCTTCAAAATGGAGGTTGTCTTATAGCCCTGTTCCAATGCGGGGGTGTAAACTGCCAGCGGCTTCATTGTCGAACCAGGCTGCACCTTAATTTGTGTAGCTCTGTTTAATCCTCTGAAGACTTGTTTGCCTCTGCCTCCAACAAGACCTCTTATACCGCCTGTCTCGGGGTCGAGCAGCACAGCCCCACCCTGTGCGCTTGTTCCATCACTGCTCGATGGGAAAAGAGCATCGTTTGCAAATGTTTTTTCAAGTGTTGATTGGAGATTCTGGTCCATTTCTGTATAAATTTTATACCCTCTAGTCAGAATTTCCTCTTGAGTAAGACCATACTCGGAAATTGCTTCACTTATAACGGAATCAACAAAATAAGGATAATCTCTGTCAATGAACGAACCTCCGCCGTCCTCTAGAACAATTTTTTCAGCGACAGCATCCTTATATTCATCTTCTGTAATGACATTTTCTTCTTTCATTTTCCCTAACACTACATTTCTTCGCTTAATGGCACCATCATAATTTTTGTACGGATCAAGAGAAGATGGAGCCTGTAAAAGCCCTGCAAGCAATGCTGCTTCGCTTATGGAAACATCCTTGATATTCTTGTTGTAATATTTTTTGGCTGCTTGATCAATACCCCAAGCACCGCTGCCAAAATAAACATGATTTAAATACATCTGCAGAATTTCATCCTTGCTGTAGTGCTTCTCTATTTCCACAGCCAAAAACAATTCCTCTGCTTTTCGTTTGTATGTTTGTTCAGAAGATAACAGTGCATTTTTTGTCAGCTGCTGGGTGATCGTGCTGCCCCCGCCTGTTATACTTCCAGCAAGCAGGTTTTTAAAAAACGCTCGCGTTATCCCTTTCAAATCAAAGCCATTATGGCTGTAGAACCGCTCATCTTCAATAGAAACGACTGCACCCGGTACATAGTCCGGCACATCCTTAAGCTCAATGCCTTCTGTCCGTTCTGTCTTTATCTCCGTTGCCTCGTCGCCGTCTTTATCATAAATAACAGTAGCTTGGCTAAGCCCAGCCTTCAACGTACTTACATTTGCCTGACTTGCTAAATACATAAAATATAATATAGAAACTAGAACAAATAATAACAATGCTAAAAGAAGAATTTGTGTTAAATGTCTTCTTTTCCAAAACCGCCAGAACATCTCCAGCAGGGATTTGATTTTCTCCATCATTTTACCCTTTCCTTTGCTTATTTCTCTATACTTTCTATTTAGACGTATTTCCGTCTTAAATTGTTGCATCTCATTTAATAAAAACTATATGCTCTTTCTTCTGCAAATACAATATTTATTATAGCCAAAATACAGGACTCTGCCTCATTTTGGCTTGTTTATATACACTTATTGCAGGGAATAGATAAGAAAAAGGAGTGATAGATATGAAAAAAATGATACGTACAGTCATTAAATGGGCTCCTGTCATCTATCCTATCGTAAAAAAGATGATGGATAAAAAGAAGCAATCTAAAGGAAGTACTCGCTCTAGATCACGAATGCCTAACTAAATAAAAGACATTAAAAGAGGCCGAAACTTAAGTTTCGGCCTCTTCTATATAAAAAAAGCTGAATTTATCAGCTTTTTCCCTTTAAAAATTCTTAGCGCTTGTCCCTTGCTCTAATCCAGACGCTGTTTTAGCTAAGAAATGATAGTATGTCTTTTTATATGGATGAACATAGCCTTTAAGCCACGGTTTTTCCTCTCCGCAGAAATGAACGATGGCAGGTTTGCTAAAGGCTTCTTGCTTTTTAATTTCATCTATAAACTCTAATCTCCTCTGTTTTAACAATAAATACGCCTGAGCATTCCATTTTGGATGAAGCTCCAGCCACTTATTGCAAAGCAATGTATTAAGAATATCTTGGTCATGGTATTCTAGCTGCTCATCTGTTGCATTCTTAATATACTCAAAGGCTTTCTCTGTAATTTGGTTCTCACGCCAGTTTTTTAAGTCGATAAGCATGATACCAGCATTGAAATAATTGGCTTCCTCACTGACACCGAGTGTTGCTAATCTGTCATGAAGTCCACAATCTATTACAGCCGCAGCTATGTTTGGAGAAATATCCTGATCATAAATGGAAGAGACATCTTCAAGCACAACAGTGTCGCTGTCAATATAAAGCACCTTTTCAATATCTGGTTCTGAAATTAAATCAGGAATGGAAATACGATAATAGGAGGCTTTTGTGATATGTCTGCTTTCGACTGCATTTTCATATTGTTTTGGATCGACGTCCAGGAATTGTATGGAAGTTTGGTACGGGGCCACAGTGTTTTGCAGCCATTGTTTGTTCTTCTCCGTTATGCCGCCATTAAGGACATACAGCTGCACCTTTCTGTTTTTTTGTGTGTTTTCTAGAAGTGAGACAAACATTACTCCTAGATGGGGAACATAATTATCATCTGTTGAAGAAACTACATGGATAGTCTTGCTAGAATTCATTACTACTCGCTCCTTTCTATTTGCTAATAATTTACCCTTGTCCAAATTCAGTGAAACCTGTTGGAAAATAATACAAATAAAGCCGCCCATTAAAGGACAGCTTTCTAAACAATTTATTGCATTTCTTTGTAAGCAGCAGAGACAGCACCAACTAATTGATTGTCTAAAGGCAGTCCGGAAACTTCACTGAATGCTTGTTCCACACCTTTATCCAAAATTAATTCTTTCAACTCAACTGACTCTTGGTCTTCTCCAGAGAAAAACAGCAGAGCCGATGCCATAACTTCTACTAAACCAGCAGGCTTTTCTTTAAACAATTCTATATATTCCATTGCCGGTGCAACCAGACGGTCATTACGGCTTAGCTTACGAAGCGGAGAACGTCCAACCCTTTTCACATCGTCAACGATATGAGGGTTTGCAAATCTGCCAATAATTTTTTGGATATATTTTTGATGCTCATCCTTGTCGAACTTGTATTTTTCAACAAGTACTTTTCCAGTCTCACTCAATACTTGCAGCACTTTTTCCTCAACATCTTTATGTTCGATTGTTTCAGATATAGTTTTATAATCTTTTCTGTTACCTAAATAAGCTGTAGTAGCATGACCAGTATTAACTGTGAAAAGTTTTCTTTCAATATAAGCAGTCAGATTCTCAACAAAATGCGCATCTGGAATTACAGGCTTTTCGCCTTTAATTTTTGTTTCATCAATAACCCACTCAAAAAATGGCTCTACAAGAACATCAAGCAGCTTTTCATTCGACTGGTTCGGAACAATTCGATCCACTGCAGAATCAGGGAATCCGATATATTCTTCAGCCCAAGTCTTTTCTTCATCATTTAAGTGCTCAAACACGAATTTTTTTAATTCTGTGCTGCCGCCTATCATGTTTTCACATGCGATAATATTTAAGAATGAACCATCATTTGCTTTTCTTGCTTTTAATCCGTCTGCAATCAATGGTGCAATGAACTTAAGGATGTTCGGACCGATAGCAGTTGTTACTAAATCAGCTGAAGCTATTTCCTCGACAGCCAGCTGAGGGTTCGCCTTACTGTTAATGCCTTTAATATTCGAAACTGTAAATTCATCCTTCGCATCGTTCGCAAGGAGAACTCGGTATGTTCCCTCTTGATTTATTTCATCAATAATTTTTTCATTTACATCCACAAAGTGAACTTCATAATTTGATTGATGTAACAAGAGACCGATAAAGCCTCTCCCAATATTTCCTGCTCCAAAATGGATAGCTTTCATATTAGTTAACCTCGCTTAGAATTGAAATGATTTCCTCTTCTGATTTTGCTTGTACAAGCTTTTCTACATTTTCTTCTTCAGAACATACGATAGCGATTTGAGAAAGGATTTCCAAATGCTCTCCATCTTTTCCTGCAATACCAACAAGCAATTTAACAATATTGCCGTCACCAAAATCTACACCATTTGGGACTTGCACTACAGAAAGACCTGATTGAAGAACAGCTGCTTTCGCTTCATCTGTACCGTGAGGGATTGCTAGGAAGTTCCCCATGTAAGTGGACGACATCTCTTCTCTTTGAAGCATCGCTGGAATATAATCTGCTGATACATAGCCTTGATCTACCAAGATTTGACCAGCTAATTTAATAGCTTCCGTTTTTTCAGATACATTGCTGTTTAAGATGATGTTTTCTTTTTTTAATATAGACATTTTGTTGCCTCCTGATTTGTATGAATATAGTTTTTTAAGTATTGGTTGCTTATGAAATGTGCCAACTCTTCTTTTGACCCCTTTTCAAACATCCTGATGCTTGTTTGCGACTGGATTATAAGGGAACTGATAAAGCTCAGCAATTCTAAAGTGGACGAAGCAAGATCGAATGGTGCTAAGAGCAGCAAAATCCTTGTAACTTTTTCGCTTCCGCCATTCATCGCCTTTAATTCAAAAGCATTTGTTGTATTTATTATATTAAAAGATGGAAACGCCACTGAATTGCTTCTTGTATGATAAAGAGCAAGTGTTGTATCTGGAATGGCTAAGCCTCCTATCTTTTCTCTTGCCTGGAGTGACTGTAACACTTCTGAAGCATCTGTGATAGAATCTTTTTGCTTAAGCTTTTCCAGCCCATCTTGTAATAACCTAGATAAATCAGCATTAGTAGCTGCTTCCCACACTTCGAAACTTTTGAGCAGATTGGCAAGAACTGTGACTCGCTTTCCTAACTGATCAAAATGCTCAAAGCTTAAGGATAATATCTCCATCCCATCAACAGCTGGATCAGCTGATTCTGTTAATTGTCCACCTTTTTCCTGTAAGTAGTTTTTGACAATCTCGAGTTCCTGATTCGTTAAAATCGGACTTACCACAAAATAATCTCTGTTGATTTCCTCAATCGGGATAGTAGAAAGAATGGCATCATAATCATCAAGGGTAATGTTTTTCAATTCAAACACAGATGCTGTTTTTATTTCAGACAGCCCTGGTATTTCATTGCCGATTTTGGTGGCAAGCATTTTTGATGTACCAATTCCACTTGAACAAATAATTAAAACCCTTAATTTAGTCGTAAGCTGCTTGGAATTCAACGCTGCCCCAAAATGAAGAACTAAATAACCAATTTCCTCATCTGGAATATGCAGTTTAGGTAATGTTAATTCTGCTGCTTTTTTTACAACTTTAAACAGGTCATGATAGTCCAATTTTATATCGCTTAGCAGCGGGTTGGAAATTCTCATTTTTTGTTTAAGCCTGTATAAAGCTGGCTTGAGATGCGCTAAAAGCCCTTGAGATAAGGTTTCATCTAATAATCTTGTATGAAGCAAATTTTCCACATTTTTTATTAAGCTCTGTACAATGACAGCGACCTCAATGTTTTCATCCTTTATCCCTATATCCTTGTCATAGCGAATTTTCGCTCCCCGCAAATGCATGGTTATATAGCCAATTTCTTCATCTGGTATTGCAACCTCAAAGGTCCGCTCCAGACGCATGGCGATTTTACGAGCGAATTCAAACTCTTTTGTTATCTTTAACTCGCTTAAGTAATCTTCCTGAAGAGTGATATTTTCTCCCCGCTGGATACGCTCCATCGCCAATGCAATATGGACAACCAGCCCTACATACGAACTGTCTGCCAGGCTGTAAGGAAGCTCTTCATTAATATCTTCAATGATTCCCTCAATCAGGATAATCTTTTCCTTATGAACGAGACCTAACAGCCGTTCTGAAATGGAATCTATTTTGTTGGTGGATTTCTTTTGGATATTGTCTCTGACCATCTTCAAAAATTCCGGCACATCAAATCTTTCTGAAATCAGACTTGTTATCGCCTTTCTTTTTGCATCTTCAGAACCCTCCAGCTCGATTCCATAGCCTCGTTTGCGCACAAGCCGCAAGTCGTATTCTTTTATGATCGGCTCCAGCTTATCCAAGTCATGACTGACCGTTGCCGTAGTCACACCCATATCATTTGCAAGGGAAAAGAGTTTCACAGGCTCCTTATTGTCTAACAGTGTACATAATGCGACGATAAGCCTTTCATCTGGGGTATATTCTGTAAAATCCTGCTTTAGGATGGTGACCCTTAATTGATAAATATCACCTTGTGTACCGATTACCTTTACTCCCACTCCTGCTTTTTTCTGCAACTTCAAATGAAATGCCTGCAGAACATCTTCAATATTCTTCAGGTCGCGATGGATTGTCCGCTCACTCACATTTACAATGTCAGCAAGCTGCTTAATGGTGACATCCTCTTTCATATCTTCAAGCAAAAATTGCAGAATCAGTCTTTCTCTCGCAGAAATAACCATGCCATATCACCTTGTTTTCTTGACATAATTTAATTATAAGTAAGTAATTGCTTGGATTCAAACAGTTGTTATAGCATTTTTTTCACACTCAATGTTGCCATTATTAAATATTAGATCATAAAAATCATTTTGTTTATATTACCCACTTTTAATCCTTTTACAACATAAATAAGAGCATCACCATTTTAGGCGATACTCCTTTTATCATTATTTCAAGTTATTGATAATCTCATCATATTTAGGGCTGTTCATAAAGTTTTCTACAGACACATGGTGTGCATCTGGAAGCTTCGCAACTGCACGATCTGTTAAATCTTTATGTGTGATAACAAGATCTGCATCACTTGGAAGGTTGGCAATCGATGTATTTGTTACATCCACACCTTCAATGCCTGCTTTTTTCACTTTATTACGCATGATAGAAGCACCCATTGCACTTGAACCCATTCCTGCATCACAAGCAAAGATGATTTTCTTCACACTGTGGTAATCGAAGTCTGCAGCTTTGTTTGTTGCTTCAGCAGCTTCAACAGAAGCATCAGCACCAGTAGCTGCACCAGTAACTGCACCGGCAACAGTGCTCTTTTTACCTTTAAGCTCTTGCATTTTATCAGCAGCAGCGTTGATGTCTTCTGCTTCGCCTTTGCTTGTTTTCAATACGATTGCACCGATTACAAAGGAAACAACGGCTGCAACGATTACACCAGCTAATACTCCTAAATGCTCACCTTTTGGAGACAATGCCATAATGGCAATAATGCTTCCTGGTGATGGTGTTGCTACAAGTCCTGCATTGAATAATGTGAATGTGAACACACCACTCATTCCTCCACCGATAACTGCCAATAGCATTGCAGGCTTCATCAGGATGTAAGGGAAGTAAATCTCATGAATACCACCTAAGAAGTGGATAATAGCTGCACCTGGTGCAGTTTGTCTAGATGTGCCTTTACCGAAAATGCTATAAGCCAACAAGACACCAAGACCTGGTCCTGGGTTTGCTTCTAATAAGAATAGGATTGATTTCCCTACTTCTTTTGCTTGGTCTACACCGATTGGTCCAAGAATACCTTGGTTGATTGCATTGTTCAAGAACAATACTTTAGCTGGTTCAATAATAATGCTCGCAAGTGGAAGTAGATTAACATCAACGATGAACTCCACTCCGTTTGAAAGCATTTGGCTGATCGCTTCAACAACAGGTCCTACAAACTTAAATGCAAGAATAGTAATAATTGCTCCTAGAATACCTGCTGAGAAGTTGTTTACTAACATTTCAAAGCCTGCTTTTACTTTACCTCTGAACAGATCGTCAACCTTTTTGATTAAATATCCGCCAAGAGGACCCATAACCATTGCCCCAAGGAACATCGGTATATCTGAACCGACGATAACCCCCATCGTTGCAATTGCACCGACAACGCCCCCGCGGACATCATATACCATTTTACCGCCAGTATAACCGATTAATAATGGCAGCAAGTACGTAATCATAGGATCAACTAATTTTGCCAAATCTTCATTAGGAAAATATCCTTTAGGTATAAAAAGTGCTGTGATAATTCCCCAAGCGATAAATGCGCCGATATTCGGCATTACCATTCCGCTCAAGTGACTTCCGAAACGCTGTATTTTAACGCGAAAACCTTTATTATTTTCGTTAGACATTAATTGTTCACCCCTTATTCTTTCTAACCTTAATGATAAAGCGGTTTCAGCTTCGTTACAATTTAAACTAAGCATAACTTTGACGGACACAATGTTGACATAATTAAATAGAATGATTCTTTTCCAATTATTAGTTTAAAAAAGTACCTATTATTGGATTTATTTACTGTTTTAAACTGTTAACTTACAATCTGCTGTTATTTTCCGCAAAAAAAGAGGACTTCATGCACACTGAAGTCCTCTTTTTATTAAATTGTTTCTTTTTCAAAAGCAGATTTAAATACTTCAATGAAATGAATATGATGTTCCTCAATACTTTTCAGCTTGAAGATAAAACCTTCTTCCTCAATTTCATCACCTTCGACCGCTTCAAAATTATTTGTCAAGAACCAGCCGCCAATTGTATCAACTTCTTCTTCTGACAGATGAATGCCAAGCAGGTCATTAACTTCACTGATTAGTACTTTACCGCTTAAGATATAGTGATTTTCTTTCACCTTGCGAATTTCTGCAACTTCATCTTCATCGAACTCATCGCGGATATCACCAACGATTTCTTCTAATATATCCTCTGCTGTAACAATACCAGAAGTACCGCCATATTCATCTAACAAAATTGCCATATGGGTTCTTTCCTTCTGCATTTTAATAAGCAAATCGCGAATAGGTATTGTCTCAATAACGCGGATAATCGGCTTCATGTATTTCTCCAGGTCCATCTGTTCCTTCTCTTGGATCCTTGCCGTCAAGAATTCTCTAATGTTGATTAGACCAATAACATTGTCTTTATCACCATTCACTAATGGATAACGAGTATAGTTTTCCTCTTCCAAAATGTCCATGATTTCATCAAAAGTATTGTCTACACTGATTGTGACCATTTCTGTACGGGGAACCATAATTTCCTTCGCTATTCTTTCATCGAATTCAAAAATATTGTTCACGTATTTTAATTCATTTTTATTTATTTCACCGCTCTTATAACTTTCAGACATTAAAATGCGGAGTTCTTCCTCCGAATGGGCTAGCTCATGCTCTGAGGCAGGCTTTAGGCCAAACATTCCAGTCAAGACACGGGCAGATCCGTTCAAAAGCCAAATAAACGGGTACAGAAGTCTGTAGAACCAAATAATTGGCGGAGCAAAAAGCAAGGTAATCGTTTCTGCTTTTTGGATAGCAACTGTTTTCGGAGCAAGCTCCCCAACTACAACATGTATAAAGGTTACAGATATAAAGGCTATCCCAAAAGACAGGATTGTCGAAAGTGATCCAGATATATGAAGCTTTTCGAATACCGGATGAAGGATTGCTTCCACCGTCGGCTCACCAATCCACCCTAATCCGAGCGCTGTAACTGTAATACCAAGCTGACACGCAGATAAGTATTCATCCAGATGAGTAGTTACCCTTTTCGCCGCTAAAGCTCCTTTTCTTCCTTCCGCAACCAGTTGATCTATCCTCGATCCTCTTACTTTGACGATCGCAAACTCCGTTGCAACAAAAAATCCTGTAAAAGCTATAAGTATTGCGAATAAAATTAAATTAAAAATTTCCAATGAACAGCCTAAAAAGGCTTACACCTCCTGATATTATAAGAAAATTAGCTTAAAAGCAGCAATGCCTGCAAAGAAGGAAATACACTCATGTGAATAGTATTTCTAACTTCCTTCTTTTTATGTCGGGCGGCCATTCTCCCCTTTTTCCTCAATGGATATTACGGCCATACCCGTTTTTGTGCTCATTTCATACCTTGATCTCTTTTAGAATTAAGCTATTTTCCTTCGATCACTTCCTATATAATGATGAAACTTTTTTTAGCAAGTTCATCGCAATCGGCAACTTGTTAGCAAATGGATGGAGAGACCTAGGTTCGTGTAATGATTAATAGTTCGTTTTGTTATTAGGAAATCAACCTTTAATTGCACAGCCCCATTTCTTCCACCCCCTCAAAAAACTTTTTACTTTAATGAAATAATTATATAGTCGAACACAAATAATATTCAAGAAAAAAACCTTTTCTACCTCTTTATATGAAGCAGCAGTTCTAGCTTTAACAGCAGAACAACGTTTACATTTGACTGACCATCTATTATGACCTATAATAGAGTTATGTTACTCAATACTATGTTTTTTATATGTTGAGTTACATTAAATCCAAAGGAGCAAAAGAAAATGGAAGTTGTAGAGGCAATAAAGGACTTAAAGCAAATAAACAGTATGAAACGCTATTTAAAGAAGCAGTCTGAACGGGACTACTTGCTGTTTTTGCTTGGCATCAATACTGGTTTGACGATTACGGAGCTACTGGATATCCGCATCTCTGATCTTCTCGAAGAGGCAGGTATTCGCGATTTCTACACAATTAAAAAGGATGATCTTCGGGATGAACGCAAGGTTTATTTGAACCAAAAGGTTAAAAAGGAAATTCTTCACTATATCCAAGTGAGCCAGCTTCCACCGGAAAGCTATTTATTCCAATCGAAGAAATCCAAAAATCATTTAAGCAGACAGCAGGCATACCGGATTATTCATCAGGCTGCAGAAGCTTTAGGCATCGGCTCCAATATCGGTACTAACTCGATGCGAAAGACCTTTGGTTATCATGCTTACAAGCGAGGTGTTGCCATTTCGTTATTGCAGAGGCACTTTAACCATTCTACAAAACAAGAGACATACAAGTTCCTTGGGATTAACAAAGAAGAGGTAACCACTCCTCGTATTGATGTAAACCTATAAATTATTAAGGAGGAAAGAAAGATGAATATCAGAGAGACTGAACTCCCTGGCATTGGAAAAAAATTCGAACTAGTAACCAAAAATAACGATAAGGTAGTTATCGTCATTCACGATGACGGCAGACGAGAGGTTTATCATTTTGATGATGACGATCATGAGGAAAGCATTTCTAGCGTGACATTCAACGATTTAGAGTCGAGGCAAATCGCCGGTATATTAGGTGGTTTAGCATACAAACCTAAAGCGCTTGAAACGATTGAGATGGCATTTAACGACCTCATTATTGAATGGTATAAAGTAGAGCGTGAATCGAGAGCTGCTAATCATACAATCGGAGATATGGATATCCGCAACAATTACAATGTAAATGTTATTGCTATCATGAAAAAAGGAGCAGATAAGATGTTAAGCCCTGGACCTGAAACATTAGTTGAGGCAGGCGATACACTTGTCATTTCCGGTGAAAGACAGCATTTAAAAAGATTAATACTTGAGCAACTGACAAAAAGCACTGGAGGTGACACTTAATGGATCACTTAGTTTTTGAAGTTGGTACCGCACTGCTTCTAGTTGCCCTTGCAGCCATATTGGCAGGCAAATTGAAGTTCTCCATTATCCCATTTTTAATCATTGTCGGCATGCTGGTTGGTCCCCATGCACCCCACTTCGGAATAATTGACCTGAGATTCATTGAAAGTGCCGAAATCATTAACTTCATGGGCAGAATCGGAGTTTTATTCCTCTTGTTCTATTTAGGGCTGGAATTCTCCGTTGGCAAGCTGATTAAATCAGGTCGCTCTATTGTCACTGCCGGCACGATATATATAGTAATCAACTTCTCATTAGGTCTTTTATACGGATTCTTGAATGGTTATGACCTAATCGAGGTACTAATCATTTCAGGTATTATCACTATTTCCTCTAGCGCAATAGTCGCAAAGGTTCTTGTCGATTTGCGCAGAACAGGTAATGCAGAGACAGAGCTTATCTTAGGAATAATCATGTTCGAGGATATTTTCCTTGCTGTTTATTTATCTGTCATTTCCGGACTCGTTATGGGCGACTCCACATCAATTGGTGGAACGCTGATCAGCATCGGAACTGCTCTAGGATATATGCTGCTATTTTTCATTATCGCTCGCAAAGGCGCACCTTTATTAAATAAGTTGCTTGATATTTCCTCAAACGAAATCTTTATCATCGTTATCTTTGCAGCACTATTTTTTGTTGCTGGCTTCTCAGAAACAATTCACGTTGCAGAAGCAATTGGCGCATTGCTATTAGGGCTTGTTTTCTCTGAAACAGAACACAGCCACCGCATAGAACAACTTGTTGTTCCGTTCCGCGACTTTTTCGGAGCTATCTTCTTCTTTAGCTTCGGTTTGACAATCGATCCATTCGAATTAGGCGGTGCAGTCTGGTTTACTCTTGGTGCTGTCATCCTGACTATTTTCGGAAACTTCATTGCAGGTATGATTGCCGGACGAAGAACAGGTTTGTCCCACAAAGCATCAGCCAATATCGGCTTAACAATTGTTTCCCGCGGTGAATTCTCCATCATCGTCGCTAACTTAGGCATTGCCGGCGGTCTTATGCCAATGCTGAAGCCATTCTCTGCTCTTTACGTGTTAATACTTGCCATTTTAGGTCCTTTGCTCACAAAGGAATCAACGAAAATATTCAATTTACTGAACAAAATTTTCAAATGGAAAAAAGTTGACACAAAAAAGAAAAAAACCAGTCAAATATCGTAAGTTTTTGTTATGATATTCTCCCATATAAGGTAGAATTAAGGTAAAGAAGTATAACAATAAGGGTCAGGAGAAGGAGAATGGAGTTAGTAAACAAATTAATAGCAAATAAAAGTGCAAAGCGCATCGTCATTTTCGGGTTGCTTATTTTAGGGATTTACTTTTTAAGAAGCATGATCAATTTGATGCTTTTCACCTTTATCCTTTCATTTCTAATGGATAGGCTGGAAAAAATCATCTCCAAAAAAATACCGATTAAACGAAACATCATTGTTAGCCTGCTTTACCTCATAACAATCAGCTTACTATCTTACGGCTTCATTAAGTATTTGCCGATGCTTATCGAAGAAATTACAGCGTTGGTCAGACAGCTGATGGATTTCTATTCCCAGCCTCACGATAATGCCGTCTTGAATTATATTGTAAAGGCAATTCAAGCTAGGGATATTGACAGTTATTTAGAACAAGGACTTGGGGTTATCGTCGTTTACTTTACGACAATCAGCCATTTCAGCATTCAGTTTTTGCTCGCGATTATTTTAAGCTTTTTCTTTCTGCTGGAAAAACCAAGACTTCTTAAGTACAAAGAAAACTTTAAAACAAGCAAAATTGCTGCTTTTTACAACGAAATAGCTTTCTTCGGAAAGAAGTTCGTACTGACTTTCGGAAAAGTTTTGGAAGCACAATTCATTATTGCATTAGTTAATTGTATTTTAACAACAATCGGTTTATGGATTTTAGGATTCCCGCAATTGCTCGGTCTGTCGATTATGGTCTTCCTTTTCGGTTTGATACCAGTTGCAGGGGTTGTCATATCTCTCATTCCACTTTTGACAATAGGTTATACGATTGGCGGTTATATGTATATCATTATCCTCATCGTTTTCATTTGCATCATTCATGCATTAGAGGCCTATGTTCTGAATCCTAAACTAATGTCTTCTAAAACAGACTTGCCTGTATTCTTTACATTTATTGTCTTGATTTTCTCAGAGCACTTCTTCGGAGTCTGGGGATTAATTCTTGGTATACCGGTATTTGTCTTCCTGCTCGATATCCTTCAAGTGCAAAGCATTCATACGGAGGAAGAATAAAAAAAGTCGATGGCATATGCCATCGACTTTTTTTATTAGATTTTCATGATTCCGCCAGTGCTTGCAGATGTAACCAATTTAGAATAACGGGCAAGATAACCTGTTTTAACTTTTGGTTCGAACCCTTTCCATTCTGACTTCCGTCTTTCCCATTCCACATCATCAACGATAACATCCATTGAACGGTTTTCGATATCAATAACGATGTGATCACCATCTTCAACAAATGCCAGCGGACCGCCTTCAGCAGCTTCCGGAGAAGCATGGCCGATTGACAAACCACGGGATGCTCCAGAGAAACGCCCATCGGTTACTAATGCCACTTTCGGCCCAAGACCCATGCCCACAATCTGTGATGTCGGGGCAAGCATTTCCGGCATTCCCGGACCACCCTTCGGTCCTTCATAGCGAATGATTACAACATGACCAGCCTGCACCTTGCCTTTAGAGATACCTTCAAGAGCATCCTCTTGTGACTCAAATATAATTGCAGGTCCTTCATGTCTAGTAATACCGTTTTGCACACCGCCTGTTTTGATGATTGCGCCATCCGGAGCCAGGTTGCCGAACAATACTGCCAAGCCGCCCTTTTCTGTATGCGGGTTATCAATTGGACGGATAACATCATAATTCTGCACTTCACAACCAGCAATATTTTCACCAAGTGTTCTGCCTGTTACAGTTAATGTATCTAAATGAAGAGCATCCTCTTTTTTCGACAGCTCATTAAGCGCTGCTGAAACTCCGCCTGCTTCATGCAAATCTTCAATATGCACATCAGAGGATGGAGCCAATTTCGACAGATGCGGCACCCTGTTTGCCACTTCATTAATTCTTTCCAGCGGATAATCAATACCTGCTTCATTAGCCAATGCCAATGTATGCAAGACAGTGTTTGTTGAACCGCCCAATGCCATGTCCAACGCAAAGGCATTATCAATTGCCTTTTCTGTCACGATATCTTTTGGCTTAATATCTTTTTCAATTAGAGTCATAAGCTGCTTGGCAGATTTTTTCACGAATTCTTTGCGCTCTGGTGCCACAGCCAAAATAGTACCATTACCCGGCAATGCCAGTCCTAAAGCTTCTGCTAAACAGTTCATAGAATTAGCTGTAAACATGCCTGAACATGAACCGCAAGTCGGACAGCCAAATTGTTCTAATTCAAGCAACCCTTTATCATCAAGCTTGCCTGATTGATATGCTCCTACTCCTTCAAATACGGATGATAGGGAAATCTTTCTGCCATCACTAGTAACCCCTGCTTTCATAGGACCGCCGCTGACAAACACGGTTGGAATGTTTAGACGCATTGCAGCCATCATCATTCCTGGTGTGATTTTGTCACAGTTAGGGATACATACCATACCATCAAACCAGTGAGCTGAAACTACTGTTTCAATGGAGTCTGCGATGATTTCTCGGCTCGGAAGCGAATATCTCATTCCAATATGCCCCATAGCAATACCGTCATCCACACCAATCGTGTTCATTTCAAACGGTACGCCACCTGCTTCTCTAATTGCTTCTTTTACAATTTTTCCGAACTCCTGTAAATGGACATGACCTGGAACAATATCAATATATGAATTCACTACAGCGATAAATGGTTTATTAAAATCCTCTTCTTTTACACCAGCTGCACGCAATAGGCTTCTGTGCGGAGCGCGGTCAAACCCCTTTTTGATCATGTTGCTTCTTAACTCTGCCACTTTTACCCCTCCATTTTCCGATTAAAACGAATTATCTGTATATTTAAACTTTAAATCATTGTAACACTATCATAGAAAAATTGGTATAATTTCTTCTCAACGTTTTTCAGAAAAAATATATCAGCTTAAAACCAGCAAGTAATTATGACCTTCGTTACACCACGCGTTAAATATACTAACATGAAGGAGAATACGAGGATATCCCCGACTTATTCTGTTTCGAGTTTTACTATTTTGAAATAATATCAACCGGAACAAAAAGAGCACCCTATGTAAAGGATGCTCCTTATCTATCAAGAAAAGATTCTACTGATACTTGCTATCTCTTCATTTGTTAAAGTAACTTCTAATGTCCGTAAGTTGTTTTGCAGTTGAGCGACCGTTTTCGCTCCTGGAATAATGACATCTACTGCCTGCTGCTCTAACAGCCAAGCAAGTGCCAAATGTGTTGCTTCAAATCCTTTCTCTTCAGCCAGCTTTTTTAACTGGTCAACTTTTTCGAGATTTTTAAGGAATGCATCTCCTTGGAAAAGCGGATCTTTTGCACGAATATCATCAAATTTAGCATCTTTAGAGAATTTACCTGTCAAAAGCCCTGATGCCAAAGGAAAATAAGGGACAAAGCTTATCCCATTTTCCGCACAATACGGTAAAAAGGAATGTTCTGCTTCCCTTTTTAACAGCGAATACTCTCCTTGAAATACTTCCAAGTAGCCATCCTTGTTAAATTCCTTTAGTTGTTCTTCATTTAAGTTAGATGCACCGACTGCTCCGATTTTACCTTCATCCTTTAATTCCTTTAAAGTGCCTGCCACTTCGGCCAGTGGAGTAACACCATCTGGATAATGAACATAAAACAAATCAATAAAATCTGTCTGCAGTTTTTTTAAGCTTTCCTCTACTGAATCTCGCAAAAATTGACGGCTATTATCGAGAACAATCTTGCCGTCGACTGCTTTATGGGCAGCTTTGCTGGCAATAACCACTTTATCTCTAATTCCCCGTTCTTTGAGCACTTCTCCGATTAGCTCCTCTGATTTCCCCAGCCCATAAATAAACGCAGTATCTATAAAGTCTACTCCTGCATCTAAGGCTGCATTCACTACTTCCTTACCAGTTTCATCTTTTAAGTTTGGAAATAAATTATGCCCTCCAACTGAGTTTGCTCCATACCCTAGCTTTGTGACGTTCATTGATGTTTTCCCAATTTGAACTTTACTACTCAAAATGTTCCATCTCCTTATTTCCAAATTCGGGCTTCGTTCAGGAAATCACTAGATTCCTATGAAGAATATGACCCTTTTCTTTTATTATGGGAATCATTGGATAAATAGTAAAGCAATCTGCTTCTTTCATTTACGGCTTCTACTTTAATTTGCCTGGCCATATATATATAATATAGTTATAACACGAAAGGATTTTGAGTTTTGAAAGTGTACATACCGAAAAAGATTATTTTACTCACTTTTCTGGCCCTGTTATTTATTATTTGGATTCAGACAGATATCGAATTAACGCTCAATTTTCCAATAATCCTGCTAATGCTGGTGCCAGTTTGGATTTATTACAGAATATATCGCTCAAAGAAAAAGCAATTTGTTGCCGCAAAAAGAGAATGGATCGTCAATATCTTTTTTCTCTACTTATTAATGGTTATGTATGTGACATTGAATCCGTTCCATTTCACTCCACCCGGCAATAGAGAGAATATTAACTTGATTCCGTATGTGCAGATTCTTTATCAATATGAAAATAAGCCTCCAATATTTTGGATGCTTTATACACTTGGCAATATTATCATGTTTATTCCTTTTGGCATGCTGTTCCCGGCTATTTACCGCAGACGCTTCAAATGGCTTGCAACTGTATTTCTCGGGGCTGTTACTTCGCTTATCATTGAGGTTACACAATACTTCTTTACCGTAAACCGGGCTGCAGATATAGATGACTTTTTTTTAAATGTTATAGGCAGTATGTTAGGATATATCCTATTTAAGATTCACCAAAAATTCACAACTAAGTATCCGCCGAAAATCCCTGTCATTCAAGTGATCAATAAAAAATAACCACACTGTAAAGTTCAGTGTGGTTATTTTTTATTTGTCTTCCCCAATGATTCTAACTTCTGTTTCTAAGTTAACATCATAATTCTCTTTGACTGTCTTTTGAACATGTTTGATAAGAGAAATATAATCATCAGCAGTTGCATTATCCACATTGACAATAAAGCCTGCGTGCTTTGTGGAAACTTGCGCTCCGCCTATTTTTGTTCCTTGAAGATTGCTGTCCTGTATCAGTTTCCCTGCAAAGTAGCCTGGAGGTCTTTTAAAGACACTGCCGCAAGAAGGATACTCAAGAGGCTGTTTTGATTCTCGCAAAAATGTCAGTTCATCCATTTTCGCCTTAATTTCTTCCTGTTTACCTGGTTGCAGTTTAAAAACCGCTTCTAAGACAACATAATGGTTCTTGGCAATATTGCTTGTGCGGTAACCTAAATCCAAATCCTCTTTACGTACTGAGATGATTTCCCCGGCACTAGTCAGAACAGTTGCACTCTCTAATACATCTGCAATCTCACCGCCGTAAGCCCCTGCATTCATATAGAGCGCACCGCCGATAGAGCCTGGAATTCCACAAGCAAATTCAAGACCAGTTAAGGAATGCTCAAGCGCGAATCGGGAAGTATCGATAAGTGCTGCTCCGCTCTCAGCAAATACTTTATCTCCTTCAAGCCGAATGGTCACAAGCTTCGTCAAGTTGAACACAACACCACGAATTCCTCCATCCTTTATAAGGACATTAGATCCATTCCCTAAAATCGTGATGGGAATTCCAGCCTCTAATGCTACTTTATAAGCATTCTGTAGTTGTTCAAACGTAGTCGGAAAAAGCAGGTAATCTGCCTTCCCTCCTATTTTTGTATACGTATATTGACTTAGCGGCTCATCTATCTTAACTTCATCTTCTGTCATTATCTGCAAGAACTTTTCTTTTACATCATAATTTTTCATAATCTCAACCTTCTGCTAATATTTCAATCCTTTTACCATTTACCATTGTATAACATTCTAACTGTTTGAAACAAAAACACTTATTGTTTTTATGTGAATTTTATATTTTTGTAACATTATATGAGTTAATTTGCTGTTTTATGCCTATCACCCTCGGGACAGCACCCCTGTATTTCTCATTTCTGCACCAACCAAATCATAGGATAAACAGGCCGGCTTATTTGTCCTTGGATCTGTAACAATTTCTGCATCCACTTGAAAGACATCCTTTAAAACTTCTGCTGTCATGACTTCATTCGGGGTGCCTTCTTTTCTCAGCTTTCCTTTTTTCATGGCAATCATTTTATCAGAAAAACGGGAAGCATGATTAAGATCATGTATGACCATTACAATTGTTCTCTTTTCCTCTTCATTGAGCTTTTTAAGCAATTGCAGCACTTCAAGCTGATGTGCCATATCAAGATAGGTCGTCGGCTCATCCAATAGAAGCAGTTCTGTTTCTTGGGCAATTGCCATTGCAATCCACGCTCTTTGTCTTTGGCCGCCTGATAACGTATCTACCTCTTGATACTTCCATTCAGTTAGACCTGTCACTTCAAGTGCCCAATCAATTATTTCTTTATCTTTTTCCCCTAACCGACCAAATCCCACTTGGTGAGGAGATCGTCCATAGGAAACGAGGTCATAAGTCGTTAATCCGCTTGGGGCATCTGGAGATTGGGGCAAAACCGCCATCTTTTTAGCGATTTTTTTGGTTGGAATCTTTTGAATAGCCTCACCATCTAAGTAAACAGCTCCAGCCTTCACCTTATTTAGTCTAGCCAGCGCTTTTAATATCGTTGACTTTCCGCATCCATTCGGTCCGATGATGGTTGTAATTTTACCTGTTTCAATTTCCAGGCTCAGCTGCTCGACAATGATTTTATCATCATAACCTATTTTCACATCTTTCGCTGAAAGGATATTCATTTGCGCTTTCACCCCTAGCCTATTTCGTATGTTAAGTCATTTAGTTCGTTTTAATGCGATATAAAGCTGTATTCCTCATATTCACTATTAATCCCGACATATACTCTGTTTCTGCCATTCCTTTTTGCTTCATACAGAGCAACATCGGCCTTTTCAACAAGCTCGCTTAAAGCAGCCTCCGGATGAGAGATATTCTCCGTTGCTGCAACTCCAAAGCTTGCTGTAATAGCAATCTTTTCTGCTTTAGAGTAAAAACTCGAATTTTCAAGGCAACTTCTGATTGAATGGCCTATTTCAGCTGCTGATTCAAGGGAATATCCAGGGAGTAGCACAATAAACTCTTCTCCCCCATATCTTCCGAATAGCATGTCTTCTTTTAGCAGGCCTTGTGTGACAGACACAATATGCCGTAACGCATCATCACCAGCAAAATGTCCAAAAGTATCATTGATTCCTTTGAAATGATCTACATCAAAAAGCAGCAATGATGTATACTCCTGTGCACCTCTGTCCCGACTTATCACTTCCTTGGATTTCTCCATAAAAAAGGTGCGGTTATATATTTTTGTAAGGCCATCTTTATAGGCCAATTCTCGCAGCTGTTTCTGCACTACTTTTAGTTCTGTAATATCTATAATAACAATCGCTGTTCCCACAAGAATATGATTTCGTTTGTGAATCGGCGATATCCTTACTTGATAGTATTTCCCACTATCTTTCCATTCCATCTCATATACAGTATCATCATTTATTATTCTGTCGCCAAATGCTAAAAGTCGGTCTCTGTCTTCCATTATATCATCAATTTGTTTTCCATTCTTCAAGGAAGGAAACAGCAGGGAAGCAAGCGGATTGAATTCAACTATTTTTCCAGACAAATCAAGAACAATGACTGCGTCCCTCATGCTTTCAAATAAATAATCTTTTGCAACAGGAGCCACTGTCAGCATATGTGTAGACATAATCGCCCATAGATACAACAAGCCTGTGATACCCATCACAATCGGTACAGGATCAATGCCATATGGTGTTAATCCTAATAAGTAGAGCAATGATGTTGTAATTGGCAATAAAATGCCGATTAAAAGTGTTAGTACCTGTTTCCAATGCTTTGTCTTCGACTTAATCCAATACCAAATTAAAATATTAGCTCCGACAAACAAAGTGCCAAATGTGTAGCTTCCATGAACTACATACCATTGGCCTACTGTCATATCTAACAATAAAGCACCATGACTTTGCACAAAATTAACTTGTTTATAAAATAAATGGTGAAAATCATTTGTTACGATAAAAAGAAAGGTGAGCACAGGGATGAGATAATACAAGAGCAAGGTTTTTCTGTTCAAATGCTTATCCAAGCCTATGTACTGCAAAACAAGAATCAAGGTCGCTGGAGCAGAAAACGGCATTCCTAAGTATTGAAACACAACCCAAAACATAATCCCTTTTCCTGTACTGCTCGTAAGCTCGAGCGCATGTCCGAATGCATAGATGGCTGAAAATAACGAAAGCCACGCAAACGTTCTAGTTCCCGCAAAAACATGTCTATTGGTATAGCCTATAAATGCCAATACAAGCTGTAAAACCCCACCAACCGTCATTATGACAATATATGTTAATATGATTTGGTCCATCATTTTTACTAGCCCCTATTCAGGTATTTTGACCTTACTTATTATATTAAATAAGTAAACTAACTTGCTACTAAAACTTGATAATACATAAAAGTGGAAATAATACCCTGTTTTTTTCTTTATATCATCCATATAGATAAGGAGAAGAATACTCCCAATCTGCTTGGAGTATTCTTCTTTTTTTGGATTATATTCTCTTTGTGGGTGGAATAAGTATATAAAAAAGGAGGAATTGTCTTGGCCTATATAATTCTGAGCCTATTGTTCTATGTGATGATGGTAGGAGTAAATGCCCTCGCCAATATCATTCCTATCAACGGGCAAACAACTGGCGAAATATCAAATAAATTAGCAGTGCTTGTAACTCCTGCTTCTTATGCTTTTATGATTTGGGGATTTATTTATATTCTATTAGCAATTTGGCTTGCGCGCGGCTTTATGCGCAAACACAGAGCACTTATATATTCAAAAACAAACAGCATTCTATTCGTGCTTACCTGCATTCTAAACGCCGGCTGGATACTCGTCTGGCATTATGAACTATTTGCCTTGTCAGTAGCCGTCATTCTGCTCTTGCTATTAACCTTGCTTTTCCTTTATAAAGCAATAAAGGCTGCGTCTAATCGTTTATTCGACATCTTCCCTTTTTCTATTTATATTGGGTGGATATCCGTAGCCTCTATTGTTAACATAAGCTATTACGTAACTTATATCGGCTTAAATGTCACTGACCCGCTTTGGACCGTTTCCCTGTTAGCTATTGGCGGTATTCTGGGGATTTTCTTTCGCATCTTTGAAAAGGATTGGGCATATTCCCTCGTTATTATCTGGGCTTATCTTGCAATAGCAATCAAAAATTGGTCATCTGCACAAGCTGTATCTTATTCGGCATTGTTTATCTCACTGTTGCTGCTTATTCTTGTGTTTATACCATTTAAAAAGAAAAGAACATAAGGAAAGATGCTGGTTCATCCAGCACCTTTTTTTAAAGTAGAGACTTGGTCAATTTCCCTGCTGTTTCCTCTCCATTTGCGATGCAGGCTGCAATTCCAACTCCATAATAGGAGCTTCCTGCTAATAATACATTTGGAAAAAGCTCGGCCATCTTAGCATTTATCGTATCTATTGCTGATTTATGCTGCAAGGAATAAACCGGCATTAACTCATTCCACTTCGTCACTTCATAACTGATTGGCTTTTCTGTAATTCCGAGACTTTTTTCAATATCCTTTTTAGCGACCTTTAACAGTTCCTCTTCAGACAATGAATTAAGCTGCTCATATGCAGGATTAGATTTCTTATAAAAAAGTCTAAGCAACAGACTGCTGCTTTTGGAGGTGTGTGTCCACTTTCTGCTTGTCCACGTACAGGCATTGCAAGTCAAATCGCTGTCCTCTGCCACAATAAAGCCTGTTCCGTCCTTTGGCAGCTGTTCATCTGGAATATCATAAGCAAGATACATGGTGATATTAGAAGAGTTTTGAAGCTTAGCAAACTCTGTAGAAAGGCTGCTTTCAGCAAGGATTTTTTCTGCAGCTTGATGAGGTGCTGCCAGCACAATAAATTGTGCCTGAACAGCTTCACCCTCTGCTAGACTTATACTGTAGCCATCCTGCTCTTTCTTGATTGATTCAACTGCTTTACCCTTTTTAAATTCAACATCTTCCAGCACTTCCTCCAGCCGGTTTATAATGGTGGAAAGTCCATTCTGGAAGGAGATGAATTTTTTATTAGAGGCAGACTGGAATTGACTTTTGTTCTTGCCCAGTCCTCGAATAATGCTGCCATACTTCTCCTTGTATTCAAGTAAATATGGAAGCGTTGATGCCATCGTTAAGTTATATAAACCTCCAGAATATACTCCTGCTAATACAGGGGTAATCTGCTTTTCGACGATCTCTTTCCCTAAGAAGTACTCTAAAAACTCGCCGATAGATGTTTCCTTTGTAAAATGCTTATTAGTTCTTAACAAATCCTTTAATGCTTCCAGCTTTCCTTTTTGGGAAATCAGCTCACTCGAAAGCAAGGATTCTAATGTCATAGGGATGCCGAATACAGAGTCCTTCGGGATTTCCAAAAGCTTATCTCTCGTATGAATGTAAGAAATCCCTGTTGCATTATAGACAAGCTCTTCTTCTAATCCAAGCTCCTGTACAAAGGGAAGAACGTTTTTATTTCGTGCTACAATTGAATCTGCGCCTGTTTCCATGATGAAGTCGCCTTTATGAATCGAGTGAATTTTCCCGCCTAGCGACATCTCCCCTTCAATCAGGATAAGCTTAATATCCAGCTTATGTTCTCGTTTTAATTTCTGTAAATAGTACATGGCAGACAATCCTGTGATTCCTCCGCCGACAACGACTATAGTCTTCAATAATTACACCGCCTAAAATAATCTTTCCTATATGATGTATTATGCCATTATTCCCACTAAAAAAGAGCGGATATATAATGACTTTTTGTTCACAAATTATATAAAGCTGCTAAAACTATTTTAGCATTATATCCTCTTACCAGTCTCATCACAGCAACTATAAAGAAAAGGGAATGCAAGCCGGCTGCTTACATTCCCTTTTTGTTTAATTATTTATAGCTCCATCATTTGGGCGAAAATCATATTCCAATCTTTGGTTTTTGCCAGTGATATCCTTCTCTCTGCTGTTTCTGTCTCGGCTTTATTAATGCGGATCTCTTCGCATGCTTTTAGGAAGCTGCTAACACTGGTTCCTTCAAGATGTGTATAGATGCCATTTTCAGCATATCTTTTGGTTGACGGCAAGTTCGTCCCAATAACTGCCTTCCCTGCTGCAAGAAATTCGAACAGCTTAAGCGGAAATATTGCTTTGTTATAAGTAGATGGTTTATACGGCATAATTCCTATATCAATTAAATTCATATAATGGGAAACTAATGTTGGCGGTACACTTCCTGTCCATGTAACATTCGGAAGCTTCAATAATTTCTGGAATTCTTCACTTTGGTTCGTTCCGTCAGGCCCAACAAATAAAAACTGCCAATCCTTTCTTTGCTCTGCTGCTTCTTGAATAAGAGCAAAGTCCAGCTTCGGTTTTATTCCGCCAATATACCCTAGCACAGGTCCATTTCCCTTGTCTGCTAACACGTGCACAGCTTTCTCATTATGCTGAAACAGCGAAAAATCAACCCCATTTTCATACGTATAGACCTTTTTTTGTTTTGGGATTGGCAGCTTATCTTTTACTTGCTCAGCTAAATAGACTGAGGTGCATGTAACAGTATGAGCACTCTCGATAATCCTGCTCTCACTTGATTGAATAATCTTATACTTAAGCATATTTACTGCAGATTTGTTTCCATCAATGGATGCTGCCCATAAATCACTGCAATCATATACAATTTTTCTCCAAGGGAACATCTCCGCAAGAATTGGAAAAGCAGGATAGGTGTACCATAGGTTGATATCATACGCACTTTGCTTTGCCTGTAAATAAGCAACCAGTTTCTCTAGTTTTTTCTTATAGAATATAGATATAAAGCGGCTGAAACGAAGCAGCTTATTGTCACCCAAATCAGCAACTTTCCATTGCTTAATACCGTTTGGAAGTATTTCTACTGCCTCGCTGTCCAGAGATTTCCCAGGACATAACCAAATCACTTCAGCTGTTTTTTCTTGTTTCTGCAAATATTCTGCCAAACGATGTCTTCTGTAGCGCAACTGGTCATTCTCCCATTCTGCTGTTGCTACAAGTACATGGATTGATTTCATTTTTGACCACCTTATATCCTTTTTCTAATCGCATGGTAAGCATAATGGGAAAAACACCATGCTGCTTTAGCGAGATTAAGTCTCTCAATTTCCCGGTAAACAAACCATGTTTTTTGCGCTGATTTCCACTTATTATTGGAAATAGAATCATTGCCGATACGGTATTCAGCCAGAATTTCTTTCATACCATAAGCGTTATGTCCCTTTTTCAGGATACTTAACCACGTAGCCAAATCTTGTCGAGTTCTTATATTCGGCATGTGGAAGGAACCAATGATACTTCTGTCGACGATGACTGTAAGACAGCCGACAATCGTGTTTTTCAGCATATCCTGATAGGAGATAATCCTCGGAGCGTGAACTTGCTTCTCCAGCTGTTCTCCATCTTTTGTAATATATTCATACGATGTAAACGTAAAGGCATAATTGTTCTCTTCCATGAAACGAAGCTGCAGTTCCAGTTTATTCGGCTTCCACTTGTCATCACTGTCTAAAAAGGCAATATACCTCCCTGACGAATAATCCAATGCTGTATTTCGCGCCATAGCTGCTCCGCCGTTTTCCTTCCTGTTAATAACATGTATTCGCTCATCTGCTTTTGCCCACTCTGCCAGCATATCAGGGGTTCCATCTGTCGAACAATCATCGACAATAATCAACTCCCAATTAGGGTAAGTCTGTTTTAAAACAGACTCAATGCTGAACGAAATATAATCCTTGCTGTTATATGAAGGCATAATTACCGAAACTAATTCTTTCAAGAAAGACACCTCACTGTCGGGAATGTGCTCGTATAAACTCTGGAGTGATTAATATTAAAATACTCGCCATGATACCTAATAAAGCCCCTAATATAACTCTGTCTTCTGCAGAAGCCTCCACTATCTGCCCTTTTACATAAACATCCTTAATCAAGATAGCCTGCTCGAGACCAAGCTTTTCGTTCTTTAATTCATAAAGAAACCGCTGTTGGTCAACAATCGTATCACTGCTTGCATTTTCTGTCTCTAATGCCTGAATGCTTGATTCAATAATTGTGCTTTTTTCTTCAAAGGAAGACTGATCAAGCTTCATAAAGCCATCAACAATAGTTGTCAGATTGTTTAATGCTTCCTCTTCTGTTTTTCCTGTAAGGCTAAGCACAAGCAGTTTACTAGGCGTAGAGGAGACAGCGAGCTTATCAGTTACCTCCTCTTCCCAAACATCCGGGAGGATTTGTTTAAATGATGCTTCATTTGATAACAAGGAAACAAGCTGATCAGCATTTGTTAAATAGCTGGTTTCATAGTTTCCTAGTTTGATTATCGCTTCTGATGTGTATTCCGACTGTCCGTTGCCTGTGGGCATGAACCAGCCAAGAATCGGCATTGCCACGCAAATAATTAAAATTGCCCATATATATTTCTTCAGTCGGCCAACAATTCGTTTTATGCTATCTTTCATGAGATACAATCCCCTTATCCATTGCTTTAATTCTTTTTTTAAACACTGACAGGACAGAAATGATAAAGCCCATCAATACCCAATGAAAATACAAATTGCTGACTGTGCTGGGACTGATACTGGATGCCATAAAAGCTGCCAGTCCAAGCATGCTTGCCTCTAAAAGCATTTTATATGTCCTGCTGTTTGCCTTTTTGTAGATCCTGTACAATTGGATAAACAGGGAAAGGATAAGCCCTACGTAACCAAGAAGGATAAAAATCCCGAAGTTGCCTGCTATTTCAGCCAGCCAATTATGCGCCTGCTGCACACCTCCCGTAGAAAATACAGGATGGTTTTTTAAGTAATAAGGAATATTCCCTGCTCCTACACCAATACCAAATGTATCAATAATATACTGCTGTATATTTCGTAGCAGATTTATTCTTGCCAAATTGGAGGGCATCGTCTCATCTGCTCCATAAAGGTTTGCTTGTGTGAAAGCATGCTGGAATTTCCCTATTAATCTTCCTGAAAACAAGAGGACTGCAATCCCTGCGGCTGAAAAAGCACCGATTAAAAGCAGCTTTTTCAGCTTATCATTGACCAGCAGGAAAACATAAAAACACAGCCCGATTAATACGGAAAGGATACCTGCGCGAGATTGTGTCAAATAGATGACATAAAAGGATAAAACACTCAAAACAAGAGCAGGAATTCGGACCTTTATACTGCTGCCGTTTTTTGCTGCTGCTAAATAGAAAAAGAAAGAAATACTCAAAAATGCAGCAAAGTCATTTTGGTTAAAAAACACTGCTGTCGGATAGCCGATTCTGTATTCGCCAGCACCATAAAGGCTCGAGGTTGGCAGTTGAATATGCAGATAATGGTTCACCAATCCAATGGCCATTAAAAGAAGCGTCATTCCCATCCAAATGACATAAAAGATTATCAGACGGGATACTCTAGTAAATGTGACATTTGCTAAGTAGACGAACAACAAGCCCATCCACATAAGCGACATGTACTTGAATGTTTCGATAATCGATCTTGCCCAAAGCATGGATACTGTTCCATACACAAGCCATATTGCTAAAAACAGCCAGATACCTTTAACAGATAAACCATCAAAGTCTTTTTTTAAGCCCTTGTCTGAAATGGCATACATAAAATAAATAAATACTGCAGCAATAAGCAGAATTCTATACAAAAACAAGCTAAAAAAACCAATATTAATGTTGATAATAGACTGATTCAAAAACGTAGTGATGAGAAGGGCATAAACTGCCCCTCTCACCATATCCTCCAGCCCAATAGTCGATTTTAAGTATAAAAAAAGGAGCAGTCCCCCAAAGCCCCCGAGGAGAAGAAGCAGCAGCTTCATATCAAAATTTTGGATCGCATATAAAAGGGAGAGTAATGCCATGACAACAATTAGCGCTCCAATTGTCTGACGAACTAGTTGCTTGCTTTCCATTTACTGTTCAGACCCTTTCTTTCCATTAGTCATTTTGTTCCTTGGAGCATACTCCTTGTAAAAACTAGCGTTTCCTTTAACCCCGTTTCCAAGCTTGTTTGCGGGATCCAATTTAATACATCCAATGTTTTTTGATTGCAAAGAGTGCTGTGCAGAATATCCCCTGGCCTTGCAGCTTGATGCTCTGCTTTTAATTGGATGTCACCAGCCTTGACCATTGTCTCCCATAATTCATTGACCGTAATTTTGGTTTGAGTGGAGATATTTACACAAATATTCCCTTGCGCCTCCATCGCTTTAACATTAGCCTTTGCTACATCCTTTACATAAATGAAGTCCCTTGTTTGTTCGCCGTCTCCAAATATAACAGGTGCTTTTCCTTCAGCTATCTTGTCAGCAAATATAGAGACAACCCCGCCTTCTCCTTTCGCGTCTTGTCTTGGACCATAAACATTGCTGTACCGAAGGATGCTGTATGGCAACTGGTAAAACTTATACGCCATTTGCAAGTAGCGCTCAACAGTCAGCTTTGTTAACCCATACGGAGACTCAGGCATTGTAGGGTGATCTGTCGTAACAGGCAGAAAATGCGGATTTCCATAAACAGCAGCCGATGAAGCGAATACTATTTTTTTTATGGATGCTTTAATGCCTGCTTTAATGACGTGCAGTGAACCCTTTACATTAACATTTTCATCGTGCAATATATCATGTACTGATTCAGCTACACTTACTTGGGCAGCCTGATGGATAATATATTCCGGATTTAATGATGATATAAAATCAATGCAGGAAGGATCGGTAATATCATAGTCATAGATTTTAATAGGAAGATGGCTAATATTTCGATAATGACCTGTAGTGAAATTATCAACTACAATCACTTCATAATTATTTGCTAATAATTCTTCGACAATATGGGAACCAATGAATCCTGCTCCACCTGTTACAACTACTCTGCTCATCCTTAATCCCCCTTAATGCTTAATGAAGCTTTGCCTTCATTCCATGCCAGTTTCCGATAGCGTTTTTCCAAGACTTCAGCATTTCTGCCCACATGGAAGTTGTCTTGTACATATTGAAGCAATTGATCCTTAATAATAGGAAGGTCATATTTTTCTGAATGATAGTCCAATACTCTTTCAACAATGCTGTCAACGGACTTTGGCTTAATAAGCAAATGATTGAACTCGCCGAACAAGTCGGGTATCCCGCCTACTGCTGTACAAATAACTGGCACTTTCATAGATATTGCCTCTATGACAACAGTCGGCATCCCTTCCGAATAAGAAGGCAATGCGAATATATCACTTGCCTGCAAGTAATCCTTCACTTTATCATTGCTAATTTGGCCAGGAAGAAACAGCCTTTTTCCATATTGCTCATGCTTTTTTAAATCATCCATTGCAGGGCCATCTCCGACTAAGACAACTGCCATATTTTTTGGCAGTCGGTTAAGACTTTCAGCAAGTTCATACACGCCTTTCTCCTTTACAAGCCTTCCAATAAAGGTAATCAGCTGTTTGTCAGAAGGCAGCTTAAGCTCTTTTCTTACGTTCTCCTTCGGCAATGCTGCAGCCTGAAATCTAGAAAGGTTTATCCCAATAGGGAGAACAAAGCTATCCCTGCCTGTCTTTTCCTTTGCTGCTAGAGCAAGATGTCTTCCGATTGATATCACTTCATCGGCAGAGTGAACAGAGCGCTGAAATGCTTTGTTGGCACTTCTGCTAAAAGCAGGATAAATATGCACATCACTTCCATGCAGTGTTAAAAGCCATGGTTTCTGCAGCTCTTTTGAAATAATATGAGCAGCGCCTCCTGACGGCATCGCAAAATGTGCATGGATCATATCAAATTGCAGACTTTTGACTTGGATCGTCTTTAGAATTGCCTTAGCAATTCTCTTGTCCGGCTGTGCCCATCTGAGCTGCCCTGGAAGTGCTCTATAAATCGGCCTATAAACCTTCACTCCCTCTCGTACTTCATAAAACGGCAAAGTTTTGCGCTTATATGTTTTCTTTAGCGCTCTTAAAACGGCAGGGTTTTGCGGTGTTGGGCAGATTACCGTTATCTCTAACCCTCGTTTTTTCAAAGCTTGAACCTGTGTTTCATGGAATACCCCATTGCCAGGCTGTTCTTTACTCGGATATACACTCGTAATCCACAGAATCTTCATGCTTCTCTTCCTTTTACATTTATTTAGCTAACTGGAAATAAAGTATATTAACGAGCATTAGACTCATAATCACTACACTTTCATCTGAATCCAGCTCAAAAAACCTGGTAGGCAAAAACTAGCATTAGAAACATACTAAAAAGCAGGAACAGCAGACACAATGCTTTAAGCTGGGACTGTTGGTCCAACTTCGCTTAAAACTATGGCAATGTTAAAATCTGCTCATTCCTATGCTTAACTCTTTAGATACGGTCAATTAGCGCGCGCCTTCACCTGTAACCAATACCTTTACTGTTTTCAGCATAATCTTCAGTTCAAGCTTAAACGTCAAATTTGAAATGTACTCAAGATCATACTGAAGTTTTTCACGAGGAGTAATTTCATATCCTCCGCTTACCTGAGCAAGTCCAGTCAAACCAGGTCTTACTGCTAGCCTTTTCGCAAAACCAGGAATTTCACTGTCAAACTGTGCAGTAAAGACTGGTCTTTCCGGACGCGGACCAACAATAGACATATCTCCTTTTAAAACAGATAACAGCTGAGGAAGCTCGTCTATTCTAGTTTTTCTCATGAAATGACCAACTTTCGTAACACGCGGGTCATTTGCTTCGGCCCATTTAGCGCCTTCCTTTTCGGCATCATTGTGCATAGAGCGAAGCTTTATTAAATTAAAGTAATTTCCGTTTTTTCCAACGCGCTGCTGTATATAAAATGGGGAGCCTGGGCTCTCTAACACAACTAGAATTGCGAAGACAGCAATAATCGGTATTGCTAAAATTAGCCCAACGCTTGCCAGCAGCAGATCCAAACACCTTTTTGTATACAAGTAGTATTCTGCTTCCTTTGGTACAGAGAACTTTTCCCCCTCGACAATGGTGTAATCGTGGTAGATATTAAAGCTCTTTTCACGCATATATTGTCACCTCGTAGAC
This sequence comes from Bacillus sp. Au-Bac7, assembly GCF_021341655.1. Classification (NCBI taxonomy): domain Bacteria; kingdom Bacillati; phylum Bacillota; class Bacilli; order Caryophanales; family Bacillaceae; genus Bacillus; species Bacillus sp. Au-Bac7. The sequence goes on along the minus strand of NZ_JAJTTG010000007.1, from coordinate 53,373 downwards.
TGTTTATGTGTATTTTGAACCTTTGTGTCAAGTATAGAATGAGATTGTATGGTAATCGTTTAGGGAAAATTAAATATTGGTAAATCTTTGTAAAGACAGTTTTAATATTTAGGAGAAAAAATGCTCTTGCTTTGATGCTGCTTAGCAAAATAGCAGCTTTAGAGGATTTGTTGACGGATGCTAGCGCGGTATTTCGCCAAAGTTCTTCAATATTCTCGAAATTCTAAGCACAAAAAAACAGCCTGCATTTTTCATACAGACTGTTTTTTATGATTAATGTTTTGGATTTACTCTTTTTATTACGAGACTGCAAATAAATCCGATTATTGCTACAATCAGTGCAAAAGTAAAGGCACTTTGTACACCTGAAGTTAATGCAGCAGGAATATTAGCAGGGTCCATAGGGTTGCTTACCCCTGCCAGGAAGTTCTTCTGACCAGAAGCCAATATAGATACACCAACTGCTGTACCAATCGCTCCTGCAACTTGCTGTAATGTGTTCATAATCGCTGTACCATCAGGATATAATTGAGGTGGCAGCTGGTTTAAACCATTTGTTTGTGCTGGCATCATAATCATGGATACACCAATCATTAAACAGCTGTGCAGCACGATAATCAGCGCAACTGTTGATGTTGTTGTAATTCCTGTAAAGAACCATAGAACAACTGAACATAGGGCAAGACCTGGAATGACGAGCCATTTTGGTCCATATTTATCAAACAATCTTCCCATCACTGGTGAAAGGAATCCGTTAATTAAACCTCCAGGCAACAACAGTAGTCCTGCTGTAAAGCTTGTTAAACCTAAACCGCCTTGCAGATACATTGGAAGAAGAAGCATCGTAGACAGAATAAGCATCATAGACATGAAGACTAAGATAAGTCCTAAGACGAACATCGGGTATTTAAATGCTCGAAGATTAATCATTGGCTGTTCCATTTTAAACTGACGAATGGAGAAAAGAATAAGTGAAACTACACCTACGATTAGAGAGACAATTACAACTGGGCTTTCCCAGCCGCCTGAATGGTCTCCGCCTTCTCCAGCACTGCTGAAGCCAAATACAATTCCGCCGAAGCCTAATGTAGACAAGATAATCGATACTATATCAATTTTCGGTTTTGTTACAGTTGAGACATTTTCCATATAACGAATACCGAACAATAAAGCAAATACTAGAAACGGCAAGGAAATCCAGAAAATCCAATGCCATGTCAGATTTTCAATAATCAAACCAGAAATTGTTGGCCCAGTAGCTGGAGCAAACATAATAACAAGCCCGATCATTCCCATTGCTCCTCCCCTTTTCTCAGGAGGGAAAATCAGCAAAATCGTGTTAAACATTAGCGGCAGCAGCAACGCTGTTCCGACAGCCTGCACAATTCTTGCCACTAATAAAAATTCAAAGGTTGGTGCAAGTGCAGCAATTAGTGTTCCTAATATAGAGAAACTTAATGATGCAAAGAAAAGCTGTCTAGTTTTAAACCATTGCAGCAATAATCCTGAAATTGGGACTAAAATACCCAATGTAAGCAAAAAGCCTGTTGTCAGCCATTGAACTGTTGTCGGCTCAATATTAAAAATAACAATTAAATCATTCAATGCCATATTTAAGGCAGTTTCACTGAACATACCTATAAAACCGGCAATCAAGAAAGAAGTTACGATAGGCAATGTCTTAAATTGCCTTCCTTCCATTCCCTTCCCCTTTACCGCGTCCATATTCATTTCCATAAAAAATCCCCTTTCATCTTTCTTAACATTCTTGTGACAGCAGCTTTGGAAGCTTATCTGCAACAATTCTCATCGGCTTTCCTGATTGCTTTGTTAAGCACAGGACGATGGCTCCTTCTATCATAGAATTGATAAGTATACTTAAATCTGCAGCCTCTTCAGCAGAAAATCCGCTTTCCTTAAGCTTTTCTGCATATACAGCTTGCCATTTCTCGAAAGTCACTAAGCAAGTCTTTCTAATTGGCTCACATGTCGACGCTGTTTCTGACGCTATAAGTCCGATTGGCATTCCGTGTATGCTTTCCTTCTTGTCAAAATCAGCAGCGATTTCATTGATATGCAATTGAAATGCTGTTATTGCGTCGTTGACGGAAAACAGAATATCCTTTGTCTTCTGCAACAGCACATTTTCTGTATATTTTATTGCCTCTATTGCTAATTCCTCTTTACCACTAGGGAAATAGTAATAAAGTGATCCCTTTGGTGTATTGCTCTCTGCAATAATCTGATTCAAGCCAGTTCCATAATAGCCTTGAATCTGGAATAAGCGAGAGGCAGTCTCTAGGATCAACTCACGAGTGTTCCCCTTTTCACCCAAGCTCATATCCTCCTTAGGAAAAATTATAACGATTGGTCTATATAAAGGTAATTCTGTAAACGGTTACTTGTCAACTGCTTTTTTAAATAAAAAATCACATAAAAAAATAAGCCCTTTTTTCCTGAAAAAAGGGCTACTCTTTTAATTTACCTCTATATCTCCATTATTTGTTTTTAATCTTATCTTATACTCACCATAACCGAAGATTACATTAGAATTGGCTTGCTTAAAAATTTCAATATCCCCATTATCTGTTTCTGCACTTATGTTAGCATTTTCTGGTTCCTTCTCTGCTGTTATGGAGATTTCGCCGTTGTTTGTTTGTAATTGTATATCCTGATTTAATGCGCTTGCGTTCAATTCAATTCTTCCATTGATTGTTTTTCCATCGATTTCCCCTGAGACATTATCCAACTGAATTCTTCCATTAGAAGAGTCTGCCTTAACTGTTTCTGCAGTTATATTTGCCAATTCCAGACGGCCGTTTGCTGTATGGAGCACAACTTCTCTTGAAGACAAATCTGTCATTTTTATCCTGCCGTTTTTAATATCTGCTATCATGCTGGCATATTGTTTCTCCGGCAAGTACAAATCTAAGCTAAGCTCACTGTCCCCAAATAAGCTCATTGGAATAAGCTGATGTCCTTTTTCCTTTAATATCACTTTAAGTTTATTGCTTTCAACTTCTGCTGAATAATTCAATTCTCTATTTCCTCTTTTTGTTCCCGATAGCTGAACATAAGCTGAAGACTCTTGTATTGGATGAATTTCAATTGCAGCGTTATCCGCTGAAATTTCCACATGCTCAAAGTTATTGCTTTCTATTACTTTTCTTTCATTCAAATCAAATTTTTCTGCACTTTGTTTATAGGTGGCTAGACTGCCAATCAGTCCAATCACAAGCAAAACTGCTCCAGCCCACAGTAACTTTCGTTTGTTCATTACTTGATGCCTCCTTTAACTAATGCTGTATTGAATGAAATATAACGGACAAAGCCGTGCATAAACCATTTTGTTATCCATTGCATCCCTACAAATAGCAATAAACCAGCTCCACAGTAGACAAAGGATAAAAACCATTCAAAAAGATCAAAGGAACTTCCAAAAAGATTGTTAAGAAGAACGAGAAGCGGAGTACTGATGCCGGCAATGCTAACAGCCCAGCCAGCTAATATAACACCAACAAGCGCAATAAACGGACCTAACACAATGATGATATTAAAGAAGCTCAACCCAATCACCGCCCATACTGCCCGCATAACATTTCCAGCTGTTTGAGCACCCTTAGCATTTTCAAGGTGGTAATTGGCAAGTATTTCTTTTGCCAGCAATTTTGGTGATCCTAAAGAAGCAGCAATCTCGTTCTCTGCTTTGCCTTCTTCGATTCCAAATTGGAAATGCTCCTCGTAATCATGCAATATCTCTTGTTTTTCCTTACCATTTAAATCCTTCAGTAACACAGACAGTTCCTTTATAAATTGATCTTTATTCATCACTAGCACCTTCTTTAATTAAAGTATCAACACCGTCTCTGAATTGTTGCCATTCACTAAGTAATGTTTGGAGATATTCCCTGCCTTTTTCAGTAAGCTTGTAATATTTTCTTGGAGGGCCTTCTGTAGATTCTTGGAGGTAGGTTGAAAAGTATTCTTCTTTCGTCAACCTTCTTAACAGCGGGTAAACAGAGCCTTCTGATATTTCGATCTGATCAGAAATTTTTTGAACAAGCTCATATCCGTACCTGTCTTGTTTATCAAGCAGAACAAGAACACAAAGCTCAAGGACTCCCTTTTTAAATTGGACGTTCAATTACAGATCTCCTTTCTTTTAGTACTATACAATGAACAGTACTGGTCTTTGATTAATAATATAACACCATCTACTGTTCAATGCAAGGTACTGATTAATACTTTTTTTTTAAAAAAAGTGCTCCTTTGCCATCTGGCGAAAGGAGCCTTTTATCTTATTATTTGATTTTATTGATTTTGTCTCTAAATTCCCAGAAGCCTGGGATATTATCTAAATCATATAGCTGAATGCATTTCATTAACAGCATTTTCAATTCTTGTGAGAGATCATCTTGTTCATTAGGGGAAGTATATTGGACTGCTTTGTTCAACTTTGGTTCAAACATCTCTATCACTTCTTCTAATGCATCCTTGTTAATCTTCGACTCTTTTACTAATGAATATAATGTGGCCATCATCCATTTTCCTTTCCTTCTTCCGTCCTTTTTGTCAGCTCTTTTCCCAACCGTTCAAGCTTTTTATCAATTCTTAATAACAGATATATAGAAACACTCACCGGAAATGCGTAATTGCTTACAATTGTCATCCATTGCGTCAAGTCTCCAATACTCATCGTCTATAATCCTCCTTTTTTTGGGCCATATAGCTGTATATCCTTTGCAAAGCTTTTTGATGGCACTTCGACACATATTGCTGGCTTTTTTGGATCACCTCCGCTATCTCTGTATCATTGAGCTTCTTAATATAAGCAAAATAGAGAACGGTCTTTTGGGAGTCAGACAGTGATTGTATTGCATCATAAAGTAAAGGATCAGCTATATATTCAGAAATGCTTTCCCGAATTCCCTCCCTTTCTGCATATGCTTCCAAATTTGCATTCCTATCTTCCATTCTGTCTTTATGCGTCCTACCATCTTCTGTTTCAGCGTCCAATAACAAAGGATATCTGTTTGCATAGAGCCTTTGCTTCCTATGAAAATTTAATGTGCTAAAATGTATGGAAGAGGAGATATAGGACGTGAACCGGATCGTAAAATAATACTTTTTAAACGCTTCATCTAAATTTTCTTTGTTTTCTTTAGAAGGATAACAAACAGCGTCGGCAAACAGCTTAAAATGACCCTTTTCCCGTAAAAAACCTTGTACAATTGTATTTCCCATAAATTCTTTGTTCTCTTCTATAAACCTTTTCAATCCATTAACAGATTCCTCACACATGATTAGCACCTCCTGAAAGGAACGTATGTTCTGTTTTTAGTGTAAAAAAAGGGACTAACTCGCATTAGCCACTTTCTTATTATAACATATCCTTCCATGAACGAATTTCATCAATCTTTCCTCCTCTATATAATAAAGAAAGATTTCTTGAAAAAATAACAACCTATTTATAAAAATTTTATTAGAGGACTGGTTTAAATTGTAATTCAATTGTAAATTGTACATTATTCTTATCCTCTTCTACATTAGTGATAATCCAGTTTTTTGCTATATTTTTCGATAAAGTCTGGTAGTCTTCACGTGATAGCATAAATACTCCAAGCACTTCTCCCTTATCCTTAAAATCTTTGCCCTCAGCCAAACCAAATTTAAACAGCAAGTATCTTTTTAATGTCCCTTTTGTTAAAAATGCAATTTCATAATTGCCTCTAAGCAGCTGTTCCACTTTTTCCTTTTTATCATGAAAATAAGAGAAAAGCGTTTCCCAATCTGGAAGTCCCTTGCCAAACTCTCGAAAGAAATCAATATTCCCCTTATTTAGAGCCTCAAGTATTTCCTCATTGCTGTATCCTCTGCTTTTGACCTGTTCAATCATTAATGCGTAATTTAAAGCCACCTTCTCCGCCATTTCCCGAATCCCCCTTATTCTGAAAAATAGTTATATTCTAATTTTTCCACTACACTAATTATAAAATATTCTTGTCAGGAGTTGAAATGATAGTGTTTAAACACTTTATTTCTTTTAGCCTTGCATTGAATACCCGATTGGTCAGCCAACAAGAAGCTACCCATTATGTAGAAAAAAATTTGTTCACATACAAATCTGCCAAGAACATGATTTTCTTAAGAAACAGATACGTTAATTATTTAGTGCATCAATTTCCTCAGATTAACGGCTTATTATAATATATTCCTGACAAAAGAAAAACAGTCTAGCTGCTAACAAGCATATTGCTTGGCAAAATCGGCTAAACTATTCTAATCTAAGTAGTGAAAATCAAAGCGTCATTATTGGAAAGAAAAAAAAGGGAGATGGTATGATGAAGATTACCTATCACGGACAATCAACTATTGTAATTGAAGCAAATGGAAAATCACTTATTATTGATCCTTTCATCAGTGGAAACCCAGCAGCTAAAGTGAAAGTGGATGATATTAAGGTTGATGCTGTGCTATTAACACATGCTCATGGAGATCATATTCTAGATGCAGCACCAATCTCCAAAGCAAATAATGCACCAATTGTTGCTATACCTGAATTGGCTGCATACATGTCCTGGCAAGGCGCCGAGACAATCGGAATGAATATTGGCGGCACATTAGATTTACAGTTTGCCAAAGCGAAGATGACACATGCATTTCACAGCTCTGGTATCATTGATGAAGAAAACAAAAATATTCTTTATGGCGGCATGCCTGCTGGATTCGTCATTGAGGCAGAAGGAAAAACGATTCTTCATGCTGGTGACACAGGCCTTTTTGGAGACATGAAGATTATTGGCGACAGACATGATATCGATATCGCATTCCTCCCAATTGGCGATCACTATACAATGGGACCTGAAGATGCTGTGCTGGCTGCAGAATGGTATAAGGCGGATTTAATCATACCTATCCATTACAATACTTTCCCAGCTATCGAACAAGATGGAGATGCCTTCGTAAAGGCGCTAAAAGACCGCGGTATTAAAGGCAAAGTCCTTCAGATTGGTGAAAGCATCGAATTGTAAAATACAAAAAGAGGATGTCCTTAAGACATCCTCTTTTCATTAAGCTAAATTGCCAGCATGGTTTGCTTCCCACTCAGCAATTTCTTTCACTCTTGCTTCCACTTGTTCTGGTGTAAGGTCATGTGCTTTTACATAAAGGTTTCTTGAATGTGTACGGCACTCATGACTGCAGCTCTTCATGAACTTCTCTTCATTTTCAGGTGAGCAAAGAATTTTTCTGTTGCATTCTGGGTTTGCACAGTTCACATAACGCTCACATGGTTCACCAGTAAAGTAGTCTTTACCTACTACTACATTCTCGACTCTGTTAACTGGAACACTAATTCGTTGGTCGAATACATAGCATTGGCCATCCCAAAGCTTACCTTGCACCTCTGGATCTTTACCGTATGTTACGATACCACCGTCAAGCTGTGATACATCATCAAAGCCTTCGCGCTTAAGCCAGCCTGAGAATTTCTCACAACGCACGCCGCCTGTGCAATAAGTCAGGATTTTCTTTCCTTCTAGCATTTCACGGTTGTCTTGAATCCATTGAGGTAATTCCCGGAATGTTTCAATTTCAGGTTTAATTGCTCCTCTGAAATGACCTAAGTCAAACTCATAGTCATTGCGGGCATCAATAATTACGGCATTAGGATCCTGCATTTGTTCCAGCCACTCAGCTGGTTTTAGATGGTTTCCAGTTAACTCCAACGGATTAACATCATCTTCAAGACTTAAGTTTACCAATTCTTTTTTATGACGCACATGCATTTTCTTGAAAGCATGTCCCTCTTCTTCGTCTATTTTAAAGACAGTGTCTGCAAAACGAGGGTCTTTTCTCATTGCCTCGATATACTTATCAGTCTGTTCAACTGTACCAGATACCGTACCATTAATTCCTTCTGATGATACAAGAATACGTCCCAACAAACCTAGCTCCTTACAAAAAGCTAAATGTTCGCTAGTGAATTCTTCTGGGTTCTCAATAGTTGCATATTTATAGTAAAGAAGTACTCTATATGGTTTTTCGCTCATTATTTCAACATCCTGTTCTATACAAATTTATTAACATATATTTAACTATACAATAAAAGTGAAAACAGTAAAAACTCATTGCTCACTTGCTAAATCCACTATGAAGAATTTTAGAACAAACAAAAGGAGACTCCAATTATGAAATCCCCTCTTGCTTATGTGTACTTATTATTATAGTAAATTTCAACTAAAATAGAAAGGGCTACTTTTTTCCATGGACGAAATTTGTCGATTTCTCTTCATTAATTACTATCGCACTCTTTTTTAAAGTAAGCTGTGGAGGCTTTTTAAGCTTCGTAAAAAGAATACAGCCCAGGATAACGACAAGGCTTCCTATAACCTGCATCCAGCTCCATTTCTCATGCAAAAATACAGACGCCAGCACAGCCGTAAAGATTGGGTTGAAATTAAGGAACAGCCCTGCTTCTGTAGCACCGAGTTTTTGTACGCCGATATTCCAAAGCACCATACAAATGACTGTTGAAACAACACCGGTATAAAGGATGGATACCATGAAGGAAACATTGAATTCTGTGATTGAAAAATCAGCTGCATTAAATGGCAAGAGCAGAACAACACCGATTGCTCCAGAAAAAAAGGTGGCCATCAGCGGTGATGTTTTTTGCATTGCCCACCTGCTGCACACAGAGTAAAGCCCCCAAATGCATACCGCTCCCATCATATATAAATCTCCTTTGTTAAAGCGTAAATCTAATAACTGACTTAAAGAACCCTCTGTTAGTACAACAAGAACTCCAGAGAAGGACAAAAGCATGGCAGCCATTTGCCAGCTATTGATTTTTTCCTTCAATAAAAGAAAGGAAAACAGCGCAATGGATATTGTATTTAATGTTGAGATTAAACCTACATTGCTGGCTGAAGTATATTCTAATGCCTGAAATTGCAATAGATTAAAAGCAGCTACTCCTGTCAGACCCATAAGGAATAAAGGCAGCAATGCAGCTTTTGGCGGAATCAATCTTTGTTCTCGTTTCCAAATAATCGGCAACAGACAGATAACAGCAAGCGCCCACCTTAAGCTTGTCAGTGTTGCAGGCGAAGCATGCCCAACAAGAAATTTGCCTAAAACAAAATTCCCTCCAAATAAAAAGCTTGTGATCAACAGAAACACATACGGCATACAAACAACTCCTTCAAGCACAAAGTTAGAAATTTCTTGTTAATATCGTATCACCGTACCTTTTAAAACGATATAAAATTCTGTATAATGCAATAAATACAAAACTTTCATATTTATTTTGTGATTTTACCGAATTTTATAAAGAAGTGTACTGATTTTTGCAGCAGAATCAGAATAAAAGAAAGGCAGGTTACATTTATGGAATCCATTGTTCATAAAGTGCTTGATTCGGTTGATATTACTTTATTAGATTTATTGCAAAAAAACGCCGCTATTTCCAACGCCGAGCTTGCTAAACTCGTTAATTTATCTCCTCCAGCCACACATGCCCGCATTAAGCGACTTGAAAAGGAGGGATTTATCGAGAGGCATGTGGCAATCTTGAATCATAAAAAATTAGGGTTTGATTTGTTATGCTATATTTTCATTTCGACTAATATCCACCAAGAGGAAGCTATTGCAGAGCTTGAAGGTGTGTTAAGCAGTATGGAGGAAATATTGGAATGTCATTGTTTAACAGGAGAGTACGACTATTTGTTGAAGGTTGCCAATAAAGATACAGGTGGATTAGAGAGCTTTATCAAGAAGCTGAATAAACTTGGCATCTCCAAAATAAATACCAGCCTTGCCCTAAGAGAAATAAAATCCTCTACGGTCCTGCCGATTTGATAAAGCTTCAGAGACACTCTGTGCCTTTAGTTGTTTAATGAAGCAAATATTGTTATAAAAAAAGAAACCTCTATTATAAATAGAGGTTTCTTTGCTTATTTATTAAAAGGGTTCATCTATTGCCTTAACTGTAAAATGGAGGGCGCATCCATATTTGGACTGCTTAAAAACATTCTCTAAATGCTTCTTTGTTTCATGGATTGGCAGCAATGTATGCACCTTGACGTCAGCCTTTATTCTGCTTGATTGCTCCACATATGTGGACACCCTGCTGTCTTGGTAGCCCTCAAAAAAATCCTTTATAAATTTAATCTGCCCACAGTAGAACTCAATTGTATATTCGTTCATTTTCTTACGCGGACTTCTCCGAATCGCTAGAGACATTGTTATCAGCAGCTGCTTTGTTTGCTGCCATTACAAATGGAATATAAATAAGTGTTGAGACAGCCAGGCAAACAAAGCCGATAACTAATGCAAGCCAGTTTCCTCCTGTGCCTAAGAATGCGATCAGCGGACCTGGAGTCGTCCATGGCACAGAGTACGCAATTGGCGGAATTAAGCCAGTCACAATAGCAGCATAGCCTATGATAATGTTCACGGCAGGAACCAATATGAATGGCAAAATCAAAATCGGGTTTAACACGACCGGTAAACCGAAAATGACAGGTTCATTAATATTGAATAATCCTGGAGCAATCGATAGCTTGCCGATATCTCGGTAATCCTTCCGTTTAGCGACGATAAATATCGCAATCAATAAACCTAATGTCATCCCTGAACCACCATAGTTAGCAAAGGCATCATTTATTGCCCAAGTAACAGGATATGGTGCTCCCCATGCCGAACCATGTTCTGCCACATAGTTCAAGTTCTCTAGACCTGCTTCTGCAAACATAGCCTCACGAATAGCAGCAATCGTGTTTGGACCATGAATCCCAAATACCCATAAAAGGTTAGAGACAATTGCCAAAATAACAAGTGAGAAAATATTAGTGCCCAAATGCTTTAGCGGTGTTTGAATTACTGCATAAATGAACTCATGCAGGCCTTTCGGATAAAAGGCATTGATGATAGCGTTCCCAACTGCGAACACTACAGTAATAATAATGATCGGGAACAGCACCTTAAAGGACCTGGCAACAGCAGGCGGGACAGATGCTGGCATATTAATCTGCAATTTCTTTGACTTGGAAAGCACACTGAAAAACTCACCGACAATCAAACCAACTATAATGGCAACGAAAAGACCTTGGGCCCCTACCCACTGTGTAGTCAGGAAGTTAGTTCCTTCAACAGCCGTATATGGCGGATAAATAATAAAGAATGTAGATAATGCCGTCAAGCCGCTCAGCAGTTCATCTGCTTTAAGCGAAATTGCCATATTCCTTGCCACTAGAAAGACGATAAACATAGAAAGAATATTCGTCGATCCATTTAGGACAGGGGAAAAGACTGCTTGTAAATCTGCTAAGCCAGGGAACAGCTTGTGAAGAAACAGTATTTTTGCAATAAACCCATCTGGCGCCAATACAGCGAAATTGAGCAAAACGATAAGTGAACCAGCTAACGTAATCGGAAATGATAAAATGAATGCATCGCGAATTGCTACAATATGTCGCTGTGAGTTCAGTTTAGAGGCAACTGGCACCAAAGCCTTCTCAGCAAATTTTTCAAAATTAGCCATAAAACCCATAAGTTACTCCCCCTATTAATATATAATTCTTCCACCCTTTAGATGAAGAATTTGTTTGATTAGGCAATGGGTGTAAATTCATGCTGTACAGGAGGTCTTGCCTGATCTTTTTCTCTTTGTAAGCTGCTGATTACAGCAGCTCAAGTGCTCTTTCTAAAACGGCTTTCCCATTCATCGTTCCATATGCTCGCATGTCAATTACCTCGACGGGAACTCTGCCTGCGATAATGGATTCCACCTGCGGTTTCTGGTATCTTACCTGCGGGCCAAGCAGCACCACATCAACCTGATCTGCTACGCTTTGGCATTCTGAAACAGGCAATGCAAATATCTCGATACTTACCCCTTTTTCCTCTGCTGCATCCTTCATTTTATTGACTAAGAGACTTGTAGACATCCCTGCTGCACAAACTAATAACAGTTTTTTCATTATGAACCCCTCCAGATATTTTTTCTTTAACCTATCTAGGTTTTGTTAACTCCTCCTTAAATTGTATTGTATACGCTTTCATTTATTAATCAATATAATTTAGATACTTAGATTTTTGTTTCAATTTGTGGAAATTGTTTCAATTATGGCACATGTTGTTTTATATTTATATTGTGGATTGAAATCATTGCTGGAATAAAAACAGATCCTATTAGGAGGAGATTAACCTGTTTACAAAAGAAATGGTCCATACATTCAATGAATTGGAAATGATTCTTTATAACTTCATTACGAAAAACAGCGATAAAGTCATTTATATGCGGATTAGAGAGCTGTCCGATCAAACCCATGTATCCACTTCCAGCATCTTGCGTTTCTGCAGGAAGCTTAACTGTGATGGCTTCTCAGAATTTAAAGTAAAGCTCAAGCTATATTTGGACAGAAATGAACAAGAAAATCTGAAGTCTACTCAATACTATCTCTCCGAGTTTTTAGAACGAACGCTAAAAGGAAATCTTGAGTCCGATATTCAAAAAATGGCAGAACTCGTGTTGCGGACTGATAAGATTATTTTTGTAGGTACAGGAAGTTCAGGCATTTTAGCCGAATATGGTGCAAGGTATTTTTCCAGTCTTGGAAAATTCTCCTCCTTTATTAAAGATCCATTTTATCCAATAAACAGCAAGGATTTAAAAAACAGTACATCCATTATTCTTTCCGTTTCTGGGGAAACTGACTTCACTCTTAACTTGGCAAATCAACTGAAAGTAGAAGGTTCCAATATTGTCAGTATTACTAATAGTAAAAACTGCCAGCTTGCCAGGATATCAGATATAAATATTGCCTATTATGTGACAGAAGTATTTCTCGGGGATTCGAATATTACATCCCAGATGCCGGTTATGTACATATTAGAAGAAAGCGCTCACATTATTCAAAAAAATTTAAAGAAACCTGCGCCTTAATATGATAAAAGACAGAGCTTTTTGTATAGCTCTGTCTTCTATCCTTCATCTCTGTTCTGATTTTTTGTTTTTAATGAGGTTTTCACGATCAGCTGTTGCTGGAGGCTGCTCCAGCCAAGCGTTTTTAATCATGATATTAGCTCCTGCTTTTGCATACTGTGCTATTTCAAAGGAAAGCCGCTCATAATTAACGGCAAGATCGCTCCTTTGGCTGGCGCCAGCTGCTGCTGCATAGTTACCGATTCCAGAAGCACTTAGTAGAGACATATGAAACATCATTAACTTATCAGAAAATGTCTTGTTTGTGGACTCCGTAATCCCAATATCGGAAGACATAGGACTCTGTATATTCCCCTCAATTAACGTATCAGCAAAGATTTTCACATGTTTTTGCGAGATATCCTTTCCTCGCATCATATAATCCTGAACATCTTTGTCATTAGATGTTTGTCCGAATGCAAGGCTGATTTTATAACCGATATTATTCGTTTGGGTATTCAGAAACAAATGTGAAATCTCAATGGCATTCAAAGGGCGTTTTTTATGAAAAAGATTCAAACCGCTTAAGTAGCTGTTACTGTCAATATAATCATTTTCTGAAGGCGGGATTATGTAAGGTGAGCGAACCAGCATCCCTTTTTCCTTTAATGCATTATTCGTTTGGTTATAAAGCTTGGCAGTTTCGCTTAAGGTTGTTGTAAAGTGCTGGATGATATCTTCCCGAAAACTCATTGCAGTGAATCCGCTGTATGCAAGCATACCTGCTTTTGCCATATGATTAATATATTGAAGGGAGAAAGTGTCCGTAAACAAAGCAGGAGCTGCTAAATTCACATCTTTGTCTGTAAACCCATACGGCTGTGCAAAATTTTCTTCCTGAAAGATTTGTTCAAGCTTCTCTACCTCCTTGACAGAGATAACAAGTGCTTTGTCTATCGCATCTGCAATCGTTTGATCGGTTATGGAGTTACTCATATGGCTAAGCACACACTTGGACATGGTGTTATTCATATAAGAAGTCCATAACGAAGCAATCTCTGTTGAAGTAAGCTCAATATTCTGTTCTGGCATGATGGTCCTCCCACGAATGTTGATATTCCTTATATTCTCCTTTTTATTTGTTTTTATCAGCAATTGTCAGATAAATACTTGTGAGGAATTTGTGCCTAACGAATAAAATTGTTACTGGAAATGGAGGTTTGATTTTCTGAGGTTTGCCCATTTTAAAGCCTTTTGTTCCAAAGATGCTGCAGCATCATGTTTGCCGTTTATATATGCCTGTATATCAGCAGGATATTTTTGGGAGAGTTTTTCTTTTAAATCACCGTACTTCTCGGCTTCCTCCTTGTTAGCACGCAAAAAATCCCTAAATGCTAGATGACGGAAAATCTCTGGACTGCCAGCTTCATAAATATGAACATGATGTGTCCTTTCATCGCCGCCTTTTTGAAAATATCGCCTGCCAGAAATTCCGTTTTCTCCCTTTGCTTCATAGCCGATTTCAATCATTTTCCCATTATAGCTGTCAATATTATGTATATTTATTACAATGGGCATAATGTCAATGATTGGTTTAGCCTTCATACCTCGTATGCTTGTGCTCCCTATATGGTGGATTTCCAGCAACTCTGCTTCAAATATATGCTGAAGAAGTTTTTTCTCTGTTTCAAATAAAACACGCCACTCATTGCTGTATGGGCACACTTCCACTTTCCTCATACATCAAGCTCCCTTCTTCGCACTAATTTTCTAGATAGCGGTATAGAGTTGATTTACTTATGCCTGTAGATTCTTTTATTTCCTTTAGACTATATTTTTTGCTTTGATACATTTTTATGGCCTTTTTTACATTTTCATCTGCTTTTCTTGGCCGTCCTGTGGAGATGCCTTTTTGTTTTGCATATTCCATTCCTTTTTTTGTCCGTTCACTGATAATTTCATTTTGAAATTCCACTAAATAGCCGACCATTTTCCTTAGGGAGTATTCCTTCTTTGCTTCTGTGTCAATTTCCTCATATATTGCTTGCAGGTAGACACCTTTTTGTTCTAGTATTTCCAGCAGCTCAAATAGATGCCTGCTAGAATCAGCTAGCGTAAATAATCTGGATACAACAATCTTGTCCCCTTCATTTATTTGCTCCAGCATCTGAGTAAGCACCGCTCTTTTTTTAGCAGATGAATGCTCCTCCCGGACTATACTACCGCAGATGTCCTTAAGCATTTGCTCCTGCTGCTGACAATCTTCATCTTCCTGAGATGGCCTCATATAACCTATTATCATCTTTTTCGCTCCCTTGTCATTTCTGCTACTAACCATTATAGATAGGAAAATGAGTTTTGTAAAAAACTTCCCAATATATATTCCCTTTTGGGAATAATTCTGTTACACTTCTCCTTATTGAACTACTGCGATAAAAAATTGAGGTGAACATTTTGATAGAAAAAATAAAACGAGAGTGGTTCTTCAATGTACGAGCTGATATTCTTTCAGGCATCGTCGTTGCGTTGGCCCTTATTCCTGAGGCAATCGCTTTCTCGATTATTGCAGGAGTCGACCCGATGGTAGGGTTGTATGCTTCCTTCTGTATTGCAATCATCATCTCCTTTGCAGGCGGTAGACCTGCGATGATTTCCGCAGCAACAGGGGCAATGGCATTGCTGATGGGACCGCTAGTAAGGGATTACGGTCTGCAGTACCTCTTTGCTGCAACTATTTTGACAGGAGTATTTCAGGTGCTTTTTGGAGTATTTAAAATTGCTAAGCTGATGAAATTCATTCCGAGAGCGGTTATGATTGGATTTGTTAATTCCCTTGCCATCCTAATTTTTATGGCACAAGTTCCTCATTTTATTGGGATCTCTAATATGACTTATCTTTTTGTCGGCATAACATTATTAATCGTTTATATATTGCCTCGATATGTCAAGGCAGTGCCGGCACCGTTAATTGCAATCATCGTTTTGACAGCAGTAGCAATTTTTGGTCATATCCATGTTGAAACAGTTGGCGATTTAGGAAATATTACGCAAACCTTGCCGTCCTTCTTGATTCCCGATGTACCATTTTCATTTGAAACTTTAGCTATTATTTTTCCATTCAGTATTGCTATGGCGATTGTAGGTTTACTAGAATCACTTCTTACTGCAAGCATTCTAGATGATGCAACAGATACAGACAGCGATAAGAACAGAGAAGCTAGAGGACAAGGAATTGCCAATTTTATCACTGGCTTTTTTGGCGGTATGGCTGGCTGCGCTATGATTGGACAGTCTGGAATCAACGTAAGATCAGGAGGCAGGGGCAGACTTTCGACCTTTGTTGCTGGTGCATTTTTAATGTTCTTGATTATTGTGCTGGGAGATCTAGTTGTCCAAATACCAATGCCTGTACTTGTTGGCATTATGATTATGGTCTGCATCGGTACATTTGACTGGTCTTCCTTTAAATATGTAGTAAGAGCTCCTCGAACAGACGCAATTGTTATGGTTGTTACAGTAGTTATAGTCGTTGCAACACATGACTTGTCAAAAGGAGTAATTGCAGGTGTTATCTTGAGCGCGGTGTTCTTTGCTGCAAAAATATCTCATCTGAAAATAAACAAAGAGCAAACAGAAAATGAGTATAAATATTTTGTGCAAGGACAATTATTTTTTGCTTCTGTTGACAGCTTTATTGCAGCATTCGATACATCTGAGCAGAACAAGCAAATTTCCATTGATTTCTCTTCAGCTCGTGTTTGGGATGATTCTGCTGTAGGAGCAATTGATAAAGTAGTCCTTAAACTTAAAGAAAATAATAATACAGTCAGCATTAGCGGCCTTGATTCGGCCAGTAAGAAACTCGTCGATAAGCTGGCCATTTTCCAAAACCCTGATGCTAATCCTTCAGGTCATTAAAAAGATTCATGGCAATTGCCATGAATCTTTTTCATTATCCGCCGTAATAATTACCAGGCAGACCTTTTATGTCCATTTTGCATGTGAAAAGTGCCCCTGACAGCGGGTATTTTTCCAACTCCTCTGAAGTCATTCCTTCTTGCGCTGTTGTAATATAAAGCTCATTTAATTCTTCTCCTCCAAATACACAGGAGGTAACGTTTTGGGCTGGCACTTTAATTTCATCTATTTTTTCGCCACTATGAGGATTCCACCTTGATACACGCGCGCCACCCCAATGAGCAATCCACAGCATCCCCTCTTCATCTATTGTCATACCATCAGGAAACCCTTCTTCATTTGAAAAATCAATAATAGCCACGCTATTGTCAATATTGCCTGAATGAACTTCATAATCGAATCGGTATACCTTTTGCACAGGGGTATCAATCAAGTATAGGTACTTGTTATCCAATGACCAAGCCAATCCATTAGATGTGCTTAACTTATCAAGCTTTTTTGTAATCGTGCCATCCTTATCCAAACAATATAACGCGCCTTGCTCCATCTCGTCCTTTGTGCTCATCGTACCTGCCCAAAATCGACCTTGTGCGTCACATTTTCCATCATTAAACCTGTTATTAGACAAATGCTCTTCTGGATCAAAAATCGGTTGAATCTCACCGTTTGTAAGATCGACATAATGAAAGCCATTTTCCAAAGCAGCTATTGCTCCCTTTCCGCTGTTCACCGGAATGACAGCACTGACCTTCTCAGGAAGCTCTAATTCCTTATTTTCATTGTCAGCTGGATTATACATGCAGATTTTTTTGTTATTAATATCAACCCAATAAAGCACATTTTCCTTTTGATCCCAAAACGGTCCCTCTCCTAAGGCAGCATTTGCATCTACTGCAAGCTTTAAATGATGTACCATACAATTCCCTACTTTCTAACTTCGTATTTTCTTTTCCTATACCTCGATTCCTTTGTCTAGAAACTGCTTTCATCTATTCTTTTTGCCTTTGTATTCACGATACTGGGGATGAGATGCATACCTTATGTATAGATAATCAAGATTTGAGGTGATTAACTTGAAAATAGCAGATATTGAAAACGAAAAAAAACACAGAATTGATGAGTTTGTAAAGCTACAGCATAGCGACGGGTCTTTCCGCTTTCGCTTTCAAGGCAGTTTAATGACAGATGCTTTCTTTATCATTACATGCAGAGCGTTGGAAATTAGTACGGAGGAAGATAATATTAAGCTTCTTGCCACATCCTTAAAAAATTCCCAGCATAAAGAAGGCTATTGGAAAGCATACATAGATGCACCGAATGGGCATTTATCTGCGACAATCATTGCGTATACGGCCCTTTTATACTCTGGTTACGCTAAGCAGACAGACGACAATATGATAAAGGCAAAGTCCTTTATTGTTCAAAACGGAGGGATTTCCAAAGCCCATTTTATGATTAGATGGATGCTCTCTGCCAACGGACTGTATCCATGGTCCCGAATGGTTTATGTTCCAATGACCTTTTTACTTTTGCCTTCCTACCAGCCTGTTAATTTCTTTCAGTTCAGTGCCTATGCTCGCATTCATTTCATCCCTATGCTGCTTGCATCCAATAAAAAATTTGCCGTCCACACTAAAAACAAGCCTGATTTAAGCGACCTGTACGGAAGAAGCGAGGAAATGTTCAACCCGATTGCTCATTTGGAGGCTGAAAGATCACCACTGTCATTTGTTTGGAAAGAAATAAAACAAATTGGAAGATGGCCTGCTTACCTCCATCAGCTCGGATATTATTATGCGGAAAAATATATACTTGATCGGCTTGAAGAGGATGGTACACTTTACAGCTATGCAAGTGCAACTTTTTTTATGATTTACGGCCTGCTTTCCATTGGCTATCGCAAGGATTCGCCGGTTATTAAAAAGGCAATATCAGGATTATCCTCCCTGATTGACAAAAAAGGAGAAAACGCCCACTTGGAAAACTCAACAAGCACCGTCTGGGACACAGCATTAACAAGCTACAGTCTCCAAGAAGCAGGCTGCTTGCCTGACAGTCCTGTTATTAGGAAGTCTATTAACTATCTCCTTAAAAAACAGCATACAGCAGCGGGAGACTGGAAAGTCCATAATCCAGATACAACGCCTGGAGGCTGGGGCTTTTCAGATATTAATACAAACAATCCAGACAATGACGATACATCGGCCGCTTTGCGAGCTTTAACTAGAACAGCTCTTCTAAATACGAACGTTCATAGCTCTTGGCAGCGCGGAACTAACTATCTCCTTTCCATGCAAAACAGCGATGGAGGCTGGGGTGCATTTGAAAAAAACACTGATTGGGAGATTCTTCAGCATGTTCCTATTGAGAATGCAAAGGACGCTGCTGTTGACCCGTCTACACCAGATTTGACGGGCAGAGTACTTGAATATTTAGGTCGTTTTGCCAAACTTCAACAGAAACACCCTCATATTAAGTCAGCTGCGCGATGGCTAATAGACAATCAAGAAAAAGATGGTTCTTGGTATGGCCGCTGGGGTGTCTGTTATATATATGGAACATGGGCTGCTATCACTGGTTTAAGGGCAACCGGAACAGCAGCAAGCGACCAGAGCATAAAGAAAGGCATCAAATGGCTGAAAACTATTCAAAGAGAGGATGGAGGTTGGGGTGAATCTTGTCATAGCTGCGAAAAGCGCCATTATATCCCTCTTCCCTTTAGTACAGATTCCCAGACAGCATGGGCACTTGACGCGTTAATTGCTGCAGGAGAGTGGAAAAGCAAGGCTGTAACAAAAGGGATAGAATTTCTCTTAAAGGGCATGAAGGATGAACGCAGCCTCACCTACCCTACAGGTATAGGTTTGCCTGGGCAATTCTATATTGATTATTATAGCTACAGCAAAATCTTCCCCCTGCTAGCCATTTCTCATTACTTGCAAGCAACTAAATCCTAAACCGCTCATATACTAAAATATCAAGAATCAATTACCTTGAATTAAGGTATAATAAGTGATATTATATACAAAACATTCCAGAAACTTATAAATCGATGAAGAGAACAAGTACGTCATGCATGAACTTATAAGCGAGCCGGAACTGGTGGAAGCCGGCAAGGGATTCTGACGGAAAAATCATCTCTGAGATGCAAGGCTGAATATTTAAAGTAAGCCTTGACGGGATTTCCCCCGTTAAAAAGGAACGCGTATGATAGTACGTTGACTAAGCGCTGACTGCTTTTTGCAGCAGAATTTGGGTGGTAACGCGGGTATATACACTCGTCCCTATTTATAGGGACGAGTGTTTTTTGTTTACTCCGACTCTGTCATGTTCCGGTATTTTCTGGTAACTATTAAATCCAAGGAGGATTTTATCATGAAAAATAGCCAGCAAGAAACACAAGCAGAAAGAGAAAAAAGAATCCTTGCTCTTTGGGAGCACAATCATATTTTTGAAAAATCAGTTGAGGCAAGAAAAAATCAGGAATCCTTTGTTTTCTACGAGGGACCGCCTACTGCAAATGGCTTACCCCATGTTGGCCATGCTCTTGGGCGCACAATCAAAGACATCATAGCACGTTACCAGACAATGGCAGGCAAGCAGGTAATCCGAAAGGCTGGCTGGGACACGCACGGTCTGCCTGTAGAGCTTGGTGTGGAAAAAGAGCTTGGCATATCCGGAAAGCAGGCCATTGAAGAATATGGAGTAGAGGCATTTATTCAAAAATGCAAGGCGAGCGTCTTCTCCTATGAAAAGCAATGGAGAGACTTTACAAAGGAACTAGGATACTGGGTCGACATGGAGAACCCTTATATGACAATGAGCAATGAGTATATTGAATCGGTATGGCACATACTCGGAACCATCCATGAAAAAGGCCTGCTTTATAAAGGTCACAGAGTTTCCCCTTACTGCCCGAGCTGTCAGACATCATTAAGCTCTCATGAGGTCGCGCAAGGCTATAAAGATGTAAAGGACTTGAGCGCAACTGTAAGGTTTAAACTAAAGAATAAGGACAATGAGTTTATCCTCGGCTGGACGACAACACCTTGGACACTGCCTGCAAACGTTGCTCTTGCAGTGAATGAAAAGTTAGACTACGTTCGAATACAGACTGGAGACGAAGTATATATCGTAGCAAAGGATTTGGCTCCTACATTAATGTCTCCTGACAGCGTCCTCTTAGAGACAGTGAAGGGGTCTGCATTGCTCGGTCTCAGTTACGAACCGCCATTCTCCTTTATCAAAGTCGCAAAAGGCCATTATGTTGTTCATGGCGACTTTGTGACTGCAGACAGCGGAACTGGCATTGTTCATATTGCTCCAGCATATGGGGAGGACGATTATCGTCTTGTACAAGAAAATAACCTTTCCTTTGTTCAAGTCGTGGATGAACAGGGCAAATATACAGAAGCGGTCACACCTTTGACAGGCAGATTCGTTAAGGATTGTGATGTCGACATCATCAAGCTCCTTCATGAGAAAGGGCTATTGTTCCATAAAGAAAGATACGAACATTCTTACCCGCACTGCTGGCGTTGTGATTCTTCCCTGCTTTATTATGCACTAGAGAGCTGGTTCATCCGAACAACAGCTGTCAAGGAGGCAATGCTACTTAATAACCAGCAGGTAAACTGGCATCCAGACACTATCAAGGACGGGCGTTTCGGGAAATTTCTTGAGGGAATGGTAGATTGGAATATAAGCCGGAGCCGCTATTGGGGTACACCTTTAAATGTATGGGAATGTCCTTCCTGTAACCATCAGGAGGCTCCCAAATCAATAGCAGAATTAGCAGCATTAACCGGCAGCAATCTTGCTGAGCTTGAGCTTCATAAACCATATGTCGATGAGGTGACATTCCCTTGTCCTTCCTGCAGCACAATGATGGTGCGCACACCTGAAGTAATCGATGTCTGGTTCGATAGCGGGTCTATGCCATTCGCCCAATATCATACCCCTTTTGAGAATGAGGAGTTATGGCAAAGGCAATTCCCAGCCGATGTGATAGTTGAGGGAATTGACCAGACAAGAGGCTGGTTCTACTCCTTATTGGCTGTCTCCACTCTTTATAAAGGCGAGCTGCCGTATAAGAATGTACTGGCGACTGGCCACGTTCTTGATGAGGCAGGACAAAAAATGTCAAAAAGCAAAGGCAACGCCCTTGACCCAGTAGAGCTGATCCACAAGTTTGGCGCCGATTCGCTAAGATGGGCATTGATAGAGGACAGCGCACCTTGGAACCAGAAGCGATTTTCTGTCAAAAATGTACAGGAAGCTAAGTCAAAGCTAGTCGATACTCTAACAAGTCTTCATCATTTCTACAAAATGTATGCTGATATCGATGGATTTGATCCGAATTCAACGCCAGCTAGTCTTTCCTTAACCTTGATGGATAAATGGGCTCTTTCCCGGCTTGCTTCAACTGTCTCGCAAGTCCGCAAAGAAATGGAAAGCTTCCAGCTGACAAATGCAGCAAGACATATTGGCACTCTTTTAGAAGACGTAAGTAATTGGTATATCAGAAGAAACAGAGAACGGTTTTGGAGTGAAGGCATGTCTGAGGATAAAGCTTGTGCTTACCATACTCTTTACAGCCTGCTTGTTCATATCTCTAAGCTGCTCGCACCGTTCACACCTTTTACTGCTGAAGATATTCATTATAAGCTGACTGGAAAAAGCGTTCATTTAGAAGATTTCCCAGCTGGTGAAGAAGCGAACATCAACATAGAGCTTGAAAAGAAAATGAGCGGTGTAAGAGAAATTGTGGAACTGGGAAGAAACATACGGCATCAAAGCCAAATCAAGACGAAACAGCCGCTTGCCATGATGGCTATAGTCTCAAATGACACTCCGCCTTCGGCATTGCAATCTTTCAGCCAAATCATTAAAAGTGAGCTGAATGTAAAAACGGTAGACTGGACTGAGTCAAGTAAAGGCTATGTACAATACAGCCTCAAGCTCGACTTCAAAAATGCCGGCAAGCGTCTCGGTAAAAAGGCAAATCCCGTTCATAAAGCTCTCGGCCATCTCACAAAAGAAGAGATAGAACAGTTTCTTTACGATGGAAAGTTAACCATCACAGCAGACGAACAGCAGGTTGAACTCTTTAAAGAGGATGTGCTTGTCCAGAAAACTGCATCTATGTCAGGCTACAGCGAGGCGTCAAACAGGAACTTTACTGTTATAATAGATACTAGCATCACAGACGAATTAGCAAAAGAAGGATTAGTAAGGGATTTTATCCGCTCTGTTCAAGACTTGAGAAAACAAAAGAATTTGCCTGTCGAGCAGCGGATTACTTTGAAGCTTGGCGGATCAAAAGAATTTATTTCCTTGGCACAGGAGTATGAGAATCTGATTAATAAAGGTGTCCTTTTAAATAGCATTCGTTACACAGTGTCAGAAAGCATGACTGAATTGCGTATAGGCAGCTACCAGGTTTTTGTTGCTTTTGAATAAGTCCATAAGAGTCAGACCTAAGTACATATTACCTTAGGTCTTTCTCGTTTATATGTCCTTTTCAAAAGAAACATGTTCTATTTTTTCCATATTAGATTATACTATTGGGCAGGGGTGAAAAAAATGTATAAATTATTGTCGCATAATGACCTTGATGGGGTCGGCTGTGGAATCATCGCAAAGCTTGCCTTTGGAGAAGATGTGGAAATCCGCTATAATTCTGTTTCCAGCCTGAATCTTGAGGTAGAAAGATTCCTTGACCAAAAGCCTGAGGATACATTCCTTATCGTTACAGACCTTTCTGTAAGTGAAGAGAATGCTATCAGGCTGGATGATTACTATAAGAAGGGCGGCAAGGTCCAACTGATAGATCATCATAAAACAGCCTTACATTTAAATGATTTTGAATGGGGACATGTAGTAGTAGAAGATGAAGAAGGAATTTCCACCTGTGCTACTTCATTATTATATGAGTACCTTGTTAAAAACGGGCATCTCACTCCCTCTGACAGTGTGCTTGAGTTTGTAGAGCTTGTCAGACAGTACGATACATGGGATTGGGAAAAGAATGAAAACTTTGATGCCCAAAAGCTGAATGCACTTTTCTATTTAATATCATTTGACGAATTTGTAGAAAAAATGGTTGCGCGTCTTGAGAATAACAACCACTTCTTCTTTGATGAAGTAGAGCAGCAAATTCTTGATTTGGAAGAGAAAAAAATTGAACGATATATTCGCCGCAAACGGCGGGAGCTTGTTCAAACACAAATCGACGGTCTTTATGCAGGTGTTGTTTATGCCGAATCATATCACTCAGAACTAGGCAATGAGCTAGGCAAAGAATACCCGCATCTCGATTATATAGCAATCCTTAATATTGGCGGCAAGAGGGTCGGTTTCCGAACCATTCATGACCACGTCGATGTCTCCAAAGTTGCCGGTACATATGGTGGAGGCGGACATGTGAAAGCGTCTGGCTGCACAATGACGAGTGAAGCATATAAAAACTTCGTAACAGATACATTCCCGCTTGAAGCATTAAGGGAAGATCCTAAAAAGAATGAATATAATAAGAAGAATTCTCCATTAGGCACACTTTATGAGAATAAACATGATGATATATTTTATCTATATCCGACTGGCAAGCAGCAATGGGTTATCAACAAAAAGAAAACAAAGCTGCCTGAAACTTTTTCTTCCTTCCAAGAAGGAGAAAACTTTTTAAAGAGAAATCACGGAGCCTGGATGTGTAAGGACGACAAGTACGTTCGGTATGTGATGGAATATGTAAAAACAAAAAATTAAGACGAATGCCTGCTGTCTGGAAAGATCAGCAGGCATTTTTTCTCACAAAAAAACCTCTAACATTCCTCGTTAGAAGTTTTGGAGCAGCTTATAAAAATCATCTCTCAATTGTGGAGATTGCTTGTATTTATTGTCCGTTATCTCCTCTAACAAGCCCTTCTTATCAACAGAATTTAGATTAGCTCTTTTAATCATTTCCCGGGCATTAAATAAAAAATCGAAATAATCCTCCAAACCATCAGGGTATTCCTGTGCCCATTCATCCTTGATTTTTCTTGCGAGGATTGGGCTTGCACCCATTGTCGACACACTTAAGATAAGCCTGCCTCTTTGCAAACTTGCCGGTATATGACAGTTTCCATTATCAGCAGAGCTAGCATTATTAACTAGCATACGGTGCTTCAGCCTGTTCGCTAATCTTTGGTTTGCTTTATCGTCATTCGTTGCTGTAACTACAAAAAAAGCATCCTTACAATCACTTTCTGCTGCTTTTTTTCTAACTGCAGCGATTGCTCCCGCTTGCTCGAGCTCCTCAAGCTCAGGACATAGTACAGGACTAATAACTGTAATGTTTGCACCTTCTGCAATTAGTGCTTTTACTTTCCTTAAGGCAACCTTGCCTCCACCTGCAACGATACATTTCTTATTCTGCATATTAACCATTAATGGGAACATACAGTTTAGCCCCAGCTGCTTCATCAATTCGATCCTTCAGAATACTAGCAATAGCAGGCTGGTATCCTAAGTAGTTGCAAAGCTCATAGTTTTTATTTGAATTTGATAATCCGTTGATTGTCTTGCGCATCGTGTTCATCAGTATACCTGTAAACAGCAAATATGGAATGACGATGATATTTTCGTACTGAGAGTTGCTTGCAGCCTGAAGGGCAGCTTCAAAGCTAGGAGATGCTGCTGTCAAATAACAGTCCTCCACTTTAACACCGTCCAGCGACCGCTCTACCAAGTCACTAATTTCCCGTAAATCCCGCTTTACATCCGGATCACTACTGCCCCTGCCAACAAGCAGAACAAGTGACTTGTTTTTAACATACAATTCAGACTGTTTAATTTTAGCTATGACAATCTCTGCCATCTTCTCATGTACACCAATCGGGCGTCCATAATGTAATGCTACGTCTGGATATGCTTTAACGAGTTCGTCGAGGACTTCAGGAATATCAATCTTTGCATGAGCTGCTGTCAGCAACAAGACAGGAACAGCTATTATCGTTGTTGCGCCTTTTGCTACACATGTCTTAAAGCCTTCCTCAATGCTTGGCTCTGAGAGCTCTAAAAAGCAATACTCCTGAATGGGGTAATCATTCTCTTTCATGCATTCCTTTACAAAGGATATTGCCTGGTCACTCGCTTCCTTTACCCTGCTGCCATGGCATATATACAAAACTGCTTTCATTATAAAACCACTTCTTTCGCCAATGGATCTTCAAATGAGTTTTCAAACCATTTAATTTTTTCACGCATGCGGACAACCTCACCGATAATAATCATGCACGGATTTTCAATCTGCCCGTTTTGCGCATCCTCTACAGCTTTATCTAATGTTGTTACAATCGTTCGCTGGCTGCTCGTAGTTCCCCAATTAATCAAGGCAACAGGAGTATCCCCGCTTTTTTGATAGGAAAGCAGCTTCTCCCTGATATTCGGTAAGTTTTTAACTCCCATATAGATGGCAAGTGTATCTATATGGCATAATGCCTCCCACTTGATGCTGTCTTCTTCCCCATTCTTCATATGTCCTGTTACAAAAGCAAAGGATGAACCATAATCTCTGTGTGTAACGGGGATTCCTGCATAGCTCGGTGCAGCAATACCCGCAGTGATGCCTGGCACAATTTCAAACGGAATCTGATTTTTAGCCAATTCTTCTGCTTCTTCTCCGCCCCTGCCAAATACAAAAGGGTCTCCCCCTTTTAATCTTGTCACTATCTTTCCTCTTTTAGCATGCTTGACGAGCGTCTGATTAATCAATTCCTGTTTCATTACATGATGATGCGGCAGCTTTCCGCAATATACCAATTCTGCCTTCGGCTTTGCGTAATGCAGCAGCTCTTTGTTAACAAGTCGGTCATATACGATAACATCAGCATTTTTAATGCAATTCAGCCCTTTAACAGTAATTAAATCAGGATCTCCAGGCCCTGCTCCTACCAAATAAACTTTCCCCACATCTTTCACCTTCCTCTGTTGCTGCATAATCCTAAGCTTTGGCATATTAACAGAAAGGAATTATAGGATTCTCTCAAAACTAGAGACACTATAATTCCTTTCTTTCTATATTTATATATTTCTATAATAGCCTTTTTCTTTCAAAAATTGAACAATTTGCTCCACACATTCTTCAATGGAATTTTTTTCCGAGTCAATCACAATCTCCGGATTAACCGGCTCTTCATAAGGAGAGCTGATTCCTGTGAAGTCCTTGATGATTCCTTGCCTTGCCTTCTCATAAAGACCTTTAGGATCTCTAGCTTCACAAGCTTCCAATGAACATTTCACATATACTTCAACAAACTCATTGCCCTCCAGCAATTCTCTGACTCCTTCTCGATCATTGCGGAACGGAGAGATAAAGGCAGTCAGCACCACTTGCCCACTGTCTACAAACAGCTTGCTGACTTCGCCAATTCTGCGAATGTTTTCCTTCCTGTCTTCTTCAGAGAAGCCAAGATCTTTATTGATTCCGAAACGGATATTATCACCATCCAGCACATATGTGAGCGTATCATCTTGGAACAGCCTCTCTGCAACTGCGTTAGCTACAGATGATTTCCCTGAACCGGAAAGACCAGTAAACCACAATACATAGCTGTGATGTTTATTTTTCTCTCTTCTGCGTTCTTTTGAAACAGTTTGTTCATGCCATGTGATATTTGTACTTTTGCCGCTCATTTACTTTTCCCCCTGTATTATGAATGGATCTCTTGGTTTTTCAAGCCTTTTATCAGCACTTCCACTACTTCTTTGCGGCTGAACGTGCTTGGCGGAATTTCACCATTTCTTAGAAGCTCGCGCACCTTTGTTCCAGATAAGATTTCATGATATTCCTTGTCATGAGGGCAAGTTTTTGTAGACGCCATGTTTTCACACTTTTTGCAATAGAAGCTGTGTTCAAAGAACAACAGATTAATACCAAGTTCTTCTGATTCAAATTGATCAAAAATCCTTTGCGCATCATATGTGCCATAATAATTGCCCACACCTGCATGATCTCGTCCCACAATAAAGTGTGTGCAGCCGTAGTTTTTCCTTACAAGTGCATGGAATACTGCTTCTCTCGGTCCAGCATAACGCATTGCAGCAGGGAAAACAGCAAGATATACACGGTCTTCTGGGTAATAGTTTTTCAATAGTACTTGGTAGCTTTCCATTCGTACATCTGCAGGAATGTCATCTGATTTTGTTTCACCAACAAGCGGGTTCAAGAATAATCCATCCACTGTTTCTAAAGCCGTCTTCTGAATATATTCATGAGCACGGTGCACAGGGTTTCTAGTTTGGAAACCGACAACAGTCTTCCAGCCCTTCTCTTGGAACACTTCTCTAGTATCTTTAGGATCTAGGTAGAAACTTTCAAATTTAGTTCTTTTTAATTTTTTCAGCAGTTTAATAGAACCACCAATATACACATTTCCTCTTTCAAAAACCTTCTTTACTCCAGGATGAGCCAAATCTGCAGTGCGGTAAACAGCTTCTGCTTCTTTTTCTTTATTTGGTTTAAATTTATCTTCAACAGTAAGCACACCATACACATCACCGTCATGTACAAGCTTCACTATGTCATTCACTTCTAATTTGTCTGCTTGCTCTTGTGATACAGGAAGTGTAATTGGAATACTCCAAATTTGCCCTGAAGCAAGCCTCATGTTCTCTACAACAGATTCATAGTCTTTCTGTGTCAAAAACCCAGTTAGTGGGCTGAAAGCTCCATTTCCGATTAATTCTAAATCACTTAGCGCAACGCCATCAATTTCAAGCTCTTGTGTAATGCCGCTCACATCATAATTTGGTTCCCATAAATTAATTAGTGTTCCTCCATGAGGTTTGCTTAATGCCATAATCTTTGCACCTATCCTTCCTAATTTAACATCTAGTTATATTATTATTTATATTTAATAGAAACGGATTTGCATATATCAAATGCCGCCTCCGTCCTCATATATAGAGCGATTATCTTCTTTGATTGATTTCACGAGGCTTAAGATGCCTAATGTGGCGATACATACACTCGACAGCACAATGACATTGTAGAAATCATTTTTAACAAATAGTTGTACAAGACAGTAGGAAATAACAAGAGACAAGACTGGTGAAACAATCCATACCTTTATAATTCGATGAATCATCTGCTTTTTGAAAAGTCCTACACCATTCTTCGCAACACCGATGCCAATAATCGCTGTGCTTGTTACTTGAGTCAACGGCACAGGAAGTCCGAAAATGGAAGCAATTGTAACTAAGGTTGCTCCGATACCAGAAATAATTCCGCCTTCCAGCTTGCTGAATTGGACGATTTTCTTCCCATTTGTCTGCAATACCCTTCCACCCAGCAAAATAGCTCCAATACTGATAGCCAAACCGCCTATTAATATTCCGCTGCTCATCGAGATGAGATTGGCTCCAACCATCGGACCAACAGCATTAGCTACATTATTCATTCCTGCCGAAAAGGCTTCAAAAAAACCAACAACAATTACGAAAACGGATAAGTAACGCTGTGATTTGCTCGCTTTCAGCCAAGTGTACTTCCTCTCAGCTCGCATGATTAGCTTCCCTGCTGCCAAAGCAATTCCAAAGGAAACGAAGGGAATAAAAATCCAAAAGAATACAATCCATAAAATATGTCCAATAAAAAGGCTTTTATATGCTACGCCAACACCAACAACGCTGCCAACAGTGATTTCGCTAGTTGATAACGGAATCCCCATTAAATTTGCGATAAACAGGGAAATGGCGGCAGATGACAGAATAATTAACACGATTTTTGCATTAAGCAAGCTGCTTGGAATGAGATCTTCCCCTATCGTTTTAACTACTTCACTGCCTCCTAAAAAGGCCCCTAAAAAAATCGCAACACCGCATAAAAGGAGGGCATGCCTTTTGCTTGGAATCGCACCTGAACCATAGGCAACGCCAAGGCTTGCCGCAGCACCACTTGCGCCTATGTTCATGGCAAAGAATAAAGACATTATGCCTGCAAGAATTATCATCATCATTTAGTTTCCTTTAAGTTATTGTAAATGTAGCCCGCATTCTGTTTTTCCTTTGCCAGACCATCTTCCAGAGCGCATATCTTCCATTGTGAAAGCAGGCTGTGTGCATGTTCTGCAGCCAATACTCGGATAGCCGTTATCATGAAGGACATTATAGTCAAGCTGATTCTTGTGTGCGTATCTCCAAACATCCTTCCAAGTCCAGTGAATAAGCGGGCATACTTTAATACTTTTGAATTTATTGTCTAGATTGATATATTCCGTATTCGCCCTTGCTCCGCCCTGTTCTCTTCTTAATCCAGATATCCAAGCAGTTGAACCTGAAAGAACAGAATTTAATGGAATAACTTTTCTAATTTCACAGCACTTATTTGGATTAGATGTCCATAGCTCATCCCCATACTGTTCTGCTTGCTCTGCCAATGTTAATTCTGGTTTTTTCATTTCAATTTGCAGTAGCGGATATTTTTTTTTCACTTTTTCTATCAATTCATATGTTTCTTTAAAATGCACATCTGTATCTAAAAAGACGATTTTGGCGTCTTCCTTCACTTTTGAAATTAAGTCGATAAGTACAATTCCTTCTATACCAAAGCTGCAGGCATATACAATTTCCTCTTCATATGTCTCATATGCCCATTCCAGTACTTCCAAAGCTCCTTTTGTTTCTGTGTCGCTCGGGAATGCTGGCAATGTATAACGATCAAGATTTTCATAAGTTAATAGTTCACTCAAGTTGCCTACTCCTCTCCAGATAAATTGCTTTACATGCAAAAAAGACAGCTTTAACACAATTCCTGTGTTAAAACTGCCTCTAGTTTCTCTAGTCAGCAATTTATTTTCCAAGTCTAATCTTTTCGCTTTTTTCGATTTGAATGACTTTTCCATCCTGAACAATTAAGGTAATGGAGCCAAATTTCATATTTTTCAACATTTCTTCCAACTGATCTTTTATTTTGTCCAGTTGATTTGTTTTTTCCCCCATTAACAAATCCCTCCTACAAACAAAAAACTGTTACCGATGATCATAGCAATAAAAAAATCTTCCCAATTCGGAAAGACACAAGGTAATATAACTACCTTATCTTTCAAAATGGAGACCATTTTGTTGGATTTAGCACCTTGCTCTTGGTTACAAATGCAGGTTGCTGGACATCATAGGGCCAATTCCCTCTGTCGCTCTGGATAAGCAATGTTTTTTCTAAATTTTATCACAATTGATTATATTGTCAACAAGTTTTTCTAGTTGTTTAGTCGGAATTAAATCATCTAACATTTACAATTTTTTGATAACCTTATTTTAACATATGCATATATAAAAAATAAGCAGCAAGTCCATGCCAAAAAAACCCACTTTTTAAAAAGCGGGTTTTTTTGCTTACAGAATTAATGAAGTGGTTCAGATATATCGCTCAAAGCTTGCCCTGCTTCATCCATATGAATATTGATTCTTGCAAGGTCACCAATTGCGCATATTCCGACAAGTTCGCCGTTCTCAACTACAGGCAGGCGGCGAATCTGATTCTCTGACATGATGTTTGCACATTCATGAACATCTGTATCTGGCGTACATGTAGTTACATCCGCTGTCATCACATCATGACAGTGAACCGTATTTCCGTCTTTGCCATCAGCGATTGCATTGATAACAATATCACGGTCAGTAATCATGCCAATAACCTTTTTTCCTTCACATACAGGAACAATCCCAACGTTAACATCACGCATTATTTTTGCCGCTTCCACAAGAGAATCATGGGGCTGACATACCTTTACATCCGTTGTCATTATATCTTTAACAGTTGTCAAAAAACTCACCTCCAAAATTAATCTCTTATATTGTGCCGTTTTAAAAGATTATTATGTCAGCAAACGGCGTAAAAAAAAGCAGCCTAAGCTGCTATTTTTTTCTAATTCTTAATAATGGTTTTGAAATAATCGGGGCTAATATACCTGAAAGAATTGCTTCGGTAACCCCATTAGTAGCTATTATGGTCAATAGCGCAGGCAAAAGCTGATCCATATTCATTTCTAGAAAATTCGCATACGGTTCCTGGTAAAATAAATAAATCAATCCCAGCACTAAAACAGTATTTGTTAAAGATCCAAGCACACCAGCTACACTCATTCTAACTGTTTCATTAAGCTTGTCTTTGAGCAGCTTATGAAATACATATGCTGCTACAACACCTATTAATATTCGGGGCAGAACAGAGACAAGGGGATTCGTAAATACAATCGGGGCAATTGGACTTGTCGGTGCAACAAATGCCCTGATAAAGGTAATGATTCCCCATATACCGCCGACTATTGCTCCTTCCCTCGGGCCAAGAACAATCGCTGCAATAATGACTGTTACTTGAATAATCGTCAAGCTAAGCGGTCCAATCGGGATATATCCTAAAAACGGGATTGTCGTTTGAATAATGATGATAGCAGAAAGCATCCCTAATAGGACAATCCGAAATGTCTTATTGTTTTTT
The DNA here is from genome assembly GCF_021341655.1 of Bacillus sp. Au-Bac7. Lineage (NCBI taxonomy): Bacteria > Bacillati > Bacillota > Bacilli > Caryophanales > Bacillaceae > Bacillus > Bacillus sp. Au-Bac7. The sequence goes on along the minus strand of NZ_JAJTTG010000007.1, from coordinate 21,046 downwards.
TTCATAACAATACTCCTTTTAACGAAAAAAATCTCCTTCGTTATCATACTACAAAATCCAAAAGAGGCAATAGGCGAACGACTATAAAAGCTTCCTTTCTAGGTAGTTGCGGTTTATTATTTCTTTATGCATGTTTATCTTAATTTCTATGTTCCTCTTCCTGGTATGGATACTTGCTGTTTAATGCCTGAATAAATGTTTTTACATTCTGCTTTTCCTTCATAACAGGCGAGTATACATAGGAGAGTGTCCTTTTAAATACTTCTTTATCAAGGGAGATGGTCGAAAGATTTCCTGCCTGCAGGTCCCTTTCTATTACACATTTAGACAAAAGGGTTAACCCTAGGCCGCTTATGACCGTTTCTTTAATCGCCTGGTTGCTGCTGATTGTCAGAAGTGTGTTCATCTTCAATCCGTTTGAACGGATGACATGATCCAAGTATTCCCTCGTCCCTGATCCGATTTCCCGGGTAATCCACGCTTGGTTTTGCAATTCCTTTATAGGAACCATTTCCTTACTAGCAAGCGGGTGTTTAGCAGATGCAACAACAAACAGTTCGTCTTCCATAAATGGATGGACAGAAATTTCCTTATCATTAGTTTGTCCTTCAATTAAACCGATATCCACTTGATAACGTCTGACTGACTCGACTACCTCTTCTGTGTTACCAATTGTTACTTGGAGTGCCAAATCGGGATGGGTTTTCTGAAGTTCCAGCAATAATGGGGGCAGTATATATTCTCCTATCGTGAAGCTTGCGCCTATTTTTAAATCTCCTTTGATGGAATGATGGTGGTCTAATATATTTTGCCTTGTCTGTTCATATATAGTAATCATTTGTACTGCACAATCATAGAGAATTTCCCCTGTAGGAGTTACTTTTAAATATTTTGGAGAACGTTCAAACAGCTTCGTTTGAAATTCCTTTTCTAAGTTTTTAATATGGAGGCTTACACTTGGCTGAGACATCAGCAGAATTTCAGCTGTTTTAGTGAAATTTTTCACTTCTACAAGGGTGACAAATGTTTTTAACGCATCATACTGCAACAAAAACACTCCTTTCGACTTTTTGAATCTTACATGTAAATTCCAAACAGCTATTTGTTTAATTATTAAGATTATTAATAGCTCCAATAAGTTAAATGTATTTTACTAATTCTTTGACTTCCAGTAAAGTACAATTATATATGCATGAAACAATTTGAAAAAAGAATCTGTCTAAAATCCGATTTGTCTTATTGGATTAATTAGTTAGAATCAACTTCTTAAAAACGTTTTGTTAATTAATGAACTTTGACATTTGAAAAAGCAACGGATTTTTATGTGAGGTGAATACTTTTGCAATTACTAGTAACGAACAGTCCTTTTAACCAGGAACAGACAGAGCTTTTAAACCGGCTTTTGCCGACTTTATCAGAAACACAAAAGGTATGGCTTAACGGCTATCTTTCTGCAACAGCAGCAACAACGGTAAGTCCCGCTGGACTGGCAGCAGAAGTCCCGTCTTCTGCTCCTGCACCTGCCGAACCAGTCTCTAAAGATGTCACAATCCTATTTGGATCTCAAACAGGAAATGCACAAAACCTTGCCAAAAAGAGTGCAAAAACTCTGACAGATAAAGGCTTCCATGTTACAACATTATCAATGAGCGACTTTAAGCCAAATAATATTAAGAAAGTTAAAAACTTGCTTATTATTGTCAGCACACATGGGGAAGGAGATCCACCTGATACTGCCTTAACATTCCATGAGTTTCTTCATGGTAAAAGAGCGCCTAAATTGGATGATTTGAGCTTCTCTGTATTGGCACTTGGTGACAGCTCCTATGAATTCTTCTGCCAGACTGGTAAAGAATTTGATGAACGCTTAGAAGAAATTGGCGGTAAGCGCCTATTTCCACGCGTTGACTGTGACTTAGATTTTGAAGAGCCGGCAAATGAATGGCTCGAAGGTGTGCTTGCAGAGCTTGGTAATACAAGCGCAGCAGCTGCTCAAAGCACAGCAACTCCAAATACAGCAACAACGGCAGAAACAGAATATTCTAGATCAAACCCTTTCCTCGCTGAAGTACTGGACATCCAAAACTTAAACGGCCGAGGCTCCAATAAAGAGACGCTTCATATTGAGCTATCTCTTGAGGAATCTGGATTGACATATAAACCTGGAGACAGCCTTGGAATTTATCCGAAGAATGACCCAGAGCTTGTTGAACTGCTGCTTAATAAACTGTCCTTTAATCCAGAAGAAACAGTCTCTATTAATAAAAAAGGTGAGATTCGTTCCATTAAGGAAGCACTTCTTTCCGAATTTGAAATAACCGTTTTAACAAAACCTTTATTAGAAAAGTTAGCAGCGTATTCGACAAACGAAGCGCTTCAAAATCTTCTCAAGAATCAAGAACAATTGAAAGCCTATATAGACGGAAGGGACTTGCTTGATTTAGTAAGTGAATTTGGTCCTTGGAATTTTACAGCTCAAAACTTTATCTCGCAATTACGTAAATTGCCTGCGCGCCTTTACTCTATTGCAAGCAGCTATACAGCAAATCCTGAGGAAGTTCATTTGACAATTGGAGCAGTCCGCTATAATGCCCATGACCGTGAACGCAAAGGTGTTTGCTCGATACTATGTGCGGAGCGTCTTAATCCAGGTGATAAAATTCCAGTATTTATCCAGCAGAATGAAAACTTTAAGCTGCCTGAAAATCCTGATACCCCTGTCATTATGATTGGGCCAGGCACAGGTATTGCACCATTCCGTTCCTTTATCCAAGAACGTGAAGAAATCGGTGCTGAAGGTAAATCATGGCTGTTCTTTGGTGATCAGCATTTTGTAACAGACTTCCTTTATCAAACAGAATGGCAAAATTACCTCAAAAGCGGGGTATTAACAAAAATGAACGTCGCATTCTCCCGCGACACTGCCGAGAAAGTTTATGTACAGCATCGTATGCTTGAGCACAGCAAAGAATTATTCGAATGGCTGCAGGAAGGTGCCGCTGTTTATGTTTGCGGCGATGAAAAGCATATGGCCCATGATGTACACGAAACATTAATCAGCATCATTGAAAAAGAAGGCAATCTAAACCGTGAAGATGCCGAAAAATATCTTGCAGCAATGCAGCAGGACAAACGCTACCAGCGTGATGTCTATTAAGTAATTGAAAGGAGTTTTTCTAATGGCTAGACCAGTATTAACAGCACCAGAAGGACCACCCTCTCCAAATGAGCAACTAAAAATAGACAGTAACTATTTGCGCGGAAGCTTAGCAGACACGATGCAGGAACCTCTGACATCAGGGATTCCACATGATGATAACGTGCTAATGAAATTCCATGGAAGTTATCTGCAGGATGATCGCGACCTTCGGAATGAACGTCAAAAGCAAAAATTAGAGCCTGCTTATCAATTCATGCTTCGCGTTCGAACTCCTGGAGGTATCGCAACACCTGAGCAATGGCTGAAAATGGATGACCTTGCCCAGCGTTATGGTAACCAAACATTGAAGCTTACAACGCGTCAGGCATTTCAAATGCATGGTATTCTGAAGTGGAATATGAAGAGCACTATCCAGGAAATTCACCAATCGATGCTTGATACAATAGCAGCTTGCGGTGACGTTAACCGTAACGTTATGTGTAATCCAAATCCCTATCAGTCGGAAGTTCACGAAGAGGTATTCAACTGGTCACAGAGATTGAGCGATTACCTTCTTCCTCGGACTCGTGCCTATCATGAAATCTGGCTTGATGAAGAAAAAGTCGCTTCTTCTCCAACAGTGGATGAAGAAATAGAGCCAATGTACGGTCCTGTTTACTTGCCAAGAAAGTTTAAAATCGGGGTAGCTGTCCCTCCTTCTAATGATGTGGATGTATACTCACAAGATCTTGGCTTTATCGCGATTGTTGAAGAAGGGAAATTGGTTGGTTTCAATATTTCCATCGGCGGCGGCATGGGTATGACACATGGAGATACAGAAACGTATCCACAGCTCGGGAAGGTTATTGGCTTCTGTGAGCCTGAGCAAGTTTTAGAAGTTGCAGAAAAAGTAATTACCATCCAGCGTGACTACGGAAACCGCTCTGTGCGTAAAAATGCCCGTTTTAAATATACTGTCGATCGCCTCGGCTTAGAAAATGTTAAAGCAGAATTAGAGTATCGCCTCGGCTGGGATTTACAGGAAACAAGGGAATTCCATTTTGATCATAATGGCGACAGATATGGCTGGGAAAAAGGTGTTAAAGGGAAATGGCATTTCACCCTGTTTGTAGAAGGCGGACGTATTAAAGACTTTGATGACTACAAGCTGATGACAGGCTTGCGTGAAATTGCGAAAATCCATACAGGTGATTTCCGTCTTACAGCTAACCAAAACTTAATCATTGCTAATATATCAACGAAAAATAAGAAAAAAATTACAGAACTAATCGAACAGTATGGTCTATTAGATGGCAAGCATTTCTCTGCATTGCGCAGAAACTCTCTTGCTTGTGTTTCTTTGCCGACATGCGGTCTTGCAATGGCAGAGGCTGAGCGCTACTTGCCGCGCCTAATCGATAAGATTGAAGAAATCGTCGATGCGAATGGCTTACATGATAAAGAAATTACTATTCGCATGACAGGCTGCCCTAATGGATGTGCTCGACACACAATCGCTGAAATCGCATTTATCGGAAGAGGTCCTGGCAAATATAACATGTATCTTGGCGCAGCCTTTAACGGAAGCAGATTGAGCAAGCTTTATCGTGAAAATGTCGGAGAAGAAGATATTTTAAGCGAGCTTGGTGTTCTTCTGCCGCGCTACGCAAAAGAAAGATTAGAAGGCGAACACTTTGGTGACTTCGTCATTCGTGCTGGTGTTGTTAAAGCAGTGACAGACGGAACAAACTTCCATGCAGTATAAGCAAAAACCGAGATAGGTTGTTCCTATCTCGGTTTTTTTCATGCTAGTTGATTAAAGGCTTCCGGCAATTGCTCTTCACCTGAAACTAAATCAAAGGAACGCTTATATGTTCTTGAATCATCAAGAGACGCGGCGATAACTTTTGCGACATCTCCCCTTGGAATAAAGCCTCTAGTTAAATTTTCCCCAAGCTGTATCCTTCCTGTTGCAGTCTCATCCGTAAGTCCTCCAGGCCGAATGATTGTGTAATTGAGATTGCTGGCGAGCAGCATGCGGTCTGCATAATGCTTTGCAACGTAATAAGGTAAAATATGCTCATTCCAATTTTCTCTCTTATGAGCCTGTAAGGCACTAACCATGATAAAGCGGTCAATTCCCACCTTTTCGGCTGCTTCCACAGTTTTCACTGCACCATCTAAATCGATTAACAATGTTTTATCCGCCCCAGTGCTTCCACCTGAACCAGCTGTAAACACGATGGCATCACAGCCTTTCATAGCTTCGGCCAGCTCATCCACGCTTCCCTCAAGATTAGCTAAAACTGTTTCAATGCCTTTGTTGGCATATGCCTCACTTTGCTCCTCAGAACGGACCATAGCCCGCACGGCATGTTTGTTCTCATTCTGCAACAAGTCTACAAGCTGTTTGCCTATTTTTCCATTTGCTCCTACAACTAACACTTTCACTATTTTAGCTCCTCCTTTTTTATACCTTATATAGATTGTCTCATTCTCCTTATCATAACTTCAAATAGTTTGATTATAGAAAAGAAGTCATCTGCACTTTAGATGACTTCCCAAATTTTGTACTGATTTTATTTTCTGTTAACCTCAAGTATGTTATACAGCTCAGAAAGACTCTTAATCTCATAAGTAGGCTTCCACTCCGTAGTATTTGCAATCCCCTTCGGATTAACCCAACATGTATCAATACCAGCTAAAATGCCGCCCTTAATATCTGCACTTAAAGAATCACCGATAATCAACGTTTCATTTAATGTCAAATTTTGTATGCGCTCAAATACGAAATCAAAAAACTCCTTCATCGGCTTCTGATATCCTGTATCCTCAGATACAAATACAGCTTTAAAGGATGAGAACAAGCCTGACAGCTTTAAACGTCTATCCTGTGTTTTGGAAATACCGTTTGTAACAATATACAAGTCAAATTCATTCTGCAGCTCCTGAATAAGCTCCAGTGCACCAGCAATAAGCTGATGTCCCTCACTAAGACCTCTGCGGTAATGCTCTTCCAGCTGCATGCCATCCACCACTTTCCCCAGCTCTTTAAACAGCAGGCTGAATCGTGTACTGAATAATTCCTCTCGCGAAATCTTGCCGTCCTCAAAGGCTGCCCATAAGCGGCGGTTAATTTGTGAATATTTGTTATGGTTATCTGTACTATATTGAATACCTTGGCTTTCCAGCAACATGCGCAATGATTCTTGCTCTGCCGCTGCAAAATCCAATAATGTGTCATCAATATCAAACAGCAATGTCCTGTATTTTCTCATGATAGTATTCCCCCTACAACACAGAAGCTAGCCCTTTTATACCTGTGCGCACCTCTTTTTATACTTAACTATATAGAAATGGAAATCAAAAAGGAAGTCCAATCAACAGCTAAAATATATGCTTAGCATCTGCTGCCATGCTTCTGATGCGCTCCAAGTATTTTGTCATCGCTTGATCTTCTTCAAGAGGATAACGATAATGTAAGTGTGTGGCCACAGCTGCTCCAAGATGCCTGAATAAATCACTCATCATAAACAAGGCTTGCCACAAGCTCTCATCATTACTGTCTGTATAAGTTTGTTTATACATACGCCAATATTCCTCTGGCAAATATTCTCCAAAATATTTCCCCATCTTTCCTGTCGACACTCTGAAATCATGGTGAATACCAATCCACCAGGAAATCATTTCATCAAGCATTGGTCTCACAATTGTTTCTGCCATGTTTTTTGCATATGGCAGCTCCTTCCGCCATATTCCCTTTGCAACATTCTGTTGGCACCACCAAAATTCATTGCATACATGCTGATATTGAATATCTGACGGTGCCTTTACATGATAGCTCCTGTCAGAAGCAGAATTAATTTTCGGAAGGATGCCGTCCTTATCCAATAAGGGCACAGTGAGAGAATCAGACCCGTAATGTTTTTGCATCGACTCTTTTGTTTCAAGATGAAGATCAATCCGATTGCCGTCGGTAAACAACATTAAATATCCGTATGATTGGCTGACGTCAGCCTTACGTCCAGCAGCCAAATCCATTTTATCAGGCTCCTGAAGCATAATAAGATTGCCAAACACCTGTATCCAGCACTCATCCGAAAGAAAGGAGCCTGTTTCTGTGACAACATAAACGAAATCATAATCCTGCAGGATATCCTTTTTCACATTTGGATTTGTTCTGGAGCCGTTCATATACACTGCTCTAATTCTATCATCCCTTTTAGCATATCCAAGGATAAGCTCAAGCATTTCCTGTTCTGTTCTGATTTGTGCCGCCCCCTATTTTACCGATAAATAACTGCATTCCTCCACAGGCTTAAGCGCATGTCCGTTATCATCTGTACACCATGACTGTGATTGAAAGGCAAGGAAGATAGCTGCCCAACGATTTTCTTTTTCAAAATGGATAAGGATGCCACCGTCCTGCCATGCTCCATTATCCTTTTTCCATCTTCCAACATTACCTTGATTCATATGAATATCATGAATGCCGTTTCCCGGCTTAAATTTAAAGTACTGATCTGCTTTATTCTCCTCTGGGCCCCATCTTTCCCCAAAAGCATAAATGACAGCCTCCTTCTCCAGCGCCTCTTTCACATAACGCTGCATCTTCTCATTGAGGTCATTATCTTCCCCATCAAGATCTGCTGGAAGGGGAACCATTTTTTTAGGATCAAATAGATTGCCTCTAACATAATCAAGCGCAAGATCAGGTTCATTATTTTTTATAAGTGTAAAACCAGACTTAAGCGCAGGCAGCTTGGAGATATCGTCAGAATTAAAGTCCTCTCCCACATAAAAAAGTACTTCTGAAGGATACGCTTGTGACTTAATATTAACAGCAATCCGGTAATCAACACCTTCATCATCCTTTATATGAATCTGATAATGAGGAGAATCACCGCTTCCCAACATCGTGTTTATAACCTTCCCCTTTAGCACACCGTATTTGTTTAAAGACATTCCTATTCCTCCTCTTTTAAAGATGTTTTCCTATCAACATTTTCGCTACGCAATGCGAATATCCTCTTAAAATATTTCTTTACGATTAAAATAAGCAGCAAGCCCTAAGAGCATTAACTGCTGAAAAAAAACCTCAAGTTTTATTATAAACTTGAGGGCTTTTTAAAATTATTATTCCTTAACATGGTATCTGCCTTTAGGCACAACTAAAGGAGTAGCGGAAACTGGATCACTAATTACTGTACAATTGAGTCCAAATATATCTTTCACTAATGTACTAGTAATTATCTCGGAAGGCTTGCCTTCTCCTACCAGCTTTCCTTTTTCAAGGGCAAAAATATAATCTGCATAACGAGCTGACAGGTTTATATCATGAAGAACCATTACAATTGTCGTCCCGTACTTACGATTAAGGTCTGTTAACAAATCTAAGATTTCTACTTGATACGTAATATCTAAAAAAGTGGTCGGCTCATCAAGAAATAATATATCCGTTTGCTGTGCCAGCGCCATCGCAATCCAAACTCGCTGCCTTTGACCGCCTGAAAGTTCATCAATATCATGATTTGCAAATTCTGTTATATTCATAATTTCCATTGCTTCTGCAACTGCTTCATAGTCCTTCTTCGACCAGCCGCTTAGCAAGGATTGGTGCGGAAACCGTCCACGACCGATTAAATCTGCTACTGTAATACCTTCTGGGACTACAGGAGATTGCGGTAAGATACCTAAAACTCTCGCTAATTGCTTTGGTGGAATTTTGCTGATTGCTTTCCCATCAAGCGTAATTTGACCAGATGAAGGTTTTATCAACTTGGCAAGAGTTTTTAGAAGAGTCGATTTTCCGCAGCCGTTAGCTCCGATTATAACGCTGATTTTGTTGCTCGGAATCTTCAGCTCTATCTCGTTTAAAATCATTTTATTTTCATAGCCTGCTATTAACTTTTCCGCCCGAAAATCATGTATTGTTTCCATTACAATTCTCCCTTTCGATTCATTCGGATTAACAGCAAGATTAAATACGGCGCTCCTAGCAATCCAGTTATTACCCCTACCGGGAACCGATACTCAAAAGCAAATTGGCCAATTAAATCTGCCGCTAACACTAAGCTGGCTCCTACAAGACCTGCTGGTAAAATATTAGAGAAACTCGCGCCTACTAATCTATTAGCAATCGGACCTGCAAGAAAGGAGACAAATGCAATCGGACCTGTCGTTGATGTCGCAATAGCAATCATAAAAACAGAACTTACAATAAGTAAAACCCTTGTCTTACCAGCAGCAACACCAAGGGAAGTTGCCATTTGCTCACCAAGTTCTAAAATATTCAAGTGTCTGCCTAACAATAGAACAATTGGCGTAAATAGAATGACCGTAATTATCAGCGGCGGCAGCTCTTCCATCCGAGAGCCATTCAAACTTCCATTAAGCCACCTAAGTGCTGCTGGAATATCCTGCTGCGAACTGATTAACAAAAGATAAGATATTACGGCATCAAGTATAGCCTGTATTCCTATTCCAATAAGAATTAAGCGTCCAATAGAGAAAGATTTCCCTCGGGATAATACGTACATAAAAATAACAGTTACAAGACCTGCAATAACAGAAGCAATAGACACAACTGCATTGCTCGTATGAAACATAGTGATACACAGAACAGCTGCAGCACTTGAGCCAGATGTTATTCCTAGAACATTTGGGTTTGCAAGTGGATTGCGCAGCATTGTTTGAAATATATAGCCAGCAACACCAAAGGCAAAGCCTGCAAAAAGACCTGCAACCATTCTTGGTAAACGTATCGTATTGACTGCAAAAGAAACACCTGCAATTTTTTCCCCTGAAAGTGTTCGAATAACTTCTTGGATGGGATAGATTGTGTTACCCAATAAAAGCATTGCGCAGCAAAGAATACAAGTCAGCAGAAGCAGTAAGCTAGTAACTTGTATCCATCGACGCCGTCTTTTGCGGATGCCTGTCATAATAAAGTTAACTTCACTAGATTGATTTTTCATAATGACCGCACTTTCGATTTCTTTGCTAATATGATGAGTATTGGTGCCCCTATAAATGCAGTGACAACACCAACTTCTAGTTCTCCAGGACTGGCAACAAGACGTCCAATTACATCAGAGAACGTTAATATAATTGCCCCTGCAATTGCGGACATCGGAATGGTAAATCGTACATCTGGACCAAGTATTAGCCGCATAACATGTGTAGATAAAAGTCCAATAAAGCCAATTGGACCTGCTAACGCAGTAGCTGCTCCACATAATATCACACCGCCAACAGCCGCCCCAAGACGTAAAAGTCCTGGTCTGACGCCAAGTCCTGATGCAACATCGTCTCCTAGTGCAAGAGCATTCAATGCTGGTGCCGAAATAAAGGCGATGATTAGACCAATTGCCAGAAAAGGAAGAAATGTTGTAATAGAATCCCAAGTTCCTGAACCAACACTGCCTACTTGCCAGAATCTGAATTGATCCATAGCATAAGAATTAGGTATCAAAATAGCCGTTACAAGGGAAGAGAGAGCTGCAGTTGTTGCAGCTCCCGCCAATACAAGCTTTATTGGTGTTGCTCCCCCTCGTCCCATTGAACCAATTCCAAAAACAAATGCTGCTGTTAATGCTGCTCCTATTAAAGCAAACCATATATATTGATTTGCTGTACTAATATTAAAGAATGCCAGTCCACAAACAACAAATAATGCTGCTCCAGTATTTACTCCAAGTATGCTAGGATCTGCAAGCGGATTGCGCGTAATAGCTTGCATTAGCGCTCCAGATACTCCTAATGCAGCTCCGCATAATAAACTAAAAATCGTTCTGGACAGACGCTTACGCACAATATTTGCCGCAAAGGAATCTTTATTCTGACTAAACAATCCGTCCATTATGTCTTGAAAGCTGACCACACGAGCCCCAAAGGAGAGAGAAGCAATAATACTGGCGATTAATAATATAATGGACAAAACAATAACTAGCTTAAAGTTTCTGGGAACATGCAGGTCCATCTGTTTAACTTTTGAAGCGGAGAAACTATTCATTGATCTTATCGATAGCTCCGCCAATTAGCTCTAAATACTCATCAATAGTGTATTCGATTGAAAGCGGAGTTGGTGTTCCCGCTGCAACCAATGGTGTATCACTTGCAATAAATGCTACTGAACCTCTTTTTACAGCAGGGATGTTTCCAAGTAATGGGTCTGCCTTAATTGCGTTATATAAATCGTCGTTACCGTAACCTACAATTACATCAGCATCATTAAGTGCTTCTACATTTTCCGCACTTAACTCTAGAGAATAACTGTTAGGGTCTGTAATTAAATCTTTAACACTGTCTGGATAATCAAGTCCAAGTTCTTTCAAGAAAGCAACACGGGAGTCAACCGGTGTATATAAATGAAGCTTAGATAAGTCATCAGCTGAGAAGTTTACCCAAACTACTTTTTTACCTTCAATTTGAGGGTATTTAGTCAATTTCTCTTTAATCATATCCTCAACATCTGTAATAAGCTGTTCGCCTTCTTCTTTCATTCCCATACCTGTTGCATTCAGTTCCACTTGTTCACGCCATGTTGTAGCCCAAGCTGCTTTTGGGTATGCAACAACGGGAGCGATTTCAGAAAGGGTATCATAATCTTCTTGCGTAATACCAGAGTAAGCAGCAAGAATAACGTCTGGTTTTGCATCTGAAATAGCCTCAAAATCAAGACCGTCAGTATCTTGGAAAACATTAGGGTTTTCTGCATTAAGCTCTTCTAGCTTCTCTGCAGTCCATGGAAGCAGACCACTGTCATCCTGTACCCCAAAGTTTGCTGCTGAGAATCCTGCAGGCACTACACCAAGAGCTAAAGCAACATCTTGATTTCCCCATTGAATAGTAACAACACGTTCTGGTTTTTTTTCAATAACTGCTTCACCTAAAGCATGTTTTATTGTAATCGGATATTGGGAATCTGAATCGGAAGAAGCAGATTCCTCATTATCAGAATCATTTGATGATGAATTAGAACAACCTGCTAATACTAAGATTGCAATAATTGAAAATAATAGTAACTGAAGAAATGACTTATTGCGTTTTATATGCATATCTAGGTCCCCTCTTATTATGTATTATGAAAGTTTAATAGAGCAAAAAGTGATCAAGAATTATTGAAAAAGTCATATTCATCACATTTTACAATGATTATCATTCTCAATAATAATAATTCTTTTTTATTTTTCTGTCAATTGTTTCTTTTTGAACCAAATTCAAGCAGGCCCTTTTACTAGATTTTTAAAATAAATAAACCCTATAGACAAATTAGTCTATAGGGTTTACTTTTATCTATTTATTCAACTGTAACAGATTTAGCCAAGTTACGCGGCTTATCAACATCACAGTCTCTATGAAGTGCTGCATAATAAGAAATAAGCTGCAGCGGTAATACAGAGATAAGGGGTGTCAATAACTCATGCACAGCCGGAACGATAAAACGGTCGCCGTCCATCTCCAAGCCTTTCATGGAGATGATGCACGGATTAGCACCGCGTGCTACCACTTCTTTAACATTTCCGCGTATGCTCAAGTTAACACTTTCCTGTGTTGCTAAAGCAATGATTGGCGTTCCTTCTTCAATTAAAGCAATCGTACCATGCTTTAATTCCCCGCCTGCAAAGCCTTCTGCCTGGATGTAAGAGATTTCTTTAAGCTTAAGCGCACCTTCTAGACCAACATAATAATCAATTCCGCGGCCAATAAAGAATGCATTTCTTGTTGTAGATAGATATTCTCTAGCAATCGTTTCAAGTTCGTCTTTTTGCTCAAAGACAACTTCCATTGCATTTGCAATGATGCCTAGCTCATGCACTAAGTCAAAGCTGCTGTCATAGCCCTTGCTTCTGCCTGTTACTTCAGCAAGTATAGACAATACTGCCATCTGCGCAGTATATGCCTTTGTGGAAGCAACCGCGATTTCAGGACCTGCATGCAGCAGCAATGTGTGGTCTGCTTCACGAGACAGTGTAGAACCAGGAACATTTGTGATAGTGATTGCTGGATAACCAAGCTCCTTCACTTGCACAAGCACAGCTCTGCTATCAGCTGTTTCACCACTTTGCGTAATGAAAATGAACAATGGTTTTTCAGAAAGCAATGGCATATTGTATCCGAATTCACTAGCTACATGAACCTCTACCGGAATCTTAGCTAAGCTTTCAATAAATTGTTTGCCTAGCAGACCTGCATGATAAGAAGTTCCTGCTGCAATGATATATAGGCGATCTGCTGCTTTTACTGCATCTATTATAGCAGGATCAATTGTAAGCTTCCCATCTTCATCTCTGTATTGTTGAATGATTTTACGAATAGCAAGCGGCTGCTCGTCAATTTCCTTCAACATGTAATGAGGATAAGTTCCTTTTTCAATGTCACTTGCGTCCAATTCAGCTGTATAAGCTTCCCGGGAAATAACTTCTCCGTTTAAAGTCTCAATTACTACTCTGTCCTTTGAAACTAGAACAATTTCTTTATCCATTAGTTCAACATATTGGTCTGTCACTTGCAGCATTGCCATTGCATCGCTCGCTACTACGTTGAAGTCTTCTCCCAATCCGACTAAAAGGGGACTTTTGTTTTTAGCAACATAAATTACATCTTTGTTTTGCTCATCCAATAGAGCAAAAGCATAAGAACCTTTTAGCATCTTCAACGTTTGCACAAATGCTGCTTTAACATCTTTGCCGCTCTCAACAATTTGTTCAATTAATTGAATAACTACTTCTGTATCTGTATCACTTTTCATTTCAACTTCTGGCAAGTATTCCTTTTTTAACAGATCGTAGTTCTCAATTACTCCATTATGAACAATGGTAAAACGACCAGACGCACTTTTATGCGGATGTGCATTCAATCTGCTTGGCACACCATGTGTTGCCCAGCGTGTATGGCCGATTCCTGTATCAGCAAACACTGTTTCATCCACAATGCTGCGCAAATCTGCAATTCTGCCTTTTTCTTTAAATACCTGTACTCCGTCCGCATTGCTTAAGGCAATACCTGCAGAATCATATCCTCTATATTCAAGCTTTTCAAGCCCTTTTAATAAAATCTCTTTTGCATCCTGGTTTCCAATAATACCAACTATTCCACACATACTTCTTTTCCTCCGTTCTAGGGGAGCAAGAAGTCTTCTTAGGGGACAAACTTGCTCCCCTATCTCTGTAATGTTTATAATTAATCTTTATGTTAGCATGCCCTATTCTTTGTCCATTAAGTTACCTTAATGTTTTAAAATAAAGCTCACGATTTGCTATAACCGGGAGGCATCCGCCGAAATATCGATAAACCTCCTCCTCGTCAACTAGCATAAGTTTCGTCCACTGCTAGTTCAGGCGCTTTATGAAATTTTACTTTCTTTTTCTCCCTCCCTTTTCTTATATTGCTTTTTTTCACAAAAGCAAGTTAATCATACCTTACTTTCAAATAATCCGTCAAATACTAATAGTTAAGGTATTTTACTTTTATGAAAAAAGAGGATAAAGAAAGATTCAACCAGTGAATTTTCTTTACCCTCTATCCTATTCAGTATTTAAAAAAATGTGACAATACCTTGCTTACTGCTCTTTCAAGCCCATTTCCTTCTCTACTACTTCAGCAATGATATTAACATATGCATCACATAATTCGCTTGTTGGAGCCTCTGCCATTACGCGGACAAGCGGTTCCGTTCCAGAAGGACGAACTAAAATTCTGCCGTTGCCATTCATGTCCTCTTCCACTTTACTGATGACTTCCTTCACCTGCTCATTATCTGTCACATGGTACTTGTCAGTCACCCTAATGTTCACTAACTTTTGCGGGAACTTCTTCATTTCTCCTGCCAACTCTGATAACGGCTTTTTCGTTGCCTTCATAATGTTTACAAGTTGAAGACCTGTCAACAGACCATCACCAGTTGTATTAAAATCAAGGAAAATAATATGGCCTGACTGTTCTCCGCCAAGATTATAACCATTTTTACGCATTTCCTCCACTACATAGCGGTCACCGACAGCTGTAGGTATGCTATTAATTCCATGCTGCTCCAGCGCCTTATAAAAGCCTAAATTGCTCATTACAGTCGATACGACTGTATCTTGTTTAAGGCGGCCAGTTTCTTTCAGATATTTAGCACAAATATACATGATTTGATCGCCATCAACGATCTCACCTTTTTCATCAACAGCTATTAGGCGATCGCCATCCCCATCAAAAGCTAAACCAACATCCGCTTGTTTTTCCTTCACAAATTCCGCCAAAGTTTCTGGATGAGTAGAGCCTACCCCGTCATTTATATTTAATCCATTTGGAGATGCTCCCATTGTTGAAATGTCAGCATCCAAATCAGCAAAAAGATGCATAGCAAGAGCAGATGTTGCTCCGTGTGCACAGTCAAGCGCAACATGAATGCCGTCAAACTCTTCATCAACAGTTTGCTTCAGGAACTGCAGGTATTTTTGCCCACCTTCAAAATAATCATTAACTTGTCCAAGATCTGCTCCAGTTGGTCTTGGCAATGAGTCAACACCTTGATCAATCAATGCTTCTATTTCTAATTCTTGTTCATCTGAAAGTTTAAAGCCATCTGGACCGAAAAACTTAATGCCATTATCGGCAACAGGGTTATGGGAAGCGGATATCATTACACCGGCCTGTGCTCCCAGAACTTTTGTCAAATAGGATACCCCAGGTGTAGAAATAACACCTAAGCGCATTACTTCCGCACCGATGGAAAGCAATCCTGCTACTAGGGCTCCTTCCAGCATATGGCCTGAAATACGAGTATCACGGCCAATCAGT
The DNA here is from genome assembly GCF_021341655.1 of Bacillus sp. Au-Bac7. Taxonomy (NCBI): domain Bacteria; kingdom Bacillati; phylum Bacillota; class Bacilli; order Caryophanales; family Bacillaceae; genus Bacillus; species Bacillus sp. Au-Bac7. Next base: position 5,118 of record NZ_JAJTTG010000007.1, on the reverse strand, counting down.
ACTTTAGGCCGATCTTGATCTTTTGTCAGGACGAAACCACCGAATCTCCCAAGCTTAAATGCTATTTCAGGTGTCAGTTCGCTATTTGCTACTCCTCGTACTCCGTCCGTACCGAAATATTTACCCATTCCTAAATCGCTCCTTCTAACTAATATAAATCTTTATCCATGTTAAGCGTCTTTTTCCGTTATTGATACACTTGCTGTCTCTTTTGCCAGCTCCCAGCTGATCTCATCAGGACCTTCAACCGTTATCTGTACTTCATGTTCACCAGCAGACATCCCGGTCAGATCTAGATACAGAGAAAAATCTGATGCTGCTAAGCCTTTAACAATCTCATCTGCTCCAGTTACATCGAGACTTGCGCTTTTATCAGCAGGGTCTGTTATTTCTGCCACAAGCTCATCACCCAGACCTTGTATGTTAATAGGTATACCGCTGATTGTTTTTGTGCTCGGTTCTTCTGCAGATGCTGTTTCATCTGAATCATCTTCGCTTGAGGAGGAAGATTGCTCTGAATCTGCACTATCCTTCCCAACTGTCACTTTAACAGTGGCCGTTACAAGCTCCGGTTCTACAGCCGTCACGCCATTTGAAATAATTACAGGAAGTTCAATATTTGAATCCTTATCTATATCACTTAAGTCCACTTCAACTCTTGTACTGTCCACTTCTTTTAGTATATCTTCTGGACCGGAAATTGTCGCTTCCGTTTTGTTTAAAGTAATAGAGTCAATGGTAATATTGGATGGCGGATCACCTTTTTCTACAATATTGATTGGAACTGTTTTACTTGTTCTTGTTACAGGGATATTCACATCCACCGTTTCTGGTTCCACTTCGACATCCAATTTATTTAAACTGCTATCTAAAACAGATACTTTGGCCTTTTGGCTTATATCCTTACTAGTTCCTTCTTCCAGCTCTACATTTGCTTTGACATAGGCTATCTTCTCAATTTCATCCTTAGCTCCTGTAACCTTTACAGTCGAAGGACTGACAGTTGCCGAGCCAGTTGAATACCCCTTAGCAATCAAGCTGCTGTTATACTCAGCTTCTACGCTTACTTCTTTTGTTACTTTCTCTTTTAAAGTTACCTCAATAGTGTCAGGATCAATATCGGCTTTCAGTTTATCAGAAAGATCTTTGACCTGAAGGGTAACCTTTTTCGTGCCAATTTCTGCATCAGTCAAATCAACATACACTTCAAAATTCTTTTGCAGTCTTGCCGATTGTAAATGGACTGTGGGTCCTGTCAGCGTAACATCCACTGTTTCCGGCACTCCGGATACGATAAGATTCTCTGTATCATAGTAGACCTTTACAGGCATATCCTTTACTACTCCAGTATCCTCTGTTCCTGGGACATTCACATCATTAGAGTTATCATTTCCATCATATACATATAAAAACAATAGCAACGCAAGAGCGAAGGCAATTACCTTCATAAACCAATTGCTTTCTCCGATTCTGTCAAATAACTTATTCATTTATTCTTCCCCTTCCAGCTCCACTTAACAGAGGAAGCATGTTTGGCAGAAGGTGCAATTAATGCACTGGACAATAGTTCTTTAAATGCTTCCAATTTAAGATCTCGATGGAGGTCGCCATTTTTGGTAATAGAAATAGCTCCAGTTTCTTCAGAAACAACAATAGTAATGCTGTCCGTTACCTCACTGATGCCAAGTGCAGCTCTATGCCTTGTGCCCAGCTCCTTTGATATGAAAGGACTCTCAGACAAAGGAAGATAACAGGCAGCTGCAGCTATATTATTTTTTTGCAAAATAACGGCACCGTCGTGCAGAGGAGTGTTTGGGATAAAGATGTTAATCAAAAGCTCAGAAGATATTTTGGAATCTAATGAAATCCCCGTTTCAATATAGTCATTCATGCCTGTCTCTCTTTCAATGGAGATAAGCGCACCAATTCTCCGTTTTGCCATATAATCAACAGCTTTTACAATGGATTCGACCACATGTTGCTGTGCTTGGTCTTCCGGTATTCCGCTTCGCGAAAAGAACTTTCCTCTACCAAGCTGTTCGAGTGCCCTTCTCAGTTCTCCTTGGAAAATGATGATGAGCCCTAGTGCTCCCCACTGAATCACTTGCTCCATCATTGTTCCCATTGTCTGCAAGTTGAAATAATCACTCAGCAGCTTCACGATTAGGATAACAAAGATTCCTTTTAATAATTGGACAGCTTTTGTACCCTTTACTATCATAAGGATTTTATAGATGACATACCACACAAGGAGAATGTCTACGGTATTCGCTAAATATTTTAAAAAAGGGAAATCTGCAAACGACATTTTCCTTCCTCCAAAGCATATATATTTCATAAGCAATCGCTGCTTGTTTTATTTACCTACAATTATCATATTATATCACATTTGTGTTTAATACCAATCAGGACATACTAATTTTAAAAAACAGGAGGATGTTTCTATAAACCATTGGAAAATTCTTGGTTTTATTATATGATGCTTCTTCCGTTTTTATCAGTGTTAGGAATGAAAAATCCCTGCAATTAATATGCAGGGAGGCTATTCTTTGCTTCTTCACCTTTAAATATGTCCGTGATATCATCGAATGTTGACTTGATGTAGTACCAAAGCCAATCAAAGACTTCATTAACTTCCTCAATCTCACCTGTAACCTGGTTCGCAGAAGCCATATACTTCTCTCCATTTATAACGGTGACATCGCCTTTCACTTGTCCTTCTATCTTAATATTTCCATTTCGGACTACGATATCTCCCTCAACTACCTCTCCTTTAGGAACAATAACCGTATCATTTTCAACAACCAAATTAGGCTGTTTTGAAACAGAAAATTCATGGTTTTCATTCCAAGCGGAAAGGAGACTTGAAATCATTAATACAATAAATAAAGATGCTGCAGCAAACATGGGATGATTACGCACCCATCTTTTAAAGACAGCCTGCTTCTTTTCCTTCGGCAGCAGTGCCAGCACATTCTCCGTAAAATTAACTGGAGCCTGTATATGAGATGTGCTTTGTACAAGTGCAATTGTCTTTTTCAATTCATGAAAATGAATTGCACAATCTTCACATTCATCCAAGTGTTTTTTTAACTGATGCTTATCTTGTTCTGATATTTCCTCATCAAGATATTCATGCATATATTCTATAACCTTTGATGAACAAGTCATATTATTTCACCTTCTTATTAGACATGCCGTAATTGCTTTCTTAAAGCCTCTCTACCCCTATGGATGCGAGTTTTTACCGTTCCCAGAGGAAGTTCTAGAATTTCGCTAATCTCATTCAGAGACAGTTCTTCAATGTATTTTAGCACAATTACAGAACGATACTTCTCTGGCAGTTTTGATATTTCACGTTGTATTGAAGCTTGCAATTCAAGACTTTCAACATCTTCTTCTGGCAATCTCGAATCTGAAGAGATTTGCGAGTACATGTTCAAACCATCTGTACCAGGTACCTCAGCATCCAAATAATAATCTGGCTTTTTCTTTCTGATCCTGTCAATACACAAATTAGTTGCAATGCGATAAAGCCATGTGGAAAACTTCAAGTCCATGTTAAATCTGTTTATATTAACATATGCTCGAAGAAAGGCTTCTTGTGAAATATCCTCCGCTTCATGTCTATTCCCCAGCATCCGATAACATATTTGGAACACCTTATCTTTGTAGATGTCAATTATGTCACCGAAGGCATTTTGATCCCCTTTTATTACTTGCTTAATTCTCTTTTTAACTAATGCTTCCATCTATTTACCTCCGCTCTAAATGCGGCTAATCGATTAATACGTATCGATAGCGAATAAGGTTTCATTTTTTTAAAAAATTCCTCCTAAATCTGCTTAAAATAAATCTGTGCTCATATTTGTGTACAAAAAAAAAGAGTTTAGTGACTTCTACTTATAATTATAGTCAAGTTGTCTATCTAAAGGCTTAACCGTCCAACTATCAGGAGATTTATTTTTCACATTTTTTTATAATATGTATATTTACTACTTTTGAATGACTTTACTACTATTTTAACAAATTATGACAAGTTATGTTTAAAATTTTTGTTATTTGGTTATAAAAATTAGGTATATTATGTTAAAATCATGACAATATTATTCTTTTCAGATAAAATGAAGACTAACTAATGAATGAGGGTGAAGCCAATGTGTGAGCAAAAGTTGTTAAAAGATATTGAGGAACATCGTGAACAGATGATTAATTTAGCAACTCGCACTTCTTTTTCGCACCCTAAAGTGATTGATTTAAGCGCTAAATTAGACGTGTTGTTAAACAAGTACGACAGCTTTATGAAAGCAAGTTGGAAAGAAAATTATTAATGAAATTTAATCATTATACAGCATATTACAGTTACTCATAATTGATGTCTTACATATTTTTTTGAAATAAGAAAACATAAAAAAAACCAAGCAATTTATGCTTGGTTTTTACAGATGAGCCATGCAGGATTCGAACCTGCGACCCTCTGATTAAAAGTCAGATGCTCTACCAACTGAGCTAATGGCTCTTGGCTGGGCTAGCTGGATTCGAACCAACGAGTGACGGAGTCAAAGTCCGTTGCCTTACCGCTTGGCTATAGCCCAAAAATAAATAAAAGGACTTAATGTCCAATTGTAAAATGGTGGAGGGGGACGGATTCGAACCGCCGAACCCGAAGGAGCGGATTTACAGTCCGCCGCGTTTAGCCACTTCGCTACCCCTCCGTAATATTGGAAAGAATTGTTTCATAAATGGTGCCGACGAGAGGACTTGAACCCCCAACCTACTGATTACAAGTCAGTTGCTCTACCAATTGAGCTACATCGGCACATATCTTAATCTTGTATTATATTATAAATGGTGGAGGATGACGGGATCGAACCGCCGACCCTCTGCTTGTAAGGCAGATGCTCTCCCAGCTGAGCTAATCCTCCATTTGGTGACCCATACGGGATTCGAACCCGTGTTACCGCCGTGAAAGGGCGGTGTCTTAACCGCTTGACCAATGGGCCTTTATTGTTTTTTAAGCTTCCAACCGGGCTCGAACCGGTGACCTCTTCCTTACCATGGAAGTGCTCTACCTGCTGAGCTATGGAAGCAAATTGCTAACATATAACTCAAAATCAT
>NZ_JAJTTG010000074.1:0-206 GCF_021341655.1 Bacillus sp. Au-Bac7 | reverse complement strand
GGTCAACGTATCAACCGTGCTGGTGACGATGCTGCTGGTCTAGCAATCTCTGAAAAAATGCGTGGACAAATCCGCGGATTAGATGCAGCATCACGTAACTCACAAGATGGTATTTCTTTAATCCAAACAGCTGAAGGTGCATTGAACGAAACACATGCAATCCTACAACGTATGCGTGAGCTAGCTGTACAAGGTGGTAACGATAC
>NZ_JAJTTG010000073.1:0-212 GCF_021341655.1 Bacillus sp. Au-Bac7 | reverse complement strand
TTATACCCGTGGTTCCACCCAATTTTCCGCAAAAATTTTGCGGCTTATTGTGCTTTAACGCAGCTAACGGTACCTTTTCTAAGGCACTGCTCCAAGGCGGTAAATCATTTTCCTAAGCCAGGAAGTTTCCAGCTTGCACTTCCCTCTCTGTAGACCGTAAAAATAATTCATGTCCTTTTCATCACTTTTTTATATAAAAAAATAAGCACACT
>NZ_JAJTTG010000072.1:0-224 GCF_021341655.1 Bacillus sp. Au-Bac7 | reverse complement strand
CTTTTTTGAGACAGATATTATTATATCATATTCTCAATTTCTTTTCAAGGTTTTTATTCCCTGAAAACTAGATTATGTTGTAAGAAGAAAGAATGAGTAATCATTTTTGTCCAGCTGCAGAAGCCAAATCGTACGCTGTTTCGCTCACTCGTGCACAGTCTTGCGACTGCTTCTCGCGTGCTCCAACATCCTATCGATTTAAGCGGGCTTCTTCCGCTTTAAAT
>NZ_JAJTTG010000071.1:0-253 GCF_021341655.1 Bacillus sp. Au-Bac7 | reverse complement strand
AACTTTGTAATCGATTGTGTATATGCCATCTGCAAGCGGCTCTTCTTCTCCTTCACCTGGCGAAGGTTCTGGATTTTCTTCTGGCTCACTTACAACAACAGTGCCTTCATCAAACACCATTCTGACTACATGACTCATTCCATAAGACATGGCTAATTGGATGTTTGTTTCTCCACTTAAATCCTGAACTTCAAAACGAAGCACTTTTGTATTGGCTGCAGCGTCTTCTGAAATGACGTCAGCATCCACATAT
>NZ_JAJTTG010000070.1:0-254 GCF_021341655.1 Bacillus sp. Au-Bac7 | reverse complement strand
GTTAATCAAATAAAAGAGTCATGCGAAATGGAGTCTGTCATTACTGGAATGGAGCCTACAGGCCATTATTGGCTTAATTTAGCTCATATTCTAAAGGAGGAACAGATTAAGTTCGTCACGGTCAATCCTTTACACGTCAAGCACAGTAAGGAGCTAGACGATAACTCTCCAACTAAAAACGATGTAAAAGACGCAAAAGTCATTGCACAACTAGTCAAAGATGGTAGATACGCCGAACCAACGATACCACAAGG
>NZ_JAJTTG010000006.1:0-187340 GCF_021341655.1 Bacillus sp. Au-Bac7 | reverse complement strand
GACTTTGTAATCGATTGTGTATGTGCCATCTGCAAGTGGTTCTTTTTCTTCCAATACAGGCAAGTTTTCTGTGTTGAAATCAAACCTTACATTGTACCAATGATCATAATTAATTGCTGGAATCTCAACATGTATTTGCGCCTCTGTAATGCTGTTGAGAGATGCTAGCTGGAACTCAGCAACTGTTTTTGTGCCATCATTGCTGATAATCGTCGGATTTTCACCATTTACAGTGAATTCCGTAATCAGGCTGCTGTACTCCGTCTGCACAGTAATATTTCCATCTTTAACGATAACTTTACTTGGTTTTGTGAAGTAGTTATCTGCTATCGACTTCTCCTCTGCCGTTCCATGCAACACTGTATAGTCGACTTCATACTCACCGTCTTCGTACACGATATCTTCCTGTGGTGCAGCAGGGGTTTCTTCCTCTGACTCTCCTGCTTCTTCACTTGGATTTTCCGGTGTTGTTGCAGGTTCTTCTTGCTCTTCACCTGGATTTTCCGGTGTTGTTACAGGCTCTTCTTGCTCTTCACCTGGATTTTCTGGTGTTGTTACAGGCTCTTCTTGCTCTTCACCTGGATTTTCTGGTGTTGTTACAGGCTCTTCTTGCTCTTCACCTGGATTTTCCGGTGTTGTTGCAGGTTCTTCCGCTTCTTCACCTGGATTTTCTGGTGTTGTTGCAGGTTCTTCTGCTTCTTCACCTGGATTTTCTGGTGTTGTTGCAGGTTCTTCTGCTTCTTCACTTGGTTCTGTTTGAACAGGTAAAGAAGCTGTATCAAAGTCAAATCTGACTGTATACCAGTGATCATAGCTTATTGCTGGAACTTCGACATGAATCTCAGCTTCTGTCAGTCCTTCCAGATCAGCAACTGGAAACTCAGCCGTAGTTTTGTCTCCAGCTTCGCCTATCTTTGTAACAGGAGTGCCGTTAACTTTAAACTCTGTAATGTAATTACTGTACTCTACCTGAACTTTAGCCTGTCCGTCCTTCATGATTAATTTTCCAGGCTTTGTATAGTACTGGTCGGCCATTGATGCTTCATCATTTGTTGCATGCAATATAGTATAGCCAATACTATATTCCCCATCTGCCACAGCAGTACTGCTGTTCAATTCGGCAGCATAAGCTCTATTATCCAAAGGAATGACAGTGCTTACGATGGAAAAGACTATTACAAGAAACGCAAGTGCAATTTTTGCAGCCTTCATTCTGTTCTTTTGCTCCTTTTTAGTAGAATATGTAGCTCTTTTCATGTAGTTATTTAGTTCTGCTTCTTGATTCTGAACTAAATCGGCTGTTAGTTGGACAATCCAGTAGTATTAAAGTCAATCCTCACTGTATACCAGTGGTCATAACTAATCGCTGGAACTTGTACATGAATTTCTGCAGCTGTTAAACCCTCAATATCAGCAACAGGAAACTCAGCCTTAATTTTGCCGCCGCTTTCACTTATCTTTGTTGCCGGCGTACCATTTACTTTAAACTCTGTAATTAAATTGCTATATTCTACTTGGACTTTAGCCTGACCATTCTTTATGATTAGCTTTCCTGGTTTTGTATAATATTGGTCGGCCATTGATGCTACATTATTTGTTGCATGCAATACCGTGTAGCCGATACTATATTCCCCATCTGCTACAACTGAACGGCTGCTTGACTCGGCAGCATAAGCTTTGTTATCCAAAGGAATTACGGTACTAACAACGGAAAAGACTGTTACAAGAAACGCAAGTGCTATATTTGCAGTTTTCATTTTCATCTTTTTCTCCTTTTTAGTAGAATTTGTAACTCTTATTAGAAACTATTTAACTAGCTTTTTTCTGTTTACAACATAAAATACGATAATCCCAAGGGATACAACCATTAATACAGTGAAGACAGTGATTTCTGATTGATCAGAAGTTCTTGGGTTTTCCACTTTGGCTGCTGTTTCTTTTGTTGTGTCTTGTTCAGTTGAACTTGCTGCTGTCTCAGAGGTTGAATTTGATGTTTCTGAAGTGGATGAATTAGATTGTGAAGAAAGAGCATTTGCTGAACTTTCATCAAAATCAAATCTTATCGTGTACCAATGGTCGTAATTCTGGTCTTCCACAATGACATGAATCTCTGCATTTGTAGGATTCTGAAGTGAGTTGATGTTAAATTGAACAACACTGGATTCACCATTTTTACTTATTTCGGTAACGTTTTGTCCTCCTACTTTAAACTCTGTAATAGCTGAAGTAGAAATACCTACTTGGACTTTAAGAGCTCCATTTTCGACAATCAATTTCGCCGGTTTTTGGAAATAGCCATCAGCCATTGAGGCTGAGTCATTATCTGCTCTTAATACAGAGTAATTAATGGAGTACTCGCCGTCTGCTAGTGATGCAGCTAAAGATTTAGTGCTGAAACCAACAGATAGAAATGTGAATATTGCTAATATTGCAACTATTTTTATTGCAACTTTCTGTTTAAGCAAGTATATTTCTCCCCTCTATATAGTTATATTGGTAAAGCTAAAATACGAATTTTCAGTGCCCCCCTTCCTGTACCTATTTCAGGCACAACCTGCCCTAGGTTCATATTAAATGAAAGTGATTCTCATTGTCAATTGGTTTTTTCTCAATTAGAAAATATTATTCTCATTTAGTTGAGAATAAGCTGTGAAAAAAGCAGTTGTGGTTTTTTCGCAACTGCTTTTCTTAATTAGTTAATTCTTCAGCAATTTAGCCACTTCCTCCACACCGACACGATAATCGACGAGCTTGCCCTCCTTTATCTTCAGCATGGTTGGCGTCCCTGCTATTTCTAGTTCGGAGGCTGACTTTGGCATTTGATTTTCATATGCAGTCTGATGGACAGCATACAATTTATGATCATCCCTCGATTGAATAGACCAAGCTATATCCTTGTCATTTATAAAATCATTGATATTTATGGCATCATCGAGAATTTCCTTCCCATCCTCCACCCTACCAATCACTTTGTCGTACTTGTTGTGATGTTCTTGCCAATCATACCAGCTGACTGCATTTTCCTTATCGCCCATATCAACGATATAAAGTGGAGTTTCTCCAGTTTTTGTGTATTCAAGGACGACATTTTCTATTTGTTTACAGTAAGAGCATGCCTCTTGCCAAAAGTAAACAATATATTCCTTGTCAGCTTGCGTGTATGTCTCTTGAGCCGCAATTTTTTTAATGTCCTTTATCGCTTTCGGTCCGTTCGTTTGTATCAGCATAACAAGCAGCCCTGCTAAGCATATAACCACTGCCGAAAAAATTAGCCCTTTAACCTTTTTATTCATCTTCCGCTCCCTTCGTTTTGATATTTCTATTGTAGCGAACAGAAAAAGCCTTTAGACATCCTTTTGCCAGTCAATTCTTACATATTTGTGACAAACGGCTTGTTAACCCTTTTTTAAATTAAGACAGGCGAAATATTTATATGGTAAAATCGCATTAGATGCTAATAAGGAGATGAAATAATGAAAAATTCTATCATTGATCGCTTTATATCCTATGCTGTCATTGACACACAATCAAACGAGGAAAGCACTTCATGCCCCTCTACACCTGGACAGCTGACACTAGCCAAAAAGCTTGTGAATGAATTACAAGAAATTGGCATGGAAGAAGTGACAATAGACGAAAATGGCTATGTTATGGCAACACTGCCTGCCAATACAGAGAAAAGTGTCCCAACTATCGGCTTTCTGGCCCATTTGGACACAGCAACTGACTTTACTGGGAAAAATGTCCGTCCGCAAATAGTAGAATATTATGACGGCGGGGATATTGTCCTTCATTCTGATTTACATATTGTATTATCTCCAGCTGATTTTCCAGAGCTTGCAAACTACAAAGGTCATACGTTAATTACAACAGATGGAACAACCCTCTTAGGTGCTGACAATAAAGCAGGCATTGCAGAAATCATGACTGCCCTTATTACATTAAAGAACTCTGATATTAGGCACGGGAAAATCAGGGTTGCCTTTACTCCTGACGAGGAGATAGGAAGAGGGCCTCATAAGTTTGATGTCAAAGCATTTGCAGCAGATTTTGCTTATACAGTGGACGGCGGTCCATTAGGCGAGCTGCAATATGAAAGCTTTCATGCAGCTGGGGCAAAAGTCACGGTAAATGGTACAAATGTCCATCCTGGCACAGCAAAAGGAAAAATGGTCAATTCTATGAAAATCGCGATGGAATTACAAAACAGCTTGCCTTCTGAAGAAGCCCCTGAAAAAACATCCGGCTACGAAGGCTTTTACCATCTTCTATCTTTTGAAGGTGATGTGGAACAAACAAAGCTTGCATATATAATCCGTGATTTTGACAGAAAACTGTTTGAAGAGAAAAAGACAAATTTATCTGAGATTGTAGCTCAATTAAATAAGAAGTATGGAGAAAAGACAGTAGTCCTAGACCTAAAGGATCAATATTATAATATGCGCGAAAAAATTGAACCTGTTAAAGAAATCGTGGAAGTTGCACATGAAGCAATGGTAAACCTTGGAATATCACCGATTATTGAACCAATTCGCGGAGGAACAGACGGGTCCCAGCTTTCCTATATGGGGCTGCCGACACCTAATATTTTCACAGGTGGAGAAAACTTTCATGGTAAATATGAGTATATTTCAGTAGATAACATGCAAAAAGCAACTAATACTATTGTTGAGATTGCAAGACTGTTTGAAGAACGAGCTTAAATACTTAAAAGGAGGGCCTCTGCCCTCCTCTTTTTTCGTGAGTATTACTTCGCAACACGAAGGATATTTTGTACTTTTCATAGATTAGTATATAATAGTACAAGTGCAAAAAATTTGTTCGAATAAGATATGCAAATAGATAGAAGCAAAAAAAGGAGTTAAGCAATGAATTCGATTTACAAAACACATGAAGAATTAGCAGAAAACACTGAGCTGCAGCATTATATCCTCCAAACCTTTGGATTGCAGTCCAAAAAGAAACGTGTAAAGAAAAAGCTTTTAAAGCAGCTTGTTTCTCAGGAAAACTTAATTAATCAAGTGGTTCAAGAATTCCATCATGAAGGCCAAGGACAAGCGCCTGCAGCAGAATTAAAAGCATCCACACAAGAAGTTAAAGAAGTTAAGGCACAACCAGCTGAAGCAGCAAACGCGCCTGCCTTTAGTGCTCTACCAGTCACTGCATTATTAAAAATCGGGAAAGCGTTCTTTAAAGAAGAAGAATGTGTACGTTATTACTATAATAAGAACAAGCCTGAACAATACAAAAACAAGGAATTACTTGTACAATGCATATCCGAAGGCTATCAGAACTCTCCAGAGGACGTAAAAACAGCAATCGAACAATCTATGTAATATCCATTCAAAAGACCTAATATCTCTTGCTTTTAAGCTAGGAGGATATTAGGTCTTTTTGCTGTCTTTCTTCATCAATTGGCTGTGTTTCCGTATACTTCAATTTTCTTGTAGGCTCTGTTATAATTTTCTAAGAAGACATATAAAGCTTTTTTGTCCAAGTCAAGGGCGACGTAATGGAAAGCTTGCTGCAAATTATTACATAAGTGGAGGCAATTATTATGGTTAAAATAGCACCATCCATCCTGTCTGCCGATTTTTCAAGACTAGGAGAAGAAATAAAAGATGTGGAGCGCGGCGGAGCAGATTATATCCATGTTGACGTTATGGACGGCCATTTCGTTCCAAATATCACGATCGGCCCTCTAATTGTTAGTGCAATCAGACCGGTTACAACACTTCCATTGGATGTCCACCTAATGATTGAAAATCCAGACCAATATATCCCGGCATTTGCTAAAGCTGGTGCAGATATTATCACAGTACATGCAGAAGCATGTCCTCATCTTCATCGCACACTCCAGCTCATTAAAGAGCATGGCGCAAAACCAGGTGTTGTTCTAAATCCAAGCACACCAGTTGAGATGATTAAGCATGTAATTCAAGATGTTGAAATGGTATTGCTCATGACGGTAAACCCGGGCTTTGGCGGACAAGCTTTCATTTCGAGCGTATTGCCAAAAATAACAGAAGTTCGTAAACTTGCTGATCAGTTCAATCCAGGACTTGAAATTGAAGTAGATGGCGGTGTAAATGAACAAACAGCTGTCCTTTGCAAAGAAGCAGGTGCAAATGTTCTTGTTGCCGGTTCCTTTATTTATGACAGTGAAGACAGAGCTGCAGCCATTAAAGCTGTGCGCGGCGAATAATACACACAAAAAAAAGCGAATCATTGATTCGCTTTTTTTGTGTTAAGCATTATCTAGCTTACGCTGTCATTCTCACTTTGGCGGTCAGTTTTGTTAATACTGTTGCAAGAAGCAGTGTCCGCTCAATGAAAGTATCCAACTCCAAATATTCTTTCTCACTGTGGGCATTTCCTCCAACTGGTCCAAGTCCATCTATTGTCGGAATTCCCATCGAGCTTGTAAATGCTCCGTCAGAGCCTCCGCCGGTAAAGGTGTCCTTGACTTCAATTCCAAGTTCCTTGCCAGCTTCTTTAATTATTTTTAATAGTTGAACTGATTGACTGTTTTTCTCCATTGGCGGTCTGCTTATGCTCCCCTTCACCTCAATCTCAGTGCCTTCCACGTCAGAAACAGCACAGATTTCGCGGATTTGCTTATCAATAAGAGGAGCTTGTTCCATATTAACAAGACGAACATCCACTCCAGCTTTCGCAGATGAAGCAACCGTATTGATGGATGTTCCTCCTTCAATCATTCCTACATTAACAGTTATTCCTTCTTGGTATTTAGTCAGTTTTTGAAGCTTAATGGTTTTGTATGCCAGCTCCTCAATTGCACTTCTCCCTTTTTCATGCTCAACACCTGCATGTGCACTGGTTCCCTTGACCATAATCGTATAGCGTCCCCCGCCTTTTCGAGCAGATACAATCGAACCATCCTTTCTGCCTGGCTCCACAATTAGGGCATAATCCTTCCCTCTTGCCGTTTGTTCGATAAGCTTTCTTGAATTAGCTGAACCGATTTCTTCGTCACTATTTAAGACTATTTCCACATTTTTTAGTGCAGAAGAATGAATGCTTCTTAGTGCTTTAACTGCATACAGAACAGATACAAGGCTGCCCTTCATATCAACAACTCCAGGGCCGTATGCTCTGTTTCCTTCTATTCGGAACGGGCGTTTTTTTGCAGTGCCTTCCGGAAAGACAGTATCCATATGGGCAACAATAATAACTTTCGGATCTCTAGCATCCTTATGACGCAAAACAAGATTATTTCCTGTTTTCTTCTCTTTTTTTATGGTTGAAACAAAGCCAGCCTCTGCAAACTTACTCTCTAAGATGTCTGCAATTTGGTCGACTCCTTTTTTTACATAGCTTCCGCTGTCAATATTTACGAGATTCTTGAGCAGCTCAATCATCTCTTTTTCCCTTTCTTTTAAATATTCCTCCATAATAGTGTTCCCCCTGATAATCCATGCTTTTAGCCATTATATTTTCTTTCGATGCTCTTTTAAAACTTACTTCTCTTTATTTGTTAATCTCCCCTTATCTTCGTCACGATAAGTGTGCCGTTTTTAAAGACAAGTATTGTTATAATTTTACGATACCCAGCAATGATAATAAGTCAGCATACTAACCTCTATTGCTGGTAAAATGCTTTTATATAAACTTTGACACTCCCTCTTCATTATTATTATATGCAAGTATCTTCCTGTTTGGGGACTAGGCAAATCTTTTAAATATCTTTTGATTTACGTGTATGGCCCATCAATAATTTACATACTATTCAGAAAAATTAACCGATATACAATAGTATAGGGCCAAAAAATTTATTGTCAATAAGGGTCAAACGTACTTCCCCCCTTTTTCATAATGAAAAAAACCGCTTTATAAGCGGCCTCCTCTTTAAAACGTCAATGCCAGCAGTCTTGCTGAAGCATAATTATATTTTTCTAGAGAAACGTTAAATACAACTCCTGTATTTAAAAAAACGGTATTTTCCACAACTAAGGCAGGGTCTCCTTCTGGCAAACTTAAATGAAGACCATCCTCTTTCGAAAGCTTCTCGCAATAAATGAGTTTATCGGCAAACCCTACCTTTAGTCTTAAGTCTTCTGTTATATATCGATATATAGATGATTCAGCAATTTCTGTATTCAAATATGGTACCAATGTCTTATTGTAGTAAGCTTCTTCTAAAACAAGAGGCTCGCCATTTACGAAGCGAAGTCTTTTAATATAGTACAGAGAATCACCAGGCTTACACTTCATTTTAGCAGCCAGTTTGCTGTCAGCCAGCACGAGTGACAATTCAATGATAGAGCTGTTCATATCAGCCCCGGCCAACTCACTAGTGAGCCCCCGCATTTTTCGAATCGTTATACAGCCAGGCCTGGAAAACTCTCTCAAAAAAAGACCGCTACCTTGCACTTGATAGACATAGCCTTCATCTGCCAATATTTTTAATGCTCTTCGAATGGTATTACGGCTGACTTGAAACCTATGCATCAACTCTTCTTCTGTCGGGAGCTTTTCGTTCGCTTGGAAATTCCCTTTTAGAATATCATTCTCGAGGGCACTGGCAACCATTTGGTATTTGACTGTCATATGCTTTTCTCCTCTCGATAAAAATGGGGCAGACTTCTACCTAGAAGAATACCCCTTTTAAATACTTACAGACTACAATTAAAGCTCTTCTCCTCTTGTTTCAATAATATGCTTGTACCAATGGAAGGAAAGCTTTTTCTTTCTTGCCAGATTGTTTTTATGGTCCACATAGATGAATCCATACTGTTTCTTATAACCGTTCAGCCAGCTTAAAAGATCAATTACAGACCATGCGTAGTATCCTTTTAAATGGATACCTTCTCCAATTGCTGTTTTTACTGCTTTTAAATGCTCTTCAATATATTTAATTCTTGGGACATCGACAATTTCATTCTCAATGACTGGATCTTCGTCACCAAGACCATTCTCCGTAATATACAGTTTTACATCTCCATATCTTTCTTTTAGCATTCGCAAGCCATCAAGAAATCCTTCTGCAGAGATTTCCCAGCCCCATTTTGTATACACTTTGTCCTCCATCATGACCGTTTTGTAGACCCCGTCAAAGGATGGGTTTCCAGGCCTGCCTGTCGCATTGTCTCGGCTGATTTCAACTGCTTCAGCTGACCCTTGAATTTTTTCAACACGTGCCGGTTGATAATAGTTAAGCCCGATAAAATCATTGAAGCCAGCTGTTTCTTTCAAAAGCTGAAGCTCTTCGTTTGTCCAATCTGGCGTCAGTCCTTTTTCCGTTAGTGCATCCAATACATATTGCGGATATTCGCCTTTAAGGATAGGGTCATAGTACCAATATGTTTGGTAGTAATTCGCATGATTAGCAGCAAACCGATTATCTTCCTTGCTGTCCACGCCGAATGCAGGACTGAATACATGCGTAATACCAATTTCCCCGTATTGCTTTAGTTCTTTATATTTCTTCACTGCCATCGCATGGGCAAGAAACACATTATGTGTCGCCTGGAAATATTCTTTATGCGCATTCACTAATCCTGGCGGATGAGCACCGTTTAAATACCCTAGCGTACAGAAAACAATTGTTTCATTAAATGTAATCCAATGCTTAACCCTGTCTCCAAATGCTTTAAAGCAAACTTCCGCATATTTAGCAAACGCATTTGTTGTGCGTTTATTTGTCCAGCTGCCATCCTCTTCTAATGGAAGTGGGAGATCCCAATGGTAAAGAGTCACAAATGGGACAATTCCGTACTTTAGGCATTCATCTATTAAATTATTATAAAACTCAATTCCTTTTTCATTAATTTCTCCATCACCATCTGGAATAATCCGTGCCCAAGATATGGAGAAGCGATAGGATTCCAATCCCATTTCAGCCATTAATCGTACATCTTCCTTGTAGCGATGATAATGGTCAACTGCAACATCGCCATTCGTTCCTTCGAATGTTTTTCCAGGTATTTTAGAGAATATATCCCAGTTAGTCACACCTTTACCGTCTTCATTCCACGCACCTTCCACTTGGTAAGAAGCCGATGCTGCACCGAATAAAAAATCTTTAGGGAATTTCATAATATGGAACCTCCATTATCTAATGATAACCATCTATTTATTAGAACGTCTTATATTTGTTGGTACAATTATACTGTAAATGCTTTCATTAATAATGTAAACGCTTTATTTTGATTTTCTTCTTTTGTTCTTTTATGGTTGATTTTGGTAATTACAAAGCTTATAATATATCCAATCATATAAAATGTAGCGTTGATGAGGGAAAGTACAATAGATTATCTTTTACAGAGAGCTTCCACCCTGCTGCAAGGAAGCATTGATATCTATTAGAAAAATGGCCTCTGAGCTCCGCACTGAACATATTAATTAGTAGGCTGCGGCAAGATTTGACACTTGTTATCCATGTCACAGTATGAAGGCTTTTATTAAGCTGGGTGTACTTGCAGAGGCTGACTTGTGTGAGCAAGCAGTGAACAAAGGTGGTAACACGCGGCATAGAGCCCCGTCCTTTTCTTATGGAAAAGGGCGGGGCTTTTTATTTTGCAGCTTTGTTCATTTTTCCAAAACTTTTTAGGAGGAATGCAGGATGACTATTTTTATTGGAGGAGCTTGGCCATATGCAAATGGCTCATTGCATATCGGCCATATCGCTAGTTTATTGCCCGGTGATATTCTGGCAAGATATTACCGGCAAAAAGGAGAAAAAGTACTTTATGTCTCAGGCAGTGACTGCAATGGTACTCCCATTTCAGTTCGGGCAAACCAAGAAGGCGTTGAGCCAAAAACAATCGCAGACAGGTATCATCAGGAATTTGCACATGATTTTGAAGCACTAGGATTTTCCTATGATGTTTATACAAGAACAGATGCAGACCATCATCATAAAACCGTTCAGGAGCTATTTTTAGCTTTTCAAAAAAATGGTCATCTATATAAAAAAGAGGTCGAGCAGGCATACTGTATAAACTGTGCTCAATTTCTGCCAGACCGCTTTGTTGAAGGCATCTGCCCAGCCTGCGGTAATAAGGCACGGGGAGACCAATGTGATCATTGCTCTGCCATTTTAGAAGCATTGGAGCTTCATGATAAAAAATGCAAGCTTTGCCAGCATGAACCTACTGTTAGAACAACGGAGCACTTTTACTTCTCCTTAAGCTCCTTTCAGCAGCAGCTTGAACAACTGCTGAAAAGCTCTTCAAAGAATGAGACATGGAGAAACAATGCCAGATTTTTGACAGAAAGATATTTAACAGAAGGACTGCGCGACAGAGCTGTAACAAGAGACTTGCCTGTTGGTGTGAGTGTTCCAATCGCTAACTATGAAGATAAAAAAATATATGTTTGGGTGGAGGCTGTTGCTGGATATTATTCAGCAAGCAAACACTGGGCTCACAAAACCGGAGGAAAGCATGAAGATTACTGGAATGAGAATACTGTGTCTTATTATGTGCATGGGAAAGACAATATTCCCTTTCATACTATTATTTGGCCGGCTCTCCTTCTTGGCTTAAACAGCAAAGCACTGCCGTACTATATTCTTTCCAATGAATATATGACATTGGAGAGAAAGAAAATTTCTACAAGCCAAAACTATGCTGTTTGGATTCCTGACTTAATCAAGAAATATCACCCAGATTCTATTCGTTATTTTCTTACAATCAATGCTCCTGAAAAGCGGGACGCTGATTTCTCTTGGCGCGAATTCATCTACAGCCATAACAGTGAGCTTCTCGGCAGCTTTGGTAATTTTGTGAATCGGACTGTGAAATTCATCAGTAAATACTATTCAAATAATGTGGAAAAACAGGAGACAAGCGAAGAAGTCCGCAAGCAAATTAATACTAGCTACATACTAGTGGCTGAAAAAATAGAAGCAGGAGAAATAAAGCAGGCACTTCAATCATTGTTTGAGCTTATTCGATATTCGAATAAATATTTTGATAATAGGAAACCTTGGATTGATATCAAGGAAGACGAGGAATCATGCCGTCAGACGATTTATGATTGCTGCATCCTGTTAATAAATATCGGGCAGATGCTCCATCCCTTTTTACCATTTAGTTCAAACAAACTTAAATCTCTATTTCAGCTGGAAAAATGGTCTTGGGAATACACGGAAAAGATACCTGCTTTTATAAAGGATATAGAGCCGTTATTTGAACGAATTGATGTTGTTTCTATAGAGGAAGAAACAGACAAAATAAAAAACCAGACAGCAACCAGCTAGAGCTGCTATAAACAAAAAGCAAAATAAACCTGATAGAAGTCTATCAGGTTTATTATTATTCAGCTGCCCTTAACACCATACAAGATAAAGCCAACTCCTGTTAGCACACATAGCATCTTCCCGAACGAAATTTTGTCAGCAATACTGAAAAGGCCGATTGATGTCGTGGCAATCAGGATGAGCGGACCGACAATTGCAAGAGAACTATTGATAATTAAGGCTTTTTCTATTTGATTGGACTTTAGCATCAATACTGCTGCTGTTATTTCAATACATCCTGACAGCAGTCTGAGCAACGCCATTCCTAACACGGCCTTACCGATTAAAGAAAACATAAGCTCCTCCTATTAGCATGCAAACTTACTTTATTTATATGCATTTACTAGACTAATAGGACAGTTTTCTTTACTTAAGTTATATTAGTGTCAGCTTATAGAATGAAACCCTTGCTCTTTTATCTTCTCTAGTACTGTTTCCTTTGTTATTTGGTTTTCATCATAAACAATTTTGACTTCTCCGTCCGAAACATCAACAAGGGCTCTCTCTATCCCTTCTGTCGTAACTAAAGCTGCTTCTAATGAGTTAATTGGCTGTGCTTCTGTTGCTTCCTTTAAGTAAACAGTCATTTCCTTCATAAATTCTTGTACTCCCTTCCACACATTAATTGTCTAATAAGTAGAATACCCGATATTTAGGAAAACATGCTTCCATTTACATACGCTTATTCTCTCTAATGGATTTCATGCAGTTTGGACAAAAGCCTAATTCCTCTGCAAAAGCATACCACTTTTGACAATTTAAACATTTCTTATGTAGTTCTTCATTAATAAGCAGATCATAACCGTAATAAGTGACAACACGTTCAATTTTCAATCTGTTCTCCCTCCTTAAACAGCCCTTGTTAAGTTATGCGTTTCGTTTAAAAAGGTGCTAGCTGGGGGAAAATTAGAATTGGCAGAAAGAAAAAAAGCTGCCCATTTATTAAAACAGGCAGCTTTCACATCAATGCTGTTTGTTAGGAAGGCTGCTTTCTGGATGGCCTTTTCCTTTATGTTTGTTTTTCTCTTGTTTTTTACTGTTTTCCTTTAATGTTTGTACAAACTCACTTGTATCCTTCATGTTTTTTAACCTCCTTAAATTTACAAACATTTGTTAATTTAACCGAATGTACATATTTCCATTCCTTTTCACTACATTTCTAATTATTCCAAATTATACCTAAAAACTATATATAGATATAATAAAATAACAAAATTCTACTTAAAACTATATAAAACTATTTTGAATATAAAAATGGAAAAACTTGTTTAATCCTTTACAGAACAATATCGTTCGATATATTAAAAATTTTTTTGACAAAACATCTGTTTTTTCAGTATTATATTAGAATACTAGAGGAGGTTAAAACAATGCTAGACTTAAATAAACAGAAAATTGTGGACAGTGTTCCGCAAAAGGGTTTTTTTGGTCATCCAAAAGGACTTTTCACTCTGTTTTTCACAGAGTTCTGGGAGAGATTCTCTTACTACGGAATGAAAGCTATCCTTGTTTACTACATGTATTATGAAGTTTCAAAAGGCGGACTAGGCATTCCTGAAACTACTGCATTTGCCATTACGTCTATTTACGGTTCACTTGTCTATATGTCAGGAATCATTGGCGGCTGGTTAGCTGACCGAATTTTTGGTACTTCTAAAGCAGTATTTTATGGCGGTATTTTCATCATGCTTGGTCATATTGTTTTAGCAGTACCAGGAAGCATCAGCATGTTCTTCGTATCAATGGTGCTAATCGTTATTGGTACAGGCTTATTGAAACCAAACGTATCAAGTATTGTCGGTGAAATTTATTCACAGGAAGACAATCGTCGCGATGCAGGATTCAGTATCTTCTACATGGGTATCAACCTTGGAGGATTCCTTTCTCCGCTGATCGTCGGTGAAGTCGGCATGAACACAAGCTTCCATTTAGGCTTTGGTCTTGCTGCAATCGGTATGCTTATTGGATTATTAGTATTTATGTTTACAAAAAAGAAAAACCTTGGGTTGGCAGGTACCCTTGTTGCAAATCCTCTTTCAGCTACTGAAAAGAAAAAGGTTTATTCTATTATTGGTATTGGAATCGTTGTTCTTGCTATCATCTTAGCCATTACTATTCCAACAGGCCTTCTTACATTTGACACTTTTGCTATTGTAGTCGGTATCCTTGGATTCTTGATTCCAGCAATCTATATTACGGTAATGTACCGCAGTCCAAAAACAACATCTGACGAACGTTCTCGTTTGATTGCTTATATCCCATTGTTCTTAGCATCTGTAATGTTCTGGGCAATACAGGAGCAAGGTTCTACAATTCTTGCAGGATATGCTGATAAACGTACACAACTTGAATTTGCTGGCTTGCACTTATCGCCAACACTATTCCAATCATTGAACCCGCTGTTTATCATTATCTTTGCACCAATTATAGGATGGCTATGGGTTAAGCTTGGTGACCGCCAACCTTCTATCCCAAAGAAATTCTCAATAGGATTGCTGTTTGCAGGTCTTTCTTTCCTAGTAATCCTGCTTCCAGCTTATTTTGGCGGAGCGAACTCGCTTGTTAATCCTTTATGGCTTGTGCTTAGCTACTTTATCGTTGTAATTGGAGAGCTTTGCTTATCTCCTGTAGGATTATCAGCAACAACAAAATTAGCGCCGGCTGCATTCTCTGCACAAACGATGAGCCTTTGGTTCTTATCTAATGCTGCAGCACAAGGATTGAATGCACAAATTGTTAAGTTCTATTCAGAAAAAACTGAAATGTTGTACTTCGGCATCATCGGTGGCTGCTCGATTGTACTAGCTCTTGTATTATTCCTTCTATCACCTATGATTCAAGGCAAAATGAAGGGCATTAAATAAATATAAAAAAAGAACAAGATCCATTTAGATCTTGTTCTTTTTTTATTGCTTACTTAACCACTAAAGGAACAACCATCCCTTTATTAACATCAATTAAGCCATGATCTGTAATTTTTAATGCAGGACTTACTGGCAGCGATAAAGTGCTTAACGACATAATCGCATTATAATGTTCATAGCCAAGCGCTTGGAGTGTTGCTGTTAATTGTTCTACCTGCTTAGAAATGATAGATAAAGGCTCTTCTGAAAGAATACCGCCAACAGGCAACGGCACATTTGCAAGAATTTCGCCATTATGAACACAGCAGATTCCTCCTTGCTGCTTTATTACTTCATTCGCTGCTATCACCATATCCTCTTTATTTTGACCTAGGACAAGGAGATTATGGTTATCATGTGAATAAGTTGTGGCAACAGCACCTCTTTTCAGGACATCCCCGCCAATAAGCCCTCTTGCACTATTGCCGTTCTTGCCATAGCGTTCAAATGTAGCAAGAAGTCCGTATTCACTTTCCTCCCACTGCAGCATACCCGCTTCTATATTTAAATCATCATGTTTTTCTTCTGTGAAGGTAGAGCCGTTTTTCACATTCATTATTCGGCATTTTACTTTGCCATCATTTTTCATAAGCTTCACTTGAAAAGCATCTTCATCCAGTTTGTTTAGATTTACACTTTCGTAGAAGCTGCTCGGAAATGCTTGGCTGCTTTCTTCCTGTACGTAAGGAATTGTCTCATCATAGACCTTTGTTCCTTCTTTATATACTTCTTGGATATGAAAGCTTTCTAACTCTGAAATTAGCAGAAAATCTGCGAGCTTGCCTGGTGCAATTACGCCTCTGTCATACATTCGCATGCGGGCAGCTGGTGTATAAGTACAAGCATAAATCGCTTTCTCAGGAGACATGCCCATTGCGATAGCTTTTTTCAGGAGAACATTTAAATGCCCTCTGTTTTGCAGGGAATCTGCCATTACATCATCTGTCACAAAACAGAAATGCTCATCAACATCTTGATCAATTAAATAATCTATAACTTCTTTTGTCATTGATTTTTCTTGAATTTCAAGGAACATCCCTATTGCTATACGCTCCTTCATCCCTGCTACTGTTTGATGGGTATGATCGGATGTAACTCCTGCAAATGCCAGACTCTGTAATTCGAGATCAAGGAGTTTTGGAACATGTCCTTCAATAATAAGCTCAGGATAATTCTCTGACATATATGATAATATCTTGTTTGTTTTTCCGCCTGGTTTGGAAATAACATCATAATAATTCATGATTTCCCCAAGGCATTTTATTCTCTCTGTCTGCAGCAATTCTTCGATATCTTCTATCTCAATTGCTCCGCCAGTAGTTTCCATACTAGTTGCAGGAACCGAGCTTGGAATAGCATAGAACATGTCCAAACGACAGTTCTTGCTTGCCTTGATCATCTCTTTTACACCTGCTATTCCAAACACGTTTGCCATTTCATGAGGCTCAGGTACAATCGTGGTGACCCCATTTTTTAGCAAACCGTATGAAAATGTCGCTGGAGTAACCATCGTGCTTTCAATATGGAGGTGGATATCAATCAATCCTGGAACAAGATACATGCCAGCAGCTTCTATTATTTTCTCTGCCGTAAACGTTTCACTGCCTTTTGCACCTATATAAAAGAACTTGCCATCCTTAACAGCGACATTTGCTTTTGTGAACTGTTTGAAATAGCTGTTAAAAACCATTGCTTCTTTAATAAGCATATCTACTTTCATTGTTTGACCCCTCCTACTCTACAAGCACCATCTGATCCTTTGGAATAATCAGGACTACAACTTGTCCGACATTAAATGGTGCTGTCATCTCTTTATTAACAGTAAATTCACCAATTGGTGTGCTGACAACATATTGATAGCTTCTGCCGAGGAATGTTGTAATCTTTATTTTTCCTGGTATGCCATTAGAAGGAAGGACTTGTGTTTCGTTCCATTCTGCAAGCAGGAAGTCATCTGGCCGGACAGCTCCAACCTTTTTAGCTGGCGTCATATGGGAATGTTTTTCAACAGTAAACATACTGCCATTCTTATACAGCTCCACTATATCCCCTTTATCTTCTCTTCTATCAAACTCAATAAAGTTTTTGAAGCCGATAAAATCAGCGACAAATTTTGTTGCAGGATATTTATAAATGGTTGCAGGATCGCTCAATTGCTCGATGATGCCTTTATTCATAATGGCTACTTGATCAGAAATAGAGAAGCATTCTTCTTGATCGTGAGAAACGTATACCGTTGTTATTCCAAGCTCTTGCTGTATTCTTCTTATTTCAACACGCATATTGACACGCAAATTAGCATCGAGATTGCTTAATGGTTCATCAAAAAGGAGAATATCCGGTTCAATGACAAGTGCTCTTGCGATTGCGACCCGTTGTCTTTGTCCACCTGAGAGCTCTGCAGGGTATCTTTTACCGTATCCTTCTAGATTGACGATTTCCAACATGCGCTCTACTCGCTTCACAGCTTCTGCTTTCGGAACCTTTCGCAAACGAAGACCGAAGGCAATATTATCAGCAACAGTCATATGGGGGAACAAAGCATAGTTTTGAAACACAAACCCAAAGTTTCTTTTGTTAACAGGAACCTTTGTATAATCTTTATCTTTAAACAAGAACTTCCCGTTATTTGATTGCAGGAAACCGGCAATTAGACGAAGCGTTGTTGTCTTGCCGCAGCCGCTTGGTCCAAGCAGGGATACAAGCTGCCCCTTTTCGATTTCAAGATTGAAATCCTTAAGAATTTCTTTTTTGTTATAAGCTACAGATATGTCTTGTAATGTAAACAAAGCCACATTTAACAATCCCTTCTATCTTTTTGTAAAATAGGATAATCCCATTAATCGTTCTACTATAAACATGAACAATGCAGTAATAATCATTAACAGTACAGATATAGCTGCAACAGTAGGGTCAAAGTAGTTCTCTACATACAACAGCATCTGGATTGGGAATGTGCTCACACCTGGTCCTGTCATGTAAACAGAGATATCAACATTATTGAATGACTCTAAGAAGGCAATCATTACAGCTGCAATTATGCCTGATTTTATATTCGGGACAACTATCGAGAAAAAGGTGCCAATTCTGCTTGCTCCTAAACTAAGTGCAGCTTCCTCTATCGAAAAATCAAAGTTTGTTAAGCTTGACGAGATAACACGAATAACAAACGGCAGCATGATGACAGTATGACCGATAAATAGGGAAGTATAGATCGGCAGCTCATATGCAACCACAATATAACGTAAGAAGGAAAAACCTAACACAATTCCCGGAATAAGAATTGGCGAAACAAAAATCCCATTGATAATTCCCTTACCCGCAAAGTCAAATCTGCTTAACGCATATGCAGCTGGCACGCCAAGTAATAATGCTAAAATATTTCCGGCAATGGAAACAAGGATAGATGTCTTGAATGTGCTCAAGAACATTTCTACTTGAAAAATATTTTCATACCATTTAAACGAATACTCTTCAGGAGGGAACTTCAAGATGCTTCCGCCCTCAAATGAAGTAATTGATATAATAAGCAAAGGCCCTAGTAAAAAAACAAAAACGAGGAAGGTAAACAGGGCCAACCCTCTATTCTTTTCCTGCATACACCTCTACCCCTTCGGATTAAGTTTTTTTGCTACTCCATTCATAATGGAAATAATAATAAAGGTCACGACAATCATGATTGTTGCTACAATGGATGCTAGCTTCCAATCATTTAATGTAATCGCATTTTGATATAAAAACGTCGAAATAACCCTTTGTTTTCCGCCTAGCAATGCTGGCGTCGTATAAGCTGTAAAGCTGCCGACAAACACGAGAATGCTGCCGATTACCAGCCCTGGCACACAAAGCGGCACAACAATCTTCAAGAAGACTCCGAGTTTTGATGCCCCAAGACTCTCTGCTGCCTGCAGTAAATCCATTTCGATATTCTCCATTACTCCAACAAGTGTAACAATTACTAAAGGCAGGAATAAATGCACTAAACCAATAATAATAGCTGTTGGTGTATACAAAATTTCAAGCGGCTGGTCGATAAGCCCGGCTCCTAGTAAAATCTTGTTCAGAACTCCGTTTTTCCCGATAATAATCATCCAGCTAAATGAGCGGACAACAGGGCTTGTCAACAACGGAAAAATAGTTAACAGCAGGAAAACTGCCTTTTTCCGAGCTTGAAGTTTAGAAATATAATAAGAGACCGGAAAGCCAATCAAGATACAGATAAGCGTCGTCAACAAGCTGACACGCAAGGTAGTCAGTAAAATCTTGATGAAATAATCATCCTTAAAAAAATCGATATATCCTTTTACACTAATTGTTCCATTATCATGAAAGGTTGTACCAATCATCGACAAGATTGGGATAACCATAAAGACAGTTAAAAACAGCAATCCTGGTAGAAGCAACAGGTATAGATATCTTTTCTTCATCTCATCACTCCCTGTTTAGTTTTTAGAATTTAAAGTTTCAATAAACATTTCAAAAAAGGCTTCCGTATCCACTTCAAGACATACCTCTAAATTAGGCTCCTTGTTCAAGCGGTTTTGGAAATCACACACAAACTGACCATCGCATAATTCACTCTTTGTTTCCACATCCACATAATGCTTCTCTGTTACCACCAGCTTGCTGTTAATGGCAATTCCGACCGCTAACGGGTCGTGCATGGCACATGCATGCACATTATAGCGGGAGTAGTACTTTTGCTGATAATCGCTTGTGCTTTCATCTATATAGCTCGCAAGCTTTTCATCTTTCAACTGTTGAATATGATCTCTAGTAAGCAATGCCTTTCTAGTTACATCCAAGCCAACCTGTACAATGGACGGAAAGCCAGCCTGAAGGACAATCTTTGCAGCCTCTGGATCAACATAAGCATTGAACTCAGCTGTTGGGGTAATATTGCCGACACCTCTTACTACACCGCCCATGAAAATCACCTTTTTGACATGCTTCGTAATTTGAGGACATTTTTTCACAGCCAATGCCAAGTTGGTAAGAGGACCGGTACAGATTAAGGTAACCTCTCCAGAAAAACTTAAAATTGAATTGATTATGAAGTCTGGTGCAAAGCCATCGCTTATCTCATTGCTTACAGGGATATCCTTTAACGCTCCGCCAAGGCCATCCTCTCCATGAATACGATGTTCAAAAACCGGCTTTCTAAACAAGGGAGACTCTGCTCCCTTAACAACCGGTATTTCTGTACTACCAAGCAAATCAAGTATTTTGCATGTATTAATAGTCGCGGTATTCAAGGAGACGTTTCCGCTCACTGTCGTTATACCTAACAGGTCAAAGTTTTTGCTTTTAACGGCGAGCAAAATGCCAATCGCGTCATCAATCCCTGTATCCACATCAAGTATCAGCTTTTCAGGCATTCCAAGTTCCTCCTACTCTTATTGAATAAGCTCACGGTTCCAGCGGTCTATCCACTTGCTCAAGTTCTCATTAACGAATTTCATATCCATTGTGTGAAGACTGTTAATCAAGTCTTCTCCATATGTTAGTCCCTCAGCTTCCTCTTCTGTCAGCTCAACATCAATATTTACAGGAGAATCCACTTTATTTTTTGCTGATTTCTCTTGAGCTTCTTGACCGAGAATGTAGTTGATGAATTTTTCAGAAAGATCTTTTTGATCTGTTCCTTTAATAACATTCATTGTGTTCATTACTGCATAACCACCTTCAGCCGGTGTTACAAATTCTGCATTTGGAACTGCTTCTTTCAAGTCAGCAAAATACATTTCCATAATTGGTCCAGCTGCAATTTCGCCTTGTGCAAACATGTTTACATATTCAGAAGTTTGTCCGTATTCCTTCACAACACTTGGCATAATTTCTTTCAAGGATGTGAAAGCTGCATCTTCGTTAAATATTTCTTGACCGCTCACCTGTGATGCTAAATCAACCATCATCGGACCTGTTGTAGAAGTGATGCTTGGAATGGTAATTTTCCCTTTTAAATCTGCACTCCATAAATCCTTCCAAGAAGTGATTTCAATTGGAGACTCATCAGGGTTATAAGCAATTCCAAACTGAGCAATTGTGTACGCTGGTCCGTATTCTTCCCCTAGCGGAGCTTTCGCTACATCATAGATTTTGTCAACATTAGGAATATTCTCGCGGTCAATCGTCTCAAATAATCCATCTTGAATGCCTTGCTGTGCATAGTAGTCTGATAAGAAAATAACATCTACATCTGAATTGCCTTGCTTGATTTTATTGAGACGATCAGCATTATTGCCTGTATCTAAAACGATTTCTACATTGTTTTCCTCTTCAAAAGGCTTATAAATTTCTTCACGGAAAAAGTCTTCATTAAAGCCCCATGTCGATACAACAAGTTTCTCTTTTCCTTCGTTGCTGCCTGAATCATTAGAACCACAAGCTGCCAATAACAGTAAAGATGATGCTGCAAATGCTTGAACTATTTTTTTCATTTTTTATGCTCCTCCATTTTCATTTCTATTAGGTATTTTTTTATAATAAATGCTGTATAATACTCCCTTTTTTTATCCTGCCCGCCTTAAAGGCGCGAAGCAAAACAAAAAAAGACAATCTTAAATAGAATCATTCTTCTACTTAAGATTGTCTTTTCTTTGATAAACAAAGGGAAAACTATCTTAGTCTTATATTTTGGCGTTTCACTCAGATAAATCCAAGCAAAAATCCTCATTATTTAGTATTTAAGACGATATTTGTAAAAGCAAATTGAGTGAATGAATCGTAATCTCTTAATAAAGCTTCAATATTCCAGCCTGTTTGTTCCTCAAGCTGCTGCCTGAACTTTTTCTTAAACAATAGAGACAGATGGAAATCCACCTCTAGCTTTAAGCTCGGCACTTCCCCTTCCAGTGCAGCTGATCGGGAAGCCCTCGGATGCTTGGCTTGCAAGGTTATTACGTTTTGATCGATGGTTACTTTCAGCAATGTGGTACCAGCACCAAACAATTCCTTTGATACTTTATTATAGATTTGAGAAAGTAATCTTTTCGTTTCATTCGAATCTATGATAATCACCTGCCAAACTGTTTATACCTGTATTATACATACCTTTTTATTTATTTACAACAAAATGTGCGCTTTTTAAATAAAAAATTATAAAAAAACAGTTCTAAAGTAATAAAATCCAAGCAAAATACGAACTATATCCAAAAACAACATTCCCTATTAAATAGAAAAAAAACACTCTTCCGCGTTAGTTTACCTCTTTTCATGTAAAAAAACGAGACACTTGTCAGAATATCTGACCAGTTTTCACTTTAACCAAATCTCTTTAATCTTGTTACATATCATATCATTATAAAATTATTTAGAAAATTACTTTTTTAATAAAAGAGCAGAATTCTTGTGAATATCACTCTTAAGGTTATTTATAACAGGAGTTACGCCTCCATTAACATACAACAAATCCCGATTACCTTTTAATCGGGATTTGTTCGTATTTTAAGAGACAGCTGTTAGTCTTCGTGTCTGATTTTCTCTATTTCATCTGCAACAAACTGCACTTGTGTGCCGACAATGACTTGAATGCTAGTTGGGCCGACGATATTAATTCCCGGCACTCCCGTCGCTTTGATTTTATTCTGATTTACTGCATTCATGTCTTTCACTTCAATTCTTAATCTTGTTACACAGTTATCGACAGAAGCGACATTTTCATCTCCGCCTAAACCTTCGTATATTTGTGAAGCCATTGCAGCAAATTTGTTATCACCAGTCTGTGTTGTTACCGCTGCTTCTTCAGCAGTCTCTTCCTCACGTCCTGGTGTCGTCAAGTTAAACTTCGTGATTAAAAAGCGGAACAGCGTATAATAAATAACGGCGAAAACCAACCCTTGAACAATCAGCATATACGGCTGGTTTGCCAAAGGCAGCCGTGAGCTTAAAATAAAATCAATTAAGCCACCGCTGAAGGAGAACCCGGCCGTCCAATGGAAGAAGGACGCGATTGCCAGTGAGAAACCAGTAAGCACGGCATGAACTAAATACAATCCAGGTGCTGCAAACATAAAGGCAAATTCAATTGGCTCTGTTACACCTGTTACGAATGCCGCAATTCCTGCTGCAAGCATAAGGGATGCGACTTGCTTCTTTCTTTTCGTCTTAGCTGTATGGTACATTGCCAAAGCAGCTGCTGGCAATCCGAACATCATAACAGGGAAGAAGCCTGCTTGATACATACCGGTCACACCTTTTTCCCCTTTGCCAGCCCAGAAGTTCCCGATATCATTAATACCTGCTAAGTCAAACCAGAATACGGCATTCAGCGCATGATGGAGACCTGTCGGGATAAGCAGTCTGTTGAAGAAACCATATAAACCTGCTCCGATTGCTCCTAGCTTACTGATTTGTGTTCCAAATGATACTAATCCGCTGTAGATAGCCGGCCATAAGAATAATAAGATAACAGCAACTACAAGCATACTGACAGCACTTAGAATTGGAACAAGCCTTTTGCCGCTGAAAAATGCAAATGCGGCTGGAAGCTGTGTTTTGCTGAAGCGATTATACATAATCGATGCGACTATACCAGAAAGCATCCCAATAAAGGCATTTTCAATTTTTGTAAAGGCAATATTCACATCTTCTGGATTAACTCCTTGAAGCATCGCAACGGAATTTGTGGATAACAATGTCTTAATAACTAGAAATGCTACTAAACCGCTTAACGCAGCAGATCCATCCTTATCCTTAGATAATCCTAATGCAACCCCAACTGCAAATAAATATGGAATATTGTCAAGAATGGAAGAACCAGCCTTTATTAGAAAAGCTGCTGTTGGACTGTCTGCTCCCCATCCAGAAGGGTCGATTGCATAACCTATCCCCATTAAAATCGCTGCCGCTGGCAATACAGCTACAGGCAGCATTAAAGCTCGACCAAGTTTTTGCAAATAAGCTTTCATACTATTACCCCTTTAGTTTTTCAAAGTAAAAAAATTATATATAATAGCTTAGATTAATCTTCTTTGTTCGTTTAAGCCCTCCCCTCCTTTACGTCCTGGAAATAAAGCTGAATCGCTTTTTTTAAATGCCCCTCTGATTGTGTTAAGAATTCCGCTGCTTCCTCAGCTGCTGCACCTGTCAGAATCAAAAATGCTGCTGATTTCAAGTTAAGGTCTGCACTCATAAGAGCAGCCCGCGCCTCTTCCTCTGTTGTATCTGTTATGTTAATCAGCATCTGCACAGCTCTGTCCACAAGCTTTTTGTTAATCAGTTTCATGTCTGCCATTTCATTTTGATATACTTTGCCGAGCTTTGTCATCGTTGCTGTTGACAGCATATTCAAAATCATTTTTTGAGCTGTGCCTGCCTTCAGCCTTGTTGATCCCCTAATCACTTCAGGTCCTGTTGGCGCCTCGATCCCGATTTCGCATATAGAGGATAAAACAGTTTGTTCGTTGTTGCTGATTCCAATTGTCATCGCACCGACTTGAGCTGCAAGTTTTGCAGCAGCGAGAACGAAAGGTGTTGACCCGCTGGCTGTTACCCCTATCACCACATCGTCCTTTGCAAGAGAGTGGCTGTTCAGTGCAGCAATAATCCAGTTATCATCATCCTCTGTTTCTTCAAGGGAATTCCACATTGCTTCATATCCGCCAGCAAGGAGAGGCACCCATCTGTTTTGCGCGATTGAAAACGTCGGAACTAGCTCTACTGCATCAACTACCGCCAGTCTGCCACTCGTCCCTGCCCCAACAACAAAGCATCTGCCGCCGCGCTTCCATCTGTCAGCAATCCCATCGACGGCAAGGCTAATTTCTGCCAGTGCTCCACGGACTGCCTGAGCAACTCCTTCATCCTCCTTGTTCATAAATTGAACAATCTCTAGTGTTGACCATTCATCTAAATGAAGACTGTGTGGATTGCGCTGCTCTGTTCCTCTTAATTCGCTCATATTTTCACCTCTTCATATCGATGACAAATTTATAGCGGTCTCCTCTGTAAATGGATTTAACATACTCAAAGGCCGCTCCATTTTCCAAATAGCTGTAGCGTTCAATAAGCAGCACAGGATCGCCTTCCTCAATTTTTAATAAATTGCATTCATTTCCTTGAGCAAGGGATGACTCCAGCGTTTGTGATGCATGGCTGATTGTAAGCTGCAGCTCCTTTTCAATATAATCATAAAGGGAGGCGTGAATGGTTTTTTCGGTCAGGTCAGTGATAATATGGGCCGGTAAATAAGAAACCTCCAGCGCCATTGGACTTTCATCTGCTAGCCTTAGACGGCTCACTTCATATACCGGCATGTTTTCTTCTATTTTCAGCTTTGCAGCAATATTTTTGTCAGAACTGATTTGTTGAAAAGAAAGGATTTTCGTCTGCGGCTTCATCCCCCTTGAACGCATATCCTCTGAAAAACTCGTCAAGCCGGAAAGAGGCTGCTCTACCTTCTGTGCTGCAACGAAGGTTCCTTTGCCTCTCTTTCTAACTAAAATACCTTCATTGACAAGATTATTGATAGCTTGACGGACAGTCATTCTGCTGATGTCATATTTCTCTGCAAATTCTCTTTCAGAACTAATTGGGTCCCCAGGATTTAAGCCCTTTACAAGCTCCTTTATTTCCGTTTCCAGCTGAAAATAGATTGGAATATGGGAATCCTTAATAATCAACGATACACACTTCCTTCTTTATCCTTCAAAATTGCCAAAGCTTCACTGTCTGCAATTATTGTTACATCTGGATGCTGCTTCAGAATAGATGCAGGAATATCTTCTGTCACCTCTGTTTGGAAAAGATTATATAAGATCGGCGCTTTTTTGCTGCCTGAAGCGAGCAAAATAATTTTTCTGCTTTTCATGATGGTAGAGATCCCCATAGAAATCGCATGTGTCGGTACGTCATCGCGATTTTCAAAGTATCTTGCATTTGCCTCTCTTGTTGACTCATCCAATTCGACAACACTTGTCTTCGAGGTAAATGATGTGCCCGGCTCATTGAAGCCAATATGGCCATTTTCGCCAATACCAAGAATTTGTAAGTCCACTCCTCCTAATTTGTCGATCAGCTCCTCATATTCTGCGGCATCTTGTTCATATGGCGGTGTTTCCGCCTTTGGAAGATGAACATTTTCTCTTTTAATGTCAATATGATCAAACAGATGCTTATCCATATAATAGGAATAGCTTTGTTCACTATTTGCCTCTAAGCCCACATATTCGTCTAAGTTAACAGTTTTGATGTTTTCATAGGATGTTTTGTTTTGCTTAAAGTCTTCTGCAAGACGTTTATATGTCCCAGCAGGTGTTCCGCCAGTTGCCAAACCAAGAATAGCATCAGGCTTTTCCTTCACAAGTCTGATGATGGCATCTGCTGCCTGCGCACTCATTTTTTCATAGTTATCTACTTCGATCCATTTCATTATTCTGCACCTCCGGATTTTGCTGCGATTATTCCTCTGCAAATGGTTAAGATTACTTTATTGTTGTCATCTAGTACGACTAAATCTGCATCCTTGCCTGTTTTAATACTGCCTTTTCTATCTAAAACGCCAATTTGTTTAGCTGGATTATAAGCACCCATTGTGATGACATCCTCTAACGAACAGCCTGTAAAAGCCATCATATTGGTGAGTGCATCATTCATCTTTAAAGTGCTTCCAGCAAGAGCCCCATTTTCGAGCAACGCTTTGCCGTCTTTTACAATTACTTTCTGACCGCCTAGTGAGGAAACACCATCTTCAAGCCATTTTGCTCTCATGCTGTCTGTTATCAGAATGATTTTATCCTTCCCCTTTTGTTTATAGGTCAGTTTGACGATTTCTGGATGGATATGAACTCCATCTACAATCATCTCTGCTGTTAACTCCTCATGAAGGAGGACAGCTCCAGCTGTGCCTGGGTCTCTATGATGGAAACCTCTCATGCCATTATATAGATGTGTAACATGATTCATTCCTGCTTGTACGGCTTCAACTACTTCCTCATAAACAGCATCTGTGTGTCCCATTGACGCGACAATACCATTCTCTTTTAAGTAAGCTGCAAGCTTTAGCCCATTCTCCTTCTCAGGCGCTAATGTAACCAGTCGAATCTGGTTACCAGCCAGTTGATTCCATCTTTGGAAAAGCTCAATATCTGCCGTTTTAATTGCATCGAGCGGCTGTGCTCCTGCTCTCTTTTCATTAATAAATGGTCCTTCTAAATGAACGCCCAGAATTTCTGCCTGGCCTGGTTTGTTGTCTGTTTCTATAAATGCCGAAATACACGTAAGCGCAGATTCAATTTCTTCCTGCCCTTGTGTCATCGTTGTCGCTAAAAAGCTTGTTGTTCCCTCATATGGCAGGATTTCGGCGATCGTCTTTAGTCCATCGTGTGAACCATCCATCGCATCGGCATTTTTCGCCCCATGAATATGAATGTCAATCATCCCTGGAATAAGCTTGCTTCCTTTAGGGAATGATATTGTTTGCACGTTCTCTGTCTTCTCAAGCTCCGCTAATTTTCCGTAAGAATGAATCCTTCCTTTCTCCATAAGCAAATAACCATCTGAGAGCACTCCCTCTTCTGTGTAAATGGTTAAGTCTTTAAGAAGCAAAAGCTCACCTTGTTCCTTCATTGTCATAACATGATCCCTTCTAACTGAAAATAATTTATCAACTATATAACTAGATGTCTAGACCAGTTAATTCAATATAAACCAATTCTAGCAAATATTAAAAATAATGCTTGGTTTTTGTTAGATTATCTGACCTATTTTTTTAGCGATCAATCGAAACCGCTTACAAGCAGATTATAAATGACTGCCCTTTATATTGTCAATACTTCTATTTTATTCTCCCCTTTCCCTTGGATTTTATTTCTAAAACTAGCATAATTTCGTGAAAAATGTATAGTTTTATACTAAATATTTCATAATGGTGATAGCACTAGTTTAACTAATAGCTTCAAATAAATACATTAAAGAAAGTTTGGATGATAGATGAATCTACTCTTTTTTCGGCCGAAAACTAAAACTGCCAGCGATTATGAGCTTTTCCAGCATCCCAACCAGACTGCAGCCCCCATTGTAACGGTGGTTACACCTGTATACAACAATGATGCCACTATAAAAAAAACAATCGATTCTGTTTTGAATCAAACATTAGGAGAAAAAATTGAATACATCCTCGTGGATGACGGTTCAACAGATAATACCCGCTCCATTCTGCTTGAGTACAGCAAGAAACATCCAAATATTAAGCTAGCATTCCTAAAGAAGAATACAGGGACACCTGCCTACCCAAGAAACTTAGGTATAAAGCTTGCTAAGGCTCCCTATATTTCATTCCTTGATGCAGATGACTGGTTTGAATTATCCGGGCTTGAAAAGCTTTATAATGTGCTTAAAGAAACAAATGATGATTATATCGTGGGTAAAACTGTGAAAATACGGACAGACGGTACAGCAATCGTGGGAGAGCATGAATCAAGCACAGAGCGAAGGAATGTTCCGCCAGTTTCTATCCCCCATATCTTTCATCACTTAGGACCACGAGCAAGAATGATGAAAACGAGCATTATTAAAGAAAATGGCCTAAAGTTTCCTGCCATGAAATTTGCCGAAGATAAGCAATTTTTTATGGATGTGCTCGCATGCTGTAAATCCATCTCAACAACAAAAGATGTCATTTACTATTTAAACAGACTAAACGAAAATAAAGATTCCTTAACTTCAAGAACGAATGTCCTACATAAGATGAAATGTAATCAAAAGGTGATTCGCTACTTTAAGGGCAAAGAACTTGATCCTGTTATAAAAAAGATGATACTGAACAGATTATATGAATTTGACTGCTTTACCGGCTTTATCAACCGTTACCATACTTTGCGAAGTGAAAAATCTTCAGTAAAGCATAAAGCAAATGACTATTTGAAAAGGAAAGCCTATGTATGGACAATGAAAAAAACATTAAGGACAGCTAAGAGTTTAGATTATGACATTAGCGATCATTTCTTTAAGCCTATTAACAAAGCATGCTATCAGCTTTTTAAAAACGGTTGCTATAAGGAAGTGGAAGAACTCACCCGCTGGCATGCGAATACAAAAATAAAGAACTTTCATTTTAAAGATGATCAAGTCTTTATGGTGTCACCATTAGCAGAGCCCTATAAATATATCGAGCTTCCAGCTCATGCAGAGCTTGCCAACTGCACCCCTAACACGGACCATATTAGCCTTCATTTGAAGGCAACAGGTGTTGATGCAGCGATCCAAGAACTTCTTTTACGGGACAGGCAGTCCGCAGCATCAGAATTCAGCCTTCCTGCATCCGTCGATGAAAATGGTGAAGGAATAATAGCCATACCGCTCGAGTGGCTAAGCGCTCTTCCAAAATCAGTGTACAATCTTTATTTACGCTACAATGACTATCAAAAGGTGCAATTGCATATCCCGGCATCTATAGAAAGCTTAAAGAAACAGCAGAGTAAAAACTGTCATTTCTATTGTACTGTTAATCAAAATCTTGCTTTGAAAATTAAATAAAGAAAAAACAGGATGCATCCATAATAGATGCATCCATTTTTCATTCGTAATTCGGCAGCCAGCTTCCATGTGCTTCAATTAAATCATCACACATGGCAACAATATCATCAATAGACAGTTCAGCTGCAGTATGAGGGTCCAGCAGGGCTGCTTGATAAATATATTCTTTTTTCCGGGTGACAGCAGCTTCAATTGTCAGCAGCTGTGTATTGATATTAGTTCTGTTTAATGCAGCTAGCTGCTCTGGAAGCTCGCCTATATAGCATGGCAATATCCCGTTGCGATCAACAAGGCATGGCACCTCGACACATGCCTTTTCAGGCAGGTTGCTGATTAAGCCGCCTGTGTTTAAAACATTGCCTCCAAATTTGAAAGGGATGTTTGTTTCCATCGCTTCGATAATTCTTGAACCATATTCGTGGGAGCGCACATGTGTTAGATTGCTGTTATGTACAAGCTCCTTGCGCATTTTTTCCCAGTTTTCGATTTGCTGAACACAGCGGCGCGGATATTCATCCAACGGAATTTGAAAGCGGTCAATTAATTCAGGATAGCGCTTCTTAATGAAATATGGATGATATTCAGCATTATGCTCTGATGATTCAGTCACATAAAAACCAAATCTCTCCATCAATTCAAACCGGACCATGTCCGAATGCTTTTGCAATTGCTTTTCTCTCGCACGCCTCTTTATTTCTGGATATAAGTCCTGCCCGTCTGCTTTTACTTCCAAAAGCCATGCCATATGATTAATCCCCGCAATCTTCTCCTCTACATTACTAGCTTTTATCCCTAAAGACTTTAAAAGATGGGATGTACAAACTTGAACACTGTGACACAGTCCGACTGTCTTAACATTCGTATAACGGAGCATCGCACCAGTAAGTGCTGCCATTGGGTTTGTATAATTCAAAAACAAGGCATCAGGACAAACTTCTTCCATATCCTTCGCAAACTCAAGCATGACAGGAATAGTCCTTAAACTGCGGAAAATACCGCCAATTCCAACAGTATCTGCAATTGTTTGACGCAGACCGTATTTTTTCGGAATCTCAAAGTCGATAACTGTGCTAGGCTTATACCCGCCAACTTGGATGGCATTTATCACATATTTTGCTCCTCTTAATGCTTCCTTCCGATTGGAATAAGCTTTTATCGTAATAGAGCAATTATAGTTGTTACGCAAATTGTTCAGCATATTTTCCGAATCCTTCAAGCGGCCTTCATCAATATCAAACAGAGCAAACTCAAAACCTTCCAGTGCAGGGACCATCATGCAGTCTCCTAGTACATTTTTTGCAAACACAGTGCTTCCTGCTCCGATGAAAGTAATTTTGGACATATGTTTTTCTCCCCTCTATTCTTCTATAAAACCGCTATGCTTGTTTACGCAGTATGTTCCTGTATGCTGTATTAACATTCCAAGTCAGCCACAGCGCTATCGTGCTTCCTAGGAATAACAAGAAGAAGCCGGCGAATCGGCTGAAAACAGCAAAAATCGTGATAGTGCCGATCACCATAATTGCGCTGTGTGCAATCCGGGTAATGCTCATAAACAGCATACTTTTCAGCACTTCCCTTATAGTTTGTTTCTTTTCCACTAATAGAGGAAATAAGTATGGAAGCATAATGATATAAACAAATGCAATAGTCAGTAGAGTATATCTGAAAACTACAAAAATAGTACTCTCTGCTTGTAAAAAAAAATGGAAATCAACATACAGCAAGATACCAGTAAATAGAACGATTGCCCCTAAAATATTTGCCTGGATGAAATACGCTTTGAACTTTAGCATAAACTCTCGGAACATATGGTCATCTCCCGCTCCCTCGAGCCATTGTTTCGTTAAAGAAAACATGGCTGCAGTTGCAGGAAAAATTCCAAACAGGACAAGTCCTGCGGCTGTAAACAGCAGCCAGAGAAGATTAGCATACAGCAGGCGGTATATCCATGTGCACGCATTCATCAGCTTGTTAATAAGATCACCTCATTAAGGATAGTTCTAACCATCAATGACTTTAGCCTTTAGAGCCCGTTAAGGCGATGCCTTCAATAATTTGTTTTTGGGCAAAAATATAGACAATAATAACTGGAATAATGGAAATGGTCGTTCCAGCCATCATCAAGGACCAGTCTGTAAAATATAAGCCTTTAAAGGTATTCAAGAGCAGCGGAACAGTGAAGTTTTCTGGTGAAGTTAAATAAATCAGCGGCTCTAAAAAACTGTTCCATATTCCCATAAAGGCAAATATTCCGAAGGCAGCAAGTGCTGGTTTGATCAATGGCAGTATGATGCTTCGATAAATCCGAATTGGGTTTGCCCCATCTAATACAGCTGCCTCGATTTGTTCATTCGGTATCCCTCTAATAAACTGCCGCAATAAAAACACCCCGAATGCATTAAACAAGCCAGCTGGAACAATTAAGGATAGATGTGTATCAATCCAGCCAAAGGCATCCATAATTAAGTACAATGGCACCATCGTCACTTGCTTCGGTATCATCATTGTTGCCAAGAACATAATGAACAGCAGATTGGAACCGCGGAAGCGCATTTTTGCGAAAGCAAATGCAGCCATGGAACAAGTCAGCAAGTTTAAAAGCACAACAACTGCTGTTATATAGAAGCTGTTAAAATAAGCTTTTGCAAATGGCATGGCTGTTAAGGAATTGGGATAGTTTTGGAAATTAATAGGATTAGGGAACCATTTCGGCGGCACAAGGAAAATTTGCGACATATCTTTCAGTGAGCTGCTTATTGTCCAAAGGAAAGGTGCAACCATCAAAAAGGCACCAGCAATTAGGACAAGATGGAGCAATATGCGCAGAACAGAGATTTTTTTCTTTGTTGGCAATGGAACCACAGGCTTGGGGGCTGTATTAACCGGTACGTCATTGATCTTCATAATGCACCCACCTTTTCGACATTTTGAATTGGATTAGCGTAAATGCGAGTATGATGACAAACAATACCATTGCTGCTGCCGAGCTGATACCCATTTTGAAATCAACAAAGGCGGCTTCGTAAATATGATACACAAACGTGTAGCTCGATTTAGCAGGTCCTCCGCTTGTCATAACATAAGCCTGATCAAAAACTTGGAAAGAAGAAATAATTGCCATTATAGCAATGAAGAAGGTCGTTGGTGATAGCAGAGGCAAGGTAATATGGCGAAGCTTTTGCCACTTTGTTGCTCCGTCTATTTCTGCCGCCTCATAATAGGATTTAGAAATCCCCTGCAGGCCTGCCAAAAAAATAACCATATTATGTCCTAGTCCCCACCAGATACTTAGAATAGCAATCGATGGCATGACCCAGTTTGTGTCTGTCAGCCACATTGGTCCTTTAATTCCAAAGTTTACTAGAATTTGATTTAATATGCCGAAGTCTCCATTTAAAATCCACATCCAGATAACCCCGATAGAAACAGAGCTTGTAACAACAGGCATAAAATAAAAAAGTCTGTAGAAATTTTTGCCCTTAATTTTATTGAGAGCAATTGCAACCGCTAATGACAAAGCGATACTGACAGGAATGACTAAAATTGTATAATAAACCGTATTTCCTAAGGCCTTCCAAAAGTCGGCATCTTGAAATTGATCGATATAGTTAGCTAACCCAATAAATTCTTTAGCGCCAAACCCGTCCCATTTCATAAAGCTCAATGTTAATGTGAAGATAACTGGAATCAATGAAAATAGTATTAATCCGATTAATTGCGGAGCTAAAAATGCATATCCCCAAAGATTTTGTCGGCCTCTCATCAGCGTTCACCCACTTTTTTTAAAATAGAAGGGGGAAAGGAATTCCTTCCCCTTCCTCCATTTACTTTTTTATTCCGCTTTATGTTCTTCAATCATTTCTTTCGCTTTTTTCGTCAGTTTATCTACAGTTGTCTGGGCATCATCTTTGCCAAGATACATCAAGTCCATTATGTCATTGACTTCCTTATCCAACCCAGGAATGGTGGATTGAATTGCGTTTGCATAGCCTTTTTCCCTTGCTTCAATAATATAGTTGACATGCTCTGGAACATTGGAGCTAGTAATTGCTTCATCAATACCATTGATAGAAGGAATTGCATTTCCGATACCGTTAAGACGCTGCTCTTGCCCTACCTTAGATGTGTAGTAAGAAACAAATTTCATCGCCGCCTCTTTATTTTTTGAATCTTTATTAGCAGCTAGATATGCAGTCGGAATGGCAACAGGCTCTTGCTTATTTTCTGTATTAGATGGCCATGAAATATAATCCCATTCTAATGATTTATTTTCATGGAAAAGTGGTGTGAACCATCTGCCTGCAGTAACCATGCCAACTTGCCCTGACATAAACATCGCCTCAGAGCCTTGACCTTTCGGCAGAGATCCTGAATAAGTGAAGTTCTTTCCTTTAATCATTTGCTCCAAGAAACTCATTGCGCCAATTCCTTTTTCATTTTGATTGAGAATGAATTCGCCAGTCTCTTTGTTGTAAATTTCCCCGCCGTTAGCCCAAATCCAGCTGAAAAGAGTATTCCATGAGTTATCAACAATTAATCCGTATTTGCCGCCGTCACGCAGGGCATCAGTCACTTCCTTCATCGCTTCGAAGTTCCATTTGCCTTCGTCATAATAGTCCTGAGGAGACTTAATTCCAAGCTCTGAAAACAGCTTTTTATTGTAATATATAAGCATCGGATTGCAATCGACTGTGATGCCGTAAATCTCATTGTCTTTTTTAGCCGCTCCCCATAACCCTTCTGCAAATTCATCTGGTTTTGCATAGCTTTCCGAGCTGTTCATAAATTCACCGAGCGGTGCAAGCTTGCCCGTTTCAATAATTTTGGAAATATCACCGTCACCGACATAGAATACATCTGGTGCTTGGCTTCCTTGCAGCTGTGTTTGCAGCTTCTGAATATACCCATCACTTGGGATTGGTACTAACTTCACTTTAATATTTGGATTTTCTTTCATGAATCCATCGACCGCTTTTTGATACACCTTTATTTCAGCTGGATTTCCCCATGCTGAGAAGGTG
Organism: Bacillus sp. Au-Bac7; assembly: GCF_021341655.1. Lineage (NCBI taxonomy): Bacteria > Bacillati > Bacillota > Bacilli > Caryophanales > Bacillaceae > Bacillus > Bacillus sp. Au-Bac7. Next base: position 152,673 of record NZ_JAJTTG010000006.1, on the reverse strand, counting down.
AGCTGGACTGTATCGTCTGACCCCGAAGTGCCTGATTTGGAACTGCAGGCTTGCAGTATTGGCACAAGCACTAAAATCATGACGATTGTTAACAAAATCAGCTTGCTTTTTTTCATGTTTCTTCCCCTCTTTTCTCTGTTTGATTTCTGACTATCCAAGAGGACCCCACTCCCTTAAATAAACTCAGAGTCTAACACGTTCATCTCTTTAAAACATCAGACAAACTTGCAACCGCTTACAAACTTAAAGAAAAAATTTTGTATTTCTATGATGTCAGACGGGGATCATTCCTAATAGCGCAATATGTAACCGCTACCAATTACAAGTTTTAGTCTAAGTGCCCGCTTCCGCTTTTTCAAGAATATCCCTTACAAAAATTTCCCTATAATTCGAGTTACGAAGGGATATTTGTCGCCGTGATGTTTGATTTCTTGTCCTGTTTCTTTTATTCTTTTAATGAAAACAGTTCCAAAAATAAAAAAGATGCTTTAAAATAAAAGAGAAGAAAAAATTTTTCTAACAAGTTTATGTTTTCTAGAAATTTTTTTTGTTACCGTTTACTCTTAATTTATATTTAAGGATTTTATGATAAAGGAGATTTCGTAATGTTTAAGGATTCCTTCTATTTAGGTGTTGATATTGGAACGACAAGCACAAAAGCTGTATTATTCGGCGAAGCTGGCAAGGTAATCAGCATGCATCATGTTGAATACCCGCTTTACAGCCCTGCACCTGCCATTGCCGAGCAAGACCCTGATGAAATACTTTCTGCTGCGAAAGAAGCAATCAAGACTACATTGAAAAAAGGTAATGTCGAGCTGGAGAAATTAAAGCTTGTTTCCTTCAGTGCTGCGATGCACAGTATAATTGCTCTCGATAATAAAAACAAACCCCTGACTAAATGCATCACGTGGGCAGACAGCCGTTCAGCTGAATGGGCAGATAAAATTAAGAATGAGTTAAATGGGATGGAAATATACAAGCGCACAGGCACTCCAATCCATCCGATGTCTCCTCTTGCAAAGATCGCTTGGCTTAGAGCTGATCATCCGGAGATCTTCACAAAAACTGCTAAATTTATTGGTATAAAGGAATATATCTTTCATCATTTCTTTGGAGAATTCATTGTCGATTATTCCATTGCTTCTGCTACAGGTTTGTTTAACCTAGAACAGCTTGACTGGGATAAAGAAGCACTTGAAATTGCTGGAATAACTCCAGACCATTTGCCTTTACCTGTTCCGACAACACACGCTGTCACAGGTCTCAAGGAAGAGCTTGCTTTAGAGCTCGGTCTCTCTCAAGAAGTTCCTTTTATCGTTGGAGCCAATGACGGAGTTCTATCCAATCTAGGTGTAAATGCTATTGATCCTGGCGTGGTAGCTGTCACAATCGGCACGAGCGGTGCAATCCGAACTGTAACAGATAAACCTGTGACAGATCCAAAAGGGCGGACTTTCTGCTACTGCCTCACAGAAAACCATTGGGTAGTCGGCGGTCCTGTCAATAACGGCGGAATGACGTTCAGATGGGTTCGTGATGAACTGGCTTCATCAGAAGTGGAGACTGCAAAGCGTCTAGGCATTGATCCGTATGAAGTGTTAACGAAGATTGCTTCCCGCGTTCTTCCTGGAGCAGACGGACTTCTGTTTCATCCATATTTAGCAGGAGAACGAGCTCCGCTTTGGAATTCGAACGCAAGAGGCTCCTTCTTTGGACTTGGTCTTCACCATAAGAAAGAACATATGGTTAGAGCTGTGCTTGAAGGCGTTATATTAAATCTGTATACAGTAATGCTTGCTTTGCAGGAGGTAATCGGTGAGCCGAAGCAAATCCAGGCTACTGGCGGTTTTGCCCGGTCTGAGCTTTGGAGGCAAATGATGGCTGACATCTTTAATCAGGAAGTGACAGTCCCTGAAAGCTTTGAAAGCTCTTGCCTTGGTGCAGTCGTTCTCGGCATGTATGGACTTGGAGAAATTGAAGATTTCAGCATTATGAAAGAGCTTGTCGGCAGCACACATGCTCATAAGCCTATCAAAGAGAATGTTGTCATCTATGAAGATTTAACACCAATCTTTATCCGTATCTCCAGATTGCTTAATAATGAGTATGAGTATATCGCTGACTTCCAGCGCAAGTGGGTTAAATAAAAAGAGGCTGCAGCAATTAGCTGCAGCTTTTTTTACTTCTTCTCTACACTATGGCCTCCGAATTCATTTCTTAATGAAGCTACGACTTTTCCTGTGAATGTATCCTCCTCTAACGAACGGTAGCGCATCATAAGCGACATCGCAGTCACAGGCATCGCCACTTGCAGATCAAGTGCTGTTTCCAGTGTCCACTTTCCTTCTCCTGATGAATGCATTACTCCTTTAATGCTTTCAAGTTTTGGATCTTTCGAGAAGGCATTTTGTGTTAATTCCATCAGCCATGAGCGGATGACAGAGCCATTATTCCAAACTTTCGCAACCTGCTCATGATCAAAGTTGAATTCACTTTTCTCAAGCAATTCAAACCCCTCTGCAATTGACTGCATCATTCCATACTCAATTCCGTTATGAACCATTTTTAAGAAATGGCCGCTGCCAATTTCTCCTGTATATAAATAACCATTCTCCACACAAATATCTCTAAAAAGGCCTTCCACACTTGTGAAGACGTCTTTGTCTCCTCCAATCATCATGCACGCACCGTTTCTAGCTCCACTTGTTCCCCCGCTAGTGCCTACATCAAGATAATGAATGCCTTTTGTCTTCAGCTCAGCTGCTCTCCTTTTTGTGTCCTGATAATGGGAATTGCCACCTTCTATGATAATATCCCCTTCTTCTAATTGCTCGCTAAGCTCTAAGATAACATCCTCGGTAATTTTTCCTGATGGTACCATTACCCAAATCACCCGCGGACTTGGCAAACTAGCAGCTAAATCTGCTATTGTCTTTACACCAAGGGCACCAGCTGCTGAAATTTTTTCTACAGCGCTTACATTTACGTCAAAAGCTGTTACACTATAATTATGATCCAATAAATTCTCTGCTAAATTGAATCCCATTTTTCCTAGACCTATTAATCCAATATTCATTTTTATAACGCTCCCTCATGAAAAAAATTTTCTCTCTCATCTTTATTATACGAAATTTTTTTCATTAATGAAAGCGTATTAAAAAATATTTTTTCTAATTTTGAATATGCTATACTATACTTATAATATGTCGAAAGGAATCAAATGATATGGCACAAAACTGCTTAGGAAAAATCCGCTCCTATTATGCAAGACTAAGTGAAAAAGAAAAAAAGATTGCAGATTATATATTAGAAAACCCTGAAAAAATTATTCACAGTACAATCAATGAGCTTGCAGAGGATTTAAACGTTGCAGATGCAACTGTATTTCGATTTTGCAAACGAATAGGCTTTAAAGGCTATCAAGCGATGAAAATCGCGCTCGCATCTGAAATCATTGAGCCTATCCAGCATATCCATGAAGAGATAAATGAACAGGATAATGTGAAAACAGTGACAGAAAAGGTGTTTATGTCGAATATTCGCACATTGGAAAATACTTTGCAGCTGGTAAACGGTTCGTCCATACAAAAAGCGGCAGATTTTTTGCTTGCAGCACAGCGTGTAGAGTTTTATGGAACTGGAGGATCAGCAGTCATTGCAATGGATGCATTTCATAAATTTGTGCGCACAGGAATAAAAGCGTTTACATTCATTGATTCACATTTTCAGCTGATGTCTGCCTCCCAGCTTTCTGATCGTGATGTAGCTGTCGTCATCTCCCATTCCGGTACGAACAAAGATACAATCAATATCTTAAAAACAGCAAAAACCAATGGCGCCAAAACGATTAGCATTACAGGATATCCAAAATCACCAATCGCTCAACATGCAGATGTGGCACTGTTTACAAGCTCAGAGGAAACAGAATTCAGGTCTGAGGCCCTTTCCTCCCGGATTGCTCAATTAAGCCTGATTGATGCTCTGTATGTTAATATGATGATTTTAAATAAAGATACAGCCAATAAGTCACTAAAGAAAATCAGAAATGCTATCTCCGATACGAGAATGTAACATAAAAAGGGTGCCAACCTTGATAGCTTCAAGGTTGGCACCCTTTTTCTTTATTTATTATACAAACAGATCCAAAATCAATACTCCTGCAAAGGCAACGAATGAAAGAACCGTCTCAAGAACTGTCCAAGTTTTGAATGTTTCCTCTACTGACAATCCTAAATATTCCTTCACCATCCAGAAACCAGCGTCATTGACATGAGAGAACATTAAGGAACCTGCTCCTGTTGCTAATACAAGCAATTCCACATTAACTCCAGACATACCTGCAATTATTGGAGACACAATTCCTGCTGCAGTTGTTAAAGCAACTGTCGCAGACCCTGTCGCAATTCGGATAAGTCCTGCAATCATAAAGGCTAAAACTAATGGAGACAAAGATAAGCTTTCAGACATATTACCGATTGTAGTACCAACACCACTGTCAATCAGCACTTGTTTAAATGCTCCGCCAGCACCGATGATTAACACGATTGATCCGACTGGCAAGATGCAGTCCTCTGTGAATTTTTTCAATTTTTCCTTGCCTATTCCCTGCTTGAAGCCAAGGAAATAGAATGCAAAGAATACAGCAAGCAGCAGTGAAACCAATGGACTTCCAATAAATGCTAGTGCTTTTTGAACTTCACCAGGCAAGAATTTCATATATGGTGCAGCAGTTCCGATAATCATTAAAATAACAGGCAGCAAGATAGAGAAGAAAGAAATACCTACACTTGGCAGTGCCTTTTCGTCTTTTTCTTCCACACGAACTAATTCTGGCTCGCCTTGTGGTACAACACGTTTATAAATATATTTAGCAAACAGCGGTCCGCCGACAATCCCGGCTGGAAGTGCAATGATAAGTGAGTAAAGCAATACTTTTCCTAGATTTGCATCAAAGATTCCGATTGCCGCAATAGCACCTGGATGCGGCGGCACTAAACCATGAACGATTGACAAACCAGCAATACCTGGCAAAGCAATCAAAAGAATGTTTTTCTTTGTTGCTTTCTGTATAGAGATAACAAGTGGAAGCAGTATTAAAATACCAACTTCAAAGAAAACGGGAATTCCGATAATAAACCCAGAGAAGAACATTGCCCATGGCAGTTTCTTTTCTCCAAAAACTCTAACAAAGAAGTTTGCAATTTGCAGCCCTGCCCCAGATTCGGACAGCATTTTTCCAAGTATTGTTCCAAGCGCCAAAATCCCGACTAAATGACCTAATACGCCACCTACGCCCGTCTCATAAGCGCTTACAATTTTATCCCAAGATAGTCCTGAGAAAATGGCTAGAAATAAGCTTGCAACTGTTAAGCTGATAAATGCATGCCATTTAAACAGGGAAACTCCTAATATAACAAGGACGATTGAAACTAGTGTGATAATTAATAAGTAGGCATCCATATGATGTACCTCCTAGTCAAAGTTGTTTATTTGTAAGTGTTTTCATTTCCTATGTACTTATTATACGAAAAAAAATTTCTTTCATCAACTATTATTTTCGAAAAAAATATTTTAACAATTTCGATTGTTCATTATATATTTACTATCCCCTTTTTGGTTCGTTTCTAAAAAGGGTGGAATAAAAAAAGAAAATTAATCAACAATAAAAAATGATAAAAATTAAAAAAATACCATTGGAGGTATCATCTTGTATTTCTATAAAGAAGATTTAATAAATGTAATTGTTCCTGATAAACCAGACCCAGCCGCAGCAAAAGTCCTTCAAGAAGCATTAGGCGGACGTTTTGGAGAAATGAGAACAATGATGCAGTTCTCTTTCCAAAGTGCTAACTTCCGTGGAAAAGCTAAACAATATCGCGACTTGATCCGTGGTGTATTCCTTGAAGAGCTAAGCCATGTGGAGCTCGTTCAGACAACTATTAATCAGCTGCTCAATGGTTCAGGTGATATAGGTGTAGGTTCTGTTGGCGAAAGCAATGCACCACTTCATGTTGCAACAGAAAATGTTAACCCACATCATTATATAATGGGTGCACAGGCTTCTCTGCCAGTTGATGCCGGTGGAAACCCATGGACAGGAAACTATGTATACAGCCACGGGAACTTAGTTGCTGATCTTCTTGATAACTTAGTTCTTGAGTCAACAGGTGTTTTGCAAAAATCACGTTTATATGAAATGAGCTCAAACAAAACATTCCGTGAAACTTTGGCATTTTTAATTGTTCGTGACAACGCACACCAAAATGCCTTCGCCAAAGCACTTGAAACATTAGGCGTAAACTGGGCAAAACTATTCCCAGTTCCAAACTATGACATCAATAAGTACCCTGAATGCCGCAAGTATGTAGACTTAGGCTTCCATAATGCTCAATTCAACTTCCGTCTTGATGACACTAGAATCGGCGAGATTTTCCAAGGTGAGTCACCAAGCAGAAATAAAGGAGAGCTTAAAGTCGTTGAGCCTCCTCAAGGCTATCCTGTCCCTGAACTTCCTGATATGCCAAATGAGCACAGCCCAGGATTATATGATTTAAACAGTTGATTTCTATGGCCCTTTTCCTTTGAAAAGGGTCTTTCCTCTGTTTTATAAACCGCTTTTCTTCTATTTTAATATAGCTACTTTCCACTCATTATTTTCTCATCATTTTTTTAACTTCTTTTAATGATACTCCTAATTAATTATGCGAAGATAGCTCTTGCGATATAGTTCGTATACGAACTATTTTTGACAAGGTATTAATTCCAGCATTTTTTATGTCTGGTTGGGTAGTTTATTTCATAAGGGAAAAGGAGGCATGGCGTGAAAGAAGCTTTAAACAATGAGCTGATTCGATCGTACGCAAGAATAAGCAAGGCTTACTATCAGCTCCTAAAGGAAGATGCAGACCGGATGGGTTTGACTGCTGTTCAGCTAAAAGCTTTATATCGGGTTTCATTTCAGCCGAATATAAGCTTAGGCGAGCTTGCAGACAAATTACGTCTGACAAAAAGTACTGTCAGCGGTGTGATTGACCGCCTTGTGCAGCAGGATATGATTGAACGGACAACTCAAACAACCGACAGAAGAGCTGTCAATCTACATCTGACAAAGCTAGGAAATGAAAAATTAGAAGCACTGATGCATTCTGACTCTGTCGTTGCCCGCAAAATAAAAGAAATAATGCAATTCCCAGACGAAGATATACAAAAACTGCTTGAATTAAACAACAAAATCTTAACGATTCTCAATTCTAAGGAGGACTTTCAAGAATGAATGCAAGACGCATGATACTTATTAACATCATCCTACTAGTTGTCTTAGTAGGCGGCGGTTTTACCGGCTATTATTTCTATGACAAATCAGTTTCGTATATCTCAACAGATAATGCCCAAATCGCTGGACAGCAAGTAAGCATTGCTTCCCCTGCAACAGGTAAATTAACGAACTGGAGCGGTGATGTCGGAGAAAAATTCGGCAAAAACGAAAAAATCGGTACAGTTGAAGTAACAACAGAAACTGGAACTTCAAAAATCAATGTAAACGTTCCTGCTAACAGCACGGTTGTCCAATCTTCAGCAGTAGAAAACTCATTCGTAGCAGCAGGTACTTCTCTTGCTAAAGCATATGATATGAACAATCTTTGGGTTACAGCAAATGTTGATGAAACGGACTTAAATGATGTAAAGGTCGGTCAAGATGTCGATCTTTATGTAGATGCATATCCAGATACAACTCTTACTGGTAAAGTCGATTCTTTAGGCTTAGCAACATCAAGCACATTCTCTTTGCTTCCTAGCAGCAATTCTTCAGGCGACTACACAAAAGAAACGCAAGTCATTCCTGTAAAAATCTCGATTGATAACTATGGTGGTTTAGATTTAGTACCTGGTATGAATGTAACTGTGCGAATTCATAAGTAGGTGATGACGATGACGATATATATCGCAAGTTATGCAGTGATCAGCATTATATTGCTCCTCACCATCAATTACCTGATTAGGAAACAAAGCAGGAAGCCAAAACCGGCAAAAAATTATGAAAAGGATGAACCAATCCTTAATAAAGAAACATTGCAAACCAGCTCCATCGCTGAAGAGAGTCCGATGGATGATGCCATAAATGATACATTAGCAAAATCTGCGATTACAGAGCCAAGCCTAGAGTATGTCGTAGATGTAGATGATGCCGAAAAACCTGGCGAAGAAGAAATACCTGAAGTAGAAAAAACAGTAAAAGAAAAAGCGAAGGTTGATTTTGAAGGCAGTAAAGGCAAAATTATTGCTGCAGTTATGCTCGGCGCATTCGTTGCGATTTTGAACCAAACATTATTGAATGTTGCCATCCCGCATATTATGAACGACTTGAATGTATCAACAAGCACTGTACAGTGGCTGACAACAGGCTATATGCTGACAAACGGTATATTCATTCCAATTACTCCGTTTTTAATCAGCAAGCTTGGTACAAGGAAACTATTAATCCTTGCAATGAGTGCCTTTACGATAGGGTCATTAGTTTGTTCTGTCTCCACCGGATTCAGCATGCTGATGGTTGGACGCGTTATTCAGGCAGCCGGAGCAGGTGTCATTATGCCGCTTCTAATGACAACATTCTTAACTATTTTCCCTCCTGAAAAACGAGGAACTGCAATGGGTATCATGGGTGTTGCCATGATCTTTGCCCCTGCAATCGGACCGACACTTTCAGGTTGGCTTATCGGACACTATTCTTGGAGGGTGCTTTTCGATCTAGTCATTCCTTTTGGTATTATCGATTTAATTATCGCCTCCATTTGGATGAGAGATGTTACACCGCGTACAAATCCTAAATTTGACCTTTGGGGCTTTATTACTTCCTCTATCGGGTTGGGCTTCTTACTGTACGGTTTCAGTGAAGCTGGAAACGATGGCTGGGACAGCAGTGTAGTTGTCTTATCTCTTTTCATCGGGATTGTGTTCTTAGTTCTATTCGTATGGCGTGAATTCACAACAGATGTACCGATGCTTGATTTAAGAGTATTTAAATATGATATTTATGCTTTAACTACAGTAGTAAGCATGGTTGTTAATATGGCAATGTTTGCTGGGATGATCTTGCTCCCTGTTTACCTGCAAAACATCCGTGGCTTTACAGCATTGGATTCTGGCCTATTAATGCTCCCAGGTGCTATCGTGATGGGTATCATGTCGCCGATTGCCGGTAAGCTGTTTGACCGCTTCGGGGCAAGACCGCTCGCAGTTATTGGACTTGTCATTACTGTTTTGACAACATGGGGCTTTACCCAATTGACGATGCAAACAACTTATGCACATATCATGATGCTTTATATTTTCCGCATGTTCGGAATGTCGTTTATCATGATGACAGTTATGACAGAAGGAATGAATCAGCTGCCTATGCATTTAACAAGTCATGGTACAGCTGCTTCTAATACTGCAAGAACAGTTGCAGGAAGTATTGGGACAGCATTCCTTGTTACCGTTATGACAAACAGATCCACATACCATACTGCTAATTACAGCAATATTATTACAAGTGATAATCCATTTATCGCCGAAAAAATGGCACAGCTTGGTCAAGGCTTTGCAGCATTAGCTGGCATTCCGACAAGCTCTGGTCAGGCACTGGCTGTATCCTCTATTTATGGGAAAGCAGTTCAGCAAGCGACAATTGACGGAATTAACGATGCTTTTATCGTTGCTACAGGTATCTCGGCACTAGCTCTTCTTTTAGCATTTTTCATTAGAAGATCAACGCCTAGAACAAAATCTAAATAATAAAAAACGAGGCTATATCATAGCCTCGTTTTTTTGCTTTATATTACCCTAGAATGTTATAGCCTGAATCTACATAAATGATCTCGCCTGTAACCCCTCTGGACAGCTCACTGATCATAGCTAATGTCATGTCACCAACTTCGTCCTGTGTTACATTCCGTTTCAATGGCGCAGTATCTTCAATCTTATGAAGAATTTCATTAAATGAACCGACACCTTTAGCAGCGAGTGTGCGGATTGCTCCAGCAGAGATTGCATTAACGCGGATATTATCTTTACCCATGTCTAATGCCAAGTATCTCACAGAAGATTCTAGTGCTGCTTTAGCAACACCCATCACATTATATCCGCCTACAGCACGTTCTGCTCCTAGATAGCTCATTGTCGTGATAGATCCGCCTTCTGTCATGAAGGGCTTCGCTTCCCTTGCAACAGCAACTAATGAATAGCTGCTAGTATCCTGTGCAAATGCATATCCTTCTCTTGAAGTATTAATGAAATCTCCCTTTAAATCTTCCGAATGAGCAAACGCAACAGAGTGGACGATTCCATGGATCACGCCAACCTTTTCCCCAATTTCCTGGAAGGCATTTTTTGTGCTTTCATCACTATTAACATCACATTGCACAATCAAATCGGCATTATAGCTGTTATCTGCCAGCAATTTGTTCAACTTAGCAAGAGAGCGGTCAAGACGGTATGTAAATATCAGATTTGCACCTGCTTTAAATAATGATTTAGCCACACCCCAAGCTAGACTCCGTTCATTTGCAACGCCCATAATGACGATATTTTTGCCTTTTAGCTTTAATAAATCTTCCATATTGTCCCCCTAGTTCGACAAGTCGTATTCATAATATTACACCTAGTTTTAGTACTTGGTTCTAATACTATTATAGCATAAACAAATCTAATTTAAATAAGCCCCTTCTATCGTAATCGGATCGATGCCTATATTATGGCTCATATAGCGTAAGAGCATGTTATTAAATCCGAATATCTTCGTAATAAACAGCCATTATCTGCAAACAAGGATAAAACAGCCGTACCGAAACAATACTAAGCATATATGGTTGTGGGAGGTGAAGTAAGCTTTGACCGAACTAACAATGAAGGAACTGGCATTTATTGAGGATGAGATACGTGCAGAAGCAATTACCGCTAAAACATTAAATTGGTGTGCAACACAATGTGAGGATGAAACATTAAAAAACATATTGGAAGCAATGGCAGAAAAGCACCAGTTAAAGATTGCCGACCTATCCCAATATTTTAACAGGACGCAAAATATTCAATAGCTTATGGGAAAGGAATGATCTTATGCCAAACAATATCGAAGGACGCGGACTGACAGACCGGGAATTGCTCCAGCTTTGTTTGGAGCTTGAAAAAGGCCGCTGCCATAGCATCAATAACGTTATACTCGAGACAAAGCATCAAGGACTGCGAGTGATTTACGAAGGAGCCTATGCCAATGCCAGCTCCAACCAATACGAGCTCTTTTCAATCATGGATGACAAAGGCTGGTACAAAACAGAGATTGCCTCAACAGATCAAATCAACAAAGTACAAGAACTCATGCAAAACAATCTTCACCCAGACAATCAATTTAAGTAAACCTATCTTAAAAGCGTGCATAAACATGTACGCTTTTAAGCATCCACCCATTCCCCTTCCCTCTTTAAAAAGCTATAGAAAAATTTTTTCAATTACAGGCATTAGATACACCATTGTAAGAAAAAATAAAACGAATTAGAAAAAGCATTTCTTTTATCAAGCAAACGCCAAACAAAAAAAACTATCATAGAAGAAATTTTGCCGTTACCTTCTTCATCGCTAGGTATGAAACCTCTTTCATATCAGAAAACAAGCTGTATGAAAGAACTAATGCAATTATTAATAAAAAGGTAAATTATACTCAATTAAAAATCATATCTGTACAATTTTGCGTTTATTTAGTATGATTTTAATTATGTTTTATGTCAGATTATCTTACATACAAACAAATGTTTATTAAAAAGGATTTATTTATCCTAATTTCCCAACACAGAAAAAGTACAAAAGGAGCTATATGAATGAAGATAAAACAAAGATTTCCAAAGTTAATTTTGTTCTTTGTAGTTTTACTGACTACCTTAAGCATGCTTTCTCCACTAACAAATGTGAAGGCTGCAGAAAAAACATATCAGATTGCTACAGATATTACTTTTGCTCCATTTGAATTCCAAGATACGAGTGGTGAATTCGTTGGAATTGATATGGACCTTGTTGCAGCAATTGCAAAAGACCAAGGCTTTAAATACGAAATTAAACCGCTTGGGTTTAATGCTGCCGTTCAGGCATTAGAATCAAAGCAAGTTGACGCAGTTATTGCGGGAATGAGCATTACCGATGAAAGAAAACAGAAATTTGATTTCTCTGATCCATATTTTGATTCTGGAATCATCATGGCTGTTAGTAAAGATAATGACACTGTTACTTCCTACGATGACCTAAAAGGCAAAAAGGTCGCTGTTAAAACAGGAACGGAAGGTGCAAGCTTCGCTGAAAGCATTAAAGACGAATATGGCTTTAATATTGTTACTTTTGATGACTCTGCAAATATGTACGAAGATGTAAAAACAGGAAATTCCGTTGCTGTATTTGATGACTACCCTGTATTAGCATATGGAATTAAACAAGGCAATGGCTTAAAAACAGTGACTGAAAAAGAAGCAGGCGCTTCTTACGGATTTGCTGTTTCAAAAGGCCAAAACACGGAACTTTTAGAAATGTTTAACGCAGGACTTGCAAACTTAAAAGCATCTGGTGAATACCAGAAAATCATGGATAAATACTTGGAAACAGGCTCTGACACCGCTGCTGCAGAAGACACTGGATTTTTCGGACTTCTAAAAGAAAGCATGCCAAGCTTGATGACAGGATTAAAAATGACATTAATCCTTACTGTTGTTTCTTTAATTATTGCAACAATAGTGGGAATTGTCTTTGGCTTAATGCGAATTGCAAAAAGTAAAGTTTTAAGCACTATTGCAATGATTTATATTGATATTTTCCGTGGAACACCATTGATTGTCCAAGCATTCTTCATTTACTTTGGTATACCGGCTGCATTTGATTTCCGAATCACTGCATTTGTTGCAGGTCTCATTACATTAAGCTTAAATGCTGGTGCTTACATGGCTGAAATCGTCAGAGGCGGTATTCAATCTGTAGATAAAGGCCAAATGGAAGCTGCCCGCAGTTTAGGACTTCCTTATGGAAAAGCTATGATGAAGGTAGTTCTTCCACAAGCTATTCAATTGATGATTCCGGCATTTATTAACCAGTTTGTCATAACACTGAAAGATACATCGATTCTGTCTATTATTGGCATAAACGAATTGACACAAAGCGGTAAAATCATCATTGCAAGAAATCTGGAATCATTCCAAATGTGGATTATCGTCGGCGTGATTTACTTAATTGTTATTACAATACTAACTAAAGTATCAAATGTTTTAGAAAGAAGGATTAAAAATGGCAAAGCTTAAAGTGACCAATCTGAAAAAATCATATGGAAACCTTGAAGTTTTAAAATCGATTGATGTGCAGGTCCAAGAAGGTGAAGTCGTTTGCCTTATCGGTCCTTCTGGTTCTGGAAAAAGTACCTTGCTGCGCTGTTTGAATATGCTGGAGGAAGTAACAAGCGGAGAAGTTGTTGTTAACGACCAAAAGCTGACAGATAAAAACACTGATATTAACAAGGTAAGAGAAAATATCGGAATGGTTTTCCAGCACTTTAACCTCTTTCCAAACTTGAGTGTTCTGGAGAATATTACACTTGCTCCTGTCGAATTGAAGAAAGCAACCAAGGCAGAAGCAAAAGAAAAAGCCCTTCAGCTTTTAGATCGTGTTGGATTAAAGGATAAGGCTCCAGAAAACCCAGCGAAGTTATCTGGCGGTCAAAAACAAAGGGTGGCTATCGCCCGTGCGCTTGCAATGAATCCAGATATTATGCTGTTTGATGAACCAACAAGTGCCCTTGACCCTGAAATGGTTGGAGAAGTGCTCAATGTTATTAAGCAATTGGCACAAGAAGGCATGACTATGGTTATCGTGACACATGAAATGGGATTTGCAAGAGAAGTAGCAGACAGAGTTATATTTATGGATGGCGGTTATATTGTCGAACAAGGCACTCCACAGGAGATCTTCGGTAATCCGCAAAACGAACGGACTAAAGACTTCTTAAACAAAGTACTTTAATCTAAGAAAACAGGCGTACCTTCTGGTACGCCTGTTTTTATTAAAATGCTGTCCACCCTGCATCTGCAGTGATCACTGTTCCATTAACAAAGCTTGATTCATCTGATGCGAGGAATAGAGCAACGGTTGCGACTTCTTCCGCCTTGCCGATACGAGGGTTTACACCTAGCCCCGGTTGTACTCTGCCCATTCCAAATGGGTTAACATTTGTCATTGAAGCACTGATATTAGTCTCCACGCCTCCTGGAGCTATTGCATTGCAGCGAATTCCCTTTTGGGCATACATAAAGCCAGTGTTTTTAGTGAAGCCGACAACAGCATGCTTAGAAGCTGTATAAGCAGCACCTGCCCTTGCTCCTTGCAAGCCTCCAGCTGAAGCTACATTGATAATCACACCGCTCTCTTTTTCCAAGAAAATCGGCAGCGCCTTCCGTGTTGCTCTCATAACACTTGTTGTATTGACGGCAAATACTCTTTCCCAATTCTCGTCCAAAATATCGCCTGCAGGTTCAAAATTATCCATAATTCCAGCATTATTAACAAGAATATCGAGCGTTCCATAGTTTTGCACTGTTGTATCTATAAGATTTTGTATGTCCTCTTCTTTTGCCACGTTCGCTGATACTGCGAATGCATTGCCGCCATTTGCTTTTATTTCTTCTACTGTTGCATTTGCTGCATCCAAATTAATGTCTGATACAGCCACATTTGCTCCTTCCTTTGCATAAAGAAGAGCAATTTGTTTTCCCATACCAGAACCAGCACCTGTTACGATTGCAACCTTGTTTTCAAGTCTCATTAAGATACCCCCATATATGAACTGTTAGAATACGCTTTCAACATTGCGAATTTTTACTACACTTATAGTATAATGACACTAAACGATGAAGGACAATCAGCAAATAAAGTGGAATTTGTCTATTAGTCAACAAATCGCAGGCTTTCTGCTGCCAAATCCTTTTTGATGAACATTAGAGGTGGAATATGTCTAATAAAAATGAATACCTTGATAGGCGAGTGATTAAATCAAAACGAGCACTAAAAGAAGCATTTCTTTCCCTTATGCAGGAAAAAAGCTTTAAGGAAATAACCATAACAGATATCGTCCAGCTAGCAGACTTGAATCGCGGCACCTTCTATAAGCATTATACTTATAGGGAAGATTTGCTGAATGAAATTATTGATGACATTATTACTGATTTGGTTGCTTCTTACCGGGAACCTTATAAAAATTCCGAAATCTTTGAAGTAAGTAAACTGACGGCAAATGCCATTAAATTGTTCGACCATGTCCAAAAAAACGCAAACTTTTATAAGCTGATTATCCATGCAGAATTGCTGCATAGTTTCCAGTATAGACTGTGTGAAATTCTAAAGGAATTATCGCTCCAAGATTTTCATACACCTGTAGTGGACTCCCCCATAGACAAAGAACTAGCTGCTAGTTATTCTGCCTACGCCCTCTTTGGTCTGCTCGTTGAATGGATTAAAGGCGGTTTTAAATACAGCTCAAGCTATATGGCAGAGCAATTATTGCTAATCATCAATAGAAATACAACAGCTTCTGTAATAAAACCAAGCATCGAGAAGTAAAGCTCCCTTCGTAACTGGGAGCTTCTCCTTAATCACATTACAGTGATTTCTGACACACTCTTTAATAAATGTTCAAATATCAGACACAATATCTTGGCTTCTTTGTGAACTGTTTCACAATAATCATTTTCTTCCCTCTTTTTTTGCTATATTTAACTTGTAAGAAATATTGAAATAAAGGAAGGATGAAAACTATGATTAATGCCTTTATTAGAGAAAATAAGATTGCTGCCATTGTTTTAACTGTTATTCGTTTATTCCTTGGATATTCTTGGTTTAAATCCGGCTTCGGAAAACTGACTGGCGAGGGCTTTGATGCAAGCGGATTTTTAACAAATGCGATTAAAAATCCTGTCACAGGTCCTGACGGTGCCGTTTACGGCTGGTATACGAGCTTTATAGAAGGATTTGCACTTCCTAATGTTGGACTATTTAACGTATTAATTCCGATTGGCGAATTGCTGGTAGGGTTAGGCTTAATTCTTGGCTGTCTGACAACTGCAGCTACATTCTTTGGAGTTGTGATGAATTTCTCTTTCATTCTCGCAGGTACGATTTCTCATAACCCAACAGATATACTCATGGGAATGATCATTATGTTTGCTGGCGCAAATGCAGGCTACTATGGCCTAGACAGATGGGTGCTGCCAATCTTGCGAAAGTACATCATGAAAGACAAAGAAGAAAAGCCGTTATCTCCAAATTTAAGAGCGTAAATATAGAAGCTAAAAGGCATGTGCGAAAAGCACATGCTTTTTTTATCATTCAAAAAGAATGGGTTCTTGCGCTGCCAAGCTGCGGGAAACAGCAATCAGTCTCTGGTTGCTGCTTCCCATAAACTGCAGATTTAAATCTCTCTTCTCCATAATAAACGGGCCATCTACAATAACATCTAAATATTCGCAAACGGCTTTGCTGCTTGCGCAGCTAATTAATTGTTCCCATTTATATCCAGTATAACACCAAATATTTTTTCCATTCCTTTTCAGTTCTGATGCAAGTGTGAGGAGCTCGTGATGATTCTGATAAAAAGGCTCCCCGCCGCTGAAGGTGACATCATTAAAGGGATTGGCCATCAATATATTAAAAATATCAGCAGCTTCCATCTCTGTACCGCCTCTTCTGTTCCAGCTGTTCGGGTTATGGCACCCCTTGCATCGATGAGGACAGCCGGCAAAAAAAACAGTGCTTCTCAGTCCCGGGCCGTCTACAATGCTGTCTTGTATAATATTTAGCACTCTCATCTATGCTTCACTCTGTCCTTCTCTTCCGACCGTTTAGCTGAGTTCCATTTATCTAGTGACCCGACGAGATAGCCTGTAATTCTCCGGATACGCTCAAAATTCTCCTCTCCCGCAATATTGCAGCTAGGGCAGCTGTTATTTATAACCCCTTTATACCCGCAAGCAAGACACCGATCGACAGGATGATTAATGCTTCCATATCCAATGCCGGCCTCCTTCATTGCCCGGACAATCTGCTCCATTGCTATAAGGTTTTTGCTTGCATCCCCATCCAATTCTAAATAAGTGATGTGGCCTCCGTTCGTCAATGGGTGGAATGGCGCTTCCTTTTCAATTTTATCAATTGCCATAATTTTGTAATGAACGGGGATATGAAAGCTATTTGTAAAATAAGGCCGGTCGGTAATCCTCTTTATGATTCCGTATTTTTTTCTGACTTCTCTTTGCGCTTTGCCTGCAAACGATTCAGCTGGAGTGGCGATAAGAGAATAGTTCATTTGCTTAGCTTTCGTTGCTTCATCTGTTCTTTTTCTCATATGAGCAACAATTTTCAACCCAAGCTTATAAGCCTCTTCCGATTCTCCGTGATGATAGCCTGTTAAGGCAACCAGAGCTTCAGCAAGGCCTACAAACCCAAGAGACAGCGTGCCCTGTTTCCAGATTTCTTCAAGATTATCTTCAGGGCTAAGCGCCTCCCCTCCTTTCCAAACTCCTTGAGTGAACAAAAATTTGAAGTTTGCTGCCTTTTTATTCCCTTGATACTCGTAACGATCATACAATTGCTCAATGGCAATATGTATATAACTGTCCAAGCGTGTAAAAAAATCCTCAACAGTGTTGGATTCCAGTGCGATAAGGGGCAGGTTAAGGCTTGTGAAAGACAGATTTCCCCTTCCAATACAGCTGGCTGACCCATGAATATTTCCCATCACTCTCGTTCTGCAGCCCATTGTTGCTGCTTCTGACTCTGGTGTGCCGTCATAATGTTCTTTGTTAAACGGTGCGTCCAGAAAAAGAAAATTCGGAAACAATCTTTTGCTTGTTGTCTCGATTGCAAGCTGAAAAAGATCATAGTTTATATCTTCCTTGCTGTAATTGATACCTTCCTTTACTTTAAAGACGATAATTGGAAAAATTGGCGTCTCCCCTTTCCCTAATCCTGCCTTTACAGCAAGCAGCAAGCTTTTTGTAAGCAATCTTCCTTCCACTGATATGTCGGTACCGAGATTAACAGAGACAAACGGTGTCTGCCCCCCTCCTCTTGAATGCATGCTATTACAATTATGCACAAACGCTTCACATGCCTGATAGGTTTCTTCCTCTGTCCATTTCCAGGCAATTTCATCCCTTTGCTTGACACTTGAAAAAAGCCCTTCAAGTCGGTTTTTATGGCGCATATAGGATTTCTTGATATATGGAGCCAAGTCATAATCAAACAAAGGCACTGCTTGTCCCCCGTGCTGCTGGTTTTGGTTTGCCTGCAGGATTATTGATGTCAGCGCCATGGCGCTCATAATGCTCTTCGGTTCTCTCATATATCCATGGCCCGTATTAAAGCCTTCTTTTAAAATCTTGCCGACTGGGATTTGGCAGCATGTAGCCGTTCCTGACGCATAAAAGTCTAAATCATGAATATGGATATAACCGCTTAAATACGCATTTTTCGCTTCTTCTGACAAAAGTTGTTCGATTGTAAAATGCTTTGTTGAAGCAGAAGCAAAATGCATCATATGGCTCATCGGAGAAACACCGTCCATGTTGGCATTTTCTTGGATAAGGTCTATGCGCTCCCCTGTTGTTATATCAGCAAATTCATTCATTAATTTTTCATATGTACCCATTTCCTTCTCTCCCTCTACACTCAATTCTTCCTCATTATAAATAACCGTCTCTAAAAACATCAACATATAGTAGGTTTGTTCACCGAATGTACACAATATATAGTGAATTAGCAGTTTATGAAAATAAACGGAGAATCTGCAAGGAAAAGGGATTTTATGCTAAACTAAACGTAAATAATAATAAAAAATGGAGGAGCAAATTATGTCTACTCAAGGGACAATTAAAGAAATCATGTTTTACAGCAATGCTTTGAATGAAGAAATTCAGCTGCTCGTCTATTTACCACCAAACTATTCTGATTTATATAAATACCAGCTTTTGATTGCCCAAGATGGGAAAGATTATTTCCAGCTTGGCAGGATTGGCAGAACTGCAGATGAACTGCAGTTGAATAACGACATAGAAGGAACAATAATCGTTGGTATTCCATATGCGGATGTTGCAGACAGAAGGTCAAAATATCACCCAGATGGCGAAAAATCACAAAGCTATATCCGCTTTCTCGCACATGAGCTTGTCCCGTTTTTGGATAGTGAATTTCCGACATACCAAATGGGGCTCGGCAGAGGACTTATCGGTGATTCCCTTGGAGCAACCGTTTCGCTTAGAGCAGCCTTGAAATATCCACATACATTCGGCAAAGTGATGCTTCAGTCTCCATATGTTAACGAGGAAGTGTTATCTGAAGTAAACGCCTTTCAGACCTTTCATCTTCTCGAAATATTCCATATAATAGGAAGCGAGGAAACAGCAGTTAAAACGTCCAGCAACACAATCGAGGACTTCCTTGAACCAAACCGGAACTTGGCTACACTGCTGCACGAATCTAATGCCGATTATCATTACGAAGAATACGAAGGAAATCATACATGGAAATATTGGCAGCCTTATTTGAGGACTATTCTGTTACATATGTATAGCAGTTAAAACAATTTTTTATATATGAAAATAATGAAAAAACAGATATTTTTGAACATCAATTTATAAATTTGTTATAATATCTTACAGATACTGCAAAACTGCTTGTAAGGCAATGAATACCTGTCTTAAGGAATATACATTATTGAAGAGAAGAAATGGGGGTTTCAACCATGAAATATGGCATCGCTATTTTTCCAGGAAAAGAGCTGCAAGATTTAGCTAATTCTTACCGTAAACGCTATGATCCGAAATACGCTTTAGTACCGCCTCACATCACGCTAGTAGGCGAATTCAACGCAGACAATGATGAAATTAAGACAATCAGTGCCAAGTTGCAAAAGGTGGCGAGCCATTACCATTCCATTGCGATTAAAGTTTTGAAAATAAGCACATTTCAGCCTGTTAATAATGTTATTTATTTAAAGATCGAACAAAATTCCGATTTAGAGGATCTACATACGGAAATCATTAACACAATCGGTGTGCCCGAGGAGCATCCTTTCATTCCTCACGTAACACTTGGGCAGCAGCTGTCTAACGATGAGCATCTCGATCTATACAGCAGCTTAAGAATGCGCAGTTTCAGCCATGAGGAAAGTACGGACCGCTTTCATCTCTTGTATGAGTTGGAAAACGGCTCTTGGACTGTATTTGAGACTTTCCGTCTCGGTAATAATGAATAAGAGAACTTACAAATTTTTAGGGGAATGTCAGCTGACATTCCCCTTTGTTTATTTTCTATTGTTCTTGCCTAGAATAACGGAGGAGAAAGGATGATAAACTTATGGATTTCCTGCATATTGGTTCAGAGCTTGTTTTTGGATTTATTGCACTTCTTCTCTTTACTAAAATACTCGGTAAAACCGTTATAACCCAAGTAACAACGTTCGATTTTGTTTGTGTGCTAGTTATTGGGGAATTAGTCGGAAACGCAATGTATGATGACAATACAGGCATAAAGGAAATATTATATGCTGTCATTATTTGGGGTTTTTTAATCTTCCTGACAGAATTTTTGACACAAAAGTTCCGGCGCTCACGCAGCTTACTTGAAGGAAAGCCATCTATCATCATCCAAAAAGGAAAGATAGATTATGATGAACTGAAGAAAAACCATCTCGATTTGAACCAGCTTCAGCATCTTCTCCGTTCCAAGGATATTTTCTCCATCCAAGAATGCCATTATGCTATTTTAGAAACAGATGGAACGGTTAACACGATTAAAAAACAGGCATATACAAGTCCCTCCCGGACAGAAATGCAGCTGAATGTCCAAGACAGCACTCTGCCTTTAAGTCTCATACTAGATGGAGAAATCATCGAGGAAAATTTGACTACTGTCGGCTGGGATGAAAAAAAGCTAAACGCAGAATTAGCTCAAATAGGAATTCATTCTCCTAAAACAGTGTTGTATGCCGAATGGCAGGAAGATGCTCCTTTATATGTTCAAAGCTATTAATTAGACAAGCTTGTTGAATTGCCGACCTTTTCCTGTCAGTTCGGCAATGAGCTTCTCCGCATCTTCCATTCTCCTTTTGGAAGCCTCTTTATTATGTGCAGAATAGGGCTGGTCAAATCTCTCATATGTATTGGAAATAACAGCAGGTGCAAAAACCTTTTGGCTCTTAACAGGTCTAATTTTTTGCGCGATATCCTGTCTAACATACTGTTCATATTGATAGTTATTTACTGGAAGAATATAACCCATACGAATTGCCTCCTACTTGATTTTTTTATCCATACCCAATTAATGGTTTTGTTAAACTTCCTTCTTCCCTTTTATATACTCTTTTATTTTGCTATGATAATAAGTACGTTAAAAAAAGAAGTATTGTATGAAAATGAGGTTTAACTATGGAAACAGCCTACTATTATGATAGATTGATACATTTATATGCTGATACGAGAAGCGACTGGCAGACTTGGCATGAAGCTGGAAAAAAAGGCCTTCTTGCTTGCTCAGTCTGCGGTGAGGCTGTAAAGCTTTATTTGGGTATTAAAGCAAAACCGCATTTTTACCATGCTTCCACTTCAGAGCCTTGCCAGCAAAATATTACTCCAGCTGTCAGTGAAGCAGCTGCTGCTGTTGAATATGAAGAAAGAAACGGATTTCGTTTTCCTAAATCTCGAAGCATTTCAACACCGATTGAAGAAATTAGCTTTAAACAGCCTAAAATCATCCAAACTGTTACAGATACTGCTGCTAAGGTGGGCAGACCTGATTATAACGCGCCAGACAGTTATCTTCATGCTCTTTCCCTTAGTGGCGTCAAGCTTGATGAATCCCAATGCAATGCCGTCACAACAGATGAGGAAGCAGTATTGGTTGTTGCAGGTGCCGGAAGCGGAAAAACACGAGTTCTGACGGCGAGAACTGCCTATCTCATCCATGAGAAGAAAATTGATCCTGCCTCCATCATGCTAGTAACATTTACGAGCAAAGCTGCATTAGAAATGAAAGAACGGCTTATGAAGTATCCTGACATGACCAAAACGGTAATCAGCCGGATTGTTTCAGGGACCTTCCACAGTATCCTGTATCAAATACTCCTTTTTCACGAACCAAATAAATGGAAAAGGACCAATTTGCTGAGCAGCAACTGGCAGAAAGAATTAATCCTAAAAGAAATTGGCACAGAATTAGGAATTGATATGAAAGAATTCCCATATGATGCTGCCCTTCAATTGATTGGAGCATGGAAGAATTCTTTGCAATTTCCAAATGAAATTAAGCCTGCTTCTGATTGGGAAGAGAAGGTATTGCCACTTTACAAAAAATATGAAGAGACAAAGCATAACAAAGGCCAATATGATTTTGACGATATGCTTGTCGGCGGATATTACTTTTTCCTTGAAAATCCTAAAATACTTGAAACATACCAAAACAGATTTTCCTATTTCCTGCTAGACGAATTTCAAGACATTAATAAAGTCCAGTATGAATGGATAAAATTGATGTCCCAACGAGCGAAAAGTATTTATGCAGTTGGAGATGATGATCAGGCTATTTATGCATTTCGAGGCAGTGACCCGAAATACCTGCTGGATTATGAAAAGGACTTTAAAAACGCCAAAATTATTTATCTGAAGAATAATTACCGCTCTACTAATGAAATTGTATCATCAGCAAATGATATTATAAAAGCAAACAAAAACAGACGTCCCAAAAAAATGGCTGCGACCTATACTGGACAAAATCCCCTCCTCTTCTATCCTTATGATGAAGAGGAAGAAGCAACAATGATAGTCACAGACATATTAGAAAAAATTCAAAAAGGGGCAGAACCGACGGACTTCGCCATTCTGTTTAGAACTAATACAAACAGCAGGGCAATGTTTGAAAGACTGTCTTCCTCAAGTCTTCCATTTAGACTCGAGCAGGATTCTGGTTCCTTTTACAGCCGCTTTATCGTCAAAAGCATGATTGCTTACTTAAAGCTTGCTGTTGACCCAGATGATCAGCATGCTGTTAACAGTTTGCTGCCGACATTATTTCTCAAGAAAAGTGTGCTTCAAGACTTAAAAGCATTAAGTATTTTGGAAGATTGCAGCCTGGCTGACGGATTCGCAAAAATTAAAACCGGATTTGCCTTTCAGGAATCGAGACTAAAAAAAATTCCAGACGCTCTGAAAAAACTAAAATCAACTCCCCCTTTAGAGGCCATTGCCTTTATTGAAAAAGAACTCGGCTTCCAAGAGTTCATTAAAAAACGGGGAAATGAAGGAAATCAATGGGATAAAGGCTCTGACGATCTTCGAGATCTTAAAGTTGTCGCTAAAAAG
The DNA here is from genome assembly GCF_021341655.1 of Bacillus sp. Au-Bac7. Lineage (NCBI taxonomy): Bacteria > Bacillati > Bacillota > Bacilli > Caryophanales > Bacillaceae > Bacillus > Bacillus sp. Au-Bac7. The sequence goes on along the minus strand of NZ_JAJTTG010000006.1, from coordinate 129,262 downwards.
TTTGGCACCATTGCTGAATTTGTTGCCTATACAGACCATATGATTGCCATGAACGCAGAACTGAAAAAACAATATAAAGATACAAAAAATGCAATCAGCCTGACAACCATTCATCGTGCCAAAGGACTAGAATATAAAATCGTCTATATTCTAGGCGGTGTTGACGGTTCCCTTCCTCACGATTATGCATTGGAAGCCTTCCGAAATGGCGACAATCTGCCTATGGAAGAAGAAAGGCGACTATTATATGTTGCGATGACAAGATCAATGGCAGAGCTGTATGTATCCATTCCGATGCACTTGAGGGGAAGAAAAGCAAAAGCTTCCCGGTTCTTATCTGCTTTAAGACTGGCACCAATACACAAGAATAAAGAATAAAAGGGTAACCTTTAGACAAGAGGTTACCCGCCAAATCACTTTTTATTAATCATCTTGGATAGTGTGTTGAAATCAAGCTGTTTCCCATCCTTAACAATGGATTGAACAATTTTGTCCTCTGTTTCTTTAGGAACAGGTTTGCCAGCGATTTGGGATACTCGGCGAATGACCCCTCTTACTGTGTTTTCATCTTTGAAGTTTGCATTTTGTAATGAATTAGCCAGGTCAAAAATGTCTTTCATATTCACACCTGTTTTTGATTCTATATTCTTAAAGAAGTTGTTATTCATACCTGTATTTCCTCCTTCTTGAGCTACTTTACATAGTATGTAGGTAAAAGTAAAAGGTGAAAATTTTCAGTTAAAAAAATTAAAAAGGATAGGCTTTCCCATGGAAAGCCTATCCTTTCGTTCATTTACTAATTATTAAGCGTAGAAGCTAGCTCCAACAATAATCAATAGAATGAAAAGTACAACGATCAAAGCAAATGAAGAACCATAACCGCCGCCGCTATAGCCGCCGCCTCCATATCCATATCCGCCGAAACACATACACCTTCACCTCACTTCTCCTTTATTCTTTAATAGCATATGGAAATTGAGGTATTGTGTATAGGCAAGCTCCTAAGCTATGTGAATTTGTACGATTGACTATTAGCGGATGAAACGGAAGAATTCTTAACCCTTTGGTTTAAAAATTAAAGCGCCAATAAAACCGAAGACGATTGCGGCTGAAATTCCTGAGCTGGTAACCTCAAACATTCCTGTGAGTACCCCAATTAACCCATGTGTCTCTGCTTCTTGCATAGCACCATGAACCAGTGCGTTACCGAAGCTCGTAATAGGAATAGTTGCACCAGCACCGGCAAAGTCGGCAAACGGCTCATACAGACCTAGTCCATCTAATATAGCACCTGCCACAACTAAAGTCGTTAAAGTATGTGCTGGTGTACGCTTGGCCACATCAAACATTAGCTGGCCAATTACACAAATCAAGCCACCTATTACAAATGCCCAAAAAAACATTGGCAGCATACTCAATTTCCTCCCTTCTATATTTCGATTGATACTGCATGAGCAATACATGGAATAGATTCTCCCTGCTGAACCGTAAGCGGAGATAACAATGCACCTGTCGCCACGACAAGTATCCGCTTATAAACACCTCTTTTCATTTCGTTCAACAAGTGACCGTATAATACAGTCGCAGAACATCCAGGACCGCTAGCGCCTGATTGGACTGGCTGATCAGCTTTATAGATAAGTAAACCGCAGTCATTAAATTTATTTTTATCAATATGAATTCCTTTTTCCTCAAGAAGTGCGAGTACAGAATCTCTGCCAATTTTACCCAAATCACCAGTAACAATTAAATCATAATGAGATGCATCAACACCTAAGTCATTGAAATGGGCACAAATAGTATCAGCAGCAGCTGGAGCCATTGCCCCGCCCATATTAAATGGATCAATTAAACCCATATCCATTACTCTTCCTATTGTTGCTGACGTCGTGTACGGGCAATTTTCATGCGTTCCGTCATTTTCTGTTAACAAAGCAACGCCTGCGCCTGTGACAGTCCATTGTGCTGTCGGCGGCTTTTGACCGCCATATTCTGTTGGATAGCGGAACTGCTTTTCAACAGCTGCGTTATGGCTCGAAGCACCTGTAAGGATATTCTTAGCACCTTTGTAGTTGATTATAAAAGAAGACATTGCCAGCCCCTCCATCGAGGTAGAACAAGCGCCAAATAAGCCGAAATAAGGCACTTTCAGGTCACGGGCAGCAAAGCTGGTTGGTGTGATTTGATTGATAAGGTCGCCTGCAATAAAAAATTGGGCATCCTCTGCAGACAGTCCGCTTTTTTTTAAAGCAGTCTCTGTTGCTTCCTCCAAAAGCACTCTATGCGCTTGCTCATAAGATGTCTTGCCCATCCATAAGTCTTCATGCAAAATATCAAAATCCTTCGCTAAGTTTCCGTTCCCTTCAAATGGACCGCCTGCTACACCTGTAGACTGTATGACAGGATGATTGTCAAAAAGCCATGACTGTTTTCCTTTAAGCAATTACATAACCCCCCTGGCCATTAGAATAAGCGTTTTAATTAAAGCAACAACAAAGGCAGCAAAGACACCAAATAAAATAACGGAGCCTGCTAATTTGAAGATATTTCCTCCTACACCTAATACAAAGCCTTCGGTCCGATGCTCTATTGCCGCAGAAATAATGCTGTTCCCGAACCCTGAAACCGGCACTGCACTTCCAGCTCCGGCAAACTGGCCAAGCCGGTCATAAATGCCAAATCCGGTGAGCAGCATAGACAGGAATATGATTGTGGCACTTGTAGGGTTTCCGGAAGTTTGCTCTGTAAAGTGGAAAAAATAAATATACATAAAAGACAACAGCTGTCCGAGCATGCAAATAAAGCCTCCGACAAAAAAAGCCTTTATGCAGTTCTTTACTACTGGTCTTTTCGTTTCGTATTTTTTCTCTAATTGTTCATACTGTTTTTGCTGTGGTGTTTTCTTTTTCTTCGCCATTAATACCTTCTCCTTATGTTAGTTCATTGGTGAGATTGATTATTTGCTTAAGCCGCTTATCCGCATTTTTTTCACTGTAATCGGCATTCTTCATCTTATCCCCAAGCCTTATCGCTTCTAGAAATATCTTATAGTCACTTGATACAGTGAATGTATGGTCGGGAAACTTATCACTTAAGATTTTGTTCAAGTCACTCTCAATGCCCTTCATTCTAAACCTGGACATATGCTTTACTTTATAAGCAACCAGAATTTCCTTTTGGCCTTTAATCACCGCTACGTCATAGATGGATTTAACCGAACTTGCTTCATCTTTTACTTGACGCACTAATATTTGTTCAAGCTGATCTGGATTTTTGGTAACTGTTAATGGAGCAGGATCAACCCTTTTGAATAAAGCGGTCCGGCTGGAAGGAGATGATTCTTCACAACCGGCCAGAAGAAAGCACATGAAAATAAAAAATACAAAAAAACGTTTTTGATGTGTCATATTTGTCCCTTCCTATGTAAAAGATGTATGTTTTTCCTTTGTTTATTTTTTTCGTTTTTACTGTTTTTTATGAAAAAAAAAAGGAAGCATACAGCCCCAATTTTTGTAAAGACAAAAAAAAGAACGGCAGATCCGCTCTTCTTTCTTGGCTTTTAGCCATTTGTTTTAACTTTTTTCCCACAGCCGCAGCCTTTCTTTTTCACCTTTTTTTTCCGGGAAATAGCAGCAGGTGCTTCTTCTTTTTTTGTCAGTTTTTTCATCATTACAAGCACTCCCGTTTTTTTTAGAATGACATTAGAATATGTCTACCATATTGTATGAGGCTCTTTTTGTCTATGTGTAAACAACTAGCCTAAATATAGAAAATGAATTTCAATGTTATTCCGTCAATTTCTGCACGATAGCCTCGATTATAGAAGCAGCCCCTGCAATGGCAAGTATCAGTACAACTGGTGTGCAAATGCTTGGAAGGAAAAAATACAATAGGACAAGAAAGCCAGTTGACCAAACTCCAGTACACCAATAACAGCTAATCAATTCCCCTAAAAAGCCTCTAACCAAACCGTCCTTTGGAACATAATATATCTCATCTTCACCATTTTCATTTTTTTCAAGCTTTTCATCAAGCACTAACATGCGAAGGAATTCCGTTATGCGGTCAAACACTAATAATCTAGTCAGGCGAAATGTGGCTAACACTAACAGCAGCAGTTCTATCCACTCTATATTCACTTTTATTACCCTCCTCTATACACACACTAATATGAAGAAAGCAGTCTTTCAGTGCCTATTTTCATGACAGACATCTAAACACACTTGGAAATTTGGGCATATGCCTAAATTTCAAGAAAAAAGGCGTTTGTCCGTAACCCATAACGGTCTTTGGCAATATGTTAGTAGTGTAGTATCACAAAGAAAGAAACAAACAAGGAGGAAATCAATTATGGGTTGTGGAAAAAAAGATGATGTTTTCGGTACTTCTAGCTGTGTTTGCGAAGTGGTTCGCGCCATTAAAGATATTCAAGATAGTGCAGAAGACAACTGCGAATGTGAAACAAACTGCTTTTCTGAGCCACTAGGTTCACTTGTTTCCCCAACAAAACGCAGTAAAGCAGATACTCGTGTATTTGTTCTAAAAACAGCTGACGGATCACCTTTCCATGCTTTCTTCAGAGGAGATGACTGTGCATGTGTGTCTATCTTCTTCCGCGTAGAAGATGTGTTTGACAACTGCTGTGCAGTATTGAGAGTGCTTGCACCAATTACTAACACTCACTCTGGCAGAGAAACACTTGATATCACAGGACCAAAAGGCATTGACCTTGGCAAAGTCTGTGAAGTGGATGGATTCCGTCGCACAAGCGACTGCATTACAGTTGACTTGAAATGCTTCTGTGCCGTACAATGCATTGCTGACGTTGATTTAGACATCTGTGATTAATATAAGCGTAATTTACACCCTACAACCAGTCATTTTATATGGCTGGTTGTTTATTTTTTTTTGCAATATAGGAAACTTCATCTTATCTTACTTCGGAGGTGAGAGTGTTGATAAAGATTTTCCACAAAGCAAATCATTCTACGCAAATTGCTCTTGTTGCCTATTCCCTATTATTTCTGGTAATAGGTGCTGGCTCCCTTTTCTTTAATTCCCTAGACTAAAGAAAGCTACATATGTGCAAAAAAAACGCACTTTTAACAGTGCGTTTTTTTCCTGAGCCGATGCTTAAATACCGACCATTCTAACATCTGTAATTTTCTTCGTAAAAAGGGAGATTTCCTCGCCATCCATCAACTTTACTGACACTTTCTTGTCATCTTTGCCAGTTATAAATCCTCTTATTTGCTGGTTTTCTTCAACCGTCAGGATACATGCAACAGGAGGAAGCTGTTTCGGAAAGTTAAAAAGATATGTCAGCCTTTCCTCTATCCCCATCTCCCTAAAGCTTTTCAGCCTGCGGAATGCAGGTTTCCGTTCTTGGCTTTCTTGTTGTTCCGCCTGCTCTACATTGTAGTCATGTATTTTATCCCGAACAGCCCCTGGAGACTCAATCATACCGATATGCTCTTTATCGGTTTGTTTTTCTGTTTTAGTTTTAGCAGCCTGCAATGCTGCGTTTTCTATTTCCTCTCTTCGCTTACGTGTTTGCGCTTTACGAGCAGAGAATGTGCTTTGCATGTTTTCAGCAGGAAAAGGAGTATGCTGAAACAAGAGAGGTGAAGCTTTTCTTGCTGTTTTTTTCCTCATAAAGTTAAAGTCACCTCCTAATACATAATATACAGCAGGTTTTTTTGCCTACTTCATCTTAATCTATGCTGGGGCATGCTTTAATGTTAATCAAGGAGTTTGTGTCAGGTATTTCTTTAAAAAAGATATTCATCATGGTGCTGCTCTATTCTGCAAAACAAAAAACGCTGACCCATTTTAGGTCAGCGCTTATTTATTGCTTATGAAATAATATGGAAGCCTGAATCTACGTGGATGTTTTCGCCTGTAATTCCTCTTGCCATATCACTGAACAAGAATACAGCCGTATCTCCCACTTCATCAGGTGTTGTTGTTCTTCTTAGCGGTGAGCGTTCTTCAATCTCTTTCAAGATTGAGTTAAAGTCACTGATACCTTTTGCAGAAAGTGTGCGAATCGGACCTGCTGAAATAGAGTTAACACGGATGCCGTCCTTGCCTAAATCAGATGCTAAATAACGGACACTTGCATCAAGTGAAGCTTTTGCAACACCCATAACATTATAGTTTCTAATAGCACGTTCTCCACCAAGATATGTTAATGTAACAATGCTTCCGCCTTCTGTCATCAAACCTTTAGCTTCCTTCGCTACAGCAGTCAAAGAATAAGAGCTGATATTATGCGCAAGCAAGAAGCCTTCTCTTGTTGTATTCATGTAATCCCCTTGCAATTCTTCCTTGTTTGCAAAAGCGATGCAATGAGCAATTCCATGAATAGTTCCAACTTCGTTTTTGATCGTTTGGAAGCACTGTGCGATATCCTGGTCATTCGTAACATCACATGGCAAAACGATGCTGTCACTTGCTTCAAGTGTTGCTACAAGATCACGAACACTTTTCTCCAGTCTTTCTCCAGCATATGTGAATACTAGACGGGCACCTGCTTTATGAAGAGATGTAGCAATCCCCCATGCAATGCTTCTTTTGTTCGCAACACCCATTACAACATAGGTTTTGCCCTTTAATGAAAAGCTCATAATTTATCCTCCTAAATTATATTACAAGTTATTAGTACCTAGTACTAATTTTACTATACTATCTTCAAAAAGAAAAGTGCTGTTACCGTAGTCATTTGGCTTATTTTTCCGTTGCCACTTAGTACTCACGTTCTAGGTTTCTTTTCAGCTCCCTGACATATTCTTCAGAACCTGTTACAATTAAATGGTCATGTAGCTGCAGCTCGGTGTCTCCATGGGGAATAACGGAATCTCTTCCACGGAAGATTCGTACAAAAATAACATCTCCAGTGAACGGGAACTTTCTTAATGTCATTCCCTCAAACCCCTTGTTCCTAATTGTAATTTCATGTAAAGATGTTTCATTATTCCCTAACAAAGCAAGGATGCTCGGAGATTGAATCATCGCTTTTAGCAGTGCTTTAGTTGATGTAAAGGATGAAAACACTTCAATTCCTTCCTTTTGCAAAGAGGCCTCTTTATCGAGATCTTCCATTCTGCAAATAACCCTATCAATCCCTGCCTGCTTTAATAAAAGACTCATTCTTTCATTCTCACTGCTATCGCCAGTAGAAACTACTACAATGTCCGCTGCCGAAATGTTTGTAGCCTTGATAACTTCCTCGGTATAATTGTCCAGCTCTGTGATTTCAAACAGAGAATCTGCAATTTGCAGATCATGTTTTTCTTGTTTTTTATGATAGAATTCCACCTTATAGTAAGGGGATTTTAACTCTTGGTATAGCTGCATAGTAATCTGATTCACACCGATGATTGAAATATTTACTGCCCTTTCTCCTGCTGTTTCCTTTGGGAAAAGTTTTTTGAAAACAATCGGTGTGATAATACAGGAAATAATTGCTACAAGAATAAATATCCCGCTCATCTGCGAGGTTATTATATTCATTCTTTCCCCAATCGCTGCAGCTGCAATTACTAGAGACAATGTCGATGTTAATAAAAACCCTGATGCTACTATTGTCCTGTTATCATACCATTTTTTCAAATAGTAAATAGGCAGCATCTTGCTTGCTAGCAAAGCAAGCAATAAGAGCGGTATAAATAAAAGAAGCATAGGATCTGTAAATAGTGACCATAAATCCATGTCAACACCAATCATTACAAAAAATATCGGAATTAAAAAGCCATAGCCAAAGGAATCTAATTGATGCACAAGCTCTTCATTCGGGGACAAGAGCGACACAAGCACCCCTGCTAAGAAAGCACCAAGAATATTTTCTGCACCGACAGTTTCAGACAGCGCTACTAAGAAAATAATTAATGCGAACACTGCCCTTGTTCCGATTTGCACTGTTCCTCTTGACATCGAATCTGAAGTGTTTTTGTTTTTGAAGCGTCTGCCTGCAAAATATAATAACACCCCTGCTGCAAATAGGATTAGTAACAGCCAAGTGTTACCGCCGCTTTCATGAATCGAAGCAAAAACTGCCAGCAATATCATTGTCGCTAAATCAGCAATGACTGCTATAAGCAGGATGATTTGCCCTATTGCCGTTTTCATGATATTTGCTTCTTTTAATGTTGGCACAACCACACCAAGTGAAATAGTAGAAATGATGATAGTCATTAAGAAAATACTATCTACAAAGCCTGCAAGGACAAATAGATAACTCAAAATAACCGATAACGCAAAAATAGCGGCAAAGATGATGACAGATGTTGAGAACGGCTTCGGTTCAAGCCTCCCATTCGGCAGTGTCTCTCTTTTTTTATTGCTGGAAAAAGATTTAAAATCTATCTCCAGCCCGCTTAAGAACATTAGAAAAATAAAGCCTAATGTTGATAAAGTCTCCAGCCAAGTATCCTGCTCGACAAGATTAAAACCGCTTTTTCCAATAATAAGCCCCATGATAATTTCTGCAACCACGACAGGAATAACATTTAGCTTTAGGCGGTGCAAAATAATCGGTGTCAATAATGCCACAATGATTACAATCATTAAGGACATTACAGAAGCGCCGTGTTCCATTTTATTTCCTCCTTGATAACTGCTTTTTTCTTTCTAAAATAACTTAACTGGTCAACAATCCCATAAACATCGTTGCCATTCCAAAATAAATGAGGATACTGATAATATCATTTAAAGTTGTAATAAATGGTCCAGATGCAACGGCAGGATCAATTTTTAATTTATTCATCAATAGAGGGATTATAGAACCTGCAATTGTCGCTACAATTAGTGTTCCTAAAATAGATGCACCAACTAAAAGCCCTAAAAAAATATTGCCTTTCCAAATATAAACGACCAATGTTACAAGTATTCCACAGACTCCACCTGTTATTAGTCCTGTTCCCGCTTCGCGCATGATCAGCTTGAACTTGCTTTCCTTCTCCAGGTTTCCTGTCGCAATGCCCCGCACTGCAACTGCGAGTGCCTGTGTCCCCGTGTTTCCTGCCATCCCTGCAATCAAGGGAATGAAAACAGCAAGGATAGAAACCTTGTTTAACGTCTCCTCAAACCTGCCGATTAAGCTTGCCGTAAACATTCCTAAGAACAACAGGATAATCAGCCACGGCAATCGTTTTTTTGCAGCAGAAACGGGATGTTGATCAACATAGTCCATATTAGAAACAGCCGCAAGCTTTGAATAATCATCAGTTGCTTCTTCCTCCAATACATCGACAATGTCATCAATCGTGATGATGCCGAGCAGCCTCCCTTGAAAATCAATGACAGGCAATGCAAGAAAGTCATAATCCCGCATCTTCCTTGCTGCTTCCTCACGGGTTTGAGTGACAGAAACAGAGTAGATACTGTCATTCATAATGTCAGCAATCACTGTACTGTCATCACTTACGATTAAATTCCTTAAGGATACTACTCCGACAAGATGCTTCTGTTCATCCACCACATAAATATAGTAAATTGTCTCCGCATTAGGTGCTTCCGCTTTAAGCAAGGCCATTGCAGCATGAACTGTCATATGAGAATACAGGCTGACATATTCAAGTGTCATGATGCTCCCTGCAGTTTCCTCCTCATAATCCATTAGTGCCTTGACATTGCTTGCCTCTTCAAGCGGCATAAGGGCGATATAACTAAGTGCTTGCTGCTTTTCCAAAGCGATGAGGATATCTGCTGCATCATCTGCTGACATATGTGTGAATATGTCAGCCACATAGGAAGGCAGCAGTCTTGCAAACAGCTCCTGGTAATCATGGTCTTCCATATCGAGATGCTCAAATAACTCTGCAATCTCCTCAGGTGATAAAAAATGAAATACACTCTCTTGTTCTACTTTCTCCAATTCCTTAAAAAATGAAGCTTGATCATATGGATGCAGCTCTAAAAATGCTTCTCTGAATGTTTGTAAGTTTTCATTTTGTAAAGAATGGAGGATTTCTTCTAGTTTTTCTTCATAGCTGCTCGTTATCTCTTTCAAAACATACTCCTTTCAAAAGTTTCTCTCTATACTAACAAATCTCTTAGAGTTTGTCGTCCATCTCACTAATTTCCAATAAAAAAATTATGATACCTTTACAAACAACCTAAAGGAAACAGGAGACAGCTAATATATATTCCCCATTCTTTTACATGTAAAACTTTAGATTGTGACCTTATAATATTTTGTTTCCCTACAAAAGATAATTGGTACGAAGGATTGAATTGGGAGGACAAATATGAAACTGGATATTATCGGTGATATACACGGCTGTTATGAAGAACTGCAAGCATTAACAGAAAAGCTTGGCTATACATGGGATTTAGGCTATCCCGTTCATCAAGAGAACAGATTGCTTGCCTTTGTCGGGGATTTAACAGACAGAGGTCCTAACTCTCTGCGTGTGATAGAGGTTGTTTGCACACTTATTGAAAAAAAACTTGGATATTATGTGCCAGGAAATCACTGCAACAAGCTTTACCGTTATTTTTTAGGAAGAAAGGTGCAAATTAAGCATGGATTGGAAACAACAGTAGAAGAATTGGAGAGCTTGAAAAAAAAGGACAGGGAAATTATCAAAAACAAGTTCATGAAGCTGTATGATCATTCTCCTTTATACCATGTACTTGATGGTGGAAAGTTAGTTATTGCCCATGCAGGGATTAAGGAAGATTATATTGGCAAGCATTCTGAGAAGGTAAAAACATTCGTTCTTTATGGTGATATTACGGGAGAAAGCCATCCTGACGGTTCACCAGTCCGACGGGATTGGGCTAAATCTTATACAGGAAAAGCAGCGATTGTCTACGGACATACTCCTGTTAAAGAGGTGCGTGCCATTAACAATACTTATAATATTGATACAGGAGCTGTTTTTGGTGGACATTTATCCGCACTAAGCTACCCTGAAATGACTGTTCAATCGGTTTCTTCTGCAATGCCTTATATAGCAGAGAAATTCCGGACATTTGATTAGCATAAATAAAGGGGATGGCACAACAAAATAAGCCTATCTAAACAAGAATAATAAAATTTCATCTAACTTTGAAACAATAAAAATAGAATATGGCTTTAAAATTAGTTCGTTTCATTGCGCTCTCGTCCCACTCGCTTTCCGCGGGGAGGAAGCTGAGCCTCCTCGTCTTCGCCTGCGGGGTCTATAGCCTTTCCTCTATTTCCCGCAGGAGTCGAGTGTCCTCCGCTCCATTCCACTAAGATTATTTATTATTTTATTTAAACGAAAACATAAAAAACCAAACTTTTTATCAATAAATAATAAAAATAGTTCGGTTTTTATGCGAATTTACATATTTATGTCCCAGCCTGGTTATTTAATGTAAATAACCTTTTCATATCCTCAGGAAGGCTGACGGAAAATTCCATTTCCTGCTGTGTGATTGGATGGATAAAAGCAAGTCTTGAGCAGTGCAGCGCCTGCCTTCCTAACTTATGGCGTGAACCGCCATATAAATCATCTCCAATTAATGGATGGCTTATATAAGACATATGTACACGAATCTGATGTGTTCTGCCAGTCTCTAAAGACAGCTCAACAGCGGCAAAATCAGACAGCTGAGTTAGCACGTTGTAATGAGTAATGGCTGTCTGCCCGTCCTCTCTTACTTCCCTTTTAATGATGCTGTCTCCACACCTGCCGATAGGCGAATTGATGGTGCCGCTCTTATTGGAGAACAACCCTTCTGCTAACGCTGTATAATGTCGTTTGACCAAGCGGGCCTTCTGTTGTTCACTCAAAAGATGATGAACATGACGATGCTTCGCAATAAGGACCATCCCCGATGTATCTCTATCAAGCCTCGTGACAATATGTGTTGTTGCTGCAATGCCTTTTTTCACATAGTAGCCGAAAACAGCATTCGCAAGGCTGCCGGAAGGGTGCTCTCTTGAAGGAATGGTGTTCATCCCGCTCGGCTTTTCCACGATAAGAAGATAGTCATCTTCATATATAATATTCAGCGGTATTTCTTCGGGAAGCAAGCCCTCACTCGGCTTCTCAACAGGGAATAATACTGAAATCCGATCGCCTCTTTTCACCATATAACGGACATTCTGCTCCACCTCATTGACAGTAATCCTGCCGCCCTTGAACTTGATATCCGTCAGAGCAGACTTAGAGATGGACCTTTCTTTCAGAAACTCCTTCAGCATTATCTTCCCGTCTTCTTCCATAACCCAGTCTAGCTTAAATGTCACATGCCTTGCACTCCTAATTCTATTCTGAGATGAAAGAGTCATGAACCCTTTTCCAGAAAGGGAATGACCGATATCTCGCAAACCGTATTTTTTCTTCGGCAACTCGATAATGAATCGATTTAACCTTTTTATGCAATAATGTCAAATGATCGATGGAGATACGAAAATCAGGCTCATTGACAGGTCTCAGCACACAAGTATGATGCTCAGGAATGATGAGCGGTGAGCCGACTGTCCGGAAAACACGGTTATTAATAGAAGCCATTTCAGCCAATTGAATGGCTCTGATAGACGGGTGCAGCAGCGCTCCCCCTAAAGCCTTATTGTACGCCGTGCTGCCGGAAGGAGTAGATACACATAGTCCATCTCCTCTAAACCGTTCAAAATGCTCTCCTCTGATTTCTACATCCATAACAAATGTGCCGTCAATGCTTTTTACAGTAGATTCATTCAAGGCAAGATATCGTGTTTCCTTATCTTCATCCTGATACTGAACAGTCACTTCAAGCAATGGATATTCGACTACACTGTATGGTGTTTTAGCAATAGCAATAACAAGCTTTTCAATTTCATCAGGCGTCCAGTCTGCATAAAAGCCGAGATGGCCTGTGTGAACACCGACAAATGCGGTTTTATCCAAGCGGCTGCTGTAGCGGTGGAATGCATATAAAAGCGTGCCGTCACCGCCGACTGAAATGACGATATCTGGCTCTTCCTCCTCATACTCCAGCTCAAAATCCAATAAATATTGCTTTAACCGCTGTACTAAATTATCCGACTTTGAATCACCTTTTGAGGTTACGGCAAATTTCATTTTCGATTAGCTCCTCTTTGAAATGATTTCCATCATTTTTTCCTGTCTTTCTGCTCCTTTTTTCGATTGAAAAAGGCTTGTGCTTCCTGAATCTCCCCTCGGATCAGCGACATTTCCTTATCCAGGCGGAATGCAGCTTCGGCAGCTCCTTGAAGTCTCATTTGGATGTCCTTCGGGAATTGCCCTTTATATTTATAGTTAAGCGAATGTTCAATCGTTGCCCAAAAGTTCATGGCAAGCGTCCTAATCTGTATTTCCATCAGGAGTTTTTTCTCTCCGTTGATTGTTTGCACCGGATAGCTAATAACGACATGATAGGAACGGTAGCCGCTCTCTTTTCGGTGGAGAATATAGTCTCTTTCCTCCACAATTTCAAAATCATTGCGAGCCCTTAATAATTCTACTACTCTTATAATATCGTCAACAAACGGACACATCATACGCAAGCCGGCAATATCCTGCATTTCTGTTCCTAATTTGTCTAAAGGTATACCCTTTTCATTGGCCTTATCAAGAATGCTTGCAATCGGCTTTACTCTTCCTGTGACAAATTCAATCGGAGAATGCTCCTCTTCATGCTCAAACTGTCTCCTCATGCCCTTTAACTTAACTTTCAGTTCATCAACCGCTTGTTTATAAGGGGCTAAAAATTGCTCCCACTGCATATATAACACCCCATTTTAAATAGGTTTCTTCTATTATGTACGTCGGTTTATATTATGAAAAAACGGCTGTTACACTAGCCTCCATCTCTTCTCCATAATTGCCGTTGCCTTCAATATTATCAATTAAGTATTCCATTTCCTCTTTCCATTCAGCCAATTCAAGGTTATTCTGTCCGTTTGACAAATACACCGGTAATTCGGCCTCTAAGCCTTTCTTTAAGCTCGGCCAAATATCTTTGCCGAGTACAATATATACGTACTGATCCCCTTTTTCAGCTAAATATATAAAGGCGAAAGCGTCAGAATCAACTAAGATCTGCCCCTTTGCAGAAAGCTCGTTAACCGGATAGCTTTCTTCCACTTTCAAGATTAAATTAGATTCAGTCATTTCTGCGTTTAGCACTTGTAGTTTTTCTTTCATTTTTTCACCCTCCAACTATGCACTATTTTACCACATTGGATAAATTTATCCTAAACATTGCAGTCAGAAACAAACAAAGAGATAATATCTATTAGAACCTTGCCTTAAGACCGTTTAAGGCATAAAAGTTAAACAGCCGGGAAAGGAATTTGGATGATGGAGAAAAACATTGAAATAGAATTTAAAAATATGCTGACTAAAGAAGAATACACCAATTTGCTTGAACATTATCAAGTCAAAGAAAATGAGTTATTTAAACAAGAAAACCATTATTTTGACACGGCAGATTTCGCCTTGAAAGAACGCAGCTCTGCACTGCGAATCCGCAAAAAACAGGCTGGCTACGAGTTGACGTTAAAGCAGCCCCATGAGGACGGGCTGCTTGAAACGAACAAGCAGCTGTCTGCAGAAGCTGGCGAGGAAATGATTCAGACAGGCCGAATTTTGGATGAACAGTTTGCAGCACTTTTGCTGGCCTTAGGTATTGCACCAGAAAAGATTCATTATTTTGGTTCTCTCACTACTATCCGAGCAGAAAAAGAAACTGGAAATGGTTTACTAGTTTTCGATCACAGTTTTTATTTAAATATAGAAGATTATGAGTTAGAATATGAAGTAAGCGATAGAAAAGAAGGACAGGCATATTTCCAACAGCTCCTTCAATCCTTTCAAATACCTGTAAGAAAGACCAAAAATAAAGTTAGAAGATTTTACGAGCAAAAATATAAGAACGGAATTTAAATAGATAACTCAGTTTACCAGTCATATGGAGGAACTACATGAAAATAGATCAATTAAAAGTTTTATTTGAATTGCAAGCATTACAGAACATGTCAACTGCAGGAACTGCTGACAGCTCTTCTTCAAATAATTTATTTCAAGAACTGCTCGGCAGTTTTTCATCGAGCGGGACAGGTGCTGCTGACAGCATCATGCAGAATACACTAGGCAGCTACGCCGGCATTAGTAGTGCAGCCAGCTCAAATCTAATGCAGACAAGTGCAACAAGCTCCCTGCTTCCTATCAGCTTAACTAAATTAGCGAAAAGTGATTCGGGCAGCAATGGAGATTTTGATGATATTATTCAAAAGGCTGCTGCTAAATACGGTGTTCCTGAAAAACTGATCAGTTCTGTTATTAAAGTGGAATCCAACTTTAATCCAAACGCGACAAGCTATGCCGGCGCATCAGGCTTAATGCAATTGATGCCTGCAACTGCCAGAGGTTTGGGAGTTAATAACACTTATGATCCTGAGCAGAACATTATGGGAGGCACTAAGTACTTGAAGCAAATGCTTACAAAGTATGATGGCGATGTCAGCCTTGCTCTAGCTGCATATAATGCAGGACCAGGCAATGTAAACAAATATGGAGGAATTCCTCCATTTAAAGAAACACAAAACTATGTCGCAAAAGTGACACAGCATTATACAGCATAACAATTTTACTTGCAGGCCGACATTCACCGGCCTGCTTTCTTACACTTTTATCCGGTACTTGTTAGTGGATATTTTTTTATGAAAAAATGACGCTGTAAATTAAACAGGCATAAACCGGAAAATGTGATAATAAAGTTTTACAAGCTATTTATTTGTACAATGAAAAGACCATTGGTAAAATAGCATTAAGTTATTTTTTATCATATAAAAAGGAATAATTCATATTCTTTTCCTTAAAGTCCTATTATTTCAAACAAAAAGGAGTTTTAAAGATGGTCAATAAAATGCCTACTCCATATGATGTTATTGGGGAAAAAACGCTTAGCAATCTTGTTGACGCATTTTATGAGCGTGTTGGCAAACACCCCGATTTAGCTCCTATCTTTCCAGATGATTTAACAGAAACTGCAAGAAAACAAAAGCAGTTTCTTACACAATATTTAGGAGGGCCGCAAATATACACAGAAGAACACGGCCATCCTATGCTTAGGGCCCGGCATTTGCCGTTTCCCATTACGGAAAAGCGTGCAAAAGCATGGCTGTCCTGTATGAGTGAAGCAATGGATGAAGTTGAGCTAGACGACTCCATTCGTGAAGGACTTTTTTCAAGACTTGCTTTGACAGCAAAACACATGATTAATTCGGAGGAAAACTAAAGATAAAGGTGATTAAACATGATTGAAAAAGATTTGTCTACATCCATCCCGAAAACAGCCGATGACAATTGCCCTGATAGCAAACCCCTTGAAATATACATGTTTGTCGATCCTTTATGTCCTGAATGTTGGGCTTTAGAGCCTATCATTAAAAAGCTTCAGATTGAATACGGCCAGTATTTTTCCTTAAAGCATGTTTTGAGCGGAAGATTAGCCACATTAAACATGAATAAAAAGAAGAAATACGAAAATATCGCTGAACTTTGGGAACAAACAGCGAGCAGAACAGGAATGTCATGCGACGGTTCGCTCTGGTTCGAAAATCCCATTGTCTCTCCATATTTGGCTTCAATCGCATTAAAAGCAGCTGAATTACAAGGCCGTAAATGCGGCATCCGTTTTTTAAGAAAACTGCAAGAAATGCTCTTTCTTGAAAAGCAAAATATTGCTACATTTGACGTGCTGAAAAATTGTGCGGCAAGCGTCGGCTTGGATGTTGTTGAGTTTATTTCCGATATTCACTCAACAAGTGCTGCGAAAGCTTTCCAATGCGATTTAAAAATTACTTCTGAAATGGAAGTTTCCGAAATCCCGACATTGGTTTTCTTTAACGAAAACATTGAGGAGGAAGGAATAAAGGTTACTGGCTATTATCCTTATGAGGTATATGTACAAATTATTGAAGAAATGCTTCAAATCGTCCCAGAAAAAGCAGATCCTCCCCCATTGGAATCTTTCTTAAAATGCTTTAACCTTGTTGCTTCTAAAGAGCTTTCTGTTGTTTATAACAAGTCTATCCAAGAGATGGAAAAGGAAATGAAAAAGCTGCAGCTTAAACAGTTAGTAGAGCAGATTCCTGCAAAGTATGGAATGTTTTGGAAATATATTGGATAAATAAATAAATGATGACATAAAAAAAGGGCTTGCTGTCTCAAGGCAAGGCCTTTTTTTATTAATTAACAAAGGGGATGGGAGAAATTTTTCACGGTCAAACAAAGGGGTATAAGTTTATTTGTGATTAATTTCACAACATAATAATATCATATTATCATTATCCTTATCAATAAGTTTGTATATTTGTTCACAAAATAGACAAACTTTCATAACTAATGATGTAGAAACATACATTATTGACAGGCTAGCATTGATCTTAATGAAAGGAGATGAGTTAACATGAAGGCAATTATCCCTGTATCCCTGCTGCTTTGCATCTTGTTTGCATTCTTTTTGAATATTCTCGGGCTTATGCATATAATCCCCCTTTATATAAGCTCACCGCTTTTGTTTATCGCGCTCTTTCTATTTTTGTCGTTTATGAACAATCGCAAGAAGTTTAAAGGATTTCATAAGTAAAAAGGCATGCGGCTAAATAGCCGCATGCCTTAAACATTAAGAAAGCAGACTTTCCATTTCGTTGAGCTTTTGTTCAAATACTTTGCAAGCCTCTCTGATTGGGTCCTTGCTTGTCATATCAACTCCAGCTTTTTTCAGCACTTCAATTGGATAGTCGGAGCTTCCCGCTTTCAAGAAATCAATATAGCGATCCACTGCCGGCTTGCCTTCTTCAAGAATTTGTTTGCTTAAAGCTGTTGCTGCACTGTAGCCTGTCGCGTATTGGTACACATAGTAATCATAATAGAAGTGAGGAATTCTTGACCATTCTAAGCCGATTTCCTCATCAATAATGATATCTTCCTCGCCGTAATACTTTTTGTTTAGCGCATAGTACTCGGAAGTAAATAAATCAGCTGTCAATGCTTCGTTATTTTGCGCCTTTTCATGAATAAGGTGCTCAAACTCTGCGAACATAGTCTGACGGAATACAGTACCTCTGAAGCCTTCTAAATAATGGTTCAGCAAGTATAAGCGCTCTTGTTCATCTGTGATTGTTTTTAGCATATAATCGTTCAGCAATGCTTCATTGCATGTAGACGCAACCTCTGCGACAAAAATCGAATAATTTCCATACGGGTACGGCTGTGATTTTCTTGTATAATAGCTGTGAACAGAATGTCCGAATTCATGAGCCAAAGTAAACAGGTTATTCACATTATCCTGCCAGTTCATTAGGATATATGGATTGGTGCCGTATGTTCCTGATGAATAAGCTCCGCTTCTTTTCCCTTTGTTCTCGTGAACGTCAACCCATCGGTTTTCAAAGCCTTCTTTCAGAATGGATAAATACTCCTCTCCTAGCGGTGCAAGTCCTTTAAGGATATGTTCAGTAGCTTCTTGATAGCTGATCTCCATTTTCACATCCTTAACAAGCGGAGTATACAAGTCATACATATGAAGCTTCTCAAGACCAAGTACCTTTTTACGAAGCTTTACATAACGATGCAGCAATGGTAAATACTCATTGATTGTTTCCACAAGGTTTTCATATACCTGTTCAGGAATATTGTTAGCTGCAAGAGCTGCATGCCGTGCTGATTTATAATTTCGCACTCTTGCATTAAATGTATGGTTTTTTACTGTTCCGGATAATGTAGATGAAAACGTATTTTTGAATTTCCCATACGTATCATAAACCGCTTTAAACGCATCATGACGCACACGTTGATCTGCACTTTCCAAAAAGCGTGAATAGCGGCCATGTGTAACTTCCACATCTTCCCCATTCTCATCTTTAATGCTCGGGAATTCTATATCCGCATTATTAAGCATGCCGAATGTATTGCTAGATGCATCCAATACTTCAGATGCTTGGGCAAGAAGTGCTTCTTGATCTGCTGAAAGAACATGCGGACGCTGAAGGTTAATTTCCTCCAATGATTGTTCGTACAGGCGCAATTCTTCCTTCTCCTCAAGAAAACCCTTTATGATTGCTTCATCAATAGATAGAAGTTCTGGGACAATGTATGCGAGTTCACTCGCACTTTGTGCATATAAATTTTTTATCCGACTGTCCAGGCCTTGATAAAAGCCATTTGTTGTATCCTGATCATATCGCATATGTGCATATGTATATAATTTACCTAAACGGCTTAAAAGCGTATCCTGATATTGAAGCGCTTCGTACAAAACATCCGCACTTTCTGCAAGCTTTCCTTGATAGTCCCCTGCTTTTTTCGAGAGGGCCGTCACCTCTTCAAATTCTTTATTCCAGTCATCATCAGATGCGAAGATGTCTTCCAGTCTCCATGTGTCTTCCGTTCGAACTTCATTACGTAAAGGCAGTTTTTTTACAGTTGTTTCATTAGACATGTAAATCCTCCAATCTTTCCTTCGGATTTCGAAAAAATTTTCCTACCCGATATTTTCTATCTATTATAACTAAATTCCTGCTCATTTTTAAACTTTTGTGATTTACTAAGCTTATCATATGTAGCTTTGCTGTATTTCATTAATGATTTTTCCGTTTGGCTATTATTATTGTAAACTCCCTCCTTTTAACCTTAAATAAAAATCCTCCTCGTGTTTTGCCAGGGAGTCTGAGCTAAGGCAAGCTTCCTCACTGCTTGTAAAAAAATCTGGCCGAATCTCTTCTATCACCTTCATTTTCACAAGCACTGTTAAGTAATCATTAACTGTATTCCTCCAATTACTGTCTATAATATTGGGAAGATTGCGGACTGTGATGTCCCCCCTTTTTATTCTGCTTAGAAAAGCATCATAAACTTTATGAAGAGAAACAATTTTTCTAGCTGGCAGAAAACAGTCAATATACAAATATGCCTGCCAGATTAAAGGAGGAGTTAACAGTTTAATTCCTTCTTTCAAGGGAATGCCAATGAATGGCGGTATAACATGCGGATGCAAACCACTTTTGTAGAGATATCGCAAAAAACGGTCATTCTCGTTTGAATGATAATGTATATGGTTATTCTTTTGTTTTTGAATGGCAGATTGCCAATCACTGTATGGAAAATTGCTGCTAAGATTTATTGTTTGTTCACGGAGGGTGACAGCAGCTAGTGGAAGCTTGTTAATAGAGGTAATAAATTTCTCTTTAGAAATGGGAATCGGGTTATCCATAATATAGAAGGATTTTTGGTATGGACAGTAAGCTGGGAGGATATATTTGCCCTTAAATGGAACAAGGAATGAGGATTGAAAAGCAGAAAATCGGGAGAAGCTCTTAGAACGTTTCACATTTTTATAACCTAATATCCAGATCGGCTGGTACTTTTCTTTTCGATATTGCTTTGTCCGTTTTTGCAAGCAGGACACTGGTATGGAAGAACATTGAAATTCTATGACATAATAAGAATTGTCCCACATGACACCAATATCTCCTCTTTGCTTAATGGACGGAAAATACGGCTCTAGTACTGGATTTAATCCTAAATCCTTCAATCTATTATAAATCTGCAGCTTTCCGTGCAAATGATAAGATGATTCCTGCTCACTGCTTCCACTGCAGGATACATCCTTACGGTGAGCAAAATGAGGCAGCCTTTTCTCTCCGTTCTTTAACACAACCACACTTCGGCATGCTGGACAATAGAATATGCTGTTTCTTTTTTCTGCCTGAAGCTCCTTTTTCTCTTTAAAATCCAAGGCGCAAACGATGCTTCCGTCCTTATTTAACGCAGTAAACAATAGACTGCCACGCTCCTTTGAAAAATGAAATTTTACAATTAATCACAAAACAACTGAAGGCTCCTCCCTTATAAAAGGGGAGATAGAAGCCTTGATGTTGATTCGAGGATGCGGAAACCGACATGTCTTTTCCCGAATGAATCTATTTCAAGCTGCACAGCATCTTCCAAATCCTTCAAATAGATATCTGCCAGCTTTTTAGTGCTGTGGGTTTTGTATAAAAAGGCGCTTACTTCAAAGTTTAAGTGGAAGCTGCGCATATCCATATTGCATGTCCCTATGGAAGCTATTTCATTATCTACGATTAACAGCTTGCTGTGCATAAAGCCTTTTTCATACTCATAAATACGCACACCTGCCTCAAGCAGCTCAGGAAAATACGATCGGGATGCATGAAATACAATGCGCTTATCCGGCTTATTAGGAACAAGGATGCGTACATCAATGCCGCTCAATGAAGCAATCTTAATGGCAGAAAGGATGTCCTCATCAGGAATAAAATAAGGGCTTGCAATCCAGATTGATTTCGTTGCAGATGTCATCATCGAAAAAAAGATACTTTTGATGACACTCCATTCATTGTCAGGACCGCCGGCAATCAGCTGCACCCCGCCATGTGTGTTTTCTTCCGTAATCGGTGTTAGATAATCATTTGTCAAAAAGCTGCTATTCGTCATATAATACCAATCCTGCAAAAATATCAGCTGTAGCGACCGGACCGCTTCTCCTTTCACCAAAAGGTGCGTGTCCCTCCAAAAGCCAATCGACTGATTTTTCCCTAGGTATTCATCACCTATATTGAGTCCACCGACAAATCCGATATTTCCATCAATAACGATAATTTTCCTGTGATTGCGAAAGTTAAACTTGCTGTTAAGTACCGGAAATTTAACTGGACCAAATGCAACAATCTCAATTCCAGCTTGCCGCATTTCATTAATATAGCGCTTCGAAAGCTGCCATGATCCGACTGCATCGTAAAGGAATCTTATTTTCACCCCTTGGTTCGCTTTCTCGATTAGGACATCCTTTATTTGCTGGCCAATGTCGTCATGCCTCACGATATAGTATTCAAGGTGAATATGATGCTCTGCTTTTTTCAACTCAGCTAATATGGAGGAAAACGTTTCATCTCCATTTGTGAGGATAGTGGAAGAAGTGCCGAATGAAATGGGGCTGTTGCCGATTTTTTCTGCTAGCCGGAACAAATTTTGCTGATGAAGATCCATTTCCTTTTGCCTTTCTTCTGTTCCAGTGCCAATTTCTCTTTCAATTCGCAAAAATGCCTGTTTATCAAGAAAATACTTTTTACGATAAATTCTTTCTTTTCGATAATTACGTCCAAACAGGAGATAAAATATAAAGCCGACAACGGGAAAACTGCCAAGAACAACAAGCCATGTCAGTGTTTGTGTAGGATGCCTGTTTTCAAAGAAGATGACAAAGCCGATAAATATCACACAAAGACTTATAATTAAGCTAAGCTGTCCAATAATTCCGCCCTTAACGGTAATAAAAAAATTAAAAACATACACGAATATGCCTGCGGCTCCTAAAAATATTCCCAGCCTTGCTGTATGATTCATGTTAAACACCTGCCATCATTGCAATTATGTATACGCCCTATGTGAGAAAAAATTAAATGAAAAATAAAAAGCCTGTTCTCCTGTAAGGTGAAACTCACCATTACAATTTCTACTATATAGATAATCCATGACTATATATAGACTTTATAATGTGAATTTCTTGCCTTACCATTAAACAGGCTCTTTATTTATTTAATGAAAGTATTTTCTTAGCTCCATAAATACTTCGTCTTCTATGATTGCTTTGCCGTATTCTTCAACAACATGTATGGTTGTCTGCGTTTCTTGTCCATACTCAAGTAGGATGCTCAACGCATTGTCGACTTCTTCTTCATCCGTTTCTTCATCAAGAAACTGTACATACAAAAAGTATTCGTTCTTGTATGTGTAAAGTTTTGTATCGATTCCTTCCAGTCCATGAAGTTTGCTGAGGGAAATTAAGTCTTCAAATTCCTTAAAAGCAATAAGGAATTCAAGGTTTTCCCCAAAGTCATCGTCTCCATCCTTGACTGTGAAGTGCTGATCCATTAAATCTTCAAAGCGGTCATCCAATGGCAGATCCTTCAGCTTGTCTTCCGGAATGGAGATTTCGAATTTCTGACCGTCTTTTGACAGCTGTGCTCTTGTCACAAGTATTTCAAGTCCTTTATCCAATGCTTGAACTTGAATCCATAACGGCCCATCCAAAATAAAATCTTCCTCTTGATGAACTTCGTCCATCATCTCCCAAAAAAGCTCTTCGCTTCTTTCTCGGTTATACCATATTTCCTCCCGCTTAAAACCGCGTTCTTCTATATCAATATACGAAATATAAAACTTAACTGTATGATCATTAATACGTTCAATTTCCATTTTGCAACACTCCCTTCAAGCTATAATGGAAGGGACTAAACCCCCATACAGATATTCGTTTTATCCCATGTTTCATTTTTTAAAATAGAAGGTCAACTGCTATTGTACCTTGTACTTTATATTTTATGACAAAACCGCTTTAAATGGAATTAAAATATCCTGAAATCAGCAAAAACCAATGTATGCCTATATTCACGGTTATTTAAACGGTTTTTGCCTAAGTAAGGAGATTCTTTTTATAAGCGTATTCACTTCAAGCTATATTTAGTATTATTACCTCAGGAATTTAATTTCAAACCAAATTCCTTTTAAGGAGCTTGGACTTTTCCTACTATAGAAAAAAAGGTCTGACTATACTGTTCCACAATTATTGCAGAGCAGCTTTCTAGCCAGACCTATATATTATTATTTAATAATCAATTTAGTTCACTAGACGCTGTGCTTCACGCAATTGGAATGTTCTAACTTTCCTTGGTAGGAAGCGGCGTATTTCATCTTCATTATAACCAACCTGAAGCCTTTTTTCGTCCAGTATAATCGGACGGCGCAGTAATCCTGGGTTATCCTTAATTAACTCAAACAAGTTTTGTAAAGGCATTGTTTCAAGATTAACATTCAGCTTCTGGAATGTTTTGCTTCTTGTAGAGATAATCTCATCTGTACCGTCTTCAGTCATACGAAGAATCTCTTTGATTTCCTCAATGGATAACGGCTCTGAAAAGATGTTTCTTTCTTTATAAGCAATCTCATGTTCCTCTAACCATGCTTTTGCTTTTCTGCAGGATGTACAACTTGGTGAAGTGTATAATGTTACCATTTTACAAATTCACACTCCCTTTATTTAGACATGTATTTAGACCACTAGTTAATTCAAATAAATACTTGAGTATGTTATATTCTTAAATTGTAATTAATTTAATCAAGTAATTTATATTAATTATTATACACCAATTATAAGTAATTTGGTATAGTTTTTTTTAATATCATTTGTTTAGGTTTATTTAGAGTTGCTTTTTCTTTTAATATGCAGCCCATTTCAGTGTTTACGCCAATGATCACCCGCCCTTTTTCCTTATTTCCCAGTAAATTTTTGAGAATTTCAGGCTATTTAAATTGCTTACTATTATAGACGATTGAGATGTAAAAAGGTTTCATTTTTTTTAGGCGCATTTGTTTTTCTTTTATTTTTCCTGTTCTTAGTGTAAGTACCCGTTTGTCCCATTACATAAACCTCTTTTATCCATTCTCAATTAAGAATCAGTTATTGAAAATAAGATAGAAACATACATACGCTTTCCATCTGTTTTCAATTATAGTCAAATTTCGTCAAATATATCTCGCTTCTCTTTATCCTCATCAAATTGGACTGCTTGTTCAACCGGATCGTATGACTGTCCATAAAAATCACTGTCACGATACGTATGGATTTTTTCGTATGTTCTTACTAGTGCATCATACACCAGTTCTTCAGATTCATTAGTTGGTGACCAGTACAGTATTTCCATTACATTAACTTCTTTTGTTGCTAAAGATCTTCTTCTGTAGCCAATTGTCTTGGCGTGCTGGAAGCCTTCTCTTTTGTAAAACTTCAAGCGTTTTTTTGTATCTGAATCTTTATAGTTAACTGGTTCTACTTCCAAAATAATCGGTTTGCCCTTTTCTTTAAGTTTTTCTAACAGTTTATGCCCTAAACCTTGTCCTCTCGACTCTCCAGAAACAAACAGATAATCAATGAAAATAAAATCCTCCACTTCCACATACATCAATACATGGTGTTTCCCTTCATCCTTATGATAAATTTCTGGAAAATCTGCTAATAAGGCTTCCATATGTTCTTGTGATTTCATCTCTTCTATCGGAAAATACTCATTTAATTTCTCATACCAATGCATATTGAAAAACTCCTATCTTTTCTTTGATTCCGCCGGTTTGTAATTCACGTTGCTTGTATACTTACAGCCTGCGTTCCAGAGAAGGAACTCTTTCACTCCATTTGCGTATAAAGCGTCAATTTGAGCTTCCACTTGCTTTTTTCCGTAAGGCTGATAATTTCCCTTTCCTAAATAAACAGCAGTGAAGTCTTGAATCCATGGCCGGGAAATTGGTGGATTGCGCAAACTTGTCAGCTTTTGCTTCTCTACTTTCATGTACGCGTCTACAAGGCGGTATGGTTCAAGGTCAGGCTTTTTTATTCCAAAATAAGGACCCCAATGACTTGGATAAATCATGCTTGAAATAACATCAACATTTTTGCTGATTTCTGTGAAGTTCTGACCAATGCCAGGAGCTTCTTCCAGTGTTGCCGCATAGCCGAATATATCCACAGAAACTTTTACATGATACGGCTTAAGCTTTTCCTTCGCATATTTAACAAAGTCAGATACTGCTTTTACCCTTCTTTGCCCTTCACTTATATTCAGTTTCCCATAATCACCTTTAGAATAACTTAAATTAGCGCCTTTTTTTTCAAAACCTTCAGGAAAACGGACATAATCGAACTGAACTTCTTGAAATCCTAGCTGTGCTGCCTCTATTGCTGCTGCTACATTATAGTCCCAAACATCCTTCACAAAAGGGTTAATAAAGGCTTCATTACGCTCATTTTTCCAAACCTTTTCGCCATTTCTGAATGTCCACTCTGGTTTTTGCTGTGCCAGATGACTGTCCTTGAAAACAACAATTCTTGCAATTGGATAGATGCCTGCTTTCTCCAATTTTTTTAGCATGGCGGGGATACTTTTCACTTTATTAGAACCTGCGTTTGCTAACGATGAAGCTTTTGTTGGCTTATAAACGAGCTTTCCGCTGTCCTCCTTAAAATCAATAACCATCGCGTTCAAATCTGTTTGATTCACAAACTGAATTAGCTGATTAAACCGATTGCTGTTTCCTGCCGCACTGCCGCTAACATAAATGCCTCTGACTGCGTCAGGATAAGGAAATGTCAGACTTGTTTTCTTCCTTTCAGAAACTTCTTCAGGAAAACCCTTTAGAAGCTTCTCCGTTTGTTGGTCTGATAACAAATCAGTCTTTTCAGCTCCTGTTGTGTTAGGTATTAACAATAAAGCACATAATGCAAAAGATAAGTAAAAAGTAATGTATTTCATACGACACCTCCACAATCTTTCTTTTATTATGTGCCTGTTTCTATTAATTCATGGTCAAATGTTCTTGCCATTCTCCATTAACTGAAAAAAAAGCAAAAAAAATAACGATCTCAAATCGAGAGATCGTTATGAATTAACTTTTGAATTGCAGTTTATATTGATTATACTCTGCCTCCGAGCAATATACGAAATGTCCTGGTTTTACTTCGCGCATTTTAAGCTCTTCGCCCTCTTTATACTGATGTACAGCAGGATCATACGCTGTTCTTGTACGAGTGCGCTCTGTCTCAGGGTCTGGAAGCGGAATAGCAGACAGCAAGCTCTTTGTATATGGGTGGATAGGATTGTTGTACAGCTCATCAGCAGGAGCTAACTCTACCAGCTTCCCAAAATACATAACGCCAATACGGTCACTAATATATTTAACCATTGAAAGGTCATGGGCAATAAACAAGTATGTTAAGCCTTTTTCTTTTTGCAGCTTTTTCATCAAGTTTACAACCTGAGCTTGGATTGATACGTCAAGTGCAGAGATCGGCTCATCGGCAATGATGAAATCTGGATCTACAGCAAGTGCGCGGGCAATTCCGATACGCTGTCTTTGTCCGCCGGAAAACTCATGCGGATAGCGGTTAGCATGCTCTTTGTTTAACCCAACTGTATTCAGCAGCTCATATACCTTTTCCATGCGTTCTTTTTTGGTTTTCGCTAATCCATGGATATCAATGCCCTCTGCGATAATATCAGCTACCGTCATACGAGGGTTCAAGGATGCATATGGATCTTGGAAAATCATTTGCATTTTACGATTGAATTTCTTCAAATCTGCAGTTGATTTTTTTCCGTGAACATTTTCTCCATTAAATAGAACTTGTCCACTTGTTGCTTCATAAAGGCGAATAATTGATCGGCCTGTCGTACTTTTACCACAGCCGGATTCACCAACTAAACCTAATGTTTCTCCTCTGTAGATATCAAAGGATACACCATCTACGGCTTTTACCAAATTTGGTCTGCCGACATTGAAATGCTGCTTTAAGTCTTTTATTTCAAGTAATTTCTCAGCCATTTCACAAATCCCCCTTCACTAGTACAGGTTTATCAAAGTTAGTGGATAAAGGACGGATTTTCTCCTTCACAGATGCAGGCGGTTCAACAGCTGGAGCATCTGGATGCAGCAGCCAAGATTTCACGAAATGCGTTTCTGAAACCTGATACATTGGCGGCTCTTGCTCATAATCGATTGCAAGGGCATTCGGATTTCTCGGTGCAAACGCGTCACCTACAGGAGGGTTTGTCAAATCAGGTGGTGTTCCTGGAATGGCAGCAAGCTCCGTTTCTCCATCATTATCCAAGCTAGGCATAGACGCAAGCAATCCCCAAGTATATGGGTGTCTTGGATCATAGAATATTTCATCTACTGTGCCCATTTCAACGATTTCACCAGCATACATAACAGCAACACGATCTGCAACATTCGCAACAACACCGAGATCATGAGTGATAAAGATGATGCTTGTATCCATTTTGTTTTGCAATTCCTTCATTAAATCAAGGATTTGTGCCTGAATTGTAACATCCAATGCAGTTGTAGGCTCATCGGCAATAAGCAAGGATGGTCTTGCAGCAAGAGCGATAGCAATCATTGCACGCTGTCTCATACCGCCTGAAAATTCATGAGGGTATTGATTAACCCTTTTTTCTGGCATTGGAATTCCAACAAGCTTCAGCAATTCAATTGCTCTTTCTTTTGCCTTTTCCTTCGAAATATCCTGATGCTTAATAATTACTTCCATGATTTGTGTTCCGATTCTCATCGTTGGGTTCAATGATGTCATTGGATCTTGGAAGATCATGCTGATATCCTTACCGCGGATAGCTTGCATTTCTTTTTCTGTTTTTGGAACAATATCTTGACCCTTAAACAGGATTTGTCCGCCTTTAATTTGACCAGGTGGCATTGGAATCAGCTTCATCAATGTTTGGGATGTTACACTTTTCCCTGATCCTGATTCACCGACGATAGCCAATGTTTCTCCTTTATATAAATCAAAAGAAACACCGCGTACTGCTTGAACTTCTCCTCCATACGTATGGAATGAGACTTTTAAATCTTTTACTTCTAACAATTTTTCCATTTTGCTCACTCCTTACTTACGTAGTCTTGGATCTAGTGCATCACGTATGCCGTCGCCGATTACATTAAATGCAAAGATTGTTAAACAGATAAACAATGCTGGGAAGAATACACGCCATGGGTAGTAGCTCATCGCTGCGATACCATCATTAGCCATTGTTCCCCAACTTGCTAAAGGAGGTGTTAAACCTAATCCTAAATAGCTCAAGAATGCTTCTGTAAAGATAGCATTTGGGATAGTCAAAGTTAATGTTACAAGAATAGGTCCCATTGCATTTGGAATCAAGTGTTTGCCCATGATTCTTGTTAAGCCTGCACCTAAAGTTCTTGAAGCCAAAATATACTCTTGGTTTTTCAATGAAAGCACTTGTCCACGTGTAATACGTGCCATGTTAATCCAACCGGTAATACTCATTGCCAGGATCATTGTTCCTAATCCTTGACCTAAAACTACCATTAATAAGATAACTAGAAGCAAGTAAGGAATTCCGTAAAGTACGTCTGCAATCCTCATCATTACTTCATCGACACGGCCGCCTTTATACCCAGAGATTCCCCCCCAGATTACACCAATTACTAAGTCAATGATAGCAGCTGCAATCCCGATGAATAGAGAGATTTTCGCACCATACCAAATACGAGCGAACATATCACGTCCAAGATCATCTGTACCGAAGTAATGCTCTGCACTTGGAGGCTGGTTTGCTTTCATTAAGTCGTTTTCACGATAATCATATTGTGTAAGAAAAGGTCCCAAAAACGCCATAACAATTAAAATAATTAACAGCACAAGGCCGAACATAGCAAGCTTGTTCTTTCTGAAACGCATAAAAACGTCTTTCCAGAAGGACAGACTCGGTCTGGAAATCGTTTCTGCTTCAGCGCTGCTGTTACCGACAACTTTGAATTTATCTTTTGAAATTTGCTGCATGCTTATTCTCCTTTCTTCCCGCCAGCTAATTTAATGCGTGGATCGATTAGTCCATATAATATGTCGACAAGAAGAACAGATACTAATAGGATAATACTATAGAAAACTGTTACACCCATAATTACTGTATAATCACGGTTACCGATGCTCTTGACGAAATGTGATCCAAGACCTGGTATGCCGAATATTTTCTCAATGACAAAGCTTCCTGTTACAATCCCTGCAGATAGTGGTCCCATATAGGATACTACTGGAAGAATAGCGTTACGGATAGCGTGTTTTACTGTAATAGTAGTTTGGCTCAAGCCTTTTGCTTTTGCCGTTTTAATATAATCATTGCTCAACACTTCAAGCATAGATGATCTTGTAAGTCGGGCAATGAACGCCGTTGGCCCTGCTGCTAATGCGATGGCAGGCAAGACGCTTTGTGAGAATGTTCCCCATCTTGCAACCGGGAACCAGCCTAATTTCATCGCGAATACATATTGTAAAAATGCGGCCATAATAAAGGAAGGAACAGATATTCCGAGTACTGCTATAATCATTGCTGTATAATCCTGCCATTTGTTATGCTTCAATGCAGCAATAATACCAAGTAATACACCAACTGCTAATGCAATAAAGATTGCTTCCATTCCCAGAACTAAGGAAACAGGGAATCCTTCATTGATTAAGTCATTAACTGTTTGGCTCTTATATTTGAATGATGGGCCGAAATCCCATTGTACAATGCGAAGTAAATACTCCCCATATTGGACATACCAAGGGTCGTTTAGTCCATAATGTTCGTTTAAGTTAGCTTCAATTGCCGGTGGCAGCTGTTTCTCTGATGTAAAAGGGTTACCTGGTGCCAACCTCATGAAGAAAAACGTTGCTGTTACAATAAGCAGTAAAGAAAGTAACATAAACAGCAGACGTCTTGTCAAGTACTTTATCATGATTTAAACCTCCAATATTTTCTAATCACCTCTAATTAGAAAGGAAGGTATATGAAGCAAAAGCTTCATATACCTTTTTACTTTTGACTTATATTATTCGAAATAAGCCCATTTCAATTGAGCATCACCAAGACCAGAAATTACTACATCTTTCAGGTTGTCTTTTTGTACCCAAACATTTGTATAGAAGTAAATCGGTGCGATTGGAAGCTCGTCCATTAGAATTGCTTCAGCATCTTTAAGCATTTGTTGACGTTTTGCTGCATCAGTTTCCTTTTGAGAATCGATCAACAATTGTTTAAATTCTGCATTTTCCCAGTTTGTATCGTTGTTACCGCCCTCTTTATCGCGGTATAGCTCAAGGAAGTTGATCGCATCATTGAAGTCACCTAACCAGCCCATACGTCCGATTTGGTAATCGCCAGAGTGAAGTTTATCAATGTAAACAGCCCACTCTTCGTTTCCTAATGTTACATCAATTCCAAGGTTATTTTTCCACATATCTTGAATTGCTTGAGCAATTTTCGCATGTGCTTCATCTGTGTTGTAAGATAAAGTGATAGTTGGAAGTTCTGAAGCATCTTTCAAGCCTAGCTCATCAAGACCTTTTTGAAGTTCTGCTTTTGCAGCTTCGATATCATTGTCTTTGAAGTAGCCTTCTTCGTTCTCAGGGAACATTGTTGGAGGAACAGCTGCCATTGCTGGAATTTGTCCACCTTGTGTAATTTGGTCTACAATTGATTGACGATCAATTGCATATGTCAATGCTTTACGGATATGAACGTTGTTCAAAGGTTCAACTTCCGTATTGAATTTGTACCAGTAAGTACCAGCAGTTGCTTGAGTTTTCAACTCGCCGCTGTCTTTAAGTGCTTTAATAGCATCTGTTGAAACAGTATCGAATGGAAGACCATTCCAGTCTAACTCATCGTTTTCGTACATGCTGCGAGAAGTTCCAGCATCATCGATCATAGAATATTCAACTGTTGCTAGCTTAACTGTGTCAGCATCCCAATAAGTTTCGTTTTTCTCTAGCTTAATGGATTCGCTGTGGTTCCATTCAGTCATTTTGAATGGTCCGTT
This sequence comes from Bacillus sp. Au-Bac7, assembly GCF_021341655.1. Taxonomy (NCBI): domain Bacteria; kingdom Bacillati; phylum Bacillota; class Bacilli; order Caryophanales; family Bacillaceae; genus Bacillus; species Bacillus sp. Au-Bac7. The sequence goes on along the minus strand of NZ_JAJTTG010000006.1, from coordinate 97,862 downwards.
TGATACATAATCATCTCCAGCATCTTTATACCAGTCTGGATTTTCTTTAGCAATTGTGCTGTTTACAGGGAAGTAAGTGTAAAAAGCAGTTAATTGAGTGAAGTATGGAGTTGGGTTGTTTAAAGTAACTTCAAGCGTTTTCTCGTCGATTGCTTTAACTCCAACATCATCTAGCTTACCTTTACCAGTGTTAGCTTCTTCAGCACCTTTTACATAGTAAAGCTGGTAAGCATATTGTGATTGGTTAGCTGGGTCAAGAGCCCATTTCCAAGCATACACAAAGTCTTCAGCAGTTACAGGATCACCGTTTGACCAGTTAGCATCTTCTTTAATTTTGAAAGTATAAGTTAATTGGTCGTCTGAAACTTGAATGTCTTCAGCCATTGCTTCCTCAGGCTCACCGTCTTTATCAATACGAGTTAAACCTTCAAAAGTTTGAAGCAATACGTTGCTTGATGTAGAATCATTCGCTAAACCAGGGTTTAGTGAGAATGGCTCTGATCTGATGTTAAGACGCAAATCTTGTTTTGCCTCTTCTGAGCTACCGCTGTCGCCGTTGCCACAAGCTGCAAGGAATGCACTAAGTGCAAGTACTAATGATAGAAGTACAAGCATTCTCTTTTTCATTGTTTTACCCCCTTATATATTTTGTCCACAAGTGGAGTTTCCAAAAATTATCTTTCCCATATAAAACGCAAGAATACATAAACTTATATTTCCTAAATAGTCTGTAAATTCAAGCCCACTTATTCGCTATTCAGCAATAGTAAACAATCCTTTATGTAACCTTCGTCACTACTAAACAATTAGGCTAGTATAATAATGAATTAGGAAATAAACTTTAGTATCCAATTGTTTCAAATAGTCTGAAATATCACTTTTAATTTCCACTCGTAAAACCAATTATATATATCGACCTATTAGATTGCAAGAAATTTGTAGAATTTTGTAGAATTAAGAATAATCTAAATTAATTTAATTTATAGATTTTTCTGTGAATAATATTCTGATATACTTTGTAGCTAGAAAATTAAAATTTCCTAACATTTTCCTGATAAAGTTATCCCTTCTTTATCTTCATTGAATCAATTAGACCTCTAAGCGTAAAATATCCCTTGCCTTCCCTTGATTTTTCCTTGTTTTTAGTTTAATTTATACATATATAGTTAATACATTTATGCTTTGATAAAGAGTAGTACTTATATAATGGTTTAAAAGAGAGTTTGTGTCTGGTGAAAACAAACAGCCAGTTATAAGGAATGGACTTTTGAGCACTGAAATAGAACTGCTACTTCTTGCATATTACATTTCAGCGACTTCCTTTCGTTACCAAGGATAAAGTGGCTTGTTTTAAGCAATTAGGGTGGCACCGCGGACCATTCGTCCCTATGTTCGTATAGGGACGTGTGGTCTTTTTTTGTGCAAAAAATTCCTTGCAGGCTTAAAAAGACGTTTCTATGTCCAACCTTTATATAGTACAAACAGCAAATGGAGGAAAAACAAATGAAAACAATCTTTTCCGGCATCCAGCCGAGCGGAACAATTACTTTAGGAAATTATATTGGCGCACTAAGTCAGTTTGTGGAGCTACAGGATGATTATAACTGCTATTTCTGCATTGTTGATCAGCATGCGATCACAGTTCCGCAAGACCGCCTTGTATTAAGAAACAATATCCGCAGCCTTGCTGCATTGTATCTTGCTGTCGGTATTAACCCTGAAAAGGCTACATTATTCATCCAATCAGAAGTGCCTGCCCATGCTCAAGGTGCTTGGATGATGCAATGTATTTCCTATATAGGGGAATTAGAGCGCATGACGCAATTTAAAGATAAATCAGCTGGCAAAGAAGGTGTCTCTGCAGCACTTCTCACATACCCGCCATTGATGGCAACAGACATTCTGCTGTACAGCACAGATTTAGTTCCAGTCGGAGAAGACCAAAAGCAGCATTTAGAGCTGACACGAGATCTTGCTGAAAGATTCAACAAGAAATATAACGACATTCTGACAATACCAGAAGTTCGTATCCCTAAAGTCGGCGCAAGAATCATGTCACTGCAAGAACCGACGAAAAAAATGAGCAAATCTGATCCTAATAAAAAGGCAACAATCACTCTATTAGATGAGCCGTCAGCCATTGTCAAAAAGATCAAGAGTGCTGTTACAGATTCAGAAGGCATCGTGAAGTTTGATATTGAAAATAAACCGGGAGTTTCCAACCTGTTGTCTATTTACTCTATTCTTTCAGGGAAATCAATTGCAAGCTTGGAGGAAATGTATGAAGGCAAAGGCTACGGCGACTTTAAAGCAGATCTTGCAGAAGTAGTTGTTGATACACTTCGTCCAATTCAAGAGAAATACAATGAATTAATGAACTCCCCTGAGCTTGACGAGATTTTAGATTTAGGTGCGGAAAAAGCGAATAAAGTAGCAAACAAAATGGTTAAAAAAATGGAAAACGCTATGGGCTTAGGCCGCAAGCGCAGATAATAAAAACAGGCTGATAGATAGCTATCAGCCTGTTTTTATGTCTTATAATAGAAGAAAGCAGTTATTTAATTTACCTTTGGTCCATGTTCTAATTCCCAAAGCTTCTCAAAAAAGGGCTGTCCTTTTATGATGTTTTCACAAAACGTCTCATGCTTTGGCGACCAGCCAAATTTCGTGCAGTCAAACAGCTCACTCCAAGCATCCTCAAATTCAAGGCTTTGAATATCAAAATACTTCTCTGGGCTCCATTCTGTATACCAATATCTCACTTCTGCAACATTTTCAGAGGAATGCAGCTGATCGAGTGCCATGAACAACAATTGCTTAAGCTGACGCTCTTTTCTAGTCAGCCCGTACATCATTTGCGGCTCAGGCGACAGGATATGAAACTCCTTATTTTCTTCGTTGTCTGTTTGAAAGTTGTAGTTTATAGTCTCTTGGCTTTCAAGTAACTCATATGCCAGCTGTTCCTGCCTAGGTATCATCCTGCTTTTTCTAATCGGAATGGAATAACCAAGTGTATCAACAACCAAAATCCCTATTCCATCTGAAACAACAAAGCAATAATCCAATTGGATTCTTTCATGGTTTTTTCGAAGATAAGCTTTTTGGTAAATTTCTTCAAGCAGCTGCCTCGGAAGCTCTGCTAAATCATTTTCTATGTAGTTAAACAACACCGAATCAATCTTTACGAGCGGCACCTGATCAAGCAGCTCCACCCCATCTTCTTTTCTCCATTCGTGGAAATGGCAAACATTATAACCGTTTTCTTCTCCTTCAAACCAATTAACCCAAACATCATGAAGATATTGCATATTATTATCCCTCGCTTCAACAACTGTTTGTCAATCAGTATGGGCATCGAGCAGTAAATTTATTCCTGTTTTGTCATTGTTCTTATAAGTTTCTTTTCTAGAAAGCATGTAATCTTTGCACTCGCCCATTCATAGTATGTTTATTATTATGATACATTTCTCTTATATATGTACAAACTCTCCATAGATTTAAAAAGCAAAAAAGCCTTTCTATGTAAGAAAGACTTATTACCTTTATATCTATAGCCTTTTCTAATTGTACAGTAAACCTGTTAATCATTAACGTTTGGATTTTGGGTTGAAGGCATCTTTTAGGCCTTCGCCTATGAAGTTAATGGATAGGATAGTCAATGTAATCATAATGGCTGGCGGTAGCCAAATCCACGGTTTATTTTGGAGCACATCTGGTTCATTTGCAGAAGACAGCATATTTCCCCAGCTTGGCACCTCTTGAGGTACACCAAACCCTAAATAGCTTAAGCCTGATTCTACAACAATCATGCTTGCAAATAGGATAGAAGCCTGCACAATAATGGTAGACATTACATTCGGCAGCAAATGCTTAATAATGACTTTACTCGGTTTACCGCCAATGGAAATGGCAGCTAATATATATTCGTTTTCCTTCTCAGAGAGAATTTTACTGCGCACAATCCTTGCTACTCCCCCCCAGCTCAACAGACTTATCACAATGATTAATACCCATAAGCCTGAAACAATACCTTGAAGAATGGCATTGAGCACGATGACAAACACTAAAAACGGAAAAACCATGATAAAATCAGTAAAACGCATTAACAAACTATCAATTCTGCCACCATAATAACCAGCAATCGAACCGACTAATGTGCCTAAGAAAACGACAGCTACAGTACAGCATATACCTACAAGCAAGGAAATCCTTCCTCCATATAATAAGCGAGTAAACACATCTCTTCCGCTTTTATCAGTACCAAGCCAATGGTCACCTGAAGGCTCCAAAGACATTTGCCCTATATTTACCTTAGTTATGTCAATTGTTGTGATATACGGAGCTAAAAAAGAAAGAATTGTTACAAGGAAAAGGAATAGCAGGCTTACCATTGCAATCTTATTCTTGATGAATTTACTTCTGGCTAATGCCCATGGAGAAAGGCTTTTCGTTTTTATGTCTACGCTTAAGTTATTATTATTTTTCGGAGTAATTACTTCCATTTCCCTTTCCTCCTAACTTACCCTTATCCTTGGATCTACAACGCCATATAAAATATCAGCTATGAGGTTGCCCAACAATGTTAAAAACGAAAATAGCATTAATAATGTTAACAAAACAGGATAATCTCTTGTTCCTACCGATTGGATCATTAATTGACCAATACCAGGATAAGTGAAAATTGTTTCGGTTATTACAGCACCGCCTATTAATGCAGCGATATCAAATCCTAAAAAGGTAACTAGTGGTATCATTGAATTCCGTAATATATGCACATTATAAATCTTATTTTCATGCGTTCCTTTGGCTCTAGCTGTTCTCACAAAATCCTTCCTGCTGTTTTCAATGATGTCATTTCTAAGAAATTGTGTATAGCTCGCTGTTGCTAATGCACCAAGGACAATTGCCGGCAAGAAAACATGATGCAGCTTACTGATGTAATATTCAAACGATCCTTTCATCAGACCAATTCCTACAGAACCGTTCGAAGGGAACCAGTTTAACTTAAATGCAAAAATATATATAGTAATGACTCCAGCTACAAACGAAGGAATTGCCAGACCTATATAGTTTATACCTGCAATCAGGTTGTCCCGAATTGTATAAGGTTTTCTTCCAGAAATCATCCCGAAAGTAAAGGCAAGGATATACGTAATAATTAGAGCAGTGATTCCCAAGAAAATTGTATTAGGGAGCCGTTCAGTAATGAGATCGGCTACATCTATTTTATAGCGGGTTGATATACCAAAATCACCTTTAATAAAATCTGTTACCCAGCGAAAATATTGAACATATTCTGGATCATTGTATCCGAGTTTTTCTCTCATTTCAGCTATGTACTGAGGGTCTGTGTTATTAGGATCAATTTCTCCACTGAGGGAATCCCCTGGCATTAATTTCGCCAGGGAGAATACCACAACAGAAGTAAGGAGCAACATTGGTATCATGCCTAATATTCTTCGCAATGTATATTTCAACATGTAACTCTCTTCTCCTTATGTTAAAATCTATTATTCTAGTTATTGCTGAATCCACCATTCGTTCGGTCTGTTCATGCCAGAAACATCAAATGTTACACCTTGAACACGCTTATTAAGCGCCATTATTTCATCTAGCTCTGCAACTGGAAGTGCCGGTAATTCTTCCATAAATTGCTTCTGCCATTCCACATAAAGCTCTTTACGCTTCTCTTGGTCAGTACCGACAATGCTAACGTCTAAAGCGTCATCCAATAATTTATCGCTCTTTTCACTTACCCATCTTGAGTAATTCCATAGAGCATCTGATCTCCACAATCCTGATGGATCAGGGTCTGTTCCAGTAGACCAGCCGCCAAAGAATACTTCAATGGACTTATCAGCTTTTTCAATTTGATCATAGTATAGGTTAACATCTGTCATACTAAGTTCTGTTTTTAAACCAACCTCTTCCCAATACTGAACAATTGCTTGCGCACGAGTTTCAAATGTTGGGTTATTTGTTGCGTAATGAGAAAACTTAACTGTGAAAGGCTCTCCATTTGGATCTTCTCTGAAACCATCGCCATCTACATCTTTATATCCAGCTTCATCAAGCAAGGACTTTGCTTTTTCCGGATCATATTTATATTGCTCCAATTCACTGTTGTCTGCTGAAATCCAGTGATTTGATGGAACTGGTGTATTAACGGTCTTTCCTACGCCATAGAAGAATGCTTCATTCCATTCATCTCTATTCATCGCATAATACATTGCTTGACGAAGTTTTAAATCTTGATATTTAGGATCATTCATCACGTTTTTGCTGCCATCCCAAGTTCCTAATCTAAAGCCAATATAGTAGTAAGACAACCCTGGATATTGTTCAATATTCACATTATCCAATGCCTCGATATCCGCCTTAATGCTCGGATGGAATGCTGTCATATCTAAAGTATTATTTTGCAATTCACCAATTGTTAAAGAAGGATCGATTACTTTCAGGACAATACCATCCAAGTGAGGCTTGCCATTGAAATAGTCATCAAATCTTTCAAATTCAACTGATTCGCCTGGAACAATATTTTTCACTTTAAACGGTCCTAACCCAACAGGTTTTGTTCTTACTTGCTCTGAACTTGCCATGTCTTTAACAGCAATTCCTTCAAACTCCTTCGCTGGCATTGCATATGTCCACACGTTTTCTAAGTTGTTTACTCTTGCTTTATCAAACGTAATCTCGATGTTGTAATCATCAATTACTTTGATTCCTGAAATGCTGTCCGCAGAGCCGTCATGATAGGCAGGAGCTCCCTCAATTGTTTGAACACTTGTATATCGTGGTCCATCATAATCTTTATTTGCAATTGTTTCTAAAGCAAAAACCCAATCATTAACAGTAAGCTCTTCGCCATTATGCCATTTAACTCCCTCTTTAAAGGTAAATGTATAAACTTTGTTATCCTCTGTTTTCCAAGAAGCAATATTTGGTTGCGGTTTAAGGTTCTCATCATAGCTGATTAAGCTTTCATCAAAGAAATCAAGAACTTCCGCATCTGTTGCATTACCGTAAAACGACCAGTTAAACAAACCCTCTGGAGCGGAATCTAGTGAATAAACCAGCGTTCCTCCATCCTGTGGTTCTCCTGTTGAACTTGAGCCATCGCTCGTTGATGTTTTCTCTCCATTACCACTGCAAGCAGCCAAAAAGGCAGATAGAATTAACATTAAAGCAGTTAGTGTCAGCCATTTCTTTTTCATTGTGTTTCTCCCCCTTAAAGCTTTTTTAATATAGATGGCAAGCTACTTTATGTAATGGTTTCACCTCCTTTAATACAGGCTTTACTTTGCTGCATTCTGACATTGCTGCAGGACATCTCGGATGAAACGGGCAGCCTGTCGGCGGATTTATAGGACTAGGAACATCTCCATCTAATATAATTCTTTTCTTTTTCTTTCTAGGGTCAGGTTCCGGTATAGCTGAGATTAAGGCTTTCGTGTAGGGATGTAATGGCTCTTCGTACATGCCTTCTTTATTGGCAACCTCCACTAAATTCCCTAAATACATGACTCCAATTTGATCGCTCATATGTTTTACTACACTTAAATCATGAGCGATAAATAAAAAAGTTAAATCAAATTCTTTTTGTAATTGCTTTAGCAGATTAAGAACCTGGGACTGTACGGACACGTCCAATGCAGAAACCGGCTCATCTGCGATAATTAATTTAGGCTTCAGGGCCAGTGCTCTGGCGATGCCTATTCTTTGTCTTTGTCCTCCAGAAAACTCATGTGCATATTTGTAATAAGCATCCGTTGGCAAGCCGACTTTATTCAATAAATCCATTACTTCTGCTTGTGTTTCTTCCTTCGGTTTATTTCTAAAGTAATTATTTATAGGTTCTGCAATGATATCCCCAACCATTTGCATAGGGTTTAGCGAGGCATAAGGATCTTGGAACACCATTTGCAAATCTTTCCTAATATCACGAAGCTGTTTTCCTCTTAATTTTGTAATATCTTTATCTCCAAAGAATATATCTCCTGCATAGGGACTTAAAAATCGAAGTATTGTTCTTCCTGTTGTAGATTTTCCACAGCCTGATTCTCCTACGAGTCCAAACGTTTCTCCCTGTTTTATATCAAAGGTAATTCCATCTACTGCTTTTACATGGTCTACTGTTTTGCCAAAAAAACCGGATTTTATTGGAAAATAAGTTTTAAGATTTTTAACTTCCAATAAAATATCTTTATCCTTAATAGTTTCTGCTGTCATTATGCGTTCACTCCTTCCTTCGGTTTGCTTTGATCATAGAGAAGGCAGGAAACTTCATGTCCATCTTCAGTGCTTGCAAGAATCGGTGTTATGTATTTACATTCGGGCATTGCCATCGGACAGCGATCTGCGAATCGGCAGCCGGCTTCGGGCATATTTTTTAAGGATGGAACTATTCCGCTGATGGAGCTCAACAGCTCGACTTCCTCGTCCATTTTTGGGATAGCCTCCAAAAGCAGTTTTGTGTAGGGGTGTTTCGGTTCGTAGAACAGTGTATCAACGTCTGTCTTCTCGACGATTTTGCCTGCATACATGACGATTACTTCATCACACATTTCCGCAACTACACCTAAATCATGGGTGATTAGAATCACAGACATATCGTTCTCTGCTTGAATTTCTTTCATGAGATCAAGGATTTGAGCTTGAACAGTTACGTCAAGTGCGGTTGTTGGCTCGTCAGCAATCAAAAGCTTCGGCTGGCAGGCGATGGCAATCGCAATCATCACCCTTTGGCGCATCCCGCCTGAAAGCTGATGCGGATATTCATCTACCAGTTTTTCCGGCCTTGATATACCTACGCTTTTCAACAATTCGATACTCTTTTGTCTTGCTTGTTTCTTGGTGATATCGTGGTGATTTAACAATACCTCCATTAATTGAAAGCCTATTGTGAAAACAGGGTTTAATGAGGTCATTGGTTCTTGAAATATCATGGAAATGTCACTGCCTCTAATACTGTTTATCTCTTTATCTCCCATTGTTTCAAGATGGACTCCATCAAAGATAATTTCACCTGAGCGGATAACTCCTGCTCCTTTAGGAAGAAGCTTCATAATAGACAGGCTAAGGACTGATTTCCCACACCCAGATTCTCCAACAATTCCGACAATTTGGCGCGGCTTCACTTGGAAGGATACATTATCGACAGCGTTATACAGCTTTCCGTCGATAGAGAAGGAGGTTTCTAAGTTTTTAACCTCCAGCAAATAACTATCATTTGATGTGGAAGCATTACCGTTCATTTTACACCTCTGACATATTGTGACTTTTATTACATTAAAATCTATTTGTTAAAATACTATTACAGATTTATTTGAATTGCAATATTTTTTTAAATATTAGAATAAGTCTAAATTGTGTAGAAAAAGAGAAACCCTATAGTATAAAGGTTTCTCTCTATTTTTATGCTGTATTTACTTTAAAAATTCTTCGCTTTTCAAAACAAAATATGCTTTTTCAGAAAAACTTTTTTGTTTTTTAAATTTAGTAATCATATAAAATCCGTAGCAGTAGCCCAGCATATCTGGAAAGCTTCCTAGACCAAACAGCAAAGCATCATGCAAATATTCACTTTTATTAATATCCAAATTCTCTTGCAGATGCTTTTCCCAGAAGCCCTCTAATTCATCCTCTTTATATTTACGGCACCAATCTGCATTATACTTCTCTCCACAGTGGTTTTTAACAGCATGCTCTGCCAGCCCTTCCATAATTATTGAGTCCAGAAGGGTGTATTCATCGACATCCTTTTTTTGATAGTGTATTCGGCAAACATGATGATATTCATGAATTATTAAGGCTTCCAGCTCTTTTTCATCTTCTATATCTCCAATAAAGAGGAATAGCATATCAGGAAATGACAGCCCTGATTTCTTGTCACTTCTTCTGGAAGTTTGATTAAAAGGAAAAATATAAATAGGAATATCAGGACCTTTCCATAAGCTTTTGTATTTTAAGTAAATTCGTTCACACTTCGCCCATACATCTTCTTTAACAAGTGAATCATATATTTCTTTTGTTTTTCTTGAAGGCTTATACATCCCAAAATTGGCAAGATGCTGATATACCTGTCTTGACGGCTCTCCTTCGAAGGCGCCTTTAAGCTCACTGCAAATCGCAACTGGTTTATAAAATTTTTCATCGAGCCACTCTCTTGTGTTCACTACCCCAAATCATTTCCCCCTTTCCCTCTACAGACTGAGAATATAACGTTATAGTTTATGTTCTGACAAATCATATGGTGTTCATTCATAAGACCAGTTAATGAAAACAAAAACTCTGCACATCTTTTGTGCAGAGTTTTAATTCAAATGCTTTTTTTTCGTTTATCTACGATCATTTTGAATCCGCAGCCGCAAAGGATGGAATGCTTTAATCTTTGGATTGGCTGTTTACATACAGGACAAACCTGCTGCCCAGATTGTTTATTTCTGTTCACAGCTGCTGCATGTTCCGTAGAACTGGAGGTTATGGGAGCTAATGTTGAATTTCGATATGGATTGGGCAAATACTTCTACCTCCTTTAAAGCTGGGTACCATACATCTACCATTTCTCCACATTTACTGCAGACGATATGATAGTGGTCTTCTTGTTTCCATTCATACTTGCTTAATGATTCTCCAAACTGAATTTCTTTCACTAAACCTATCTCACAAAATAACTTTATATTATTATAAACTGTTGTAATACTTACAGATGGCATGGACTCATTTAACAGCTGATATAACTCCTCTACTGTCCAATGTTTATTTCCTTTGGAAAGAATATTTATTAGTTCATGTCTTTGAGGTGTTAAGCGAATATTTTTCTCCTTTAATGCCTGTATTGCTTTTTCGATACTTAACATATTATCCTCCTTTGCTAAACAAGCGATGTTAAATTGATAATCAGTCTGTCATAATGAGAAAAGAGCTAACTTCTTAAGCAAGCGCTTACTTAGTTCTAGAAATAAAGATTTTCATAATTGTTATTATCCGCAAAAACTTTTTATACTCTATATTTAATTATATACATTTTTTAATTATAGTCAATTTTAATTTATAATAATTATTATTAACATAAATTAAAAACAGGCTAACCTATTAAAGGCTAGCCTGGTTTATTATTATTGATATTTCTTAAAGATAATTGTTGCGTTATGTCCACCAAAGCCTAATGAGTTGCTCATTGCCACGTTAACTTCTTGTTTTCTATGCTTGTTTACTACATAGTCTAAATCACAATCAGCATCTGGTGTTTCATAGTTGATTGTTGGAGGAATTACGCTGTCTTTAATGGAAAGAATGCTGAAGATCGCTTCAACTCCGCCTGCAGCCCCTAACAAGTGTCCTGTCATTGATTTAGTTGAGCTGACTGGCAATTTATAAGCATAGTCTCCGAAGACTTCTTTAATAGCCATTGTCTCAAACTTATCGTTATATGCTGTGCTTGTTCCATGTGCATTCAAGTATGATACTTCTTCTGGCTGTAAGCCTGCATCATTGATTGCCATTTTCATCGCACGTGCACCGCCTTCTCCGCCAGGAGCTGGAGAAGTGATATGATATGCATCACCAGTTGAGCCGTAACCAACGATTTCTGCGTAGATTTTTGCTCCTCTTGCAAGTGCATACTCTAATTCTTCCAGCACTAGAATACCTGCACCCTCACCGATAACAAATCCGTCACGGTTTGCATCAAACGGTCTGCTCGCTGTTTTTGGGTCTGGGTTTGTGGAAAGTGCTGTGTTCGCACAGAAACCTGCAACTGACATTTTTGTAATTGGCGCTTCTGCTCCGCCTGTAATCATTGCATCAGCATCACCGCGCTGAATAACTTTGAAGGCATCGCCGATTGAGTTTGTTCCTGTTGCACAAGCAGTTACTGTACATGAGTTAACCCCTCTTGCACCAAGCGTGATAGAAACCTGTCCTGTTGCCATGTCTGGAATAAGCATTGGCACGAAGAACGGACTAACACGTTTATAGCCTCTCTTTTGGAAAATTTCGTATTGATTTTCGAATGTTTCCATACCGCCGATTCCTGAACCGATCCAAACACCAATGCGTGCTGAGTTTTCTTCGGTAATTTGCAAGTCTGCATCCTTCACAGCCATTAAAGAAGCAGCAAGAGCATATTGAGTAAAGCGATCCATCTTTCTTGCATCCTTCTTATCCATGAAATCTTCTGCGTTAAAGTCATTGATTTGTGCTGCTACTTTTGCAGGATATTCATCTGCATTTATTCTCGTAAGCGGCCCAATGCCAGAAACTCCATTCACGATATTTTCCCATGTTTTTTCAGCATCATTACCAACCGGCGTTACTGCACCAATACCTGTAACGACTACTCTTCTATTACTCATGATTGTAATCTCCTTTGATTTATTCATACACTCTAAGTGTTAAAATTTTTTAATTATCTGCCCCAGCGCAGAGCGATTGCGCCCCATGTCAAGCCGCCGCCGAAGCCTACCATAACGATGACGTCATCGTCCTTAAGCTTGCCTGCCTCATACTCTTCCACAAGTGAGATTGGAATCGAAGCTGCACTTGTATTTCCATACTTATGAACTGTTTTTGACATCTTCTCTTCAGGAAGATTCAAACGCTGTCTGGATGCTTCCATAATGCGAATATTCGCTTGATGCGGAATCAGCAAGTCAACATCCTCTTTAGAAAGGCCTGCTTTTACCAATACATTTTCACTGCTTTCACCCATTTGACGAACAGCAAATTTAAATACTTCTCTGCCGTTCATTTGGATAAAGTCTTCTTCATCTTGGAAAAGATGCTTACCGCCAGAGCCGTCTGCACCTAGCTCAAAGGAAAGAATTCCTCGTCCTTCTGAAACCTCACCCAATACGACAGCTCCGCCGCCATCGCCAAAGAGCACAGCTGTATTGCGGTCATCCCAATTCGTGATTTTCGACAGCTTTTCCACACCAACAACAAGAACGTATTTATAAGCTCCATTATCGATGAACTGTTTAGCTGTAACCATTCCATACATAAAACCTGCGCATGCTGCACTTAAATCCATTGCTGCAGCTTTAATACAGCCAAGGCGTTCTTGAAGCATGCAGGCAACTGTCGGAAACGGCTGATCTGGTGTGACTGTTGCCACAAGAATCATGTCTATATCCTCTGGGCTGATGTTAGCATTCTCAATTGCCTTTTTTGCAGCTTCATATGCTATGTCAGATGTATTTGTATTATCATCTGCAATTCTTCTCTCCTCAATGCCTGTACGTGTACGAATCCATTCATCATTCGTGTCCACCATTTTTTCCAAATCAAAATTTGTCAAGATTCTTTCAGGCAATGCACGGCCAAGGCCAATAATTCCTGTACTCAAAGCTGTCAGCTCCTTTAATATGTCCGATTATACTTTATTTGCTTGTAAATTGAAAAATGAAAGGCATTTTTCGACGCAATCGTATTCTATATATTATTATCAATTATTATGACTTGGTACTAATTTTATCAAATTTCTCATATAGTATGCAACTTTTTTTCACTTTATAAGCGCCTGTCTAAACAACTTCTTAAATTTATTCATAAGATAAACATAAAGAACTAATATTGCCTGGAATAAAGGGGGGAACTGCGTTGGATGAGGATATTCAAAATGCCGTCGATGAACAGGATGACAGCGTGAAAGCAGAGGAAGATTACTATTATGACTTCATGCTTGGCAGAAAGGTTTATCGTAAAAAACAGCATGATGATGCTTTATATGAAAGAAGGGAAAGAAGGGAAAGAACGAAAGGAGATTCCTGGATTTTAGGTCAGCATGGCAGACAGCGCGAGGAGGATTCGCAGCAACCAGAAGATAATAACAAAGTGATGAACTTTTTGGACGAAATAGATATGAACTTAGTTTTTAGTAATATTGAGCTATTTATGAGTTCTGCTAATGAGCTAAAGCCGCTGATTAACAAAGTTAAGCCAATGTTAAAAAAATGGATGGACTAACCTTTAGTGCAGCTCCTGCTGGAGAGAAAAAGCTTGCATCTCCTCCTCCACAAAGAGCAAAATGCAAGCTTTTTATCATTGGTTATTAGGAAATTTGCCTGTCTCTTTATATTGCTTCATTTCCTTATTGATTTTTTGGATAAATGCCGCATCAATATTAGGGCTGAACTTTCCTAATGTGATGACATTTTCCTTCATTCCGTAAGATATATCGCCTGATACGAGCTTGCCTTCTTTAAATTTGCCAGCAAGTATATCAAACATTTTTGATACATTTTGCACGGTGCTTGTTAAAACAGTCATTCTGCCAAGATCAGATTGTTCAGAAACATAACCAATTGCATAAAGGCCCTTCGCCTTTACTTGTTCGATGATATCGATATTAAATCCGTCACCTGCAGGATAAATAATATCAGCATCTTTGGCAATCGCCGAATCGAGCAGCTTCAGTGCCTGTTCACGATTATCCCACCCCTGTACAAAATCAGTCAGAACCTCCACATTTTTATTCTCATACTTAGCTCCGTCTATAAATCCTTGTATCTCAGGCTGCCAGTCAAAGGCTCCAATAACAGAGATTGTATTGGTCTTTGTCATATGGCCTGCGACCATTCCTCCGAAAAAGCCCATCGCATAGCCTTCAAACGAGGCGCTAGTTGTATTATCATTTTTAGCGCTGCCATTAAAGCTGATAAAATGGATGTCAGGATATTTTTCAGACAAAATATTAAAATAATCCGCAAATTCACTGCCATGCCCAAAGATGAGATTTACCCCTTTTTGATCGAATTCCTCGATCGCTCTTTCTGCAAGGGCAAGGGAATCGATATACTCCTTATAATAAACATCCACATTATAATGTGATTGTATATTTAACAGCCCCTTATATCCTTTCGTGCCCCAGACTTGGTCTGTAACCGTTCCAGTCACGAGCAATCCTACACTTTTCAATTGCCCCTTTTTTTCGGCTTGTCCGCAGGAGGCAAGAAAAAAGGTGCTCAGCAGGATGAAAAGGGACAGCATTAGCTTCATTTTTTTCATTTGAACGCCTTTCTTTCACGCAATTTTTCATATAAACTACTACACTACCACTTATACATCTTAATATGTCTTCTTTGCATTTCCAAGTTATCTGCAATATTGTTTTTATTATCAACTGTATACGACTGTAAGCAGGAAGGAATCTGATAGCGTGGAATTTTTACCGGAAACTCTTTTATTGCTTTTTTACCGTGCATCCAATGATTTTTGATGCCGCTCGTCAAGAAAAGACAGGCTGTGCTTGTTTCCATCATCAGCTTTTTCGTTGCAGCTGCTGCATCATCTATAAAAATAGCATCTTCCTTATACTCCAGCTCGCTTAATTCTATATCATTACAGTCTTCTAATAATTGAACAAATAAAAACTCCTTTGGCTGCCATGGTCCATACACGGTCGGATAATAGATAAACCTGAAAGGAATACCAATACTTTTCAGCATTGGAAAGAGTTCTTCTTCATGCCGGGTGAAATCCAGCACATTACCTAGAAAGATTAATTCATGCTTTCTATCTGTCAAATCCTGAATATTGCTTTCTATATGCAAATCATTTTTTATTTGGCTGATTATTTTATCGCTGTTTAGTATGTCATAACAATCATAAATAATCTTGCCGCTGTTTCCCTTAAATTTCTCTTCCCAGCCTATTTCTTCGTAATTGGCATTCCTTCCTATTTCTAGCTGCTTATCTTCGGAATCTTCCAGTTTCAGATTTGGATAAGATACTCCATAAACAGTTTCTCCATCTTCCAATAAAGAGCGGCAAAGGTGAAAGCCGATAAATTGGTATGTACCGACAATTACTGCATTCTCCATCTAAAGAAGCCTCCTTGAAGTCAGGTTAGTGTATCTTATGCAGAGATAAGAGCAATCATGATTATCATCAAAGAGCTGCTATCTTAGAATAAAAGAAGCTGAAACTAATCGCTTCAGCCTCTCTAACGTAAAAAAAGGGACAGCTAGAGGGTTTTTTCATACTGTCCAAAAAAGCGGATAATTTGCCCGGGGATTGCACTCCTTTTTTCTGGCAAAACATAAGATACGAAGATGGGCAGCTCTTCTTGATCCCATTTTCTAATTCTTTCCTTCAGCAGCTGGGATTGGTAATAGGATTTGCCGTTATGAAGTATATGGATGATTTTCGCAGGGGTGTCTGTCTCTTCTAGATGATTTTCTTTTATTTCTTTTATAAAGTCAGGGATAACTTTAGCATTTTTATCATAGGCAGCTGCTATTTCATTACAAAGCTTTTTAAAGAAAAATTTATGCTCCTTTTCTTTCTCAAGATGTTCACTTAAAGACAGAATAGGGTTGAACAAGACGACTGAACGGATATTTTCCTTCATTTCCATCATCAGCTTTATCGCAACCAATGCTCCCATTCCTTCTGCAATTAAATGTATTTTCGGGTTGAGGATTTCTGAGCGAATCATATGCTCATACAGTCTTTTAGCAAGCATTAAAGATCTTTCGCTTCCCCAGTTCTTTCCATAGAGATTAGAATAAAAAATGGTGTATCCTTTATTTCGCAATGAATCAATAATTGATTTCTTCCCTTCATTCTGTACCCAAAAGCTATTCTTTGCATCTACAAAATGTCTGTCGTCACCAATAATTAAGATACCGAAACCGTTAGGCTGCTGTGTTGGATAATGTATCATATTCCATTCGGTATCCAGTTGGAAGTTCCGGTTCTCCATCTCTCAAAACTCCTTTTTAGGTTTTCCTTTTACTAATGTATGACCATTTCAGCAAAATGTAAGGGAGTTTGCCCAAGTATTTCATGTTTTAAGTATGACAGAAGCGATAAATGATTTTTTTATGTTATTTAAGAAAAAAAGGAGATTATATATGATTTATTATTTTGGCCCTGTATGATACTATTAGAACAGACCTTAAAAATAAGTGTGAGGTGATTGTATGCGGTATATCGTAACGATTTTTTGGACATTCCTATTAGCGCAAATGCTTACATATGTTATTAGTTCTATGAACGGAATAACTTACAGCTTCTCTATGGGAGTAGTGTTAACAGTTGTCTTTTCTGTTGTCATTTTCCTTTTGGCTGCTGTATTGCCAAATGATGAACCGAGTCATGAGGAAGGTTCGCATTAATCTCTAGCTTAATTATCGGGTGAAAGCAGCTGCTTTCACCCTTTTTTATTTTATTTTCTTGTAAGGAAGATGCCATCCTCTGCAGCGTCAATTTCAACGTGATCGTTTTCCTTGACCTTCTCTGCGATTATTTCTCTTGCCAATGCTGTTTCAACCGTTCTTTGCAGGAAACGTCTGAGCGGCCTTGCTCCAAATACAGGGTCGAAGCCATTTACTGCAATATATTCACCGGCACGGTCTGTCATGCTTATGCTGATATGCTGGTCAGAAAGTCTGCTTTGCAATTGACTGATAAGCTTTAAGACAATTTCTTTTATTTCCTTTAATGCCAATGGCTTAAATAAAATAATTTCATCAATCCGATTCAAGAATTCAGGGCGAAAATGTCCTTTTAATTGATTCATGACACCATCTCTGATGTGCTCAGGAATGGAATCGGAATCTTTGCCCTCGAGCAGAAGATGGGAGCCAATATTAGAGGTCATGATAATGACCGTATTCTTAAAATCAACTACCCTTCCTTGTGAATCGGTGATTCTTCCATCATCAAGCACTTGGAGCAGGATGTTGAAAACCTCTGGGTGGGCTTTTTCCACTTCATCCAGCAATACGACACTATAAGGCTTTCTTCTGATTGCCTCGGTTAGCTGTCCGCCTTCTTCGTATCCAACGTACCCTGGAGGTGCTCCAATTAAACGGGAAACAGCATGTTTTTCCATATATTCCGACATATCAATCCGAATGATTTGTTCTTCACTGTCAAACAAACTGGAGGCCAACGCTTTCGCTAGCTCGGTTTTGCCGACACCTGTCGGTCCTAGGAACAAAAACGAACCAATCGGCCTATTTGGATCTTTGATGCCTGCTCGTGCTCTTAATACAGCATCACTGACAAGCTTAACAGCCTCGGCTTGCCCTACCACTCTTTCATGCAGGATGCTTTCAAGACGAAGAAGCTTCTCTCTCTCCTTCTCCATAAGCTTAGTAACAGGAATTCCAGTCCATCTCGCTACAATTGCAGATATCTCCTGCTCTGTTACTTCTTCCCTAAGCAGCCTTTCTCCTTTTTTTGTGCTGGTCTTATTTTCAAGCTGCTCTAATTCTTTCTCTAATGCAGGGATGCTGCCGTGTCTGAGTTCAGCTGCTTTATTTAAGTCATAATTATTTTCTGCTTCTTCCAATTCTCTGCGTTTTCTTTCTAATTCTTCTTTTTTCGCCTGAACATTTAACAGACCTTCTTTTTCAAGCTGCCATTTAGCCTGAAGTGCATTTGCCTTTTCACGCAAATTGGAGACTTCCTTGTTTATCACAAGCAGCCTTTCCTTACTTAGCGGGTCTTCTTCCCCTTTTAAGGCAGCTTCTTCAATCTCTAGCTGCATGATTTTTCTTGTCAGCTCATCGATTTCAATTGGCATAGAATCTATCTCTGTCCTAATCATCGCACAAGCTTCATCTATTAAATCAATTGCTTTATCCGGAAGGAATCTGTCTGTTATATAGCGGTCTGATAAGGTTGCTGCAGCGATAATTGCTCTATCTTGAATAGAAACACCATGGTGTATTTCAAATCTTTCCTTCAGTCCTCTAATAATAGATACTGTATCCTCTACCGTCGGCTCAGCAACTAAAACCTGCTGAAATCTTCGCTCTAATGCTGGATCTTTTTCGATATATTGTCGATGTTCATCTAAGGTTGTCGCCCCGATGCAATGAAGCTCACCTCTTGCAAGCATCGGCTTAAGCATGTTTCCCGCATCCATTGCTCCATCTGTTTTTCCTGCGCCGACAATTGTATGAAGCTCATCAATAAACAGGATGATTCTGCCTTCACTATTTTTCACTTCTTGCAGGACCGCTTTAAGCCGCTCCTCGAACTCTCCCCTGAATTTTGCTCCAGCGATAAGGGCACCCATATCTAACGAGAAAATAGTCTTATCTTTCAGTCCTTCAGGTACGTCCTTTCTGACAATTCGCTGAGCAAGACCCTCGACAATCGCCGTTTTGCCGACGCCAGGCTCTCCGATTAATACTGGATTATTCTTTGTTTTTCTCGATAAAATTCTAATAACATGCCTAATTTCATTATCTCTGCCAATGACAGGGTCCACTTTTCCTTCTTTCACATCTGCTACAAGATCCCTGCCGTATTTGGAAAGGGCCTCATAAGATGCTTCTGGGTTTTTACTAGTCACTCTTTGGCTCCCCCTTATATCTTTAATTTTTATTCTGACCTGTTGGCTGTTTATGCCGATTTTATCAAATAGACTGCGCACTGCCGAGTTTCCGACAGCAAAGACAGCGAGCAGTATATGCTCGACTGAAAGATAATCATCACTCCATTTTTCCTGCTCTTTTTCTGCTTCATGCAGGACTTGCTGTAGTGTATTGGTTATATAAATGGAACTAGACTGATTACCGCTAAGTGTAACCTTAGGCTTCTTATCAATTTCCTTCAAAAGCTCCTGCCGTACCAACTCTGTGTCTTTATCCAGTTTTTGCAATACAGAATCCAGCAAATTATCGGGACGCTCTAAAATTGCCAGAAATAGGTGAATATCATCTATTTCTTGATGGTTCTGTTTAAGGGCGAATGCTTGGGCATCACTAAAAGCTTGTTGCACTCTTTCCGTCATCATCTCAGGATTCATAAAAAAGCACCTCTTTTGACCATATTTGACCTTTACTTTTATTATAGTATTTCTTCTCCATATGTAAAGCCATCCGAATGATCGGATGGCCATTTTTTATTTATTAAACCCGGCTTAGTTACGGCCTTCTTTGGTATGACCAAAGGCGGTTATGGTTCGATGTTTCTGGGAAACGATCTCCAGCTTTCAATTTCAGTTTTTGGGGATTATTGACATTACTTCCTGTTTCACCGATTTCTATATACACACCGTTATTCGGGGCTTTCTGCCCTGGTCGAAACTGTCTATTTTGTCCCATATAAACCCTCCTAAGCTTTAAAGATCCACAGTGTCTTCCATGAACTGCATTATTATTATTTCCCGTTTTTCCAAGCTAATAACGGAAATTATTAACTTCATTAACGCTAATTTATTATTAGTTTAGTGGAGATAATAAGCATAAAGAAAAAAGCCTATCGAAATAGGCTTTAGAAACTTAACTCAATAATTCAACAAGCAATGCTTTTTGGGCATGCATTCTGTTCCCTGCTTCTTGAAATACGTACGAGTTCGGTCCGTCAATGATTTCAGCTGTTACTTCCTCTTCCCTGTGTGCAGGCAGGCAGTGAAGGAACATGTAATCAGCTTTAGCATGTGCGACGAGCTCTTTATTAACTTGGAAACCTTGGAAATCCTTTAGTCTTTGTTCGTTTTCTTCTTCTTGACCCATGCTGGTCCAAACGTCTGCATAGATAGCATCTGCATCTTTCACTGCTTCCACTGGATCTTGGACAATGGAAACGGCGCTGCCGCTTATCATTGCAAAGCTTTTTGCTAAAGCAACAATTTCCTCGTTCGGCTTATAATTTGCTGGTGTTGCTACAGCGATATCTATTCCAACTTTTGCGCAAGCAATCATGAGCGAATGTGCGACATTATTTCCATCGCCAATATAAGCTAGCTTCAGCCCTTGCAGAGTCCCCTTCACCTCAAGAATAGTCAGCAAATCAGCCAGCGCTTGGCATGGATGATGAAGATCTGTTAATCCATTAATGACAGGGATTGTAGCATGTTCTGCCAATTCTTCGACCGTTTCATGTGCAAATGTTCTAATCATAATCGCATCCACATATTGAGATAAAACCTTTGCCGTATCAGAAATAGGTTCTCCTCTTCCAATTTGCAAGTCGCGGGAGCTTAAGAAAAGGGCCTGCCCCCCGAGCTGAAACATTCCAGTTTCAAAGGAAACTCTTGTTCTTGTTGAGGACTTTTCAAAAATCATTCCCAGCGTTTTTCCTTTTAATGGTGTGATTATTTCTCCATTTAAATGTGCTTCTTTCAATTCCTTCGCTTTATTAACAAGCTCGACAATTGTCTCTGAAGAGTATTCAGCCAATGTGAGTAAGTCTTTGCCCTTCAAGTCTGTTAGTGACGTTAATATCATACGGTGCTCACACCCTTTTTCGATTTATTATGCCATTCATTAATAGATTGGACAGAAATAGAGTCTGCTTTAAAGGACTCAATGAATGCCTCTAAGCTTTCCTGTTGTGTAAATGTAATTAGACGATTTCTTGTTGCTGTTTCACGGAGAAGCTTGTCATCTGCTCCATTTTCTGGGTTATAAAACGCGACTGTTTGGTCTTCAGCCAACAGCGGTCCAGCTTCCTCTGCTGTTTTTACTGTTAATCCAACTGCCTCTGCCTTTTGCTTTATAGCAATGTCGAAGTTGTCAGATTTTATGATAATTTGTTTATTCTCGACTTTTTTCAATGTCGGATGGAATACCTTTTTCAAGCCTTCTGCTATTGAATCTGCAAGAGCAATTCCTTCCCCGGTAGATCTCATTTCCGGACCGACTTTGGAATCAAGTCCTTTGAGAGCATAATTTGAATAAACTGGGTATTTAATGCAGACAAAGTCGAGATCATTCTTGAAGGTTTTCTCTTCTTCTGACAAATTATATTTCCCGAGCAATATTTTTGTCGCAATTTGAACTAATGGGACACCTGTCACCTTGCTGACAATTGGAACGGTTCTGCTTGCACGTGGATTTACTTCTAATACATATACCTTCTCGCCATCAATAATATATTGAATGTTCATAAGACCTTTGTATTTTGTATTGCCGACAATCTTTTTCGCATATGTCAGCATTTTGTCTTGTACAGACTCTGTCAGAGTTTGGGCCGGTAGCATCGAAAGACTGTCACCAGAATGGACACCTGTCTTTTCGATATGCTCCATGATTGCTGGAACACATATGTTTTCTCCATCTGCTGCCAAATCCAATTCTGCTTCATACGCCTCTAGGAATTGATCAACAAGGACTGGATAAGGAATGTCTGTTTGCAGATAAGCATTCAAATCATCGTCATTATTGATTCTTTCCATCCCTTTTCCACCGATAACATAGGAAGGTCTAATGAGGACAGGGTAAGTCAATTTATTCACAGCAGTTAGCAAGCCTGCTTCGTCAAAGGCAATATCTCCTTCGATATGAGGAATGCTTTCTTCATCAAGCATTTGATAAAACAGATCTCTGTCTTCTAAAACATCAATTGTTTTGCTGTCTGTGCCGAGAATTTTCACACCGTATTCTTCTAATCCTTTTGCCACATTTATGGCAGTCTGTCCGCCAAGCTGAACGATTGCTTCTTTAATTCCCTCTGAATCTACGACATTCATAATATCTTCGATTGTCAGTGGTTCAAAATACAATCTGTCTGCTGTCGCAAAGTCTGTGCTCACCGTTTCTGGATTATTATTGATGATGATGGTTTCGATATTTTCCTGCTTTAAAGCAAATACACCATGAACAGAGCAGTAATCAAATTCAATCCCTTGACCGATGCGAATCGGACCGCTGCCGATAACAAGCACTTTACGCTTGCTGCTTTCTGTCTGCTCGTTCTCTCCATAATAAGTGGAATAGTAGTAGTTCGTTTTTGCTTCAAATTCTGCTGCACATGTATCAACCATTTTATACACAGGCAATATACCGAGAGCTTTGCGTTTGTTGCGCACATCCTGTTCTGTACACTGCCATGCTGCTGCAAGGAATGCATCGCTGAATCCTTTTTCTTTCCATAACTGCAATGCTTCTTCTCCTGCTTCTTCAAGAGAAGTGGAAAGAATAGCCTTCTCCATCTTTACAAGCCCATGGAAAATCTGTAGGAAGAACAAATCGATTTTCGTTAAGTGATGGATTGCTTCCATCGTTTCTCCTCTGCGGAGCAATTCTAACAACACAAAAAATCTTTCATCTGTTTGATCTTTAGCCTTTGCATACAATTCATCTGTACTTGCAGCAGCTATTCCGGGAACAGTCAAATCATTCCCTTTAATTTCCAAAGATCGAATTGCTTTTAACAGCGCTCTTTCAATATTGCGGTCAATTCCCATAACTTCTCCAGTTGCCTTCATCTGTGTTCCCAGCTTTCTAGTAACACTTGGGAACTTGTCAAATGGCCATTTTGGAAATTTAACAACTGCATAATCAAGAGCTGGTTCAAAGCTCGCAAACGTATCTCCTGTAACTGGGTTCACGATTTCATTAAGTGTATAACCAACCGCCAATTTCGCTGCCATTCTGGCAATCGGGTACCCTGTCGCCTTTGAAGCAAGTGCTGACGATCTGCTGACCCGTGGATTGACTTCAATCAAATAATACTTCTTGCTGTTCGGATCAAGAGCAAACTGAATATTGCAGCCGCCGATAATTCCTAAGGCAGAAATAATTTTAATAGAAGCAGAGCGAAGCATTTGGTATTCTACATCCGTCAATGTCTGTGAAGGAGCAACAACGATACTGTCACCTGTATGGATACCGACTGGGTCAATATTTTCCATATTACAAATCGTGATACATGTATTCATGCTGTCACGCATTACCTCATATTCGACTTCCTTAAAGCCAGCAATGCTTCTTTCCACTAGACATTGGCCGATGGCACTTTCTTTAAGACCGCCGCTGACAAGTCTTTTAAACTCCTCCATATCGTCAGCAATTCCGCCGCCTGTTCCTCCTAAAGTGTAAGCAGGGCGTACGATAATGGGGAATCCAATTTCTTCCGCAAACTCAATTGCTTCTTCTACTAAATGAACGATTTTGCTTTCTGGAACTGGTTCATTCAATTCATACATGAGCTGGCGGAATGCTTCACGATCCTCTCCCTTTTTAATGGATTCGATCGAGCTTCCTAACAGCTTAACATCGTATTTTTCAAGGATTCCTTGTTCACTTAATTGGAAGGCAAGATTTAAACCTGTTTGCCCGCCTAATGTTGCAAGCAAGCCATCAGGCTGTTCCTTTGCAATAATCATTTCCAATACATCTGGAGTAAGCGGTTCGAAATAAATCGAATCTGCAAAGGTTTGATCTGTCATGATGGTCGCTGGATTATTATTGACAAGGATGACCTGGTAGCCCTCCTCCTTTAATGCCATGCATGCTTGTGTGCCAGCATAATCAAACTCTGCCGCTTGCCCAATAACAATAGGGCCTGAACCAATTACTAATATTTTTTTAATACTGTTGTCTTTAGGCATATGCAAAAACTCTCCCATTGTTTGCTTTAACATTTTCTATAAATTCATCAAATATATAATGGCCCTCTGAAGGTCCAGGATTTGCTTCCGGATGGAACTGCACTGTCTGCAAAGGATACACATTATGTGTCATACCTTCGACAGAATTATCATGCAAGTTAAAGAATCTTGCCTCACAGCCAGTGTTTGCTAGACTGCCTTCTTCCACCACATAGCTGTGGTTTTGTGAGGACATAATCACTTTGTTATTTCGCTTATCATAAACAGGATGATTTGCCCCTCTGTGTCCGAATGACAGCTTTGTTGTGTCACCGCCAAGAGCTAATGCTGCCAGCTGGTGACCAAGGCAAATTCCTAATGTAGGATAAGCTTGAATTAACTGTTTTATAGTCGGCAATACACTCGTTAGCTCTTTGGGATCTCCAGGTCCGTTTGACAACAAAATTCCATCTGGCTGCAGTTTCTTAACTGCTTCAAATGCTGTGTCATAAGGTACGACGGTTACCTTACAGCCTCTCTCCACAAGGGCATCGAGCATGCTTTCCTTTTTGCCGAAATCGACCAGCACGATATGGTAGTCGCCTTCGCTGTATGTTTGCTGTGCCTTTTCTGACACTTTCGGTACCTTCGAATCCTTTATTAATGAGAAGCCTGCTTTATCAACTTCCCCGTTTCCTGAAAGAATGGCAGGCATGGAGCCTTCCGTACGGATGTTCTTCACGATTGATCTTGTATCAACATGGCTCAGCAAAGGAATATCCCATTTCTCCAAATATTCAGCAAGTGAATGTTGTGACTGATAATGATAAGCCTGCTTGTTTGCTTCATAAACGATTACACCTTTAACATGCGGCTTTTTACTCTCAAAATCTTCTTTGTTAATGCCATAGTTTCCTATAAGCGGATACGTAAAGACGATGATTTGATCTTTATAAGAAGGATCTGTTAAAACCTCCTGATATCCTGTCATTCCTGTAAAGAAGACGATTTCTCCACAAATTTCTTCCATTGCGTTTGTAACGAATTTTCCTTTATATTTCGCTCCATTGCTTAAATGCAAGTATCCTTCCATCTTTAGCACACCTCTATAAGTCTTGTATATTTATTTTAAATTTCTTATAATTATACATCACACTGCAAAAAAATACATCTTAAATTGCAATATTGCTGTAAATTTTTAGTTTGCTTGCTAATATTTCTACTGCTTCCTTTAACTGTTCTGTAGTTATATTCAAGCTTGGTAAAAGTCGTATTACCTTTTCTCCTGCATTCAGAACAATCAAGCCCGATTCTCTTAAGTCACTAAGCACATTGGCTACAGGTACTTCAAGTTCAATTCCTATCATCAAACCTAATCCGCGGATATCCTTTACCGCTGTATTTTCCTTCAGATTTTCTGTTAACAGGCTAATAAGAAATTCGCTTTTTTGCTCTACTTCTTGCAGAAAGCTTTCTTCAAAAATAATCTCCATTGTTTTTGTCGCTGCTGCCATTGCCAGAGGATTGCCTCCAAATGTAGTGCCATGACTTCCAGGTCCAAAAAATTCTACTAATTCTTGTTTCGCTGCAATTGCTCCGACTGGAAGGCCATTTGCTAACCCTTTAGCCGATGTGATGATATCGGGATTTAAGGAAAAATGCTGAAATGCAAATGGTTTTCCTGTTCTGCCGATTCCTGTTTGAATCTCATCTATGATTAACAATGCACCTTTGCTTTTTGCTAGCGCTTCTGCTTCTTGCAGAAATTCTTGACTAGCTACATGAATGCCGCCTTCACCTTGAACAATCTCAAGCATGACTGCCGCAACTTCATCTGTCAGCACAGCTTTTAATGCATCTATATCGTTAAATGGCACATATACGAACGTTTCAAGCATTGGACCAAAGCCATGCTTAATTTTCTCTTGCCCTGTTGCCGACATTGCTGCAAAGGTTCTGCCGTGGAAGGACTGCTCAAATGTGATAATTTTTGTTTTGCCGGTAGCTTTTCTTGCAAGCTTGATTGCTGCTTCATTTGCTTCTGCACCACTGTTGGCAAAGAATACTGCATCCATTGAACTTGCTTTCGCCAATGCTTCGGCTGCTTTTTCCTGTATTTCTACCGGAAAAAGATTAGAAACATGCCAGAATTTTTCCAGTTGTGCTTCAACTGCTGCCTTTACCTCTTCATGGCAATGGCCGAGATTGCAAACACCGATACCTGCAGTAAGATCCAAATATTTCTTACCTTCTGTACTGTACATATAGCTTCCTTTAGCTGATGCTGGCTCAATTTCCCATTTAGAATAAGTAGGAAATAAATGACTCATTTACATAACCTCCGCTTTCGCTACAATTTTTGTTCCGTTCCATCTCTCATCTGCATAAAATTCTTTTTTTCCTGATACGATCATGGCACTGTTTAAGCCACTGTCAATAGCAGCTAACGCGGAAGTAACTTTCGGGACCATACCTCCTGTAATCTGCCCTTGTTCAATATACTGCAGCACTTCTTCTTTTCCTATTAAACTGGCAATATCTCCATCAATGATAATGCCGTCTACGTCTGTTACAAAAAGACATTGCTCAACCTTTAAGCTTTTAGCAACAGCTGAAGCAGCATAATCTGCATTAATGTTCAGCTTAATGCCTTCTGCTGTAATTCCAAGGGGAGTCACAACTGGAATATAGCCTTCTTCTAACAGTCTTAAGATTAGCTTATTGTTTACTTCCTCCACATTGCCAACAAACCCAAGATTTTCTTCATCGATAATACTTGCTGTAAGACAGTTGTCATCCGTTCCGTTTAAGCCGACTGCATAAAGATTATTCTTCCTTAATAAATCGACCAGTTTCCTGTTGGTTTTTCCAGAAAGGACCATCTCCACAACTGCAAGGGCCTCTTTTGTTGTTTTTCGCAGCCCATTATGAAATTCGGCTTTTACAGATAATAAATCAAGCATTTCATTGATGTCAGGGCCGCCGCCGTGGACAAATATAATGTGAAAGCCATCTTGTTGCA
Organism: Bacillus sp. Au-Bac7; assembly: GCF_021341655.1. Lineage (NCBI taxonomy): Bacteria > Bacillati > Bacillota > Bacilli > Caryophanales > Bacillaceae > Bacillus > Bacillus sp. Au-Bac7. Next base: position 70,557 of record NZ_JAJTTG010000006.1, on the reverse strand, counting down.
GTTTTTTTATGCTGGTGAAGAATCCTTCGGAAAGCTGATCAATGACGCTTCCTCCACATTTAATAAGTATTGTCTTCATCACGTGCACACTCCTATGTTCGATAGCTTGCATTGATTTTGACATAATCATAGGACAGGTCGCATCCCCATGCTGTTCCTTGTTTGTCGCCATTATGCAAATCAACATGAACTTGAATATAGTCCTTGCTCAAATAGTCAATTGCTTCTTCTTCCGAAAAGCTTTGCGGCTCACTGTTCTTCAGCATAGTAATCGGTCCGATTGCAATATCTACAGAAGCTGGGTTTACATCCGTTTTCGTTTGGCCGATAGCTGTAATGATTCTGCCCCAGTTTGCATCAGATCCATACATCGCTGTTTTCACGAGGTTGGAACCGACAATCTGTTTAGAAATAACTCTTGCTTCTTCCTCTGTCTTACAGCCCTTCACATTTACTTCGATTAATTTCGTAGCACCCTCGCCATCTTTGGCAATTTGCTTTGCAAGACTTTCACATGAAGCAGATAACAAGTCAACAAATACAGGATAATCAGGGTGGTCTAAAGTAAGCTCTTCATTTTTTGCACATCCGTTTGCCATTACAAGCACTGTATCGTTTGTGGATGTATCTCCATCAACAGTGATTTGATTAAAGGATGTTGGAATCACTGTACTTAATGCTGTCTGCAGCACATCTGAAGATATATTCGCATCTGTTGTCAGGAAGCCAAGCATTGTCGCCATATTAGGATGAATCATGCCAGATCCTTTGGCAGCTCCGCCGATAGTAACTGTCTTGCCACCAATTTCAGCTGTAAAGCAGCATTTTTTCATGACTAAATCTGTTGTTAAAATAGCCTCTTGGAAACTGTCTGCATCCTCTTGTGTATTTCCAAAGATAAGCTGACTGATTCCTGCTTCGATTTTATCCATCTTCAAGTATTCGCCTATAACACCCGTTGAGGAAACAGCTACATACTCTTGTTTTGTTCCGAGATGATTTGCCAGCAATTCGCGCATTTTATAAGCATCAATTAAGCCTTTTTCACCAGTACAGGCATTTGCACAGGCGCTGTTAACAACAACTGCTTGAATGAGCTTTTCTGATTTAATAGACTCCTGCGTCACCTTTAGCGGCGCTGCTTGGAAATGACTCATTGTGTAAACTGCTGCACAGCTTGCAGGTGCTTCGCTCACAATCGCTCCCAAATCTTTTTTATTGTAACGCAGCCCAGCGTGCAAACCTGCCGCTTTAAAACCAGCTGGTGTGACAATGCTGCCATTCACTAGTTCTTTTATTTGAGAGGTTTGCTCTCCATTTGATACAACCTGCATAAATACTCCTCCTTATGGATACATCGGCACAAAATTCAAGCCCGTACATTCATCCAAGCCGAACATAATGTTCGCGTTTTGTACTGCTTGCCCTGCAGCGCCTTTCATTAAATTGTCAATTACTGATATAATAGTTAGTCTTTTAGTTCTTTCATCAAGATGAATGCCGATATCGCAATAGTTGGAACCATTAACCTCTTTAATGGAAGGATAATTACCTATTGGCCTCACCCGTACGAAAGGTTTGTCTTTATATGCCTCCATAAACAGTTCATGTATTTGCTCTGCTGTATTTTCTTCCTTTAGAGAAGCATAAATAGTCGCCATAATTCCTCTGTTTACAGGAAGCAAATGTGTCGAAAAAGTAACAGGACGGATAGAGTCATTCCAGTCTGTCAGCTGCTGCTCTATTTCAGGAATATGCTGATGTTCATTCACTTTATATATTTTTAAATTTTCATTCATTTCTGCAAGCATAGTCCCCCTAGACGGTGTCCTGCCTGCACCAGAGATTCCTGATTTCGCATCAATTATGATGCTGTCCGGCTTAACAAGATTTTCTTTAATAACAGGTGCTAACCCAAGCAATGTTGCAGTCGGATAACAACCCGGATTAGATAACCAATCTGCCTTTGCGATTTTTTCTTTATTCCACTCAGACAAACCATAGACAAACTTGCTGACCACTTCACTAGAAGCCGGCTGTTTTTTATACCAGTTCTGATAATCATCTAAATTTCGAAGACGCATGTCACCAGATAAATCAACGATCTTGATTGGTTTATCTGCAAAATCACTAATAAGTTTGCTTGATACACCAGACGGCGTAGCAAAAAAGACAACATCACAATTCTCTGCAATAAGAGAGGAATCTACTTTTTCTAATTTATTTTCAACGATGCCATATAAATGGGGATATTCATTCCATACAGGGACTTCATCCCTTGTTGTATGGACAGAGTGAATAGAAAATTCAGGGTGATTAGCTAAAACCCTCATCAATTCAGCTCCGCCATATCCAGTTGTGCCGATAATTGCAGCTTTCATCATTTCCTCCTTCTACAGGAAACTCTGTATATTTAATCATTTTTATTTATAAATATTAATATTCGATTCTCTTATTATAAAAACTTAGCATTATAAAATCAACCGTTTTTCAAAAAAGAATTAATTTTCTATTTTCTTTACTAATGATATGTGCCATGGTGTTGTCTTGCCCTTTCTTTTTACATAAAAAAAGAAAAACACCTATTCTTAAAAAGAACAGGTGTTTTAACGTTATTTATCAATTAACATTTCCTTCTAACATTATCACTTGCACACGATCTCCGGCCTTGTAGCCAGTTTGTCCTCCTGGCAGGACAGTCAACGCATTAGCATGGCTAAGGCTGCTGACAATATTGGACTTATCTGTCCCGCTTGGTCCAGTATATAATACATCTTCATCCAGGAAGGTTCTGCTTCTAATAAATCTTGTGAACGCATTGGAAGTCAGGAAATCCGCTGTCAGTATGGCAGTCGCAGTTGGCAAATGCGGTTTTTCTGCAAACAGCATCGTTCTGACAATTGGCCGGGCAAAAAGCTCAAAGCCGACGAAACATGCAGATGGATTTCCAGAAAGGCCAAACAGAAGCTTGCCATCAAGGCTTGCCACTGTAGTCACACTGCCTGGGCGCATGGCAATCTTGTTAAAAAGCACTTCTGCTCCTAATTTTTGATAAATAACGGGCAGCAGATCAAAATCACCGACAGAAACGCCTCCCGTTGTCACTAGAATATCGACAGCATTTAAGCTCTCTTTAATAGCTTCATAGCTATCTTCCAATATATCTGCAAGCTTCCCAAAATATACAGCTTCAGCTCCAGCCTGCTTAATTTGTGCCATTACCATATAAGCATTGCTGTTCCTGATTTTGCCCTCCTCTAAAGGTTCATTAACCTCAAGCAGTTCACTTCCTGTTGCGAAAACGCCGATTTTTGGTTTTTTCGCAACAGGTACTTGCTCATAGCCGAATGTTGCCAACAGAGCAACAATACCAGGGTTAATTTTCGTTCCTTTTTGTACAAGGACTTCGCCCTCTTGTACATCCTCCCCTTTATAAGAGATGTTTTCCCCCATTTGCACTTGCTTAGTAACAGTAATATACGGTTTGCCGTCAACTGAAGATTCAGCCACATCCTCCAGCATGACAACAGCATCACAATCCTTAGGCAGCATTGCTCCTGTCATGATTCTGACAGCCTCGTTCTTGCCGATGTTTTTTTTGCATACATACCCTGCACCAATTTCGTCGATTACTTCCAAGATGAGTGGATTTTCCTCTGTACAGCAAGCACTAGCCTTTGATAGAAATGCATATCCATCATATGCGCTTCTATCAAACCTTGGAATATCGTGGTCGGCCTTTATGTCTTCTGCCAGAAATCGGTCACTGCTGTCAAAGATCGAAACATATTCCGTTTTCCCCGCCAGCTTACAATCCATTACTTTCTTTACTGCTTCCTCCACCGCTATCGGAGTTCTTCTTTCCACCATCTCATTTCCCTCTTCTCTAACCGCCAATATAGGACATTTCTATCTTACTGTTGCTTCCCTTTGCCTCAGCTGTTCGCAAATCAGAATATCTGTCTGCTCTTGCTTGCCATATACTTTTAATATAATTCAGCAGTTCCTCATCTGCAGCGCCGTTTCTTATGAAGGATTTTAAGTCATGACCATTACCATTAAACAGGCAAGTATATAATTTTCCGTCTGCTGATATCCGTGATCTTGTGCAGCTTGAACAAAAAGATTCTGTCACAGAAGTAATGAATCCGACATATGTACTGCTTCCTTTATATAAATACTTTTTTGCCACTTCCCCATAATAATCAGGCTCTGCTTCTATTAATTCAAACTCTGTTTTTAATATATCTATGATTTCCTTTTTTGAAACAACTTCATCCCATTTCCAGCCATTCGTGCTGCCAACATCCATATATTCAATGAAACGCAGCTCAATCTCCTCTTCTCCGCAAAACTTCGCCATCGGAATAATTTCTGACTCATTCAGTCCCTTTTTGACGACCATATTGATCTTAACTCCAAGCCCGGCTCCTTTAGCTGCTTCAATCCCCTTTTTAACAGGATTGGTACCAACATTTCTGCCATTAATACTCCCAAACAGCTCATCATTCAAACTGTCTAGGCTGATATTAACACGTTGTAAGCCCGCCTCTTTAAGTGCTTTAGCATGCCGCGGCAAAAAAATTCCATTTGTCGTTAAAGCAATATCCTTGAGTCCGTCAATCTGCATGAGTTTTTCGATGAACAAGTGGAGATCCTTCCGAAGCAAAGGCTCCCCTCCAGTCAGGCGGATTTTCTCCACACCAAGTGACACAAAAGTCTTGGCCAACCGCTCCAGCTCAGTGAATGAAAGCAGTTCTCCTTGCGGCAGAAAGGCATAATCCTTCCCAAATATTTCTGCAGGCATGCAATAACTGCAGCGCAAATTACAACGGTCAATCACACTTATTCTCAAATCTCTGAGCGGCCTATTAAGCAAATCCTTCATTTGATGACAGTCACCTCCGGATTATTATATTCGCCGAATATTCCAAAAAAATATAATAAAATAAGGGAGACATCTCTCCCTTACGACATTCTTATTGCACGCCTAATGCGATTTTTGCATATCTTGACATTCTGTCTTTCGTCCATGCTGGCGTCCAGACAATGTTTACTTCAGTTTCCTTTACTTCAGGTATGTCTGTCAATGCTGCTTTAACTTGATCAACAATTACTCCTGCAAGCGGACATCCCATTGCTGTAAGTGTCATCGTTACTGTGAGCACCCCTGATTCATTCAAGTCAAGGTCATATACTAGACCAAGATTAACAATATCCACACCTAATTCTGGGTCGATTACAAGCTCTAATGCACCCATAATATTATCTTTTAATGCTTCTTCCATTTTACACCCACTCCTTTATACTTCTTTATATAACAGACCCCATCTATTGGATCTTATTTCCTTCTTACATACTTCTATCTTATCATAACAGAGATTAACTATAGAGAAAAAGAATTCGCATAATCTAGAGCTAAAATAACCGTTTTTTACAAGGAGGCCTGATTTTGCAGGAACTCCTCAAACCATTCAATCGTTCTCAGCATCGCCTTTCTGCTCACCTTATGGCCTGTATGTTCTTCCGTAATATAAGATAGTTTCTCTGGTGTTTCTTCATATAATGGAAGAATTGTTTCATAAAACTGGCGGGAATACATATATGGCACCGTTTCATCCTTCTTTCCATGCCAGAACAGCAACGGTCTGTTTTCCAGCTTTTCAGGCTGTTTGCTTAAATCAAGTTCTCCAAGCCTTTTCAAAAGCCTATCAATTTCCTCTTCAGAAAGTGGAAGCTCATAACCCCGTTTCTTTACTTCCTGAATCGTGTAATTTGCGAACTTCTCATAATACGGCATCCCCATCAGACAAACAGCAGTATTAATCCATGGATAGCGGCTTAAGGCACCTAATGTAACAATTCCGCCCATGCTTGTTCCAACAAGACCAATTTTATCTTCTTGTATAAGTCCTTTTGCTTCAAAATAATGCTTAACATGCTCAATGTCTTCGATTGTTTGCAGCACAATATCCCAAAACTGCATATTCAGCTGCATTCCTGACAGATTTGCCTCTCTTTCGCCATGATAAAGGGCATCAGGCAGAACAATTCGAAATCCTTTTTCTGCTAGGTTATAAGCAAAATGGAGATTATGCTCCTTTGCACTCGTAAAGCCATGTATAAATTGGATAAAAGGAAGGGGCTGATCATAACTTTCTTTTGCGACAATATGCAGGATTGGTACGTCATTAATTTTTATTTTTTCGATAATAATCATTTATATGCCTTCCTTTGCTTATATTTTTTTGAAAATCCTTTTTTATTGCGTTAACATATAATTAAAAGCAAGCTAGCAAGCTTTTATGGTTAGCTATACAAGTTCTTTATTGATTCTTAACATTTGAGCATTACAATAAATGCATATATTCCAATCATCAACTATATGTATAAACTAAGACTTAGCATTATTAAGTTTATCACGAAGTCTTTCTATTTACTAAATATTGCTACTTAAAAAGCTGATGGTGACTCACCATTAACTTTTTATAAATAATATAAACAAACATTTAAGGAGAAATTATGACAGAAAAACATCTAATTGCTTTAGACCTTGATGGAACATTACTTAAAAACAATAAGACGATTTCCCCTTTAACAAAAAAAGTAATCGCAAAAGCAAAAGAAGCCGGTCATATTGTAATGATTGCAACTGGAAGACCTTATCGGGCAAGTGAAGCTATCTATAAAGAATTGGATTTGGATACACCAATTGTCAATTTTAACGGTGCTTTCATCCACCATCCTCGGTCACAAGAATGGGGCGTTTATCATTCTCCATTAGATATCGCTACTGTGAAAGACATTGTAGAGGCTTGTGATAATTTTGACTATCATAATATCGTTGCAGAAGTAATCGATGATATATATTTTCATTATCATGATGATAAATTGCTTGATATCTTCTCATTAGGAAATCCGAAAACGACTACAGGCAATTTGTTGGAATTCTTAGAAGCACCGCCAACATGCTTGCTTATCCATGCCGAAGAAAAGGATGTAGTTAAAATACGTAAGCATTTAACTGATGTTCATGCCGATTTAATTGACCACCGTCGTTGGGGAGATCCTTACCATATAATCGAAATTGTCAGGACAGGCCTCAGCAAAGCTGTCGGACTGCAAAAGGTTTCTGATTATTACAATATTCCGCAGAAGAATATTATTGCTTTCGGTGATGAAGATAATGACTTTGAGATGATTGAATATGCAGGAGTCGGCGTAGCGATGGGAAATGGCTTGCAGGAATTAAAATCACGGGCTAACCATATAACATTGACAAACGAAGAAGACGGCATCGCTGTGTTTTTAAATGATTATTTAAATTTACAAGCACTATGATAAATACAAAGAGCCTGGTAACAGGCTCTTTTTTTGGTTAACATTACCGCCTATTTAATTGCTGCTTTGACCAATACTATTTTATAGAAGCAGTTTGCAGCTGTTTCCACCATGAAATGATCGCGCTGTCTCTAAAAAACAACTTGCGGAGGGATTATCTGCTATGGGAAAACGAAATAAATCAAAACGCTTCGTACAACAGGGTGTAGACTCAGTATCTAAACATGATCAACGTATTCCATATCATATGACATATGCAGAGGCCGAAAGCTATAAAATGGCTAATTCGAACGAATCTACTCACGGAGGACTTTAAATGGGAAACCGATTATTTCAAGAAGCACGACAAGCAGTAGAAATGGCGAAGTCTAGTGGCAGTGATAGTGAGATGATTGCTAAAGCCAAAAATGCATTAAGTTCCGCCTATGCCAATACGACGAGTGCTGAACAAGAGCAGCTGTCTGATTTGCAAAAGGAGCTTGAGCAGCTAGAATCCCGTTAAGCTAATAAGCTAGCCATCCACTAATGGAGGCTAGCTTATTAATTATGAAGGAAACCGTTCCAATATTACTGGATCGCTTTGTTTTCCATTTACTTCTTGAAAATAAAGAAGCAATGTCCCATTTTTCGGCAAATCTTCTGTTTTTATCTTCACATTCACCTTAAAACTCCCAACGTCTGTAACGGCAACAGGCTGCTTTGACAATAATTCTTTATGTCCATCTTCTACTGTAAATGTTAACCGCTCTTTCGTATGAGCAATTCCTTCTATTGTATATATTCCCTTTTGGCCGGTAGTCTTAATATCCGTAACGAAAGGAACAACTAAAGTTGTCTTGGCCGTTATGGTCTCTCCCTTGTTTTTCTTTCCTAACAAGGCTGCTTTAACAGCATATTCGCCACTCGGTACTAGCTCACCGTTATTTTTTCGGTAATTCCATTTCTCTACCCATGTATGTGACTCATTGGATTTGAGCTTTAGCTCCTGCAGTGCTTGGAGGAAGGACTTATCTGCTGAATAACGGTAAACTTCTTTTCCTCCCTTTGCTCTAATCGAAAATTCATATTTTTGCGAGGAGGAAAAAACAAGTTTAACGGCTTTATCCCCAGTGTTTAAAACAGTCATTCTGATTTCCGCATAGTCTTTATTCGGTTTTGCAGAAATCTCAAACTGCAGATTATTTCCCTCTGCATGTATTCGATCACCGCCAAAGGAAAAAAGGCTAAAAGCGAGTGCTGCTGCAATTATGACACGAAGCACTATACCGACTACCTCCTTTATTCTTTTCTGAAGAAGCCGAATATTTCTGTTGTTTGCACGATATTAGTAAATGCTTGCGGGTCTACCTCTTTAATGGTTTTTTCCAAGTCATATAATTCATACCGTGTAACAACTATCATCATCATATCCCTATCTTCATTGGAAAAGGCTCCTTTTGCTGGAACCATAGTAATCCCTCTTACTAGCTTCTCATGAATTGCCACTTTTAATTCATCGGATTTTTTTGTGACTATCATCGCTGTCAATTTTTGATGCCTTGTATGTATCGCATCAATCACCCTTGTGGATGCGTACAGTGTAACAAGGGTGTACAGAGCTTTTTCCCATCCATAAAGATACCCTGCTGTTATGATGATAATGCTGTTTAATGTAAAAAAATATGTGCCGACAGGCTTGTCCTGCATTCTCGAAAGAATCATTGCAACAATATCCATTCCGCCTGTGGATGCACCGATTTTCAACGTAATCCCGACACCGACAGCTGCAATAACACCGCCAAAGACAGCATTCAGCAGTATATCATCTGAATAGGAATAAACCGGAAGAAGTTCAAGAAATAAAGACATGAATGCAACACTTAGAAAGCTATAGCATGTAAATGATTTCCCAACCTTAATCCAGCCTAGTATGGCAATAGGCACATTGAGAATAAACAGCAATATTCCTGTCGTAATAGGTGTAATACTTGAAATAAGCTGTGCCACACCGGCAAACCCGCTTGCATAAACATCTGCAGGTATTAAGAAAAAGTTCATTGCAACAGCGTTCAAAAGAGCCCCAACAATTACTACAACTAACTTCTTCGTTAATGTCCAATACATAATAATCCCCCAGTACTATATTTGCTCCTAAGCTTTTTAGGATTCATTGTTTTTTTGAATAAGATTCTATAAACTAATAGTATGCAACACCTAAATAATGCATATGTATACATACCAGCAATCAATATACCATAATTTTCACTAAGTGAAAGTCATATAATGAAAAAAAACACAGAAAGAAGATGAGCTTATGACATATAAAATATTAGCGGACAGTGCTTGTGATCTGCCTCTTTCTTATTATGACGATAATGATGTCATTCTATTTCCATTAAAGGTAAATTTGGAAAACAAAGAGTATGAAGACTTAAAGACAATCCAGCCGAATGCTGTATATGACGCGATTAGAAACGGTGAAGTACCAAAGACCTCCCAGGTCTCTCCATCCCTTTTTGAGGATGTTTTTACGGAAATGGCTAAAAACGGCGAAAGCGGCATTTATGTTGCCTTTTCTTCGCAGCTTTCTGGCACCTTTCAAACAGCTAAGATGATTTATGAGCAAGTGAAAGAGATTTATCCTGACTTCCACCTCACTATCATTGACAGCAAATGTGCTTCTCTTGGAGCAGGGCTTGCTGTGCAAGAGTGCGTAAAACAGCGCAGTCTTGGCAAAACTCAAGAAGAGGCTGAAGCTCGAGCGCGCTTTTTTTGTGAACATATGGAGCATCTCTTTACTGTGGAGGATTTAGAGTACTTAGCTAAAGGCGGCCGCGTTTCTAAAGCATCTGCTTTTGTCGGAGGGTTGCTGCAAATCAAACCGCTTCTTCATGTGGAAGACGGCAAGCTTGTTCCGCTTGATAAAATCCGCGGTAAAAAGAAGCTGCTTCGCCGCATGCTTGATGTGATGGAGGAGCGCGGAAATAGTCTTAACACACAGACTATTGCAATCAGCCATGCTGATGATTTAGCGACTGCAACCGAACTCAAAAATACCATTATGGAGCGTTTCCAGCCGAATGATGTGTACATATCCTCTATCGGAGCTGCTGTCGGCTCCCATACTGGTGCAGGAACGATTGCATTGTTCTTCCTAAACAGCAAGTAAGACAAATCAAACCAGTAAGGCTGTGCCTGCATACTCCCTTCTCCTTTCAGTCATACTAATAATGTTCTACAGAACAGCTAATGAATGGAGGAGTATACAGACATGCCAAATACTTCTGATAATAATAAAAAGCCAAAAGACAATAACGCCCGCTTAGAGCAAAAGAATTTGCTTCGCGAGAAAAATCGCAAATTGGGCAAACACCAATATAGCAAAAAGACAGATCATCTATAAGAAAAAGAGCAGCCCCATGGCTGCTCTTTTTTATTCGTCTTCTTTCTTCAAGTGTGTCCATCCATGTTCTTGGTAGATTTTATTTTCCTTCATCAATCTGCCAAGAGCCCTCTTGAAGGAGCCCTTGCTCATCCCAAATCTCTCTTGGATTTCCTCTGGCATACTTTTGTCTGTGTATGGCATCTGACCTTTTCTTTGCTCAAGATATGCAAGCACTGTTTTTGAGTCCTCATCAAGTGCTTCCTCTTTTCGTGGCAATAAGGACACATTGATTGTACCGTCTTCCTTCACATCAATGATACGGCCATTTACCTTTTCTCCAAGACGCGGCTCTACTTTACGCTCTGACTCATGGATAAAGCCTTTAAAGCCTTCAGCCGTGTAAATCCAGCTTCCAACCTTTGCTGTTCTGTAAATATGGCCGTGAATGTTTTTATTATAGTCTTTTCGTGTAGCCTTAGTCGAAATGCTCTCAATAACAGGATCTGTCGCAGGCTTAACATAAAGGAAATTATTGCGGTCTACCCTTAATGTAATATAGAGCAAATCCCCGACTTCCGGCCAAACTTCTTCATGAACAGGCAGATCATCCTCGCCAAGAAGCATGTCCTTTTTCAATCCAATATCAAAAAAGCAGCCAAGCCCTTCTTTAATATCCGTTACTTTCACCCAATCATATTCTCCAACTGAAATGGACGGTATATTTGTGCTTGAGCACGCTCTGCCTTGTGAATCCGTATAAATGAATACACGGACCTCATCCCCAATTTCAAATTTCTGATCTGTTTCACTAAAATGAAGCAGAACATCTTCACCTTCTTCTTCCAGTGTAAGAAAATATCCAAATGTTGCTTCCCTTGCGACCGTCAATATTTCTACTCGGCCTATGTAATCTCTTAAAGACACTATATTGTCCTCCTTGAATTATATCTATCGTAAACTGTTTTGTACCCTAAAGTTGTTACAACTGCTATATTTTACTATAATACAGACATAAAAGGAAATGGGTGAAAGCCCCATACTAACCAGGAGGTATTTCTATGTCTAAAGAAAGTTCATTCGACATTGTCTCAAAAGTAGATATGGCAGAGGTTTCGAATGCGGTACAAATCGCAATGAAGGAAATTCAAACACGCTATGACTTTAAAGGCAGCAAAAGCAATATTACATTAGAAAAGGAAGAGCTTGTTCTACTATCCGACGACGAATATAAGTTGGAGCAGCTAAAAGATGTGCTGATCAGCAAAATGTTCAAGCGCAACATTCCTATTAAAAACTTGGATTACGGAAAAATAGAAGGAGCATCTGGTGGCACGGTCCGTCAGAGAGCGAAATTGGTTCAAGGGATTGACAGAGACAATGCTAAAATTATCAACACTCTTATTAAAAACAGCGGCTTGAAAATTAAAAGCCAGCAGCAAGACGACCAAATCCGTGTAACAGCAAAAAGCCGCGATGATCTGCAAAAAATCATCGCAGCTGTTAAAGAAGCAAAACTTACAATTGACGTTCAATTTGTAAACTATCGCTAAAACACAGCCTGACCATTTTTTTGGTCAGGCTTTTTTTATCTCCTGAATTTTCCATGTTTATCCTTGTCTATAAGGGAAAAATAGACAACAAACAAAGAAATAAAAAAGGAGTTGTTTATGATGAGTTCAAACAGCCAACAAAACCAAACATTTCCACCACAGCATCAAAATCAGCAGCCAGGTATTCAAACTGAAATGAATCCATTACCAACGGATGTGAGCCCCAACTATAAAGGCTCTGGTAAGCTTAAAGGCAAGACGGCAATCATAACTGGCGGAGATAGCGGGATTGGTCGTTCTGTTGCCATCTATTATGCAAAAGAAGGAGCTAATGTTGCTGTTGTGTACTTAAATGAACATGACGACGCTGAAAAAACGAAGGAATTAGTCGAAGCAGAAGGTGTTAAATGCATCACCTTAGCAGGGGATGTCGGTGAAGAAGATTTCTGCCAAAAGGTTGTTGCAGAAACAATTAATGCATTCGGATCATTAAATATACTCGTTAATAATGCGGCTGAGCAGCATCCACAGGACAGTCTGCTGGACATAACAGCTAGCCAATTGGAGAAAACGTTCCGCACAAATATTTTCTCTATGTTCTTTTTAACAAAAGCAGCGTTGCCGCATTTAAACGCTGGCGACAGCATCATCAATACAACTTCCATCACAGCCTATAAAGGAAATGAAACACTGCTTGATTACTCATCAACTAAAGGTGCAATCACTTCCTTCACCCGCTCCTTATCCCAATCACTTGCAAAAGATGGCATTCGGGTGAATGGTGTCGCGCCAGGTCCAATCTGGACTCCGTTGATTCCATCAACATTTGACAGCGAAAAGGTTTCCCAATTCGGCGCAGATACACCATTTGGACGAGCTGGCCAGCCAAATGAACTCGCTCCAGCTTATGTTTATTTAGCAAGTGAAGACTCCTCTTACGTCAGCGGCCAAATCATGCACGTCAATGGCGGATATGTTGTAAACGGGTAAATGCAAGGAACACATCTGTGTTCCTTTTTTATATGGTTGTAAAAAATTTATTTATGGCAAGGTACTTTGGAAAACCTCTTCTTTCAAAATAAAAGTTTTCACTGTTTAGACATTTTAACTAAATTATTTAATTTTATTTATTTACTTTTACATATAATCATGTTATTGTACTTTTAGTAATTCCTATTTAACCGATAGGATTTAAATGAACTTATACATAATTATAGGGGGAAACTACAATGGACATATTTTTAACCGTTGTTAATATTGTCGTTTTACTAGTTTTGCTTGGCGTTTTATACTACATGCAAAAGAAACACGTATCCTTTTCAAAGCGTGTATTTACCGGCTTAGGTCTTGGTGTTTTATTTGGTATCATTCTTCAATTAATATATGAACCTACTTCAGAAGTAGTAATTCAATCAAATGACTGGTTCAGTCTTATTGGAAGCGGATATGTGAAGCTTCTGCAAATGATTGTTATGCCGCTAGTGTTCATCTCCATTATTTCTGCTTTTACTCGTTTGAAAAAAGCAAGCAATATTGGGAAAATCAGCGGTCTTGTTATCGGAACATTATTATTGACTACTGCAATTTCTGCAGGAATTGGGATTGCTTCTGCAGTCGGATTTGACTTAAAAGCAATTGACATTACTTCAGGTGATGCTGAAACTCTTCGTGGGCAGCAGCTTGAGGAAAGTTTGACACAAGTGGAAAGCACAACTATTCCACAAAAAGTTCTTGAATTCTTGCCAGCTAATCCATTCTCAGATTTAACTGGTGCTCGTCCTACTTCAACGATTGCTGTTGTAATCTTTGCAGCCTTTATAGGTGTGGCATTGCTTGGCATTAAACGTAAAAATCCAGAACAGGCAGCATTCTTCGAGAAAATGATCGAAGCTGTCTACACAATTATCATGCGTATCGTTACACTAGTATTGCGTTTAACTCCGTACGGAATTCTTGCCTTAATGGCAAAAACAATGGCAGGCAGCAATCTTGATGCTATCGTTAAACTTGGTAAATTTGTAATTGCATCATATGTTGCTTTAATAGCAATGTTTATCGTTCATTTGATTATCCTTGCTGCTTTAAAATTAAGTCCAGCAAAATATGTGAAAAAGGTGCTTCCTGTGCTTTCATTCGCCTTTACTTCACGCACAAGTGCAGGAACACTGCCTTTGAATATTGATGCTCAAAAATCTAAACTTGGTGTTTCTGAAGCAATCGCTAACTTCTCTGCTTCATTTGGTGTTTCTATCGGACAAAATGGCTGTGCAGGAATTTACCCTGCTATGGTGGCTGTTATGATTGCACCGACTGTAGGGATTGACCCGTTATCACCTGGTTTCATCACATCTTTAATCCTTGTTGTTATGCTTAGCTCCTTTGGTGTTGCCGGTGTCGGCGGCGGAGCGACATTCGCTACATTAATCGTTCTGTCTACATTAAATATGCCTGTTGCATTGGCTGGATTATTGATTTCTGTTGAACCGCTAATCGATATGGGACGTACTGCTTTAAATGTGAGCGGCTCAATGGTTTCTGGAGTTGTTGCAAGTAAAGCACTAGGTGAATTGGACACTGATACTTATAATAAAGATATTGATGTTAATACTCCTACAAGCAGCACAGCTGTTTAAAGAGTAAATTAACCAGACATTGAATGTTCAATGTCTGGTTTTTTTTTCGCCTTCTTTTCCCTTATAGGTTTTCTGCAAATTGGCTACACTGTTGAAAATGACTTGTAGGAAAGGGAGTGTGGGGAAATGATTGATTTGGCTTCCATCTATCATCGGACTGGAGATAATTTCTGCTATCTTTACAAGGAAGATATACTCCATATCCGCCTCCGGACAAAAAAAGACAACGTCCATGCTGTCACCTTGATTTATGGCGACCAATATAAAACCAGCAACTACAGATGGCAAAATTCATTGCTTGAGATGCAAAAGACAGGCTCTGATCAGCTTCATGATTACTGGCAAGCCTCTGTTACAGATAGTCTTAAACGGCTTCGCTACGGTTTCATTATCAAACAAGGCGATGAACAGATTACCTTTACAGAAAAGGGCTTCTTTCCTTTTTTGCCCGAAGATCCAGGCTATTACTTCTGCTTGCCTTATATACATGAAACAGAACTATTCACACCGCCAGATTGGGTGAGAGAAACAATCTGGTATCAAATATTTCCAGAACGATTCCGCAATGGCGATCCTGACAGAAATCCAATCGAAACCGCTGTTTGGGGGCAAGAGGCACCTGGCTTGACGAATTATTTCGGCGGAGATTTGCAAGGCATCATCGACTCATTAGATTATCTGCAGGATTTAGGAATTACAGGCATATACTTAACACCGATCTTCTATGCCAATTCCAATCATAAATATAATACAATTGACTACTTGCAGATTGATCCCCATTTCGGAGATGTCAGCATTTTAAAACAACTTGTGAGCGAGTGCCATATGCGGGGAATTCGCGTCATGCTTGATGCTGTATTTAATCATTGTGGTTATATGTTCCCGCCATTTCAGGATGTGCTGAATAATGGAGAGAGATCTCCTTATAAGGATTGGTTTCATGTCCATCAATATCCATTAAAGGACAGCTCTGGCTTTCATTACGAGACCTTCGGCTTCTATGAGGATATGCCAAAGTTCAATACAGCTAATAAAGCGGTAAGAGATTACTTGCTGCATGTTGCTGAATATTGGATCAAGGAATGTGATATTGACGGCTGGCGGCTAGATGTTGCCAATGAAGTCGATCATGCCTTTTGGCGGGAATTCAGGAAGCGTGTTAAGGCGGTAAAACCAGATTGTTTCATCTTAGGAGAAATTTGGCATGATTCCATGCCTTGGTTGAGAGGCGAACAATTTGATTCTGTTATGAACTATCCCTTGCTTTCCAAGTCTTTGCAGTTTTTTGCTTATGACATGATTTCTGCTAAAGGATTCGTCGAGGATATGACCTCCATTGTCCATGCATATCCAGACAATGTTAATAAAGTCCTCTTTAACATTATCGGCAGCCATGACACACCTCGGGTTATGCAGGAGTCCCATTATAGACCTGAACGAGTTAAGCAGCTGTTTACTTTTCTATTCACTTTTCCTGGCACACCATGTATTTATTACGGCGATGAAATTGGTCTTGATGGCGGAAGCGATCCTGGCTGCAGAAAATGCATGGAATGGGATAAAGAAAAACAGAACGTGGAAATAAAGGAATATTTAAAAAAACTGATTTCGATTCGAAAGTCTGCTGCTATCCTCTCGGGAAACGCAAGCTTTGCCTTCCTTCCTGTCCTAAATAATTGCATTGCTTATTGCCATAGGAACGAAAATGAAATATTTATGACTGTGATGAATAACAGTCCAGACCAAGTAAGTTATCCATTGCCCTTCTCACTAAAGGGAAAAAAGTTAACAATGCCACTAACATGTCAGGAATATGCTGCCGAATCAGAACATTTAAACGTGAATCTCGGTGCTTATGAAAATATTCTTCTCCATTTTTATATTTAGCTGGCTGAACTCATCGCCCTTTCATCCAGCTTCTTAAACTTGGAAAAAACCTCTTGTTTAACCGAATAGATAGTACTATCATTTACTTATTATGTAATGAAGGGGGTAAATTGTGGAACAGACAACAGGCACAAAATCAATTGCCATCCCATTGGCAATTTCCATTATAGCTATCTCCTTCTCTGCTATTTTTGTCAAATGGTCGGATGCTCCAGCAACAATACTGAGCATGTACCGCATGTGGCTCGCAGGAATTTTGATGCTTCCAATGGTCTATATAAACAGAAAAGAATTTAAGAAACTATCAAAAAAAGACTGGTGGTTCCTCCTGTTCTCAGGAGCTTTCCTTGCTCTCCATTTTGCACTGTGGTTCGGTTCTTTGAAGCTGACAACAGTAGCTAGCTCTACTATCATTCTTGCTCTTCAACCGCTCGTGTCATTGGCGGGAGGATTTCTCCTTTACCGTGAAAGGACAACGTCAAGCGCCATTATGACAATGGGGATTGCTATAATCGGCGCCATGATGATTGGCTGGGGCGATATTGGCTTAAGCAAGGCAAGCTTGCTTGGCGATTTACTTTCCTTCTTAAGCGTGATAGCAGTTGTCGGCTATTTGTTAATTGGCCAGTCTATTGTGAAAAAGGTGTCCCATTGGGTTTACACTTCCACTGTATTTTTATTTGCTGCCATGCTGCTGACTATTTTTAATCTATCTTCTGGGGAAGCATTTACAGGCTATCCGCCAAAGGAATGGGGCATCTTCTTGCTGCTTGCAATCGTCCCATCACTTAGTCATGTAATTAACAATTGGCTGTTAAACTATGTAAATGCGACAACTATTTCGATGAGTATTTTAGGAGAACCTGTCGGAGCAACCATTCTTGCTGTAATTCTTTTAAATGAAAGACTTTCCGGTTCACAAATTGCCGGCGGACTATTAGTGCTGGCAGGTGTTTTTTACTTCCTTCTGCAACAGCAGAAACCGAAGCCAGTTCAGCATGAAAAAACAATATAGCAGATTGAAATTAAAAAAACTGGAGGCTCTCCAGTTTTTTTACGTTTGTATAAGTTCAAACTCAAGGGCAGCCTTCTCTGTTCCATTGACAATAATGGCAATACGGTGAACACCAGGATAATGTCTTCTTGTCGTCAAGTCTTTAAAGGAATGGTTCTTTGCGAAGGTTTTCTTCATGCTGCCCCTCCACTCCAGCTCAGAAAGATGAAAAACCTTCCTGCTGCGAGTGCCGTTTGCTTTCACATAATCTATGGCATATTCTACTCTTACTTTATGTGGTGTTTCGATCCTCGATATTAAAGTGAATGAAAAAGCAATATTCTCACCCCATGCAAGCTTTTCAGGTGTTATCGTAAAGTCCGCCAAGCTTAAGCTGTCACTGCTCTCATATCCAAAGATTTGCAATACACGAGGATCACCCTTCTTGAGCAGCGACCTGCTTGCATGTTTCACAATCCAATCCGTTTTTTGACTGTTGCCATACCAGCTCTGTGCAATAGTTACTGCCAAATCAGGATTAATTCGCGAAATATCATTTAAATTATTGGCTACGCTCTTTCTGACATATAATGCTTCATCTTCTTTTAACTTCTCCAAAATAACCAAAACAGGAGTAGGATCTTTTTTTAGAGCAGGCACTGACAGTCCCCATGGCAGTCTCGGACGGCAGCCCTCACTTGCAAGCCTGCGAATATGCTCATTCTCGCTTTCAGCCCATTCTTCCATCTGTGCAAGCATTCTCGTCTGGTTCTTGATAAGAAAAGGCCTTACTGCAAACTCTGACGTAGAGAATTCTGTAAAGAAGGCAAGGGTTTCAACAGAAAGCTCCCATTCCTCCAGCCCGTATTGCTCCACAAAATCGGGGAAAATAATCCCGCCTAATCCAGTAAAGGACGGAGCGCATTTGCGCAAGATTTCGATTGCTTGCTTGTAATCCTGGGGCAAAAACGGAGCAAGCGACAAGGTAATCTGGCGCATCCTTTCCTTAAGTGCTAGCTCCTCCCAATCAGCCTCAAACAACTTGGTGCGGAACGCTTCCCTTTCGAATGCAGGGTAATTTAATGTAATAACATCCTCTAGTTTAGTGATAAACTGCAAATTATAAATATTTTTTAATGGCTCCATAAAGACCTCTTAAACTCTTTTTTCTAATCATATAAGTAAGCGGCCTAAATATCAAATTCTCAAGCTTCCTTCATTCTTTAGCAAGCCAAACCTGCATTTCCCCAACCGAGCGGTTTGCCCAAGCATAATAAGGAATCAGTGTAAGAGATGCTGCTTCATAAAGCTCCGCCATCCCTTGGCTGTACAACTGACTTTCCCATTCCTGCTCCACAACTCTTTTTTCTGCTGTAACATCAATGAGTCCCGCTCCACCAAACAGTTCTGAATCGTACCGATAATGATATTGTTTGTTCTTTGGCAGGCGGAAAAGATGAAGGCACTTCCCATTGTCTGCTTCCTCCATACAATAGACGATTGGGCCGCGCTGGATGGCAATCTTATTTAAATCTGCTTTAACATGAGGATTTGCTGACCATTCCTGGATGCTCATATCCAAGGTGACACAGATTTCATCTCCAGTTTCCCAAGTCCTTCGTATCACCATATAACCATTCATCAAGCTGTCACTTATTTCGATGCCATTAACAGTAACTTTATACGTTTTCGACCATGCTGGTATGCGCAGGCAAAAGCCGAATTCAGCTGGCTCTTCCAGCTGAAACTGAAACTTAGCCTCTCCCTCCCATGGATAGTTTGATTCTTGCGTAATCTCTATCTGCTTACCATTCCAATCGATTTCTGCCTTATTGGCAATATATAAATTTGCATAAAGACAATCGCCTTTTTGTGAGTACAAATACTTATGAATGGATGCAAGCAGGCGGGCCAGATTAGGCGGACAGCAAGCACATCCGAACCAAGCTGGCCTTGTCGGCTTCACATGGCTTTTTCCCGGGTCCTTCAAGCTGTTCTCAGGATTAGACTCAAGGGGATTAACATAGAAGAAATGCTTCCCATCTAAAGCCATTCCGCTGATCACACCATTATAGAGTGCTCTTTCTAATGTATCACTGTACGTACTGTCAGCTTCGTTTTTCAGCATGTTTTGCGCAAAGAAAATCAGACCGATGGAAGCACAAGTTTCGCAATACATCGTATCATTCGGTAAATCATAGTCACTAGTAAATGCTTCTCCATGAACGGTTGAGCCAATTCCGCCTGTAATGTACATTCTTTTAGCTGTAATGCTCTTCCACAATTTTTTGCAGGCTTGCAGCATTTCTTCATCTTTGCTTAAAAAAGTAGCATCCGCCATGCCTGCACATAAATACACAAGCCTAACTGCATGCCCCTCCGCACTTTCTTGCTCAAGGATTGGCTTATGTGCCTGATAATAGCTTAGCGGCAAATGTTTCATTCCCCCAATCACCGCATTCTCGCCAGCTTCCTCTTGCCATTGTCTTTCAAAAAAACTAGTATCCTGTCCTCGCTCGTATAAAAAGAATTGGCAAAGATTTAAGTACCGCTTTTCCTTTGTAAGTTCATACAGCTTTGCAAGGGCAAGTTCGATTTCCTCGTGTCCGTCATAGCCTTTTATTTTTCCTGCCTCATTACCAAAGCTTGCATCAATACAGTCCGCCAATTTGCAGGCAATAGTGAGGGCTTTTTCATTTTTTGTTGCATTATAATAAGCTACAGCTGCTTCCATATAGTGACCGGCACAATACAGCTCATGGCTTTCGGCGAGCCTTTTAAACCGCCGTTCGGGAGCCTCAATTGTAAAATATGTGTTTAAATAGCCATCCTTCTCTTGGGCAAGTGCCAATAAATCAATAACACCATCAGCCAATTCAATCAGCTGTGGATCATGCTCCTTCTCAATAGAATAAGCCACTGCTTCAAGCCATTTATATACATCACTGTCCTGAAATACCCAGCCGTAATGCCTGCCCTCCTTCAGCCCTGCAGCAATCTTGAAGTTCTCGATGGCATGACTTTTTTCAGAAGGAATGTTTTGGTCATTCCGCTCCTTTTCGATTGTTATATCAGCCCTGTCATTGAGCACTTCCCATTGATATGGAATCATTTCTGTTTTCACAATGTCGGCATATCGCTTCCAAAATTGGTCGTTAATTATTACCTTATTCACATGTATCGACTTGTCTGCTTGCACATTGTTTGACATTCTTATTCCTCCTGCTTTTTACAGCTTTTTTACGTACATCCCCCCCTATTGTAATCGCTTTAAGGGTGAGTAAAAACTGCTAAAACAGTAGATTTAGTGGTGAAATCCGACTTCTAAGAAATAACTTTCACAAGATATTTTCGTAGCTTGCCTGTCGTTATCTACTGGCATTTATGCTAACATTATTGTTAACGCTTACTCTTTATGTAAAAATACAATAAGGTGAACAAAAACGACATTTGGTAGAAAAAACAATATGCAAGGAGCGAGATGTAGATGGACCAGCTTTGGAAATTCAACATTGAAAGACCGCTTGCTTATTACAAATGCGGCCGTTTTGTCAGCAGTGACGACTGGCAGCATAAACAAATGCGGCTGAAGAAGGATTTTGAGGTTATTATTGGTTTAAACAAATCTGTTTACATCCAAGTGGGCCACCATCAGTATGAAGTCAAGCAGGGGAATGTTCTGCTTATACCACCAGAAATTGACTACTATGGATATGCTCCTTCTCAAAAAGGAGCAAGCTTTTTTTGGATGCACTTTATTCCTTTCTGTGAGACAGATATGTATCCAGTTGAGAAATTTATTAGCCATTTGTTGGCAAGTGATATAGAAGCACATAGGCATGCAATTAATAATGCCGTTTTTTTGCCTGATTATTTTAGTCTTTCATACAGTGATAAACCGTTTATCTTAATGAAGCAAATTTTAGATATAGCAAATGCTTCCTACTACAGCACCTTCTCTGTCGACTACTTGCTGACAGAGTTGTTAATTGAGCTTACTGAACAATACAGCAAACAGCTGCTCCATCAAAATACGATAAGTGAAAAGACGCAAAAGTTCACCCAAATACTTGAATGGATTAGAGTCAATATTCACGAACCCCTTAATGTAAGAGAAGTTGCTAACACTTTTTCCATGAACCCTGATCATCTGACAAGGCTGTTTAAAAAGAATATCGGTATGAGCACAATTCGTTATATCCATACATTAAAGCTTAATAAAGCAAAAGAACTCCTTTGTACAACGAATAAAACAATCAAAGAAATTGCCTTTGAGCTGCGTTTCGATGATGAGAAATACTTCATGAAATTATTTAAAAGCTATGAAGGAATTACCCCAAGTAAATTTCGTGATGCCTACACTAAGACGTATACGAACACAGTGTCTGTCGATCCTGACATTCCTATGCCGCCACACTTGAGAACAGCAATAATCATAAAATAAAGCGGGAGCATCTGCTCCCGCTTAATATTAATCTACAATATTAATATTATAGTCTTTAAACCAATAATGAAGTTGTGCCAAGTGCGCAAGAAGCTGCGGACCTGTCATAAGCTGACCGAACCAAGGCTCTTTGAAGGCTGAGCCACCAGTATTGATAATCTCCTTGAGCTGGTTATAATCAAAGAATTCGTATAAAGCCGAATCCTTTTCTGCCAAAATTCCTGTCAGCATATCTGTGACCGTTTTCGTGTAAACAGGGTTATGTGTCTTTGGATAAGGACTTTTCTTGCGATAGAGTACTTCATCTGGAAGAATCCCCTCAAGTGCTTTGCGGAGAAGCCCCTTCTCTCTGTTTTTGTAGTTTTTCATTTCCCAAGGTACATTCCATACATATTCTACTAATCGATGGTCTGCGAATGGCACCCTGACTTCAAGACTCGCACCCATGCTCATTCGGTCTTTTCTTTCTAATAGAGTTGTCATGAACCACAGTTGATTCAAATAGAACAGCTCTCTTCTTTTTGCATCCTCTGCACTTTCGCCTTCCAATTTTGGTGTTTCAGCAATAGTTTGATTGTATTTATCATACATATAATCCTCAAGCTGCAGCTTGCTGCTCCACTCTTGTTTTAGCAACCCTTGTCGCTCCTTGATTGAACGCATCCATGGAAATCCTCCTCTTGCAAGATCTGCTTCTCTCCGGAACCATGGATACCCGCCGAAAATTTCATCCGCACATTCACCTGACAAGCTCACGACAAAGTCTTTTTTAATTTCACGGCAAAACCACAGCAAGGAAGAATCAACATCAGCCATTCCCGGCAGATCACGGACAGTAACAGCCTCATGGAGAAATTGGGCAAGCGTTTCCTGTGTGATAATGCAGTTATGATGAATCGTACCGAAAGTGTCCGTCATTTTCTTAATATAAACACCATCAGAATTAGGCTGAAATTCATTTGCTTTAAAGAACTGGTCATTGCCTTCATAATCAATGGAGTATGTGTGCAGCGGTCCTTTGCCTGATTTTTCATATTCCATTGCAGCAATAGCTGTAATCGCACTGGAATCGACCCCGCCAGAAAGGAAAGTGCTTAACGGCACATCTGATACTAGCTGTCTCGTTACAGCATCTTTGAACAGAAAGCGCACCTTTTCAACTGTTTCTTCAAACGTATCCTCATGCTGCTCGCTTTTCACATTCCAATAACGCCATATCTTCAAGCCATCCTGCGAAAATTTCAAGGCATGCCCAGGTCTTAATTCCTTAATGCCTCTGAAAACCCCTGATCCAGGTGTATGGGACGGTCCAAGTGCAAATACTTCCGCCAACCCTTCTCTGTCTAATTCTGCCTTCACTTGAGGATTGGCAAGTATAGCCTTGATTTCCGAAGCAAATAGTAAGCTTGATCCAACCTCTGCATAGAACAGCGGCTTAACACCAAGGCGGTCTCTGGCGATAAACAGTGAATTTCTTTTTTCATCCCAAACCGCAAAAGCAAAAATTCCATTTAAGTATTGTAAGCAATCCTCGCCCCATTCCATGTAAGAAGCCAATAAAACTTCTGTATCAGAATGGCCATTAAATGAATATCCTTTTATTAGTAATTCTTTGCGTATGTCTTCCGTATTGTACAATTCACCGTTATAACAAATCGTATAATCAAAATCTTGTTTTACTTTTGTCATCGGCTGGATTCCACAAAGGGGATCTACCACAATCAAACGTTTGTGGCCAAAGCCTGCATGAAGGGCACTCCATACATTTGTATCATCTGGACCTCTTTTTTCCAGCGTTTCTGCCATAACAGACAAAGTATCCTCTTCTTTTCTCAGATCTTTTCTGTAATCAACCCAACCTGTGATTCCACACATGATGATCATCCTTTCTTCGTGGAATTGTGATTAGATACCAATCAGTATGGAGTATTGTATGCATGATTAGAAAAATGGTTATTTGTCCTGATAAATGAATCTAATAAATCATTCCTGCTGTATCATTTTAGATCTTTGCATGGCAGTTTCACCTAAAAACTAAAACAAAAATAATAATGGCATTCAGTTATAAATTTGAACTTTAATGTCTAAAAAGAATTTATGGGAAGTAATTGGGAGGTTTACAAAGAAATGAACAATCAGCAGAGACTAAAGCTTATAGAGTACCAAACCCGTGCTTTTACACAAGGAACAGTCGAATACATCAATGACCAATGGATATTTTTCGACGATGAAACAGAAGAAGCAACCATGCTAGATGAATATATTCATCAAGAAGTGGAATTATTCTGCTTTAACAAATGGAGAAAAGGAATCCTTTTGGATGAAGGAAGAATCAACAGCTCTGGCTCGATTTATGGGATGTGCACTGAAGATAAAATCAGGATTCGCAAACATCTTGTATTCTCGTTAGAACGTCTTCTTGACGAGATCAGTGATGACAGCTTTTATCAGTTCATCACCACCCTGAATTCCATGAAGTTCTCTATTTATGACTGTATATACTGTTATAACCAATTAACCTTCTTAAGAGATGACAAACGAAAAAATGGTGTGAATATGATGATTTTTGATAATCAGGAAGGCCTGTGCAGTGTCAATCATCATTTCTATTATAATGAGAAAATTACCGACAGATTTGAGTTTACCTTGAATACTGGCAAACGGATGATTATCGAAAAGCTGTCCTCTTAAGAAAAAAAACTTCAGCAGAATATCTGCTGAAGTTTTTTTGCGTCATATTTTTTCCCAGCCATAAACGAGCTCATAAACTGTTTTGCCGCCAATTTTGTCCTCCATCCTGCCGATTTGCTTTCCTCCTATGGCTTCATAAAACCGGCATGCTCCATTGCCTTCTAGTACAAGCACAATCATGCTAGTTAAGCCCATACCCTGTAGATGCTGTTTTACAGCATCTGCGAGCTTTTTGCCAATTCCTTTCCCTTGGTATTCTGCAAGCAAATAAACAGCATATAATTCGCCATCATACCCTTCAAACTTGCCGCTCCTTTCCTTGCCGCCGCACGCAAAACCGACAATCTTGCCTGCCCCGGTTTCCGCAACATAAACATGGCCGCCTGGAATAGCTGATATCCACATTTGCTCCCGCTCTTTATAAGATAATTGCTCTAAAAAGGCGTCAGGAATCATGTTCTTATAAGTTGTTCTCCAGCTGTCAACATGAACCTTCGCAATGCCTTTCGCATCAGCTGTAACTGCTTTACGCAACTTCATTTCTTTACCTCCCAAACCTGTAGCTTGTTCACCTTTAAAGGGAAACTCCGCGTTTTCGTCCAGTTTACTGCCTGCATAACCAGCGGAGAGGAATTATCCATCGTTAACTCGTTCAGGTCCATCCATACAGCTTCAAGGGAATCTTGTCCAACAAACTGCTCTGGGGCAGTGATAACCCCACTAAAGTTCCTCACTTCATAAAATACAGCTATATGATGAACATGTGTGAATTCTCTCCATCTCCCAGGGAAACATGAAATCCGTGATTCCAATATTTTCTTTGTGACAAATCTCAAGACCTGTTTCCACTAGAAACTCTCTGTCTATTGCCTCTGCTAAACTTTCCCCTTCCTCCAAACTTCCCCCAGGCAAATCGAAGCGGTTGCGATACGGTCCTTGACTCTTGTGGATAACAAGCAAGTATTCACTATCAAGGAATATACCATATACACCAAAAGCTCTATGAAACTTGGCGTTTTCTTCCATCATACTCCCCCCAATTCTATTTTCATTCTGGGTTTCCCCTTTTTTCCCCTCTTTTTTGACATTCCCTTTCTTCTATTAACTAAAATAAATGAAATAGTAAATTTAACATTGTTCAAATATTATTAAATTAACAAAACAGTTTATTATTAAATTATAAATCTTAATATATTTACAGTAATTAATCTTTATGTTATTTTTATAAAGATAATATAGATTTAATTAACCATTCGTTTCGAAAGAAGGGATTTCCATGCAACTAGGGATCGACAATTCCTCATTAGTTGTTTATGAAGCACTAGCCAGCGAAGTTCGCATCAAGATTATTCAACTCCTCAGCAAAAATAAAATGAACATTAAAGAAATTGCCGAGGAATTAGAAATCAGCAGTGCTATTGTGACAAAGCATATAAAAAAATTAGAAGATGCTGGTTTAATTAAGACAGAAAGAGTGCCAGGAAAATCTGGACTGCAAAAGATTTCGATTTTAAAGGTCGATCATATTGAAATAAATTTTCCCAAAAAGATATTTCACTCGTTTGCATCCTATGAAACTGCTGTGCCAATTGGACATTATACCGATTATGATTTAAAGCCGACATGTGGACTAGCAACAGATAAAGAATTTATCGGCCGTGTCGATGAGCCCCGCTACTTTATGGATCCAAAGAGAATGGATGCAGAAATTATTTGGTTCACTCAAGGGTTTGTGCAATATAATATTGCCAATTTCTTGAAAAAAGATGAAAAGCTGCAGCAATTTGAAATTAGCTTGGAAATTTGTTCTGAATTCCCATTCGCCAATGATGTATGGCCGTCAGATATTACCTTTTCATTGAATGGAATTGAATTAGGAACATGGAGAAGTCCTGGAGATTTTGCTGATACAAGAGGAAAGTTCACTCCTGATTGGTGGCCTCATAATATCAACCAGTACGGGCTGCTCAAAACTATCCGCATCACCAACCATGGCACATATATCGATGGAGACCCTATGTCAGGCATCACAGTCGATGATTTAGATACAAGCACAGACAGATGGACCTTCCGCATAGAAGTGAAGGAAGATGCCGAGCATGTCGGGGGCGCGACTGTATTCGGGAAAAAATTCGGCAACCATGACCAAGATATTAACTTTAAATTGTATTATCTATGAAAAAAACCGCCTTTTTTGGCGGTTTTTTTTTTCATCAGCTCACAAGCTTTACAAGCATATGAGCCAGTTTATGCTGTTCCTCTTCATTTCCTGCTTTCCAAAGCTCTTGAAGAAGTTTTTCCTCTCTGTTGCGCGGCTCCTCTTTTGCAGCTAAAAAGTCTCCTACCTTCTGGGCAGCTTTTGCAATCTGTTCTTCATTTAAGCCTAGCTTATCTGCTTTTTCCACCTTGTCGGAAAGGTATTCCTTAAATCCTTCAAAGCTTGATAAAATTTCATCCTTTTTTTCACTACTCATATTCTGAAGCTTATCATTTACTTTTGTTTCTACTTTGTTTTCCATTATGACTCACTCCTTTTCTAGTGTTAGTTTCTATATTCCCAATGTAAGCCTGTTAAAACTATTATTATTTTATTGGAATATATTACTATCTACTAGAAATTTAGCAAGACCAATGAGCCGGTTTAGATAGTGTGCGAGGAATCTTAGTATGACTATCTCCTTTTGCGGCATTGAGCTGAATTTGAGTCAGAAAAATACTGCCAGTTAAATCAGCTCCCCTAATATCAGCATCGCGTAAGTCAGCACCAATAAAATCAACATTTCTTAAATCAGCATTTCGTAAGTCTGCTGCGATTAACCATGCACCTCTGAAGCTCTCTCCCCGCAAATTTTGATTGCGCAGATTCGCTCCGATCAGGTCGCTCCCTTTTTTCTTTTTCCGTCCTTTTTGAAGCTTGGTTTTTTCAGTCACCTTTTGTCTCATAAGCTCACTCACTTGTTTTAGAAGCTCATTAACCACAGCCCGATGTGCAGGAATATATAGCTCCATAATCTCTGCTGGCTCTAATTCCGACAGCCTTTTCGTCTCCTTAAAGGCATTTGTAAGCTCTGCTTTTAATCCTATTGCAGATTTTAGCTGAAGTGCTTCATCTAAATAGCAAAGCATTTCATGCAGCTGCTGCATGATTGGGAAAACCTTGAACATATCCTTTGCAACAGCGGGGGAATCCCGCCAAGTCACTCCCTTGAAGGTGAACTGCGAAACCTTCTGACCGGCACCAAAGCACTCGAATACTGTACAGCCTTTATAACCTTTCGGGCGGAGATGCTGGTGAATGCCGCACAGGTAATCTTCCCCGAGATTTTTGCAAGGCTTCCCTCCTTCCTTGTCTTCTGCAAACTCCGCCGATTTACCAAACGGCAAAGCTACACAGCATAAACCAAAACAGTTTTCACAATCTGGCTTATATGAACTATAGTAATCTATTTTTTCCTGAATCCCACTTTTCATTTTTCCACTTCCTAATAATCTACTTTCTATTAGCCCTAATGCACTTTTATTCAAAAAGTGCTATTGGTGGTTCCTTTCTATACATATGAACAAGCATGGCATGTAATTGGCCACGATGATGATAAATATGAGCCAGTATTTCCAACAGCCACTCATACCGCGTATAAACCGTGCCCCAATACGACTTGATTTGCTCGAATAATTGCTCATCAGAAAAGCCTTCATATGTGCTCTTGAGCAATAAGAATGAATGATCAATAGCTGCCTCCATTTTTGAGAGACTGCTAAGTTTATGTTCAACATAAAAACTCTCCATCTCCTCTTTTGACATGCCAGAGGCAATCAATAAATCTGCCTCACATATCAATGAAAGATGCTCTAATAATTCGCCAATGGAGAACTTCGTTAACGTAGGCCTAAAAGTAAGGTCTTCCTCACGTAAAGACATCATCAGTTCCTTTATTGAATCGACCGCAATCCGGATTTGATTTAAGGCTGCTCCACAATATTTATTCATGCCTTTGCACCTCTGCTACAACTCATACTCCATATTTTTGGCTGTATTTATCGCTGCTTCCTTTCCATAAAGCCGGCTAATAAGATGAAAGGACATATTAATACCGGCTGCTATCCCTCCTGATGTAATGACGTCGCCTTCATCGACAAACTTGACACCGCGCTTAACCTTTACAAGTGGAAACTCTCCCTCCAGCCTGTCTATGTCCATCCAATGAGTTGTTGCGCTTCTGCCATCCAGTAAGCCTGCTTTAGCCAGCAGCAGTGCACCTGTGCATACAGAGGCCATCACTTCTGCCTGAATGGATTGCTGCTTTATCCATGCAATGACATTTTGATTATGTATTTCATGTACTTCAGCACCTTTTCCACCTGGCACAATGACAATATCAACCTGGGGATGGTTTGAAAAGCTGTAATCAGGCTTTACTTTCAAACCATTTCGAGCGTTAATAAGCTCTCCTGTCTCTGAAATGGTCACTACATGAAAGTAATGATTATCATGCTCTTCTGGTGGGGCATATAAGGAAAAGACTTCATATGGTCCGGCAAAATCAAGGACTTCCACTTCATTAAATAAAAGAATACCTACAGTTCGCTTCTTCATGGGAAAGATTTCTCCCTTCCTAAGTCTTTAATACTTCAACATTTGACAACTATTTCCTTCTTTTTTAGAGCTATTTTTCTCCTTAAAAAAACCCTTCCTTTAAGGAGGGGATTGTGCTTAAATATGTCTTCGTTCAATAAGCCGTATACCTATTCCCAGCATTAATGTTCCCATCAGTAAAAGAATGCCGACAGGATACAGCAACTCCATTGGTCCTGCACCGTCAATTACACCTTTCTTCAACAGCTCCATCCCATATGTGACAGGCACAAATTTGGACAGCAACAGCAAAAAGTCAGATGTAACGATTTCCAGTGGCCAGTATGCTCCGCCCAGCATCGCAAAGCTCACTGCAATCAAGGGAATAAAGGCATTAAACTGACTTACTGTTTTGACTAGCCCTGTCAGCAGAATGGCTAATGCAACAATCGCATATAAATACGGAATAACAGCACCGAACACTACGGCAAAATTACCATTGAAGTCAACACCTGTACCGAATTTAAATATATGAAAAATAAGCATTATTTGTAAATATCCTAACAGAAAGCTGAAAAGAAGATGGCCGAGATAAAGCTGTGTTTTGCTTGTGGAGGACAAGATAAATCGGTCCCATATGCCGTTCTGTTTATCACGCAATATTTCTACAACCGTATTTGCTACGGTGTATATACTAAAGAATAAGGTAAATCCAAATAATGCTTGAAGAGATTGATCATAGCTGCTCTCTTCCTGTGATTTGGCAAATTTTATTGGCAGCAGCGGATTTTCCGATATTTCTGCTATTTTTCTCTCCGCTTCCTTTTTATCCTGGGCGCTGCTGAAGATTTGTGCTTGTTTAGAATGATTTTGATAATATTCTTCTAAATAGCGGTGCACTGCCATTGAAGTTTCCGTTTCTGCAGCCTGATAAATGGTATATGAATCGTCCTCCAGCGCTGCCCCAAGATCTGCCTTTCCCTCTTCAATTTGTTCCAATGTTGCTTTTTCAGATAATAATTTAAACTGAAAGCTGTCACTTTCATTTAATTCTTCTACTATTTCCTCTGCTTTTACAGTATCCTTAGCAAACACAGGTATCTCTACCTTTGTGAATGAGCTGGAGCCGAGTAAATAAGCAAAGACAGCACAAATAATTGCGGTAATGAGAAACGACCCAGGTCTGCGCAGAAATTTTCTGAATTTCCCCCAAAGTATCCCCTTCATGCTAAAGCACCTCTTTTCCTCATCAATAACACAACTGAAACAAGCAGTAAGATACCGCTAAAGAGGAGAATCGCTTCCATTTGCCCAGCTATATCCATCAGGCTGTAGCCTTGATATACTTTTAAATAGGCTGTAATTGCAGCCCCTAATGGAGAAAACTCACCAAGTGTCTCCATGAATCCCCCACTAGCACTCAAATCAAAATAACTTCCGCCAGCAAAGGCAAGGATAGGAATCAGCATATTAGTAAACAATGTAGGCACATTGTTGGAATTTGCTCGGAATGATAAAGCTGCCGTAAACACAGCGAAGCTTGCTGCCAGTATGTTCAACAAGAATGTCACAACAAAATAATGAATAAAGCTGGCAAACACAACATCATATACTAATGCAGATAATCCAAATAATAAATGCAGCTGTATAAAGGAAAGGGAAAATGTTGATACAAATATGCCAAAGAAAAAGGTATATGGCGACACATTTGCCAGAAGGATGCGCTGGTACATATACGACTCTTTCTGCTGGTAAGCAAAGCCTGCTACAGTAGAAGCTACAAAAAAGACAAACATGACACACATTCCTATCGCATAATAAGAAAAAGAATCCACTACTTTTTTCTTCGTGACATTTTCTAGCTTTCCGACAGCAGAGCTATTTGTCGGTGTATACTCACTGTTCAATTCGGCAGATATATTCATATAAGAGAGCTCTTTCTGATAGCTCACCAGTATATCTTTTAACACAGTCGCTGCCAGAGATGTGCTGTCTGTCTCTTTAAAGCTCCACTCTGCAGAAATTTCTTTGCCATAAAGTAATTTCTGATAAAACTGTTCTGTAAAGCCCGATGGAATTGTCAAAATCCCTGTATACTCACTTTCCTCTGCTGAAGTACTGTTTTCTTCCTCAACTACGGTCATGGTTACCAGTTTCTTTAGTTCTTTATTTTCTTTTATCTCATGCATAAAAGTTGAAACAGGATCTACTGCATAAACAGTATCCATTTGCATCTTTTTCTCTTCCGGACTTACAGTGGAAGCCTCTATTTCAGATACTGTCTCCTTTTGAGCGTTTACAGTATCGTCTTTTAGGACGACCAACAGCTTTGCATGTAAGCTGCCAGACTCTTCTCCTCCATCCATGATTGTGCCCAGTGCACTTCCTAATATTGTAATTAATATAAAAGGCATTAAGAGGAGAACCACCAGTTCCCTAGGTCTTCTCCATATCATCAGAATTTCCTTTTTTACCATATGCCAGAACATGTACTCTCCTCCTAATCCCGAAGCTTTCTCCCTGTCAAATGCAAAAACACATCCTCCAGGCTTGGTGTTTCAATATTGACTGCAAGCACATTCACCTCGTGCTCCTCTGCCAGACGGAAGATATCTTTCAATAGCTGGATTTCCTTCGGCACAATTATAGTAATAGTTGATTGATTAATAGAGAGCTGCTGAACATTAGGCAGATTCCTTAACACCTCCACAAAGGGATGCTTAATCATTTCGACATGAATATTAATCGCTGTTTCTGCAGACAGGATATTTTTGATTTCCTCCTTTAAGCCTGAAGCGATAATCTTGCCATGATCCATAATGTACAACCGATTGCATAGGTATTCTACTTCCTCCATGTAATGGCTCGTATAAAGGACCGTAATATTCTTTTCATTGTTCAATCGCTTTACTGTCTCTAATATGTGATTTCTCGATTGAGGGTCAATGCCGACTGTCGGTTCATCCATTATGATAATTTCCGGCTCATGAATAAGGGCTACCCCGATATTTAGCCGTCTTTTCATTCCTCCGGAAAATGTCTTCACAAGGTCCTTCTGTCTGTCCTTCAATCCAATAATATCCAGCACTTCGTCCACCCTTGACTGCAGCACACTTTTAGGAATTTTGTGCATCTTGCCAAAAAAGATCAGGTTTTCTCTTGCCGTCAGCTCCATATACAAGGCGATTTCTTGCGGGACAACGCCAAGTATTTTGCGCAGCTTTTCCGGTGTCTTTAATATGCTTACATTATGCAGCCGAACATCACCGCCGCTTGGCGCAAGGAGGGAAGAAATCATCGAAATTGTCGTTGATTTCCCAGCACCATTCGGACCAAGAAGACCGACTGTCTCTCCCTTTTCCAAATACAAATTAACAGAATTGACCACTTTGTTATGTTTAAACTGTTTGGATAAATCAATCACTTCAAGCATTGTCATCATCCTTTCTAATGACAGCATAATGTTTTTACAAGTTTTTTCCTATACCTAAAGGTCATTTTATGTGCTGCTTACTAAGTGACTTAAGTCATTTTTTTCTCCATAAAAAAACGTCCCTATTATATAGAGACGTTTTTTAGGCTGATTTAGCCTTTTGCCTGCATTTCCTTTGTTGGTCCAAGTACACCTGGAACAGGCAGGCCAGCTTGACGAAGCAGAACCGTCATTTGTCCTCTGTGATGAACTTGATGTTGAATCAGCAATCCAAGAACAGAACCTTTTGTCATCGGTTTTCCAAACTGGTCGACTGTTTCGCTAAGTGTTTCATCTGTTAAAGACTTTGCAGCTTCAGCGATATCAGCTGCAATCGTTTTGTAAGCTTGTACTATTTCAGCTGCAGTGATATTTTCTGCTTTTTTATCTGTAGCAGGTCTTACCTTAATACCGGCAACTCCTGCAAAAAAAGCAGGACTTGTAGCTAAATGCCAGCCAAGCCAGCCAAGTGTGCTGTGACCCTCAACAATTGCCTGACCTAGCTTCTCATCTGTAAGTGACTCTAATACTTGTACTGTTCCGTGAGCAGAAGCAGTCCAGTCTGCAATAAAATCTTCTGTTTTTCTGTACATATAAACACCTCTTCAACATTTATGTAACACACTAAATCATCATAACATTTTTAGTTCTGTTAAACCAAAACTATGGCTATATAAGGTCATTTTTCACAGCAAAGATAGCCAATTGTGTTCTATCCCTTAGTTCAAGCTTCTGCAGGATTTGTGTAAGATGATTCTTTACCGTACCGACAGACAAAAACATATTTCCTGCTATTTCTTTATTGGTTTTCCCAAGTCCGACATGCTTAACGACTTCTATTTCTCTTTCTGTAAGGGTATCAATTAGGTCTGTCTGCATATAGGGTCTCGTTTCCTTCAGCAGCTTAGGCATGACCTTTGCTGCAACGTCCGCATGTATGCTCATGCCCCCAGCAAGACAGCTTTTAATGCTGTTAATAAGGGCAGCACTATCAGCGTTTTTCAGCAAAAACCCATTTGCTCCTTCTCGGAAAGCCTTAATTGCATACTCCTCATCATTGAAAGTAGTTAAGATTAGTATCTTAATATGCGGATAGCGCCCCCTTATTTGCTTTGTTGCTTCAAGTCCATCCATAACAGGCATGCGGACATCCATTAAGATAAGATCTATGGCAGGAACAGTTTCAAGCAAGCAGAGCGCCTCCTTGCCATTCTCCGCTTCAGCTGCCACCAAAATATCAGCATCCTGTTCAATTATCATTTTCAGTCCATTCCTGACAATTGCCTGGTCTTCTGCAATCATTACGTTAATCATTTTTTTATCTCCTCTGTCGGCAGACTTCCTGCCAAGATAAACTGTTGATTCAGCTGCTGGATGGCAAGCTTTCCTCCCGCTTCCTCCAGCCTTCTTGACATGTTGTCAAGACCGAACCCTTTGTGTATGGGATGCTTATGGTTAAAAGCATTTTTTATTTCAAATGTAAGGTGGCCGATTGGCGACACTCCAATTGAAATAAAAACATCTCTCGTGCTTCCATACTTCATTGCATTTGTCAGCCCTTCCTGGATCGTCCGATAAAGAACTGCATTTTTCATATTGCTAAGCTGTGCGTGAAGCGCTCCTTGTTTAGCTGTAAAATGAACATGGACAGCATTCTCACTTTCCAGCTTTTTGATTAAATGAACAAGTGCGGAAATCCCCTGAAGTTCCTCTGCCTGCATGAGGCGGACAGCTCTTCTCGTTTCCTCCAGACATTCAGAGGCTATTTCCTTAATGATGGAATAAGAACTGCCAGGAAGTTCTCGGCGCATTACTTCAACCTGCATAACAAGCGCTGTCAGCTTATGGCCAACAGCATCGTGCATTTCCCTTGCTATCATTGTTCTCTCTTCCGCTCTCGCAGTCCTTTCATTCTGAAAAGCTCTCCGCTTATGCACCCTGAAGTCATTTAATAAGGAGGCATATGCTTCTCTAATATGCCTATACTCTCTGTTCGTTTCGCCAAAATAGTAAAGCACGAGCCCTGCAAATCCATTTACAGCAAGCACAAGCAAGAGTGGATAATTATACAAAGCATATCCTGACAAGCAGTTCAAGCAGGAAATCACAAGGAGCGCCACACCGCTAATTCTTCCCGCCATCTCCTGATTCATTTCCAGTATGTAAAAGAAAGATAGTGCATAAAGGTAAAGAGGATTTTGGCCCTCTCCAAAAAAGATTAACCCTTGTATCCAAACGAGAAGAGCCAAATAGATAAAAACCTTTCTGCGAAGAAGGGGTAGAAGAAAATAAAGAGCAAGCAGGATGCTGCAGGAAAATAAATAGATGTAAAATACATTTTTGTTTTCATACGATGCAAATAGCGCCCCTGCCCACATAGAAATTAATAGCGCAAGCTTTACATAAAATGATTGCAATAAACTCTCTCCCATTCACGTAATCTACTGATAACTTACCAGATAATTCTTTTCATGGTCAATACTGGAACAAAAAGAAGGCTCTGCTTTTTTTGTTAAGCAGAGCCTTCCTTAAACATTATAACGCAGCATACCCAATATACAATACAAGCACAAGAGCGACTGCAAACTGCCCCCACAGGATTCTGACCTTTCTCTCCTGTTCAAGCCGGACCAATATCATCTCCATCATGCTGATGACCCAAAACCCGACAAGTGCCTTCAGCATGTACAGGGCAGTAAAAGTTTCTACACGAAACAGCATAATAGCACCGGAAACAATGATAAAGATATACAAAAGCCTTGCAATCATATGTACGATTTTTCTCGTTCTTTTTTGGTCTGTTTTTCTTAAAAACAAGACTGCAACAAAAAGAACTAATGTGAGCATCCATGAAATAAAGTGGATTTGGCCAAACATATGCCCACCTCCTTCTTTCATAGGATGCACGTTTCTTGCTGTTTATAAAATGGTTTCCGTCTTATCTTATCCAACCGTGTTGCGCAGCACACCGATTCCTTCTACTTCTATTTCTATCGTATCGCCAGCTTTCAAAAATCGCGGCGGTTTGAAGCCTTTGCCGACTCCAGCTGGTGTTCCAGTTGCAATCAAATCTCCTGGCTCAAGCGTCATGCCTTTTGATAAAACACTAATCACTTCTTCTATAGGAAAGATAAAGTGAGCTGTATTGGAATTTTGTCTGACTTCTCCATTGATTTTAGTCGAGATATTCAATTTGTTTGGATTTGAAATAGCTGATTTCTCCACAATTACTGGTCCAAGCGGTCCACTGCCATCCAAGCTTTTTCCGATGAAAAACTGCTTATGCCTTGCCTGCAAATCCCTTGCGGTAATATCATTAAGAATCGTATAGCCAAACACGTACTCCAACGCCTCATCCTGTGGAATAGCCTTACCCTTTTTACCGATGACTACGCAAAGCTCTCCTTCATAGTCCAGTTGCTCTGATACATCTGAATGGTCAGGAACTGTTTCATCTGGTCCGATTACAGTAGTCGGGGCTTTCGTAAACACCATCACATGCTCAGGTATATCATCCTTACTCCCCATCTCAATTGCATGCTCCTCATAATTCTTTCCTACACAAAATATATTTTTCCTTGGTGTTGGTATTGGTGCAAGGAGCCTCACTTCATCCAATTCAACTAAATTACTGCTGTTCTCATTGGCCCAATTAGTCGCCTCTCTTGCTTTATCAATAAAGTCATTTCCCATCTCTATACATTGAATCAAGTCATCTGGAAAAGGACGGCTGCCTGTTCTCTGTTCTTCTGCATCATTAAGCGGAATTATCGTTTTATTCTTCTCATTTAAAACCGCAACAACTTGTCTGCCTTGCAGTAATACTGTCGCAAACTTCATACTATCTCCATCCCTTTGCAAAAGATTTATAGTTTAATATTTATGTTAATTATAAACTTTCAGATAATACTATTCAAATCTATCACATTAAAGTGGAGCAACAGGCATAGGCCAACCTTGCTGTTGAATAGGCTAAAAAGAGAGAAGGCTAACAACTGCTGGGCTAATGTATCACACTCCACAGAACCCCCACATAGAATGTTAAGAATCTTATGTAAAGGATGTTGATTATGCCAGCTATTGTAGGAGTCGCACAGGTTATTTCCATAGGAAGCAGCTCCATCTTTAATATTGGCGATGTCTATAAAATCATGCCGATTTCTAATGCCAAAACATTCTCTGGTTCCGGTTCCTTCAACACTGGTGATGGGTTGAATATAACTAATTACCGAAGTGCCACGAACACAACAGACAATGATGGCATTGATCAAGGAAATTTCCTGAATGCTTAAATTGATTTTCTGACTTTGAAAAAGGTGATAATGATGAATTTTTTCATTCAACAATCTATAACAATAAACACCATAAAAATCGGCGGTATTACAAACTCTTCCGTTTTTCAGATTGGCAGCTCTGGTATCATAAAGCCTAATTCTTATCTATATAATACCGGAGGCTTCACCGAGGCTGCTCCAAGTCCCGTTGAAGAATCAGAGCCGTTTACTGGTGTTAATGTGGCAGACGACAGTGTCGTCATGTCACCTTCTGTTCCATTGACAGCACCTTAAAGACAGATGAAGGAGGTACGAAGGATGTCCCAACAATTCTACCATTATGGCGATCAGATGCAATCCTATCTGCAAT
Organism: Bacillus sp. Au-Bac7; assembly: GCF_021341655.1. NCBI lineage: Bacteria > Bacillati > Bacillota > Bacilli > Caryophanales > Bacillaceae > Bacillus > Bacillus sp. Au-Bac7. Next base: position 32,964 of record NZ_JAJTTG010000006.1, on the reverse strand, counting down.
ACCTGGAAAAAAGAATCGTATCATTGGAGCAAGCTGTCACCGAAATGACCAAAGAAATAACCGAACTGAAAAACAGGCCTTCCGTTCGAGTCGATCGCATTGAATACAGCTTTGATCAGCTAAAAGTGGAAACATTGGATGGGACGCTTAACATCGGTTTAAATCCAGCAGATTTGCAAAAAATCGAAGAACTGGCAATTAATCCAGGTAATTCTGTTCAGCCTGGCGGTCCTTTATATCCAATAGACCCTAAACAAATGATGACAAGATCGATGGAACTGGAAGAAACACTCCTCTCCTATATCCAGCTTGAGCTTCCTGAGATAATTGTCCAAAAACAAGCCGAACTAGGCTTGGAGGAGGATGAAGCTTATATTTCCTTCATTCAGGAAGATGTTACAAAGCAGCTGCCTACAAGAATCCAATATTATTTACAGCAAAGAACCGGCGGTGAAAAAGCAGAGGATACACAACAGCAAAATGAAACGATTATAGAAGCATTAAAGCAGGAAATTGAAAATGGTGTCAAAATATTCTTAAGCAATATTCCAGACAATATGAAGGGAAGGAACAAGGAATGAACTTTCAGGTTTATAATAGAGAGCTGGCAGTTGGTGATATTAAAATCATCGGTGTATCAAGTTCATCTGTCTGCATTGTCGGCGACGTTCAGACAATTCAGCTTGCGTCCACTTTTGACACACCTGCAGAATCACTGATTATCGGACCATTTGTCCCTTTGTTCCCTAAAGGATAAATATGCTTACAAGGACTTCTGTTGTTAATCATATACGTCTAAATATAGCATCATTTTCATCTACACTAGAATTTGGTGATATCTCTTTTTATCAAGCGTTTTCGAGGGCACTTGCTGTACAACGAGAGAAGAAGATTTTCTTCGGCGGAGAAGGTTCCTTTGACCAATATCCGATTTTTTCCGAACCAATTCCCATTCCTCCTATCACTGAGAGCATCAATATAATGTACCATCAAATAAAGCCGGTTATTAAAGTGAAAAACCTTGATATTACTGCCGTCTCAGCCTCATCCCTGCTTCAAGTCGGAAGCACCCGTCATATTTATGCAGAAACGAGGATAAAGCATATAAGACAGCTAGAGAATCACTCTGAGGAATTAAATAATCAAACTATCATCCCCCTTGAGGAAATACATTCATCACCTGGAACCGCTATTGTTAACGGCAGATGATTTTTTTGGTGCCAGGCTACTATATAAATAAAGGAGGAGGTTCTTTTGCCTGCTATTGTAGGACCTGTTCAAATTGTTAACGTCGGAGAAGGGATTGTTCAATTCGGTGATTCCTTGTTTATTTCCCCAAAGGGAAATTCGAAAGTCTCTTTAGGTTCCGGGGCATCAAACACTGGAGCATTTATTATTACCAACAATGGATTAAGCGCAACGAATTATGTAGACACAAGTCTGCTTGACCAGCCGACAACAGCCAATAACTGACAGACAAAGGGAAGAAGCCTCATTTTCTCCCTCTTCTGTCCTTTGATTTTTTCACCTTCTGCAATTTTGTAGAAGGCTGTTTTTTTATCCAAGCCAAATACTTCGCTATCTTAGGATCATCTTGCAGCAATTCAACCTTGTTCAATCTTACTGCCAGCTCTTCATTTGTATACAGTGCATGGATTTGTTTATGGCAAGGAATGCATAAATCAGCTGTGCCTAAGAATGCCCCGCCCATTTCCCGAGGTGTTAAATGATGGGCTGTCGTCTCTACATCTTCTCTTAAACATAACTCACATGTTCCAATTTTTTTATTCGCTTTTGCCATTTTTCTTCCCTCCTGCCTATTAGCATGTGATTTCTTACCCCAATAAATTAGCAATTCATAAAAAAACTAATAATAAAGGCTGCCCGATATAATTCGGACAGCCTTTTTGTCTTACATCGGTAAGATATTCGCTCCATCAAAGAAGAATAAATATTTTTCATCGATTTTTTTCTTAAGAATTTTCTCCAGTGAATCAGCATACAAGTCAATTTGAACACGATAGCGCGCTTCTAATACTGGCTTGGCCTCCATATATCCGCCTTTAAACCGGTCTAGAATAGAATCTGTCTTATAATCAAGCAGCACTGTGCCTTTTTCATCCTCAAAATAGACGTCGATGATACCTTGGACTAAAATTGGCTCGTTCTCTCCTTGCCAATCCTTATACACAGAGCTTGACGGATAGGCAATGTTGAATGGAATCTCACGAACAAGCTTTTTTGCATTACGCATGCGCTCTCCAAGTTCTGACTGGAAGAAGGAGACAATCTGCCCTGCTTCAATTGCCTCTGCTTGTTCTGGTGTCAGAAGCTCCTTTGTCTGCATTTCATCAACAAGCTGCCTGATACTGTCTTCTGTTATAGCTTCATCCAATCGGATATGCTGCATCACCATATGCATGGCTGTTCCTTTTTCTGCAGGACTCAGCTTTTTCTCCTGCATAAACTTCGGTCTGTTCCAAATCGTTTTGCGACGTGGCTGAATTTCTGTGCCGCTTTGTTCATCCAACCGTTCACTTTGCCTTTTCAACTCGGACACGGACTGTTTGGAACGATATATTGTGCCATGCGGGTACAAATACTTCCAGGCGAGAGTTTTTTGGATTTGCTCTTTATATTCAGAGGAAATGTCCATCACTTTTCCGCTTGTCACCTTTTCCAGCCAGCTCTCTTGTTCTTCCAAATCGTCTACAGTAAGTTTAAGAATATCTTCTTTTTGAAGAATTCGGATTTCCCATGCTGAAGGATGGACAGACACTTCTCCTTTTTCCATCCATGTTTCCAGATGTATGCCAGATGCATCCTTATGTCTTACAAGGGCTGGCCCAATCCAATCTAAATAAGAGCGGGCAGATGCTCTGTCGAACTCATTTAACAGCCAATTGGAATGTCCAGCAGCTTGTGCCCATTTTTGTTTAGACTTCTCGATATCCTTAACAGAGCCGATCAGCACTAATTTTTCCTTCGCTCTTGTCAGCGCTACGTATAGCACCCGCATTTCCTCTGCTAAAAGCTCCATTCGCTTCTTCTTCGTAAATGCTATTTGTGCAAGAGACGGGTAAGAGATTCGTTTTTGAGCATGAATATACTTTGTCGCAAACCCGAGATCTTTATCAAGCAGGAACGGCTTGCGCAAATCCATTGTGTTGAATTCTCTGCCAATGCCAGCAAGGAAAACAAACGGAAATTCCAGTCCCTTGCTGCTGTGGATTGTCATGATTCGGACAACATCTTCCTGCTCTGTTAAGGCCCTGGCTGCCCCCAGGTCATTCCCTCTGTCTCTCATCCGTTCAATAAACCGTAAAAAGCGGAAAAGCCCGCGGAAAGAGGTTGCCTCGTATTGACGGGCCCGGTCAAACAATGCCCGCAAGTTAGCCTGGCGCTGATTGCCTCCAGGCAATCCGCCGACAAAATCATAAAAATGCGTATCTCTATAGAGCCTCCAAATCAAATCTGACAAAGCTCCACGCCTTGCCTCTGTTCTCCATTCATTCAATAATTCAAAGAATGGTGCAAGCATCTCCTGCAAGGCGTCATTTTTGTTAACACTCATATATGCTTTAACAGCATCATAGAATGCTCCTTGCTTCTTTTCAATTCTAATTCTGCTCAAGTCTTCTTCTGTTAACCCGACTATAGGGGAACGGAGCACAGCAGCCAACGGAATATCTTGATATGGATTGTCTATTACTTTAAGCAATGACATCATGATGTTGACTTCCGTTGATTCGAAATAGCCTGTCGTCAAATTAGCATATGTCGGAATATTAAATTGCTTTAATTCTTCCATGATGGCTGGCGCCCATGTCATCGAACGAAGCAGAATCACCATATCCTTATACTTAGCTGGACGGTACGATTTCGTTTTTGCATCATATACTTCCTGCTTGTGATCGAACAGCTCTCTTATTTTTTGGGCAATCACCCGTGCTTCAAGCTGAGACTGCTCCATTTCCTGTGCATCGAATTCACCAGTCTCTCCGTCACCTTCTTCAGTCGTGGCTGCAGAATTTTGGTTAACAAGAGCCAATTCAATTGGAAAAGCAGCATCCTCTGGATAAGCAGCTCCCTTTGCCAACTCAGCATCTTTGTCATATTCAATTTCGCCGACTTTGACCCCCATTATCTGCTTGAACAGATAGTTTGTACCGTCCAAAACCTCTTTTCTGCTTCGGAAATTTCTGGCAAGGTCAATCTTATAGCCTGTATTCTCATCTGCTTGATAACGATTATATTTAGATAAAAACAGGTTTGGTTCTGCAAGCCGGAATCGATAGATAGATTGTTTTACATCGCCAACCATAAACAGATTTCCCGCTGTTTCACTGTCTGCCGTAACAAGCTGCAATATGGACTCCTGCACCATGTTGACATCCTGATACTCATCTATCAGCACTTCCTTAAACTGCTTGCGGTATTGCACTGCTGCCACAGACGGCACAAGCTCTTTTGCTTCAGGCTCACGTAAAATCTCCAAACAGTAATGCTCTAAGTCAGCAAAATCGACTAAGCCTTTTTCCGATTTCATTCTTTGGAAACGATCGGAGAAGGAAGCTACAAGTCTCGTCAATGTTTCCACATGGACTTTCATTTCTCGCATGTCTTTTATAAAACCTTCAGGCAGCCTGCCGAATAATTCACTCTGCAGCTCCTGCAATATTTTTTTCGCTCTATCTCTGACCTTTTGGGCTTCTTCAATTAAAGCAGGATCATACTCATCCCCTTTGCATGCCTTAGCTCTTGAGAATTTCAATGTTTGCATCGCGTCATACATCGTTTTCCATGAGTCGTCTTTCGCCTTTTGAATAATGTCCAAAAGATGTAAATCATCAACAAAATTGCCCGCTCTTGGCGCAGGACCGAAAGGACGCTTCGTCAATTCTAATCCATATTCCAAAAGCTGCCGAACTCCGTCCAATTGAAGCCCTATATCTGCAAGCAGCTCTTTTGCAAATGGAAGGTCTTCAATTGCCGCCGTTTCCTCGATGTCATACATATTTGCTAAAGACTCCAAATACGCCGACGGAGAAGGATTTGCCCGTGAAAAATCATACACTTCCTGTATGATTTTCTGAAGTGCATCATCACTTCTATCATTTGTGAAGGCATCAACTAAATCAAAAAATGCCGAATTTTCACTTTGTCCATATTCTTCCTCAAATAAATCTTCCACACATTCATCCCGCATCAATTGTGCTTCTGTCTCATCAGCAATGCGAAAGCCAGGGTCCAGGTCAATCATATAATAATATTTGCGGATTACTTCTAAGCAAAAAGAATGAATAGTTGATATATGGGCCTTATTCAATAGAACTAATTGTTTTTTCAAGTGCTGTGATTTTGGATTAGCATTTATCTCCTTTTCAAGCACATCTCCAATACGATGCTTCATTTCTGCCGCTGATGCATTAGTAAATGTAACAACAAGCAGCTCATCAACATTTATTGGATTATCAGAAACAATCTTGCGTATCATTCTTTCTACAAGAACGGCTGTTTTTCCTGATCCTGCCGCAGCTGCCACTAAAATATCATTTCCGCTCAAGCTGATTGCTTTCCATTGATCATCTGTCCAGGTCGCATCAAGCGGTTTCGGCGGTATATCAATATTCTTCATGTGTGTTTGCCTCCTTTCTGATCAAATCAAGTGCTTCTTCCTTCGAGAAGGTTTGCAGCTTTCGATATTGGTTTGATTCAAGACCTTCATCGAACTGACAGACAGACTTGAATGAACAAAATGTACATGGTGATTTTTCTTTTAATTGATACGGAGAAATATCAACATTGCCGCCAATTATTTTATTGCCTGTTTCCACATATTTATGGCGAACAAATTTCTGAAGGGAATAAAAGTCCTCCCTGCTTGCAACTTTAGAACGTTTCGTTAATGTTCCGTCTGTTTTCACACCTGCTGGAACAATAGGTGAATCGCCTTTTTCAAGACTGCCGTCCATCAGCTTAATAACTTCCTCTTTTCCAAGCATTAATCCATTCATCTTAAACTTTTTAAACAATTCCTCTTCGATTTCATCAAGCGTCAAGATTTTCTTGCTGCTCAAGATTGGATTATGGACATGGAAGTATAGCACTCCTGCAGGATTTGCTTCTTTATCAACAAGAATGCTGCTGTTGGAAATAATCAAATCTAAATATGTCAGCATTTGCAAAGACAGGCCGTAATATACTTCATTCATATTGAGTTCATGTGCACTTGATTTATAATCGATTACACGCAAATATACTTCATTATCAAGCTCAGCTTTGTCAACACGGTCAATCCTGCCGACAAGCTCCATTTTCGTGCCATTCTTTAACGAAAAGGCCATTGGCGGAAGCTTACCTTTCGGCCCAAATTCCAGCTCCAAATCAATCGGTGCAAAGCCGCTGTATTTGGCATGCTCGCTCAGGATGAAAGAAGCTCTGCTAATAATCTGCTCCAGCTTTCTCTTAATATAGTGATGTCTGTTTGTGCTCAGCAATATCTCATTTTGCAATTTAGGAGCAAGCATTTCGACAGCATCTTTTGCTAGAACCTCACATTGCTGTCTCGTCAAATCCGACCACATCATATTTTCATGAAGCACTGTTTCAGCAATATATTTCAAGGCAGCATGAAATAAGTCTCCAATAGCAGGCGCCTCAAGTCTGTACACTTGTCTCTCTCTAAGCTTTAAGCCATGTGTGGCAAAATGAGAAAACGGACATGACTGGAACAATTCCATCCGTGAAACACTCGCTGTTATGCTTTCCCCATATAAATCGCTGCTCGTTTCTTCTGTGAGCTCACTCGTCCTGTTTTGATAGGTTAAGCTTGAGAACACTTTTTTCGCGATTGGCTGGAATTTAGGGTCTTCTATATAGGTGTTATAAACATCCCACCAAAAATCATAAATTTGGTAATTTCTTTTCTTCAGCTGCAGCTGGCCATTTAAGTAAGACAAGCTTGTTTTCATGTCAACTGCATAATCGAGCTGTCCGAGACTGGAAAGATCCTTAGGATCAGCCATAAAGTAGAGCGTTTTTGCTTCTGGCACAAAATCGCGCATCCGTTTTACATACACAGATGGCAGCAGAGATTTGCCTTCATCATTTGCCAGCGGGTATGTTAAATACAATCTGTCAGACGGTGTTGTAAATGCTTTGTATGCAAGAAACTCTTCATCAAGCAATCTAGTTTTGCTTGTAGGTGCTAGCTTCATTCCAGCTTCTACAAGACTTTCCCTGTCACTGTCTGCAAAAATCCCTTCATCTGTAAACTTGGCAGGAAAAACCCCTTCATTCATCCCGATAACAAAGGCAGCCTTTATGGTGCCAAGCCTGGAGTTCTCAAGATCAGCAATAAGCACCTGATCTATTGCTGGCGGAACTAAAGAAAACTTAAGGGTATCAAGCCCAGCATCCAATATGGTCGCAAATTGTTTTCTTGCTATCTCCTCGTCTCCTAAAATCTCAACAAATTGATCGAGAAGGTCTATGATGCTGTTCCACGCTTGGTCGTGTTCACCTGCTTTAACAAGCTCCCCCTGCTCTTCAAGCTCCACTTTCCATAATTCCATTTTTTCTGGAACCTCTAGTTCTTCCAAGTAGAGATATAGAGCCTCACATTTTGCTCTTCCTGATTTTGCTCTCTTCAGCCTGGTGGCCAGCCGTGTAATCGGTGCAGCCAATGAAAGGCGAAGCTCATTCAGCTCCTGCTCCATTTGTCTTTCACTGTCTGTCTGTACCCCTGGATCCCATTCTAGCCCTTGAAATCTTCTATATTTCCAGCGTTCCTTGCTCGTCCATTTTTCTCCCTTTATTCCATATGCTAAGCAGTAGTTTTCTAGCTTGTCCACATTTTCTCTGATGTTGCGCTTTTGCATATGCATTGGAAACAGCAGCTCTGTCTTAATTGCCCTGAAAACAGGCTCGTACCGCCAGTTTGTTTCTATTATTTCCAAGGTAGAGCGAATCAGCTCGACAAGCGGATGGAAATGCATCGTTCTTTTCTGGTCAATAAAAAAAGGAATTTCATAATCGGCAAAGATAGTTTCTATTATATTTTGGTATTCTACCGTATTCCGGGATAAGAGACTAATATCACGATAGCGGTAGCCGTTTTTTCTAATAAGCTTTTTAATTTCCCGAGCAATGCCCTCTATTTCTGCCCTCGGATTAACGCTTTCTGCAAACAACACAGCACTTTCTCCAAAAAACGGGAGAGCTGGCCTGCTGTCAAAATGTGCCTCGATATGTTGAAGGGAGTGGTGCATATTTTTATGCACTTCAGCAAAATTATCCTCCTCTACTTCCACACCGATTTGTCTTGCCATTTCATAAACAGTTGCGTAAGTTTCCTTTGACATCCGGAAAAGGTCTAATTCATCTGCAAAACTGTTTCGGTCAGGCTTGTCCATAGTAAAAGTAATCGTTACATTCTCACAAACCTGGATAAGCTCCTGAATAATTAAATATTCCTGCGGTGTAAAGCTGTAGAAACCGTCAATGAAAACTTCTGCTTTCTTTAAATATTCAGAGCTGTTGATTTTCTCTGCAAGGAGGCGGAAATAATCTTCTCCATCAATATACTTGCCCAGCATATTTTCCTCGAAGCTTTGATAAATAATTTCCAAATCATGCAGTTTGTCCAAAAGAGCCTTGTCGCCATCTCCAGCTCCCTCTATGTCTTGCTGCCTGCTGTCAAGCTCCTCTGGTGTAACGCAATATCTTCTGAATTCTGTTACAAGCTGTTCGACTTGTCCAATAAAGCCGTTCTTGTCTGCCACCTTCTTAAACAGGAACAACTCTTCTTTCTTTTCTTCGATAATGCTGCGGATGAGCATGCTGATTCCGACGCTGTTAATATGCTGTCTCGAGATGCCTCCAGTCTCCTGCAAAACCCTCCACGCAAGTCTTGTAAAGCTGTAAACTTGGGCACGGAACATGCCGCCAAGCCCTTCGCTCGCAGCCAAGCTTTGGTCTGACAGAAATGTCATTTGATCTGGCACTAAGTAAATAATTGGATTGCCTTCAGGATCTGCGAACAGCTTCTCCCGAATCGAATCTATACAAAAGGCAGTCTTTCCGCTGCCTGATCGTCCGGATAATAATCTAACAGACATAATTGCCTCCTCGAACTTAATTTCTCTCTTTATAATATCATAGAAACAAACGTTTCCGTATGAAAGAGTACTTGGATTCCACTTGCCAATATTTTCACGGTTATTCCATAAAAAAAAGGCTCTAAAAGAGCCCATTCTTAAAAGGAAAATTGAGTATCACGGAGCGGCCAGTAACGTAAAGAAACTTTGCCGACTACCTGATCGATATTTATAAAACCAAAATGTCTGCTGTCCCAGCTGCCCAGCCGATTATCACCGAGCACAAACAGCTTTCCTTTCGGCACTGCTTGTTCTCCAGTAATTTCCTCAAGGGTAAAATCCCCTGTCAGCTTTCCAGCACTTACTTGACTACGGTAAGCATCCAAAAAATTCTCTTCATATTTTTTTCCGTTAATATACAGGTGATCATCCTTATACTCAATCTTATCCCCTGGAACACCTATCACCCTTTTTACATAGTCTTCTTTATCATTCGCGTGGAAAACAATCACATCAAAATGATGAAAATCACTGACTTTATAGCCAATCTTATTAACGACTAATTTATCTCCATCCTGCAATGTAGGCATCATCGATTCGCCCTCAACCACATAATTGGAGAAAAAGAATGCGCGAATGATAACAAAGATGATGATTCCGATAGCAAATGCTTTAATCCATTCTATGCTTTCTCTTTTTATTGCTTCTTTCAAATGCTATCTCCTCCATGCATTGTTTGGAACATTAATTTCCATGTTCTCTTTCTCTTTCTTTTTCTGCCGTAACATTCATTCTTGCCTCGACTCTTTTTCCTACATACCATAGGATAAAAATCGCGATTGCAACTGGAATTGTCCGTATCGGATGTGTAATCATCGACTTCAAGTCATAACCAATAAAGCTTATGGTGCTGATCATGACTAGCTTGCCTGCCACAACAGCAAGAAAATATTGTTTTACACGGATACGGGAGAGACCTGCCACAATATTTACTAAAGCCGACGGGGTGAAAGGAAAACACAGCAAGATAAACAGCGGTCCAAACCCATGTCTCTCTATCCAAACCATGAGCTTTTGCACTTTTTTATGGTTACGAATAAAGCGCAAAAGCCTCTTTTGTCCATATTTTCTAACAAGCAAAAATACGAGCAGCGCCCCTCCGCAAGTTCCTATCCATGAAAACAGGAAGCCGAGCCAAAACCCAAAGGCATTCACATTTGCCAAAATGAACAAAAATAGCGGCAGAAAAGGGACAAACGATTCTAGTAAAGGCAGCAAAATGCCTGGCAACGGACCGAACGCCCGGTAGCTCTCTATTAATTGCATGATATTATCTAGTGTAAACCATTCTTTTATTGTAGCTATATCCATAAACGAAAACTCCTTGGCATATCATTTCAAGCAGGTTTATGTTTCTCAGCAGACCAATACGAAACGCTAGTTAGCGCTAAGGTTACTTAACAAAAATCCGCTTATCGTCCCTAAATACAGTATATTTGCTTTAGTCTCCCTTTATTTAGATAAAAACTCATGTATTTCTTCTTTATTTGTGTCTATATCTACATCAAGCACAGCAGAACCATTGACTCGAAGATCTTGATAAGTCCCATCAACAGGAACTCTCAATGTCTCTACTTCTTGGTCTTTATTGCGAATTAAATCAGACCCAATATACAAGATGTCTTTTGTACTCATGCTCGTATTAATATACGGCATCATAACACCAGCCAATTTAGGGAGTTTAGCAACTGTCTGCACCCCTGAAATTTGTGAAGCAAGTGCTTCAAGGGTTTTTTGCTGTCTTTCTACCCTACCGAAATCAGAGATAGCATCATGTCTAAAGCGCACATAACCAAGCAGCTGCTTTCCGTTCAGCTTTTGCAGGCCAGGCTCCAATGTTACCCCAATATTCTCTGACATCCTCTTTTCGACGTCTATCTCCACCCCATCTGGGAATGTCTCATCAATAAGCGCCTCAAATCCTTGGAAATTGACAATTGCGTAATATTGAAGGTCTATATCAAAGTTCTCCTTGATTGTTTGCCGCAACAGCTCTGGTCCGCCAATTGTGAAAGCTGTGTTAATTCTGCCCTGACCGTTTCCAGGTATATCAACATACATATCACGCATTAAGGAAATTAGTTTATATGTGCCCTTGTCCGGATGAAACTGGGCTACCATAATCGTGTCTGTGCGGTATTTTGTATCTCCTTCTCTAGCATCACTACCTAATAAAAGGACATTAGTCCCGCCATACTGGTCTTTTTCCCCATTAAATTCATATTCAACCTTTTCTATTGCACCATTTTCCAGTGCCTTTTTTTTCCCGGCATTATATTGAACAAATATGTATACAGCCGCAAATATTATCAACAAAACAAGAAACAAGAAAAAGACTCTGCCTTTTCTCAGCTTTCTTTTTTTCTTTCTGGTTTGTCTATACTCTGATCGCTCCATCCTCCATTGTTTCCTTTCTTAGCTTTTATCTATTCTAACGTTTTATGATAAACATAAGTTTCTTTTCCATTGTTACCCTTAAAAGAATAAAATACTCTTACGTATAAAGGATACGTATTATCTATTATCATATCAGATAAATAGATATGCAAACATTTAATTTCCATATTTTTAATTACATTTAAGGAACTTAAGATGATTTTAATATTAAAAGACTCTTTTCTCATCAAAGCTTATTTCGCATAAAAAAATCGCCTGCCTATTAGGGCAAGCGATTCTTTATATTACAAATAATCAATAAACCAATTATTAATATAATTCAAACGGGAAATGCGCAATGTTGGTTTGCCGCTTCTTGATAATTCATGATTAGATTCTGGGAAGCGGACAAATTTCGTTGTCTTTTTCTGCTTTTTAAGTGCAATAAACAACTGCTCTGCCTGCTCAATTGGACAACGGAAGTCCTTTTCACCGTGCAAAATTAACAGCGGAGTTTCAATATTATTGGCGTATGCTAACGGTGAATGCTTCCATAATGTTTCGATATCATTCAAGTCTGCTTTAATTTGCCAATCAGAGAAATAATAGCCGATATCACTAACACCATAGAAGCTGATCCAGTTGGAAATCGAACGCTGTGTAACTGCAGCCTTAAAGCGATTTGTATGGCCGACAATCCAGTTTGTCATAAATCCGCCATAGCTTCCTCCTGTTACTCCAAGGCGGGTTTTATCTATGAAATCAAAGTTTGCACATGCGTAGTCAACAGCATCCATTACATCCTCATAGTCCTTGCCGCCATAATCGCCTCTAACCGCATCGACAAAATGCTGACCATATCCGTGGCTTCCGCGCGGATTAATGAACAGCACGGCATAACCATTTGCTGCAAGTGTTTGAAACTCATGAAAATAGGAATTAGCATACATTGCGTGCGGACCGCCATGAATTTCAAGAACAAGAGGATATTTTTCTCCTTCCTTATAATCAGCAGGCTTCATCACCCAGCCATGTAATTGCCAGCCGTCTCTTGATGTCAGCTCGATTGGTTCTGCTGGTGCAAAGCTATGTGTTTCTGTAAATTCCTTATTCACATCTGTCAGTTTAACTGTTTCGCCTGTTTCTAAGTTCAGGCTGTATAAATCACCTGGTTCTGTCGGTTTGCTGATTGCAACAATCGCCTGCTTTAAGCTTCCGCCAGTAGACAGCCCGTACACATGCTGATTGTCAATCAGACTTGGATAGATTGCTCCCTCCTCATTGCCAAAATAAACAATAGTATTACCATGGTCTGTCGCAAGAAAAACAAAGCTATTATTATCCTCGCCCCATAGAATTCCTGGTGTAACTGCTCCTTGCTGAAAATCTCCAATCGCAAAATCGCCGACATTCACATCCCAATCTTCTGTTAAGCAGCGGAGCTCTTCCCTGTTCAAATCATAAACCCAGATTTTATACAAGGTAGCATTTTCGTATTCTCTACCGCTGCCAATAATGCCGATTTTTTGGCTGTTAGGCGACCAAGTTACTCTTCCAAATTGGCCATTGCTTTCTGTGATTTTCTTCCATTCTTTCGTTTCTAAGGCGTACAGATATACATCCGATTCGAAACTGAAGTCTTTATCCTCACTTTCATCTGCTGTAATAGCAAGATACTTTCCATCTGGAGACCAGCTTTCTAAGTAATAGTCATTTTCTCCTGAAGTGACTTCCTTCAGTTCTGCTGTTTCTTTATTTACGATTGCGATATGGCTGTAACTGCCATTCCAAAAGCCTGCACTGTCTGATTTATATTTCATCATATCCACTTCTAATGCTTGTGGTTTCTCTTCCGTCTTTTCGGTAATTTCCTTATCCTGAAGGCTTTCCTTTTTACCAATGCTCGTTTGGAACGCAATCTCACTGCCGTCAGCAGACCAAACAGGGTTAGAAGCACCATTGCGCACAAATGTAAGCTGCTTTGCTTCTCCGCCGTTTTTGTTCAGCACGTAAATTTGGTTTTTTCCGCTTCGATTCGAAACAAATGCGATTTCCTCGCAGTTTGGCGACCATCTTGGCGATGTGTTGCGATGCTCTCCAAACGTCCACTGATAGCTTTTGCTGCTGTCCTCTAAGCTCTGATAATAGATATTGGAGTAATAAGCATCCTTGTCTTCCGAAATGCCTGTCACTACATATAGAAATCCCTTCCCATCCGGGCTTGCTTGCGGATCAACAATTGATTTTAATTTGTATAAATCCTCAGACGTTACTTTTCTCGATTCTCCCATGTCACAATTCCTCCCTTTATTAGCTATATCTTATTTCGACATTAGAAATAAATTTCCTTCAGGAGCATTGCATTTAATTTCTTTTTTGAAAGAAAATAAGCGAAGGCCAAAAAAAGAGCTGCAGGATTTTTTATTTTACACAGCTTGAAAGGATCAGGCAAATATTGTACTATCTAAATAGAACATTTGTTCTTATAAAGATTTCAAGGAGAAGATTGACTATGACGCGCATACCGGAGAAGGATAGATATATTATGGAGCAAGCCATTTATCTTCCCATGCTGTTAACCGTTCTAAACCGCGACCTCCTGACAATCAAGCAGAGCAGTTTTAAACTAAAGCAGCCTTATATTGACCTTGTGGAAATTACGATGAAGACAATTCATACAGAACTTCGGGAAACAAAGGAATATATGCAAAAGCATAAGATGAAGGTGGAAGAGGTAAAAAGGGATGAAGCCTTCACGATGTATTTATTCCTATACAATGGTTACGAAGAATATCATAACTATTTCAACCCAAGGCTTCGCAATCGTGTCCAAGAGCTATTGGAATATTATCTGTACAAGCGGCATACCGGATGAGAGCAGTTTAACTTGTCTTATTACAGGGTATACATACTTTACAACGGATTTTCACTGTCTTCCTGATTGTGGCGGATTTTTGTTTGCAGCAAATTTGTTCTTAATATTTGGTTATTGAAGGTATGGAAAGATACATCGATAGACAGTCTTCGGTCATTGCGGAATATAACAGTCGTTTTACCTTCTCCCTCTACTACTCTGTCTGAAATATGATGAAGAAAAAACCACATGCATGCATGGTTTGAAGGAGAATGAGTGGGAAATGCATAAATAGTGCTTTTCGAATCAATGGATATCGGCAATTTATGCTGATAATTCATCAATGCCCTCGTACCCTTTCGTTTCCCCTCATATGTGCATCCGAAATACTCACAGCTTCGCTTAATTATTTTACCTGGCGCTAGTTTGCACATATAAATATTGGCTCCTTCATATATTTTAGAATAAACTTCGCCATTCTTCTGTAATTCAGGCAGGATTGCAAGCGTGTGATAATTCACTTCATACAGGTCGATATTTTTCCGTTTTTCAGCCATTATTGTTTCTCCTTTCTGGTAATTAGAGCACTGCTGTATTAACTTACATCGGTTGCATTATAGCATGTCAATTCCTAGAAATGTAAGCGGTTAGCGAATCGTCTTAAATAGTTCAAAAATCCGCTTTGTTTTCAAAATTTTTAAATTATTTTATTGATATTTTCTTATTTTTGCCATATAATATTAAAAAGGCATCAGGGGTGAGTCCAATGAATGAAAAGTCGTACACAGAGTTAACTAAGTTAAGTGCTATGAATAGACACAAAGCGAAAGAGACTTATGTGAAAGAACTTTACATCGACATGCTTCTTACTGAAATTCAATGGAATTTAGAGAAAGCCAGTTTAATGACTCAAATTGATCACGCCATAGACGAACGAAATGAAGCTGAATTTATTCGGCTGAGCAAACAATATACGGATTTATGTAAGCGCTTCGATAATTAAATTCCGCAGTAGGGCATCTATTTAGGACTTGTTAAGCATTCCTGATAGATGCCTTTTTTTGTGATTTTACTCATATAAAAAAAACGCTATCCCTTCATTAGAGATAAGCGTTTTTTTTGCCTAGTCAGTATTGTTCTTGATTAAAATACTCTTCTCTTCCAAGGCAGATATTCTTTCAAGCATCGTTGGATGGCTGTAGCGAAATACTTTAACAAGCAATGGCGGATTAACTTCGCTGAGGCCGGTTTTTGCAAGCTTTTGAAAGGTTGTTATTCCTGCTTCAGGATCTTCCGTTAAAGCAACTGCATAATTGTCTGCCCTCTTCTCCTCATATCTCGAAACAACATTAGCAAACGGATTTGCAATAAACAGCAGCATCGAAATAAGCAGTAGGACTAAAGGGAAGGATTGAATATCCTCAACCTTAGAAACTTTTAGAGCAGGACCGCACCTATTAATAATTAGGTTCATCAGCCTGTAAATGAGATAAAGGCCGAAAAATGACAGCACAAGAGACAAACCGATTCCAAAGTAAATATGCTTTTCAACATAATGTGCCATTTCATGGGCCATGACAAACAGAATCTCATTGTCTTTCAGTTCCTGAAGTGTAGTATCCCAAAGTACGATTCTCGAATTACTGCCAATTCCCGTTACATAGGCATTTAAGGCATTGGTTTTGTCTGACATATTCACCTCAAACACATGCTCTGCAGGGATGTTGGACTCTTTAGCCAATGCGAGGATTTTCTCCTCCAGCTTCTCATCACTTAAGGCAGTAAAGTTGTTATACAGCGGGTCAATGATGACTGGCTGGATAAATGTCATAAACAATGTAAATGGGACAGACAGCAGCCACGCATAAAGCCACCAGCGCTTTTTGCTTTTGCTCATCAGCCAATACAGGACGGTAAAAATAACAAAAACAGTTGCATAATTGACCCAAAAATCTATCAGCTCGTCTTTCATCCACGAAGGAAAGCTTTGTGTGGAAATATGATAATCTCGTGAAAGCTTATAGCCCAAATAGCTTAAAGGAAAGGAAACTGCATAAGCCATTAAATGGAGCCAAAACAAATAAATCGCTTTTTGGATGATTTTATATTTTCCTGACTCCTCTCCCCATTTGCGGAAGGCTTTTGAGAAGCCAAACAGCAGAATAAACAGATAGATCAGCCATTCAAAGGGAGTGGAAATAAAGAATAAAAAGTTCTTTAGTTTAGAATATTCCTCACTTAATCCCAGCTCTCTGCTATTCAGAAAGGCGGATGGATCTGCGGCGGATCCTTGGTATTCAAAAGGGAGCTTTGAATCTGCGAAATAAAACAAATACCAATAAAAAAATAAGCCGTACATGATGAATAATAATACTGAGTAAAAACCTATTTTTCTTGCCATTATTCCCCTCCTTGCCTTGTACAACCCTTGTTACTATTAATAAGACTAAAAGACGACATTTAGAACAAGAAGTTTTAAATGGACTAAACAACACCGCTAAACAAAAAAAGCACTGGGCTAATAAACCCAGTACAGCGGATTAATATATTAAATGAAGGAAGTCTTCCTTCGTGATATTGCCGAAATAATGCTTGATTGATGTTTCCTCAAGAGCCTTTTCTAGTTCACTGCGGTCATAGCGCAAACCAATCAGCTTGTTCTCAATGTCAGAAACATCGCCGACTCCAAAGAAATCACCATATATTTTACAGTTTTTAATGATTCCTTTTGCGACATCAAAGCGGACATCAACTTGTCCAACAGGGAAACGATGGGAATGCTGCAAATTGAACTTTGGTGATTTTCCATAATTCCAATCCCAGTTTTGGTAACGTTCCTTTGAAAGAGCATGGATGTTTTCCCAATCTTTTTCTGTTAGAACGTATTCCTGGATATTTTCTTCCCCTTCAAACAGGTAAGCCAAGATAAGGCGTTTAAATTCTTCAATTTCCATTTTCTCTCTCAGGAATTCTGTAATATTAGCAACACGGCTTCTGACAGATTTAATCCCTTTTGATTCGATTTTATCTTTTCTAACTTTTAATGCAGAAACAATATGATCCATTTCTGAATCGAACAACAGGGTGCCATGACTGAACATTCTCCCTTTTGTGGAGAATTGGGCATTCCCAGAAATCTTTCTGCCTTCTGCCAGCAAATCATTGCGGCCGCTTAACTCAGCATCAACACCCATGCTTTGCAGTGCCTTGACAACAGGCTCTGTAAATTTGCGGAAATTATGAAAACTGTCACCGTCATCCTTTGTGATAAAGCTGAAGTTCAAATTACCTTTATCATGGTAAACAGCCCCGCCGCCAGAAAGCCTTCTGACTACGTGAATTCCGTTTGACTCGACATATTCTGTGTTAATTTCTTCAATTGTGTTCTGGTTTTTGCCGATGATGATAGATGGTTCATTTATATAAAATAATAGGTATGTTTCATTAATATCGAGATTTTTCAGCGCATATTCTTCAATCGCCAAGTTAATGCGCGGATCTGTAATGCCCTTATTATCAATAAACAGCATATGTACACCCTCTTTTCCGTTATTCTGATTAAATATAGCATATCTTCTATTAAAAGAATAAACTAGCCCCTTTATACTATAACTAAAATTCGTCGAATTAGCACTTTATTTGTATCCTTTTTTCTTGTGGTAAAGTCAGGAATCTAAAACCTACTATTTAACTCAAAGAAAAGGCCGGGCTCCTTGCCCGGCCTTAACTCACAGGTTTATTCTGCTGCAGTCTCTGCAAACTGGCGTTTATGAGCAACTATGAAGTATAGAAGCGTACCAGCAATAAAGAAGATTGGGTACATTGCCAAAATCCTCGCATTATGCCACATAAAGTCGAAGTCTCCTGTCGAAATGACCGCCCTTAAGCCTGATACTGAATAAGACATTGGCAGCAATGCATGGATATGCTGCATAAAATCAGGTATAAGCTCTAACGGGAATGTTCCGCCGCTTGTTGTCAATTGGAAAATCAAGAGAAGGACAACGATGAAACGTCCTGGATTCCCCAAAATTGTCACAAAGAACTGAATGATAGAAAAGAATACGAGACTCGCAATAACCGTAAACAGAATAAATAATGGGATGCTCTGCACTTCCATTCCAAGCACCTTAAGCAGCACAAATGAAGCTACAAGTGCCTGCAGAATTCCCACCCCAGCAAGTATGACCGCTTTACTTAAGAACCAGCGCAGTCCGTTTTTAGGAACTCCTTCCGGCTCATTGAATGAGAACACGATAGAAAGCATTAATGCACCAACAAATAATCCTAATGAGATGAAATAAGGAGCCAATCCTGTTCCGTAGTTAGGAACATCTGAAACTTTTTCATCTGACACAGTAACTGGTTCTGCCATCATATCATACGTCTTATCATCAGAGTGGATAGAGCTTGCATCATCAGCACCATCTGCCAGCTTATCTGACAGCTCCTTGCTGCCTGTTGATAAGGAAGCAGTTCCATCTGCAAGATCCTTCGATCCGGATTCTAGCTTACTAGTCCCTTCAGATAAAGCACTAGAACCTGAAGACAATTGATTCATACCTGTCAGCAATGAATTAACTCCTGTCACAAGTTCATTAGAACCACTTGCAGCTTTAGAAAACTCTGTAGAGTATTGGTTCATGCCTGCAATAAACTGCTCCTGGCCTGCAACCTGCTGTTTAGAGCCATCCTCCAGCTGTGCAGTTCCATCTGCAAGCTGCTGAGCTCCAGCTTGAAGCTGCTGTTCTCCGTCACTTAACTGATTCAAGCCGGCAGATAAGCTTTGTCCTCCTTGAGCCAATTTATCTGCTCCTTGCTGAAGAGCTTGCGTGTTTGTCGCAATTTGGCCACTGCCGTCTACAAGACTTTGAAGTGCTACCTGAACTTCTTGCTTCTTATCCTCAGGCAACCCGTCAAGCATTGGCAGGATGGAATTTACTGTTTCCTGCACTTGTTTTGCTCCGTCATTTACTTGCAAGGCTCCGTCAGCTAACTTTTCAGAGCTGCTGCTCCACTCCTGCAGTCCTGAAGTAAGAGAGTTTGCGCCTGTTTTCAACTCATCTGTTCCTGCTATTAACGAAGGGATGCTGCTTTGTAGCTTTTCCGCTCCTTCTTTTGTTGAAGTGATACCATTTAAAATCGATTGGTCTCCGCCTTGCAGCTTAGCTGCTGCATCAGCGAGCTCTTTATGGCCGTCTTGCAGCTGACCTAATCCATCTGAAAGGCTTTCTGCTCCAGTCAGAAGCTCCTTTGCTCCAGAATTGGCTGTATTGATTCCATCTGTAAATTCAACCGATTTCTCGGCAAGTGTTTGCAAATTCTTATAAACTTCCTGTGTACCTTTATTGACCTTATCTGTTCCGTCACTAAGGTCCTTTGCTCCAGTGCTCGCATCTTCAAGCCCTGATGCCATTTTGCTTATATTTTCAAAAACAGATTCAGCATATGTCTCTGTTACTTCCTTGCCGACACCCTCCTTTATCTTTTCAACAGCTGAATTGCCGATTTGGGAGGAGATAAAATTAAAACCTGGATTAGAGACATATTTTAAATCCAATTTTTTCGGATTATCATCAAGCAATGTCGTTGCATTTTCAGAGAAATCCTTTGGTATTTCAATCAGCATATAATATTTCTGATTTTCTAACCCTTTGTAACCTTCCTCTTTATCTACAAACTGAAAGTCGAAATCCTTGCTGTCCTTCAGGTTGTCGACTAAATCTTTGCCGACCTCCAGTTTTTCATCATTCATTTCTGCACCGCTGTCCTCATTAACGACAGCAACTGGGAGCTTCTCTAAATGTCCATATGGATCCCAAAACGCCCATAGATATATTCCTGCATATAATATCGGAATAAATATAATGGCCAAGATGGAAATAAGCTTCATCCGATTTTTGAATATTGAGGTCAGCTCTGCTTTTAATAAATTTTGTTTCATGAAAACCACTCCATTTTACTGACCGTTTTGTTCATTTGGTCATTTTTATTTCTAAAAAAAGAGGACTATCTAGTAGACAATCCCTTTAATAAGGACCTTTCAACAGTTAAGGCGATCTCCTCTGACTGAAGGGGGGGATGGTTCTTTTCCCAATCAAAAATTAAGGAGATATACATTTTAAAGATAATAAATGAAGTCAGCTCAGGGTCACAAGGCTGTATTTCTCCTTTGCTGATAGCTTCTTGTACATGTCCCTTCATATAGCTAAGAATAGCGTTTTCCAGGCGGTTAAGTACTTCCTTCACTTCTAATGTTCCCATTTCCTTTTGCTCTTCAAACAACTTTATCGTAAGCTGATGCTCTTTTCTGTATTCAAGCATCCGAATTAGTGTCCGATGAACATTGTCCATAAAGCTAGAACCTGGATCAAAGGAGGCGTCTGCCTCTGCCTTCATTTCCAAAATAAGCCCTGTGATAATCTCATCAAAAAGCTGTTCCTTATTTTTGAAAAACGTATAAATAGTTCCTTTGCCGACATTTGCTATTTTCGCCACTTGGTCCATCGTTGTTGCTTTATAGCCAAACATAGAAAAGGACTTCGCAGCAGCTTCCAGTATCATCTTCTTCCGATCCATAGCCAAAATGCTTCACCTCAAGTCATGAAAAATAAGTCTGTATTTCTATTAAAAACTAAAAATGACCAAATGAGGAATTTGGTCATTTAGTACAGTTATGAATATAACATATCAAAAAAACTAGTGCAACAAGAGCGGCTGAATTTTTCTAAGAAAAATATCAGCCGCTAAAAAATTACTTATTTAGAGTGAACAGACAAGCTGTTTAAAACAACCGTTGCCAGCGCATCAATAAATTCAGGCTGTGCATTCGGCATTTCTGGTCTGTAGTAAGACGCACCGATATCTTTTGTAACAACAAGGCATTCATAGTCATTATCATATAGCACTTCAAGGTGGTCTGCCACAAAACCGACTGGCGTATAAACAAATGCTTTATATCCATGTTTTTCATAAAGATCTCTTGTTAAATCTTGAACATCTGGGCCAAGCCAAGGGTCTGGTGTGTTACCAGCACTTTGCCAGCCGATATAATAATTAGAAACACCAGCAGATTTTGCAATCAAATCAGCTGTTTCTTTCAATTGATCTGGATAAGGATCACCGTATTGAAGAATCTTTTCAGGCAAGCTGTGCGCTGAAACAATTAAAGCAGCATTGCTTCTTTCTTCTTCTGACATTTTGCTGAAAGTCTCCTGAACCTTTTTAGACCAATACTCGATGAACTTCGGCTCATCATACCAGCTTTCAACACTGTGAATAGTTAACCCGCCAAGCTCTTCGGCTGCTTGTTTCGCTCTGCCGTTATATGACTTAATGCTGAATGTGGAGAAATGTGGTGCTAATACAATACTTACCGCTTCCGTGATTCCGTCAGCATGCATGCTTTTAACAGCATCTTCGACAAATGGTTCAATATGCTTCAAACCGATGTACATCTTAAATTCAATATCTTCTTGAATGGAATTAAGATGGGCTTCGAGTCGTTCAGCCTGCTCCTGCGTAATTTTTGCCAGCGGAGAAATTCCACCTATTGCTTCATAGCGGCTTCTCAAGTCTTCCAACATCTCATCAGTTGGTCTTCTGCCATGTCTAATATGTGTATAGTATCTTTCGATATCTTCTTCTTTATATGGAGTTCCGTAGGCCATTACTAACAGCCCCATTTTTTTTCTGCTCATTTATTATCACTCATTTCTATAGTTTGATTGTCTATTAGGCTTTTTTTGCAGCTGAATACTCATGCACAAAGCTTGTCAGTTTTTTCAAGACAGCCGGGTCTACTTCCGGGAATACACCATGACCGAGATTAAAGATAAATCCGTCCTGCTGCATGCCTTGATCCAGTATTTCCTTCACTCTCTCTTCAATGACATTCCATGGTGCCAGTAGTACCGCTGGGTCAAGATTGCCTTGAACTGCTTTCGTCACTCCTAAGTCCCGCGCTTCTTTAATAGGCAGTCGCCAATCAAGCCCTACAACATCTAACGGGAGGCTGTTCCATTCAAGGGCAAGATGGCTAGCACCAACACCGTGCATAATAAGCGGTGTGTTTTCGCTTCTTAAATCAGTAAATATCTTTTCCATGACTGGCTTAATGAAAGTACGGTAATCCGCTACATTCAGTGCACCTACCCATGAATCAAAGATTTGAATAGCACTTGCTCCTGCATTTATCTGGGATTTTGCATATGTAACGACCATGCTTCCCAGCTTTTCCATCAATAAAGCCCAAGCCTCTGGCTGTGAGTACATAAAAGCTTTTGTCTTATGATAGTTTTTTGAAGGTCCGCCTTCAATCATATAGCTGGCTAGTGTAAATGGCGCTCCTGAAAAGCCGATTAACGGTACATCCAGCTGCTCTTCTGTCAATAATTTAATTGTGTCCAGCACATATTTAATATCTTGCTCAGGATTTAACACACCGAGCTTTGCTACGTCTTCCATTGATATAATAGGATTATCAATAACAGGGCCAATACCTGATTTAATCTCCACATCAACGCCGATTGCAGGAAGAGGTGTCATAATATCCTTGTATAGTACCGCCGCATCGACATTGTACTGATCGACAGGCAGCTTTGTAACATATGCACAAAGTTCTGGCTGATGGGTTATTTCAAAAAGAGAATACTTTTCTTTAATCGCTCTGTATTCTGGTTGGGAACGCCCAGCTTGACGCATATACCAGACAGGTACGAAGTCCGTTTTTTCCCCTTTTGCCGCCTTAATGAATGTATCTTTCAATTCCTTGCTCATTCTTAATATGTCCACCTTTCCGTTGCTTATGTTTTCCATTGTAATATATAAATCATAAATTCAAAAATAATTTAACTGTAATCATTATTAGATTATAATATTTATAAATAAAAAAGCAATAAAAAAGAATGTCTTTTTACAGACACTCACTATTTCCTTTTAATCTACAGTACTTTTGGATGTATAAATTAAATATATAACTTTTTCACTATCGTTGTATACAAAACTTGATAAATTGTCACAAAATAGACTAATTTACATCTTCTATCTTATTCCCATTTCGCTTTTGACCCAAACGCCACCAAGTAAATTTTGCGTATATTTCTTTTTTAGTCAGCCATTATAAAAAAGTATTACACCAATACAATTAAATTCCAAGGGAGCTTACAAATGAGAATAGCCGCACATGAAGCAAATGCATTGAATGAATTAACATTGAGCTGTGTCAACAGCATCACAAATATGGGCTATATGCTGCAGCATGTCCAAGATCCAGAGTTTAAATCCATCCTGCAAAGGCATTTCCCGCTTCATATTCGCGATTATAATATGAAGGTTGAATTCCTCAATAAAAGAGAAGGTGCAACGAAGGAGCTTCCTTTATTAAAGGAAGAAGCGAAGATGAATCAATTTACAGAAATGATCGCCCCGCAAGCTCCTCCTGTTCAGCCGAGAACGCTTGTAGAGAATATGAATGACAGAGAAATGGCCACTGCCTACCTGCTTACTTTAAAGCGTGCCGGCAGAGAATATGCTTGGAATGCAATGGAAATGGCAAATCCAGAAATACGCTCTTTTTGCCAGACAGCTTTCATGATGAGCTGCTCCCATGCCTATGACATGTGGCAGTATATGGTTAAAAAAGGCTATTATGTATTAGAACCAGCAGATGAAATGGCTGTTCAAAAAATGGGATCAATGTACTTGCTTGTCCCAGAAACAGACCAGCAAATGAACGGGTATATGATGAACCAAAATCCAACTGCAGGCCAAAGCAACCAACTGTACCAATAATACGAAGACAAGGCTGTTTGCAACTACAAGCAAACAGCCCTTGCTTTTTTGTTTCTTTAACATGCGAACTATAGTATCCTTGAAGCATGAAAACGCACTTTTCAAAAGGAAACTCACGAAGGAGGCTGCTATGAATATTTATTTAGCAAGCGGGACGTATGATTTTTTAGTAAAGAAATACGCTGCCAAAATTGATCAGCAATCTCTGATTGCGATGCAGGTACTAGGCAGTGACAGCGCTTTATTAGTGCATGAAACTTTGTCATCGTCTATCTTTGCTGCCCCGAGAAAATATGAGACAGCAGGAAGCAACGGAGATTTTTCCGGGAAAAGATTTGCCGTTATGAATCATATTCCTGTCACAGATGAGCATAAGCCATTATTTGAGCAGAATATGAAGCGGTCATTAGAACAAATGGGACAGCAAATAAGTGCATACCGGTTGCTGCGCCCTGTAAAAGGAGATACCTATATCATCCTGTCACTTTGGGCAGAAAGACGTGACTTTATCGTCTGGAAGCAGAAACATCAGAATCCTGATTCACCTATCACAGGCGATCCGACAAACGGCGGAATCCTCCAGCATACTATGTTCAACGGCAAGGCCTATTTGCTCGAGCTTACGATTGCCGAAAAAGGAGCAGTTTAGCTCCTTTTTTTGATAACTCCATTCCTGTTAGCATAAACAGCTGCCTGTGTTCTGTCGGATACATTTAGTTTTGCAAGAATATTGCTTACATGTGTTTTCACGGTTTTAACCCCAATGTAAAGCTCCTCACTGATTTCTTGGTTTGTCATTCCTTCTCCAAGACACATCAGCACCTCAAGCTCCCGCTCTGTTAAATCATCATGCCGTTTCTTTTCACTCGGCCGCAGCTTTTTCAGCATAACACTTGCTACTTTCGGTTCAATAACTGTTTCTCCGGCAACTGCTTTACGAATTGCCTGGACAATCTCATGAGCACTTGCTGTTTTTAAAAGATAACTGAACGCCCCTGCTTCAATGGCTGGAATAACTTGTGCCTCATCATAATAGCTTGTAATAATGATTATTTTGCAGCCAGGATATTCCTTCAGTATCCCTTTTGTCGCTTCAATTCCATTTCCTTTTTCCATTAATAAATCCATCAAAACGACATCCGGCTTTTTCATCACTGCAAGCTTGACTGCTTCCTGTCCGCCAGTCGCTTCAAAGACAAGCTCTATTTCCTTTTCTGTCTGCAAATACGAAATCAAACCTTTTCTTACCATATCATGATCATCTACTACAGCTACCTTAATCATGCTTTTCCCCCTTTTAAAGGAACACGAATGTCAATATATGTCCCGCTCCCAACTTTAGATCGTATTTCCATGACACCGCCGATTTCTTCACATCTTTCACGCATAGTTTTCAAACCATAGGAAGTGATTTTTTCTACAGAAAGATCAAAGCCATGTCCATTATCACTAATATGTAAGTAAGCGTAGTTGCTTTTGTCTTCCAAGATAATTTGCACCTTGCTTGCATGGGAATGGCGCAGCACATTTGACAGCGCCTCCTGCACTATGCGAAAGAGATGCTCCTGCCCGGCAGTCGACAAATCATCTATTTCATCAATGCTTGCTGCAAACTGTAAGCTCGTTTTTCCCTTCAGCTCTTGTATCAGCTTTATAATACCGTCACATAAGCTGTCATTGCTAAGTTCAATCGGCCGTAAGTGCAGCAATAATGCCCGCATCTCCCCTTGTGCCTTGCCCGCAATTCCGATGATTTCCTCCAGCTGTTTCTTAGCAAGCGCCGGATTAGAATCAAAAACTTTGAAGGCAGCTGATGACATCATGTTTAGTGCAAACAACTGCTGGCTGACTACATCATGAAGATCCCTTGCTAACCGCTGTCTTTCCTCCATGACGGCAGCAGTATGAGCAGTCTGTGCCAAGTTTATTTTTTCATCAGCAAGGCGTTGCAGAGAATTTGCTTGTTCACTCATATGAACTGCCAATCGGTTAAGTTCACCCCTTATATCTTCTGGCATACCGTTTTCTTCAGCCGCTATCCTTTCCGTATACTTTCCTCTGCTTAATGCTGACACAAACAGTAGGATATTTGCACACTCTTTATTAATGATGCTGTTTGCTTTAATAGAGAAATAAATGCCGACTGCAGTAGTAAAGGTGAAACTGCACGCGAATATAAGCAGTATAACGGTCGTAGAAAACGGAGCTTGCGGGTTTAAAAATAAATAGAGCTGCATACCAATAAACAGCAGCAAAGAACTAATAACACTAGTCATAAAATAGCTGTAAAACTGCCCGTACAGAAAACCTTTTCTTTCTCTCCACATCAGATTAGCACCTCTACACTTTCTTTACTGTTACATCGCCGATATTTAAATAAATATGCAAGCTGAGTTTTCTAACAGCCTCATCATAATCAGGAGACTTGTAGACTAGTTTATTTCCTAAGCCATCCTTGCTTTGCTCCAAGATTTGTAAGTCACCGATTTTCACTTCCCCTTCAATCCGCACTGGCAGATTATCAGGAATAATAATCTTAACATCGCCTATCCATCCGCTGATTTCTATATGTGTTTCTTTATCTGGTATATATGCCTTGCTGAAATCAATAAAGTAATTACCGATTGTATTATGCATTGTCATCGGCTCAGCAGGCCAATTTTCTGTATTGATTTTGACGTCTCCTACTAGAGAAAAAGCTCTTTTTTTCTTTCCTTCCGGCTTTTGCTTGATATGGATTGATGGTTTTCCGAAAACCTTATCCTCTTTCGCCCAATTTACATTAGTGACAACAAGAAATTTTGACTTCTTAAACATCATACTTAAAGCAGCAATGATCATTATAAGCGGCCACAGCTTCCAAAAGTCCATAAAAGCAAATGTAAATAAGTGCAGCCGGTCAAGGCATAATAACCCGGCAAAAACAAGGATGAAAATGGCCAGAAAAGTATTAGTCGCTCTTTTTCTTATACCGCTGATTAACAATACAACTCCGTAAACAAGCAGCAGAAATGGGTATAATACGACAAAAAGCTGTTTTATTTCCAAGGAAATGACACCAAGGTTAACAAGAAGAAGGACTATGCCGACAACAAGCAAGCAGAATGAAAACATGATTTGTGCTAAAGATTTCCCCATATGTACCCTACCTTCTATATTGAAACTAGCAAATAACTGCTAGTTTTTAAGAAATTTTTCCAGTCAATAGCATTATTGTACTACTAATCTCTCTTTAATTGTTCAATCCTGCGGCGTTTTTTTCTCCAACTAGAGAAGGAGATTTTAGAGATACCATTTACTTCCTATAAAAGAAAATGATTCTCTAATCACCCAATCCTATCCTCCTTCATAATCTGTAATTAAATCCGGTCTTAGTCATTTGCCTAAGCTTCATGTCGGATTAGAAGGGAGTCTTCGTCAATGGGTATAGAATTAACGGCACTTCATTGGATTTACGTTTTATTTATTCTATTCATTATAGGCTTCATGATAATGAGAAGAGACACTACAATCGTGTGCATTGTCGGAATTTTTTTATTGGCACTTACTGCTACAGGTTCTTTAAGCGGCTCTATCAGCACGATATTTAATAGTTTCATTTATGCCATAACAGAATTGCTACCAACCATAGCCGTCATCTCCATCATTGTCGCTATGAGTAAAATCCTCACCAAAACCGGAATAAATGATGTGATGATTTCACCGTTTGCAAAATGGATACGAACCCCCAGTTTAGCCTACTGGGTCATCGGCTTACTTATGATGATTATTTCCTTTTTCTTCTGGCCGTCACCTGCAGTCGCACTGATTGGGGCTGTTCTTCTTCCTGTTGCTGTCAGAGTAGGTCTTCCTGCGATTGCAGTTGCGATGGCCAACAAAAGGTGCTTAAAGCAGCGGATTTTATATAAAAAAACACCCCTAAATCATTAGATTTGACATCTAACAACTTAAAGGCTGTCTAGTGTTTAAGTTTATATATATAGCTAACCTTCCATTTTTTTTAATGTGAAGCCTATTTTCTTTAATGCTCGCTCAAGATTAGCTTCAATCGGTATATTTTGGAAGTTGATATTTGTTTTCGTTGCTTTTAAAGCTATATCAGGACTCAAACCAGTTAGTATTGGGTTGACACCAATCAGCCCTAAAAGATCCACAATTTTTAGTAAATAGCTGCTTTCCAAATTATTAATTTGACTAATACCTGATAAATCTATTATTAAATATTCCAACGAAAGCTGCTGACTTTTCGTTAAAGCTAACAAAATGATATTTTCTGCTGTTTCTTCCCGTATTAAGCCAATAATCGGCAGTATGGCTACACCTTTCGTTAAAGGGACAAATGGTGCAGATAATTGTTGTATTTGCTTGTTTGCATTATCCAAATCAAGCACATAGGATAACAACGATGCCATTGTCTCAAACAGCTCGATATGTTCATTTTCAAATTTAAAGTTTTTAGTATCTAACCCACATATTGTTCCGTAATTTTCTCCATCTCCTGTATAAATTGGAATACCAATAAAACAGCCGCTTCCTAATTTTTTTGTAACCGCTAATGATTTAGTTACATCACTTTTCGTAATATCTCTAATCACAAGAATTTTACGACCATAATCTACACTTAACTTGCAAAAAGTTTCATTAAAAGGGGTGGTTTCCCCTTCTTCCAATAAAATATTATCTTTGTTTAAAACTTTCACAATTTCGTTTGATTGATTATCATTTTTTGCGATAAATAGTGTATTAATATCTATAAATTTACTCATCATTTTAAGAATAGTAGAAGCTGCCTCATCAAAATTCTTAAAAATTTTCAAATCATTATTATATTCAAAAATATCCATTTACTGCTCCCTAATATTATTAGTTATTTAATTACCACGGGATTTATATTAAATCATTTATTATAACTCACGGCTAGTACATCATCCTTTCATGATGAGTAAAGTTTTTTAAAGTAAAGAATTATTCTCACATATAATTGCAGATTTTCTTTAGATAGACTTATTAACTCGTTATTTCCTATTGCTCCATTACAAACTAATAATTCACATACCCTTCTAAAGACCTAATAATCCATCAAACATTAAAATTCACACCAAAAAGCACCCTTAAAAGGATGCCTAACCGTTTATATTTATGTTTGCTTACAATTAATATATCTTAGCACTGTAAAAAAGAGGTTATGTAACCTCTTTTTTTGGCGGCTCTTCACTATTTCGTTTATTGAGCTGGTCTGTATACTCTATTTCACACTCGATGCTGCAAAAGTATCCATAAAGGTCAGGTTTCTTTTT
Organism: Bacillus sp. Au-Bac7; assembly: GCF_021341655.1. NCBI lineage: Bacteria > Bacillati > Bacillota > Bacilli > Caryophanales > Bacillaceae > Bacillus > Bacillus sp. Au-Bac7. The sequence goes on along the minus strand of NZ_JAJTTG010000006.1, from coordinate 3,484 downwards.
ACATCCTTCGTTTAAACATAATCTATCTTTACTCATGCATGTGCCTCCATTTTACGAACCTTTTTGGCCATCATCCTTCTTCATACTTTGTTTTTTCGAAAGACTTCGAATGACGCCTGGCAGCAGATGTTTATTTACTGCGGCTGCTAATTTTTCTGCCGGAACTTTTATCATAAGATCGCCTCCGCTTACATTTTATGAGCAACAGGCTGTCTATTATGTTAGGAAGCAATCTTAGTAATAAAGTTCGTATTATTGGACAAAATAATAGAGCTTTAATAATTATTGACTTTTCTCATTTCGCGAACTTCACCACTGAAATACTCAGGGACAATACAAAATTATTATAGAATTTTCGTTCCCTTTTCCATAATGGTAAATTTCATTGGGTTCTTCCATTCGAAACTTCTCTGCTTTCATAACTTATATATTGTTCATTCTTACTATTCTAGCTCTTTTGTGATAGTCTTCCATACCTCCTCTTCGCGTTATGCAAACTTAATACACCCTATATTTTTCTCACTTTGCGAATATAAATATTATATTTCTCTTTTTGTGAATTTTCACTACGTTTTTAAAAAATTAGTCTAATATTGATACTAAAGGAGGGTTGGCCATGGGTGAGATAATGGGAAAAAGATTGCGTTTGCTAAGAGAAAAGAGTGGTTTATCACAAAAGTTTGTTGCTGAAAAAATTGGCGTGAAAAATAATACTCTGTCCGGATATGAATCAGGTAATCGGGAACCTGACTCAGAAACACTAACTAAATTAGCTGACTTTTACGAAGTATCTACCGATTATCTTCATGGCAGATCCGATAATACAAAAAGTTTTACAGCTGAAAATAATTATTCTATAAATGAAATAAACAAATTAATAAAACAATATGGCTTTGAGCAAATGAGACTTTTTGACATAGAACAATGGAAAATTCTATCTCCGCAAGATGTAAAAATAGTGGAAGAACACTTTAAAATGATTGTAAAACTTGCGAAAGAGCGTAAAGCAGAAAGTAATAACGCACCTGGGACGATTTAGCTTCCAGGTGCTATTTTTATTTTACGGTGATATTCCCTAAACCATTTACAGCACCAGCCATACTAAATAAGCTGCCATCATATATTAAATTAATGATAAGCATGTTTTTTATCTTTTCAAGTGAAAAAATACGCTGAAAAGAAGGAGGAAATCACCAATGAAAGCAGCATTGTACACTCGAGTATCCAAAGACGAGCAATTTCGAGACGGCTACAGTATTGCATCACAGAAGGATCATGGTATTAACTTTATCAAGTCACAAAGATGGGAATTATACGATATTTTTGTAGAAGAAGGTGTTAGTGCAAAGAACTTAAACCGCCCGGAAATTCAGCGATTAATTTCAGATGCAAAGGAGCATAAATTTAATGTGGTCGTCTTTTACAAGCTTGACCGTCTTGTCCGATCTGTTAGAGATTTAGATGATCTTCTTCAACTTTTTGATGAGAATAATATTGCGATTAGGTCGGTAACAGAACCGTTCGACACAACCACAGCAATTGGCCGCTTCTTAATAACATTAGTGGCTGCCATCGCACAGTGGGAACGTGAAACAATATCAGAACGTGTAGTTGTTAATATGACCAAAAAAGCTTTATTAGGCGAACGTAATGGCGGGAAAGCCCCTTTTGGATATAGCTATCAAAATGGAGAGCTTGTTATTAACGAGGAAGAAGCTTGCTTCGTAAAGGATATTTTCAGACTTTATAATAGTGGTAATGGCATGCGTAACATCTCCTTATATCTCCAGCACTTAGGGATTAAAAAGGACATACGAACAATAGGAAAAATGATAGATAACCCTGTGTACATGGGTAAGCTTAGATGGGGAAATAATTCCGATTTAGATGTGATTATTTCTGATGATGTTAAGCATCCAGCCATTATTGATGAGACTACATTCAATCTTGCTCAACGGTACAGGCAGCAAAGAGCAAAAGAAGGAAAAAAAGCTACTTCTCCCTTTCATTTCTCTGGAGTGTTACGATGTGCAAGATGTGGCAGTTCCTTATCTGGATACACAAAAAAATCCCGTGGTAGCAAGCATTATATATGTATTACTAAAAAGAACGGCGGCAATTGCAATCTCCCAATGATTACAGAAAAAGTACTAACAACTGAGTTATTCCACAACCTGTCAGCAGATGATTCAGAACGTTATCTACAATTTTCACAAGAAGATTTAAAAAATTACCCTATTGAACAACCACACGACCAATCACAAATGATAGATACATTTAAAAAAGACCTGGCTGCCATAAGGACTCGCAAAAAAAACTGGTTGATGGCATTAGGCAATAACGTTATTTCGCAAGAAGAGTATCTAGAAATGACTCAAGAGGATACGAAGAAAGAAGCATTACTTTCTGAAGAACTTAACAGCATGGTGGAGGAATATGCTCCATTAGATTATCACTCTGTTCTATCTCTATTTAGTAACCTCCCTCAAATGTGGGTGACAGCAAGTGATTTTGAAAAGAAAAGCTTTATAAATGACCTGTTCCAAACGATAACAATAGATGTGCCTGCCAACTACCGCAGAGCTCCCGGCAAAACTCCCTCTATCATTATTAAACACTTCAAGCTTAACTAAAAGGACTCTTTGATGGCTATACCAGTTGCAATGGCAATGAACCTGTTCGGTCATGGCATTGCCTTATCCGGTGACTATGTCATTCAAGCAGCACCAAAGCTGACAGCAGACGCAGCAGGCATTTCTGTCGAATCTGTCATGCAAGCAAGCATTCCCCTTGTCATAGTCATGGGGCTTGTGACAACACTCACTGCATTTTTCTTAATAAAAAGAGATATAAAAAGCGGCAAGCTTACACATAAAACAGGCGTTACCAGCTCTGAGACAACAATCCTTCCAAAAAAAGAGAGCTATTTACTGTCCAAAACACAAAAACGTTTTTTCTCCATTCTAATTCCCATTCTCTTTGTGCTTGATGTTGTTGCAATGTATATACTCAATCTCCAAGGCGGTGATGCTACAGCCTTGGTAGGTGGAACGTCTATTTTTATCCTTGTTCTTATTACCCTTGTCAGCTATAAAAACAAAGGACTTGAAAAAACAACAAGCTACTTAATTGAAGGGTTCCAGTTTGGCTTTAAAGTGTTTGGTCCTGTTATTCCAATCGCCGCATTTTTCTATCTCGGCGACTCTGGGTTCACTTCAATCGTCGGCGACCATCTTCCCGATTCCTCACTAGGACTCGTCAATGACCTTGGTGTCGCATTAGCCTCAACCGTTCCACTTACAAAAGAAATAGGCGCCATTACTTTAACAGCAGTAGGTGTCATCACAGGTCTGGACGGCTCCGGCTTCTCAGGCATTTCCCTTGCAGGTTCCATTGCCGGCTTATTTGCCCACGCGATTGGCACTGGTATTAGCACTTTGACAGCGCTTGGGCAGATTGCAGCGATTTGGGTTGGCGGAGGTAC
>NZ_JAJTTG010000069.1:0-254 GCF_021341655.1 Bacillus sp. Au-Bac7 | reverse complement strand
ATTAATCAAATAAAAGAGTCATGCGAAATGGAGTCTGTCATTACTGGGATGGAGCCTACAGGCCATTATTGGCTTAATTTAGCTCATATTCTAAAGGAGGAACAGATTAAGTTCGTAACGGTTAATCCTTTACACGTCAAGCATAGTAAGGAGCTAGACGATAACTCTCCTACTAAAAATGATGTAAAAGACGCAAAAGTCATTGCACAACTAGTCAAAGATGGTAGATACGCCGAACCAACTATACCACAAGA
>NZ_JAJTTG010000068.1:0-258 GCF_021341655.1 Bacillus sp. Au-Bac7 | reverse complement strand
ACTACACTTGCACTTGTGCTGGCGCTTGAACGCATATTCAACGTTGAATTTTTATCCACATTCACATACTTTGTTACAGCTGTTTCTTTGCCTGTATCTGTATTGCCGGAGTTGCCATTGTTGCTGCTTTGACTGTCTGGGTTTGATGAGGACAAATAGCTTGTACTCACATAGCCTGTTTTGCCGCCTGCTGTAATTTTCGCCCAGCCCTTTGCTTCAGAAGTTACTGTCACCTTTGTCCCTCTTGCAAGCTTGGAC
>NZ_JAJTTG010000067.1:0-262 GCF_021341655.1 Bacillus sp. Au-Bac7 | reverse complement strand
GTCATCTAGTAGAGAGATAGATCCACTTGCTTGTGCATTAGTTCCAACACTAATTGCAGTTACTGTTAAACCAGCACTATCCATTGCACTAATAGAGAAGCTGATAGTTTGTCCATCATTTGCTCCTACTTGTAGTGTTGCTGCGAAGCTTCCATCTAAAAGATTTTGCGTGTTGAACTCAGTTGTATCAGAGATACGATCGATTTCATCTGTCAATTGATCAAGTTCTGTTTGGATTTGTGCTCTGTCGTCAGTAGTATTT
>NZ_JAJTTG010000066.1:0-279 GCF_021341655.1 Bacillus sp. Au-Bac7 | reverse complement strand
CAATTAACTAGTAGATTATTCCAACAACAAGCTTTCTAACAGTTCTTTTCCTGTCCTAAAAATAATAATAATCTATCAAACTAAGAAGGAACAATACGCTCGTTTTAAAGATTTATGTGAATGAATCAGATTACGTATAAAATGAACAGCAAAAAGGACCGCCTGAAAACCAGGCAGTCCCTTTCCAAAAGGTATGCAACCAATTATTGAAGTAATTGAAGTACGCCTTGTGGTTGTTGGTTTGCTTGAGCAAGCATTGATTGAGCTGCTTGAGCAAGG
>NZ_JAJTTG010000065.1:0-291 GCF_021341655.1 Bacillus sp. Au-Bac7 | reverse complement strand
TTGATGATTTTGTTGTTCAGTTTTGAGAGAGCAATGCTTTCTTATATGGGCCTATAGCTCAGCTGGTTAGAGCGCACGCCTGATAAGCGTGAGGTCGATGGTTCGAGTCCATTTAGGCCCACCATATAACATAAAGTAAAGATAAAGGGGCCTTAGCTCAGCTGGGAGAGCGCCTGCCTTGCACGCAGGAGGTCAGCGGTTCGATCCCGCTAGGCTCCACCAATTTTTTTTGTTCTTTGAAAACTAAATCATATAGAAGAAAAACCAAGATAAAACCGAGTAATCGCCATC
>NZ_JAJTTG010000064.1:0-291 GCF_021341655.1 Bacillus sp. Au-Bac7 | reverse complement strand
GATTTTATGGTGGAGGATGACGGGATCGAACCGCCGACCCTCTGCTTGTAAGGCAGATGCTCTCCCAGCTGAGCTAATCCTCCATAATTGGTATATTTAAAATGGTGACCCATACGGGATTCGAACCCGTGTTACCGCCGTGAAAGGGCGGTGTCTTAACCGCTTGACCAATGGGCCATATTATGTTGAGTGATAATGGCGGAGAGCAAGGGATTTGAACCCTTGAGACAGGGTTACCCGCCTACACGATTTCCAATCGTGCTCCTTCGGCCACTCGGACAGCTCTCCATA
>NZ_JAJTTG010000063.1:0-312 GCF_021341655.1 Bacillus sp. Au-Bac7 | reverse complement strand
ACAAGTTATAAAAACGATTATTGTTGACGTTTTGTTTGTTCAGTTTTCAAAGAGCAATTTCTGTCGCTATCAGACGACTTTTTTAATATTACCAGAAGTCTACTTTCAAGTCAACAGTTTTTAAAATTATTTTTCATTTGTGTTACTGGCTTGTTTCAGCAACGAATATAAATATACCACCCTATTCGACCCTATGCAACTCTTTTTTTAAAGAAAAAATATTCTAATAACTATATCTGCATTTTACCCATAAGTACATGAACAAAACCAGCAGACAACCTAAAAGTTTTTATTATATTAAAAGACCTGGAA
>NZ_JAJTTG010000062.1:0-321 GCF_021341655.1 Bacillus sp. Au-Bac7 | reverse complement strand
TAATTAACTAGTAGATTATTCCAAAAACGAGGTTTCTAGCCGTTCCTGTCTTAAAAAGAATAAAGAATAATGATAGATCAAACTAAGAAGAAACAATATGCTCGTGTTAAAGGTTTTTTCTACTATTTCAATCTTTATGATAACTAGTGAATGACTGAGATTACGAAAAGACAACATATAAAATGAACAGCAAAAAAGGACCGCCTGAAAACCAGGCAGTCCCTTTCCAAAAGGTACGCAACCAATTATTGAAGTAATTGAAGTACGCCTTGTGGTTGTTGGTTTGCTTGTGCAAGCATTGATTGAGCTGCTTGTGCAAGA
>NZ_JAJTTG010000061.1:0-330 GCF_021341655.1 Bacillus sp. Au-Bac7 | reverse complement strand
TATATAGAAAACCGAACAGATAGTGAAAAAGCTCTATTTGTAACGGTCCGAGCTCCACATCGAATGAGCATTGCACAGATGAGATATGTCATTAAGCAGATATCCAGAAGAGCTAATATTAATAAGTGTATACACCCACATCAGTTAAGACATAGTTACGCCACCACTTTAATTAATAATGGAGCACCATTAGAAGTAATTCAAAATCTAATGGGCCATGAAAAAAGTGAAACTACTAGGATATATGCTTATTTAAGTGGTCAATTAAGACGTGAACTTTATAATAAGTATTTCTAAAAGAACTGTAGGGAATTTACAGTTCTTTTTTTA
>NZ_JAJTTG010000060.1:0-358 GCF_021341655.1 Bacillus sp. Au-Bac7 | reverse complement strand
AAAAATAGTTCTCCCGATATATATAGTAGAGAGGGGAAGAGCATTGAGCTTTCCTTATCTATAAAATTATTTCGTCCACAAGGATGTGGACACAAAATTCAAGGAGGAAAACTACAATGAGAATTAATCATAATATTGCTGCATTAAACACATACCGTCAATTGAGCTCGGCAAGTACTGCTCAATCTAAATCAATGGAGAAATTATCTTCAGGTCAACGTATCAACCGCGCTGGTGACGATGCTGCTGGTCTAGCAATCTCTGAAAAAATGCGTGGACAAATTCGCGGTTTGGATCAAGCATCACGTAACTCACAAGATGGTATCTCTTTAATCCAAACAGCTGAAGGTGCATTGAA
>NZ_JAJTTG010000005.1:0-215290 GCF_021341655.1 Bacillus sp. Au-Bac7 | reverse complement strand
TTATGCACCGGCCTTTTTTTGTTTTTTAGTATTTGTAAAAGGCTTGTGAAAAACGATAATTAACATAGTCAGAATCTAGCATAAATTTAAAGAATAATGCTAAAATAAGATGATGCGAAAATGTATTTAATATAACAGCATTGAACCTTTGAAGGAGGAACCCCATTGGCTAAGGTATTAATAAAAGAAGTAATGGAAGAGTTTGATTTAGAACTAATCAGCGGTGAAGAAGGAATTAATAGACCGATTACGGTAAGCGATATATCTAGACCTGGACTGGAGCTTGCAGGTTATTTTGATTATTATCCTGCAGAAAGGGTGCAGCTTCTTGGCAAAACGGAGCTTACGTTTGCGGAAAAGCTAAGTGAAGAAGAGCGGGAAACAAGACTTACAAGACTGTGTAATGACATCACGCCGGGAATTATTATTACAAGAAATAAAGAGGTTCCGGCTGAACTAATTGAAGCATCGGAAAGAAATGCGGTGCCTGTTATGCGTTCAAAACAAAAAACATCTTTATTCTCAAGCAGACTGACTAATTTCTTAGAGCGCAAGCTTGCACCGACTACTGCCGTTCATGGCGTACTCGTTGACATCTATGGTGTGGGCGTACTGATAACTGGAAAAAGCGGTGTTGGTAAAAGTGAAACAGCTCTGGAACTTGTTAAAAGAGGACATCGCCTAGTAGCTGATGACTGTGTGGAAATCCGCCAGGAGGATGAAGGTGTAATTGTTGGAAGATCACCTGAGTTAATTGAGCATCTTCTAGAAATCCGCGGACTTGGTATCATTAATGTAATGACATTGTTTGGGGCTGGAGCAGTGCGAAGCGACAAAAAGATCTCCATCGTTATGTCACTTGAGCTGTGGGAACAGAACAAGCAGTATGACCGTTTAGGCTTGGATGAAGAGAAGATGAAAATCATTGATACAGATGTGACAAAGCTGACAATTCCTGTACGTCCTGGACGAAACTTGGCAGTTATCATTGAGGTTGCTGCGATGAATTTCCGCCTGAAACGAATGGGTGTTAATGCTGCACAGCAATTTACGAATAAGCTTGCAAACGTGATATCTCACGAAAATGAATGATAGCCTAATAGAGATAAATACACAGGGGAAAGGTGAGGAATAATAGTGGAGAATATACAGCCAATTGATCCTATTGCATTTTCAATAGGAGGCCTTGATGTCCGGTGGTATGGAGTAATCATCGGTACCGGACTCGTTCTGGCTTTGATTTTGGCCATTCGCGAAGGAAGCAGAAGAGGGCTTGGGAAGGATGATTTCCCTGACCTAATGCTATGGGCCATTCCAATTTCTATCATATCAGCACGTATTTATTATGTTATTTTTGAATGGGACTACTATAGTAACCATTTAGGCGATATACCGAAAATTTGGAATGGCGGTATTGCTATTCACGGTGCATTGATTGGAGCAGTTGTTACCACATACATATTTACAAAGAAAAGAGGCATTTCTTTCTGGAAAATGGCGGATATTGCAGCTCCAAGTATTATTTTAGGTCAAGCAATTGGCCGCTGGGGCAATTTTATGAACCAGGAAGCTCATGGTGGGGAAGTCAGCAGATCATTTTTAGAAGGACTTCATTTACCTCCATTCATCATTGATCAAATGTATATCAATGGTACGTATTACCATCCGACATTTTTGTATGAATCGCTATGGAATATCGTTGGATTTATCATTTTAATTGTTTTAAGAAGAGTTAACTTGCGAAGAGGCGAAATCTTCTTAAGCTATGTTATTTGGTATTCAATCGGCCGCTTCTTTATTGAAGGTATGAGAACAGACAGCTTAATGGTTGGCGACCTTAGAATGGCACAGCTTATTTCCCTGGCGCTCATTGTGTTGTCGGCACTTGTCATTGTTTACAGAAGAAAATCAGGATTAGCAAGCGAGCGTTATTTGGAGAATAGTAATTAGAAGTGAAGAAAGGAAGATAAGATGAACGGAAAAATTAATACACTGTTGTTTGATTTAGATGGAACACTTATCGACACAAATGAACTAATTATATCCTCCTTTTTGCATACATTGGATTTCTACTATCCTGGCAAATACATTCGTGAGGATGTTATTCCTTTCATGGGTCCAACGTTAATGGAAACGTTCGGAAGTATTGATGCCCAGAGAGCAGAAGAGATGGCAGCTAAATACAGGGCGTATAATTTAGAAAACCATGATAGAATCGTGACAATATTTGATGGTGTTTATGACACGATAAAGATTTTAAAGGAAAACGGCTATAAGATTGCGATTGTGACCACAAAGCTGTCTGATGTAGTTGATATGGGACTAAAATTGACGAAGCTGGATGAGTTTTTTGATGTGATTGTCGCACTTGACCATGTAACAAAAGCGAAGCCGGACCCAGAGCCTGTTTTAATGGCTTTGGAGAAGCTCGGTTCTTCTCCTGAAGAAGCAATTATGGTAGGTGACAATTCTCATGATATTCTGGCAGGGAAAAATGCCGGAACAAAAACGGCAGGGGTAGCATGGACATTAAAGGGAAGAGAGTTCTTGGCATCATTGGAGCCTGATTATCTTTTGGATAATATGAGAGATTTGCTCTCTATCGTTGAAGTGGAAGTAAAATGAGAAAAACGACGCGCTATCCGGTGAGCGGGCCGAACTCTTTATGGCATGTCTATAAGACAGTCCCTTTTCTGAAGGTAATTAAGAACTTTATCGTCATCCAGCTTGCTAGATACACTCCTTTTTTGAAAATGAAGAATTGGATGTATCGAAAATTATTGAAAATGACAGTTGGCAAAGAAACTTCCTTTGCCTTGATGGTTATGCTGGATATCATGTACCCGGAAAAGATAAAAGTGGGCAAAAATACGGTCATCGGTTATAACACCACGATTTTGGCACATGAGTATTTGATTGAGGAGTACCGGCTTGGCGAAGTCATTATTGGTGATGAAGTCATGATTGGTGCGAACACGACGATACTCCCCGGCGTGGAGATCGGCTCTCATGCTGTTGTTTCAGCAGGTACACTTGTACATAAAGATGTTCCTGCCGGCAGCTTTGTCGGCGGCAATCCGATGCAAATCATCTATACAGCAGAAGAGATGGAGCAACGGAAACAAAATAGTCCAAGCTATGTAGTAGAAGAATAATGCAGGGCGACTCTAATGATGAGTCTTATTTCAAAGATATTGGCTAACCGTCATGTTGTTTTGAAAAAGAATCATATGCTAGAGTTGCCTTTTTTATAAGCGGAAAAGTCAGAAAAAACGGCTTTTTTACTTGACCAAAAAGAAATGGAAGAGTAAACTACAAATAACCTTTAATTTGTTAGCATGTTAGCGAACTAAAGCATTCGGAATATTCTTCTTTATGAGGTGTATATAATGAGCAGCTTATTTATGTTTGAAAAGCCGTTAGGCATGAGAGACAGCTTACCTGAAATTTATGAAACGAAATATATGATAAAACAAAAAATGGATAAAGAGATTAAGCAATGGGGCTATCAATTCATTGAAACACCAACATTGGAATACTACGAAACAGTCGGTGCAGCCTCAGCCATTTTAGATCAGCAGCTTTTTAAACTGTTGGACCAGCAAGGGCATACATTAGTGCTGCGACCGGACATGACAGCACCGATTGCGAGGGTGGCTGCTTCAAAGCTGCTGAATGAAGACTTGCCGTTGCGCCTTGCGTATAACGCTTCGGTTTTCCGAGCACAGCAAAGAGAGGGCGGCAGACCGGCAGAGTTTGAACAGATTGGTGTTGAGTATATCGGCGACAAGACTGTAAGTGCAGATGGTGAAGGTATTGCCCTGATGATTTCTTCATTAGAAAAGGCAGGTCTGAAAAAATACCAACTGTCTGTCGGCCATGTTGGCTTTGTTCAAGCGTTCTTTGAACAAATTCTCGGAACGAAGGAAAGAGCCGATGCGTTGACTAAATACTTATATGAAAAGAATTATGTTGGCTATCGTCAGCATGTCGCAAGTCTTTCCTTATCCAGCATTGATAAGCAAAGGCTGAATGACTTTCTCAAGCTGAGGGGTGGAGAGGAAATTATCCCGCTTGCATACGATTTAATCGAAAATGGCAGTGGAAGCAAAGCGATTGATGACTTAAAGCAACTATGGGAAATTCTTGTAGACTACGGAGTGGAGAATCAAGTGAAGTTTGATTTGACGCTTGTCAGTCATATGAGCTATTACACGGGTATCCTTTATGAGGCTTATGCAGAAGGAGTCGGGTTTCCGATCGGAAGCGGAGGCAGATATGATCTTCTTCTTGCCAAGTTCGGCAAAAACACCGGTGCTACCGGATTTGCTATCCGCATGGATCACTTGCTCGAGGCTTTAGGCAGCCTTGTTAACAAAAGCGATATTCACTGCATTCTGTTTAGTGCGGACAGAAGAAAAGAAGCATTTGAATTAGCTAAACAAAAAAGAGCAGACGGTCTTAAAGTAATTACCCAAGATATAAATGGTGTCGGCAATGTGGATGCATGTACTAAGCAGTATGACGAAATTACTTTGCTTGTCGGGAAAGCAGGAATGGAGGTTGTCAAATGAACGATGTTTTAACAATTGCCATGCCAAAGGGCAGAATTTTTGAAGAAGCAGCAAAGCTGTTGCGGGAAGCAGGCTTCCAACTTCCTCAGGAATTTGACGACTCCAGAAAGCTGATCATCGACGTGGAGGAAGAAAATTTTAGGTTCATTTTGTCGAAACCAATGGATGTTCCGACATATGTTGAACATGGTGTAGCTGATTTGGGCATTGCAGGCAAGGACGTTATGCTCGAAGAGGAAAGAGATGTTTATGAGCTTTTAGATTTGCAAATAAGTGCCTGTTATTTGGCAGTGGCAGGCTTGCCGAATACGGAATTAAATGAAATTGCCCCAAGAATTGCAACGAAATATCCGAATGTGGCAGCAGCCTATTTTCGGGAACAAGGCTCACAAGTAGAAATCATTAAACTAAATGGCTCCATTGAGCTTGCTCCAATCATTGGCTTGTCAGACCGAATCGTCGATATCGTATCCACTGGCAAAACACTTGTGGAAAATGGGCTTGTCGAGTACGAGAAAATTGTTGATATCACCTCCCGTCTTATTGTCAATCCAGCAAGCTACCGGATGAAGGATAAGAGAATAAGCGAGTTAGTTGATCGTGTCAGCAAGGTAGTGAAAGCAACAGTGCAAAACTAGTATTTTTGGAGGGGAGACCCGAAGGTGAAAATAGTAAATGGTGTAGACAGTTCCTATTTAAAACGCTCAGTTGACGCAGGAACAGAGGAACAGCGACAGATTGTAAAAGACATAATAGCTACAGTGAAAAGCGAAGGCGATAGCGCATTAAAGGAGTATACACTCCAATTCGATAAAGCAGATTTATCTAACCTCCGAGTCAGCACAGAGGAATTAGAGGCTGCGTATGAAGATGTTGACAAAGACATGGTCCAGATCATCCAAGAGGCCGCCGAAAATATTCGTGCATATCATCAAAACCAGCTTAAAACATCTTGGATGATAACAAAGGAAGACGGCACCATTCTCGGTCAGAAAATAACATCTTTGGATTCTGTTGGTGTTTACGTTCCCGGCGGAACAGCAGCATATCCATCCTCTGTACTGATGAATGTTGTTCCTGCCCAAGTTGCCGGAGTCGACAGAATCGTGATGGTATCACCTCCAAATGCAGACGGCAAACTGCCAAGTGCAGTTTTAGTAGCTGCTCATATTGCCGGTGTGAAAGAGATTTATAAGGCAGGCGGAGCACAAGCAGTTGCTGCACTTGCGTATGGTACAGAAACGATTAAAAGTGTTGATAAAATTGTGGGACCTGGCAATATTTTTGTCGCATTAGCTAAACGAGAAGTATATGGCGATGTTGATATCGATATGATTGCAGGACCGAGTGAGATTGCTGTTCTTGCAGATGATACAGCAAATGCAAATGAAGTGGCTGCAGACTTATTATCACAGGCAGAGCATGATACAAGAGCATCTGCAGTGTTAGTGACAACCTCTCGTAAGCTTGCTGAACAAGTAGCAGCAGAAGTGGAAAAGCAGCTAAGTGACTTGCCGCGCAAGGAAATAGCTGAAAAATCAATCAATGATTATGGCTTAATTGTATTAACAGATACAATGGATCAAGCGATTGAATCTATTAATGCTATTGCCCCAGAGCATTTAGAAATTATCACAGACAATGCCTTTGAATTGCTTGGCAGAATCAAGCATGCAGGCGCTATTTTTATCGGCCGTTACAGTTCAGAGCCGGTTGGAGATTATTTTGCCGGTACAAACCATGTGTTGCCAACAAATGGAACGGCTAGGTTCTCCAGTCCGTTGAATGTCGACGATTTCCAGAAAAAATCCAGCATTATTTCATACAGTGAAAAAGCATTTGAACAAAATGGACATAAAATAGCTGCCTTTGCCCGTCTGGAAGGCTTAGAAGCGCATGCCAGAGCAATCGAAGCAAGAAATAAAAACAGGTAGCATCTTTTACAGGAGGGTTAAAAATGGGAAGAACAGCAGCGGTAAGCAGGAAAACAGGAGAAACAAATATCCAATTGTCCTACAATATTGATGGCGAAGGCATCTCCGAAATTGATTCAGGTGTACCTTTTATGAACCATATGCTTGATCTTTTTACGAAGCATGGCCAATTTAACTTGACCGTTCAGGCTAATGGAGACATAGAGGTCGATGATCACCACACAACAGAAGATATCGGCATATGCCTTGGGTTGGCACTAAAGGATGCACTTGGCGACAAGAAGGGCATTAAACGTTACGGTAACAGCTTTGTGCCGATGGATGAGACATTGGCTCAAGTAGTTGTCGATTTAAGCAATCGCCCGCATCTGGAGTTTCGGGCAGAATTCCCAAGCAATAAGGTAGGTACATTCGATACAGAGCTTGTCCATGAATTTCTGTGGAAGTTTGCATTAGAAGCACGTATCAATCTGCATGTTATCCTTCACTATGGCAAAAATACGCATCACATGATTGAAGCAATCTTTAAGGCGTTGGCAAGAGCCCTTGATGAGGCGACAACCATTGATCCTAGAGTAAAAGGAATTCCATCTACGAAAGGAATGCTGTAAATGCTTGGAATCATCGATTATGGCATGGGCAACTTATTTAGTGTGAGCAAAGCACTGGAAAGATTGGACATCCCTTACTTTATTTCTGAGGACAAAGAAAAGCTGATGGAAGCAGATGCTTTAATTCTTCCTGGTGTAGGGGCGTTTAAGGATGCGATGGTGAAGCTGAACGAAACTGGCCTGTCTGACATGATCCGTGAATATGCGAAAAGTGATAAACCGCTGCTCGGCATATGCCTTGGCATGCAGCTGCTTTTTGAAGAAAGTGAGGAGCATGGCCATGCAGAAGGATTGCACTTACTGCCAGGAAAAATCGTTCGTTTTCCAGGGGAATCGGCAGAAGGTGTGAAGTATAAAGTGCCTCATATGGGCTGGAATCGTCTCCATTTCAAAAAGAATTCTGATGCTACAACAGGTCTAGAAGATGACTATGTTTATTTTGTTCATTCTTATTATGCAGAAACAGATGATGAAATCATTATCGCCAGCAGTGAGTATGACAAGGAAGTACCAGCAGTTGTCGGAAAAGGCAATGTGTATGGCATGCAGTTCCACCCAGAAAAAAGCAGCAAGCTTGGGATGGAATTATTGAGCGGCTTTACGAAGCTTATAAAGAAAGGATGAACAATATGAGCTTTACCTTATATCCTGCCATTGATATGAGAGGCGGCAAGTGTGTCCGTCTCCTTCAAGGAGATTACGATAAGGAAACTGTTTACGGCGATTCTCCCTTTGATATGGCCAAAAGCTTCGCAGACCAAGGAGCAAAATGGATACATATGGTCGATTTGGATGGAGCAAAAGACGGCAAAAGAGTGAATGATTCCTTTGTAATAGAAGCAGCAAAAAAACTTGGTGTTTCTGTGCAAATCGGCGGAGGGATTCGGACTGAGGAGGATATTGTTCATTATTTGGATAATGGGGTTACACGTGTCATTATCGGCAGCATTGCTATCTCCAATCCTGATTTCGCAATAGAGATGATAAAGAAATACGGCAGTGCCATCGCCCTTGGCATTGATGCAAAGAATGGCTTTGTCGCCACACATGGCTGGATTGAAACCTCCGAAATAAGAGCAGTTGATTTAGGGAAAAGATTTGCCGATGCAGGTGCTGAAACCTTTATTTTTACAGACATTGCTACAGATGGAATGCTCAGTGGTCCTAATTTACTAGCAGTCAAAGAATTGGCGGCAGTGACGAAGAAGGATGTTATTGCTTCTGGAGGAGTCAGCAGCTTGGAGGATTTAGTTGCCCTAAAGCAATATTCCAAGGACGGTGTCGCTGGAGCAATTATTGGCAAAGCATTATATGAAGGGCGCTTTACATTGCGAGATGCGCTTAATGAGGTGGAAAGATAATGCTGACGAAAAGAATCATTCCATGCCTGGATGTTAAGGACGGGCGTGTCGTAAAGGGTGTGCAATTCGTGCAATTGCGAGATGCTGGCGATCCTGTTGAGCTTGCTCGGTTTTATGATGAACAGGGAGCAGACGAGCTGGTATTTCTCGACATTTCAGCATCACACGAAGGCCGCAAGACGATGGTTGAGGTGGTTAAGGAAGTTGCTTCTGAGCTTGCAATTCCCTTCACTGTCGGCGGAGGAATTAATTCTCTTGATGATATGAAAAGGACTTTGCGTGCAGGAGCTGATAAGGTTTCACTGAACACAGCAGCTGTTACAAATCCCAGCCTTATCAAAGAAGGAGCAAACTTTTTCGGTTCTCAATGCATCGTTGTTGCCATCGATGCAAAATATGATCAAGAATTGGGAACATGGAGAGTATACACACATGGCGGACGCACCCCTGTTGATAAAGATGTTATTTCATGGGCGAAAGAAGCGGTAGAGCTTGGAGCAGGCGAGATATTGCTGACGAGCATGGATTCAGATGGAGAGAAAAGGGGATTCGACTTAGCCTTAACGAAAGCCGTAAGTGATGCAGTTTCTGTTCCTGTTATTGCTTCTGGCGGTGCCGGTGATGCAGAGGATTTTCTTGATGTGTTCCAAGAAGCAAATGCAGATGCAGCACTTGCTGCTAGTATTTTCCATTATAAAGAAACCTCCGTGCATGAAGTCAAAGGATATTTACATGAAAGAGGAGTGCTTGTGAGATGACAGTAGACGAGCTGAAGTTTGATGAAAAAGGACTAATACCAGCAATTGTTCAAGATGCCGCAACAAAAGAAGTGTTAACTTTGGCATACATGAATAAAGAATCTTTGGAAAAATCATTAGCAACAGGAGAAACATGGTTTTACAGCAGATCAAGGAATGAGCTTTGGCATAAAGGAGCAACAAGCGGAAACACACAGCAAATTGCCGAAATTAAATTTGACTGTGACAAAGATGCCCTTGTAGTGCTAGTTAAACCAAATGGGCCTGCTTGCCATAATGGAACGGTTAGCTGCTTTGCTGAAAGTTTATATCAAAATAAGGAAGCCGCGATTGAGGAATTGGCAAACTATCAAATTTTGAAAGACTTGGAAGCTGTTATTCAAGAAAGAGAATTAAATCGTCCTGAAGGAGCATACACGACTTACCTGTTTGAAAAAGGGGTCGACAAGATCCTGAAGAAAGTCGGTGAAGAGGCAGCTGAGGTTATCATTGCAGCCAAAAACCGTGATACAGAGGAACTCAAATGGGAAGCGTCTGATCTTCTCTACCATCTGTTTGTATTGCTGAGGGAACAAAATCTTCCTTTTGCCGAAATACTGAAGGTTTTGGAAAATCGTCATCAAGAGAAATAATCATACAACTGTCTGATGGATTTTGAGCACTCAGCTTTATTCCTGAGGGCAGTTTTTTGTATGTTAGAATAATAATTGCTTCGGTATCATGGAAAGAAACATAGAAGTGTCATATTTCCAGTTATGTATATGTATTTTCTAGAAACAGCCTTCTCCGCATCCTTTGAAGTATGGTATACTACATAAGTTGAAGCAAAAGAATTGCTCTACGTGAGTTTAAATAGATTGTGGAGGATTATATGAATAAAGACTCAAATACTTTACAACCAATGGGTAAACTTATTACATTTAATCCTACAGGCGAATATTATTTTTCCAAAGGCATTAAAGCATATCATCAAAGAGATTATAATAAATCATTGAAATATTTGCAAAGAGCGATGCAGCTTGACCCAGGAGAACCGACAATTCTTTGTCAGCTTGCGATTGTTTATGCAGATATTGGAGAATATCAAAAATCCAATGAACTGCTTCATCTGATTATTGAAGAACTGGATGAAGAAATGGTGGAATGTTATTATTTCCTTGCAAATAATTATGCGCATTTAGGATTTTTCAAAGATGCTTATTATCACGCGAAATTATATTTAAAGCTGGAACCGGACGGAGAGTTCCGGGAAGATACAGAGGATTTGCTTGAGGTGCTAACATTAGAGTCTGATGATCTGGAAGAAGAGGAGCCTTATGAAGAGGAAGACCTAATCACCAGGCAGGAACAGGCAAGAGAACTTCTGGAATCAGGCAATTTCAACAGAGCTGTTGAAATGCTGAATAAAGTGATTTCTGATTACCCCGAATACTGGTCTGCTTATAATAACCTGGCACTGGCTTACTTTTATCTAGGTGAAGTAAAAAAGGCGAATGGCATTTTAGAGGATGTGCTCGAAAAGAATGCTGGAAATCTGCACGCCTTATGCAATAAGCTAGTATTTGCTTATTATGAAGGCAATAGTGAGAATATCAGTCAGCTTACGGAGATTTTGAAGAAAATCAAACCGATTTCTGTCGACCACCAATTTAAGCTTGGCACGACTTTTGCTCTTGTAGGGGAATATGAAGCAGCTTATTTCCTACTGAGAAAGCTGCAAAAACAAGGTTATACAGAAGATGCTACTTTTTATTATTGGCTGTCTGCCTCCGCTTACTTTGTCGGCAGGACGAAATTTGCACAAACGGTGTGGGCAAAAGTCCTTGAGCTGAATCCGGAAAAAGCGGGACATGAACCTTGGAAAGAAAAAGAAGACAGAGTTAACGGCTTCGAAGATCATATGCCTTCCATTTTAAAGAGATATTCCAGCATACACCAAGAGGAAAGACTGTTTGCTGTGTTCCTTACTTCCATTTCGAAAAATAAGGATGCAATCCTTTCTTCGGAACAAATGAAAGACAACAGTACGTTCACTTCATTAGAGAACGAGTATCTTTCATTTGTAAAGACAGGTGCAAGCACTAATCCTATCCTGCTGAATGCACACAATACTGCTGAGATTATTTACAGCAAGCACCGCCCGATTGGAACGATTGAGGCTGGCCTTTATTTAATGTGGTTTTCTGTTTTCATTCAAATCTTTCAAGCAGGTGAGAAAATGGATAACAGCAGTGCTTTGGCAGCGGCAATGGATTATATTTGGAGCAAGTACAGAAATGAAAAGACTTCCCAAAAAGAAATGGCAAGCCTTTACGGTCTGTCTACAGCAACGTTGCAAAAATATATTAAAATCATTAAAAAATATAATGATTGATAAAGAGAATTCCGCCATTGGAGAGACAATGGTGGAAGTTTTTCTTTTGTGAGCAAATATTTGGACTAAAGAGACTGTGTCTAATAGGATAGTATTAGATGGTAATACTACAAAGAGTGAGCTAGTATTTAAAGCGTGCGGTCCTGACGCGTGCGTTAATGAATATAGAGTGTTTAGATAAAGGAGTGTTTAAAAGTGGCGGAAGAAAAAATTTATGACGTAATTATTATTGGTGCCGGTCCAGCTGGTATGACAGCAGCTGTTTATACTTCCCGTGCCAACCTTTCCACATTGATGATTGAAAGAGGTATTCCAGGCGGACAAATGGCAAATACAGAAGAAGTAGAAAACTTCCCTGGATTTGAAAGCATTCTTGGCCCGGACCTTTCTAATAAAATGTTCAACCATGCAAAAAAATTCGGTGCAGAATATGCATATGGCGATATTAAGGAAATTATTGACGGGAAAGAATATAAAACAGTCAAAGCAGGTTCAAAGGAATATAAAGCAAGATCCATTATCATTTCGACTGGTGCTGAATACAAAAAAGTCGGTGTTCCTGGCGAAAAAGAATTGGGCGGCCGCGGAGTTTCCTATTGTGCAGTTTGTGACGGTGCATTCTTTAAAGAAAAAAGGCTGTTCGTCATCGGCGGAGGAGATTCAGCTGTAGAAGAGGGCGTTTATTTAACACGTTTTGCTTCACAAGTAACAATTGTTCATCGCCGCGATGAATTAAGAGCACAAAAAATTCTGCAAGACAGAGCGTTTGCTAACGATAAAGTTGATTTCATCTGGAATCACACAATTAAAGCAATTAATGAAAAAGACGGAAAAGTCGGCAGTGTAACACTTGTTTCTACAACGGACGGCACAGAGCAGGAACTTGCTGCTGACGGTGTGTTCATCTATATCGGAATGGTGCCTCTGTCTAAACCGTTTGAGAACTTAGGCATTACGAACGAAAATGGTTATATCGAAACAAATGACCGTATGGAAACGAAAGTACCAGGTATTTTCGCGGCAGGAGACATTCGTGAAAAAACACTTCGTCAAATCGTTACAGCTACGGGAGACGGCAGTATCGCTGCTCAAGCTGCACAGCATTATGTGGAAGAGCTTGCTGAATCATTACAACAAAAGGTGTAATGAAAAAGCTTTCAAAGTGTTACTCTCTTTTAATTGTACTGTAACAGTAGTGAAATATAATTCGGGTAACATAATAATAGAAATTGACCCCCTTTTAAGATATATATTTTGGTGCATAGGCATAAAGCCTATGCTTTTTTTTTGCGCTTTATTTAAAGAGAAATAGCAGAACTTATTTGAAGAAGGCATTTTATTGTGGGTGTTTCACAATAATAGTATAATATAAGAACTAAGCAGTAGTTTCATGCTACATAGAGATTACAGAATGTTTGAGGTGATAATAGTGCAGCGTGTGACGAACTGCCTGTTACTGAAGGATAATAAGGTGCTCCTTTTGCAAAAGCCAAGAAGAGGCTGGTGGGTTGCTCCAGGCGGTAAGATGGAGCCAGGGGAGTCTGTAAGAGACTCATGCATCAGAGAATTCCGAGAAGAAACAGGTATATACTTAAGAAATCCCAATATTAAAGGAATATTCACGTTCATTATCAAGGATGGCGACAAAATAACTTCTGAATGGATGATGTTCACCTTCTTCTCCACAAACGCTGACGGAGTTCATGTGGATGAGTCTGAAGAAGGAAAAATAGTTTGGCATGATATTGAAAATATCAAAAATCTGCCGATGGCAGAAGGAGACTATCACATCTTGGATTATATGATTCACGGCAATGGAATTATATATGGAACATTCACATATACGCCTGATTTTGAACTGATTAGCTACCGGTTGGATCCAAGCTAAAACATTAAAGGGGGAATGAGCATGGGTGCGAGTGTGGTGAACGAGCCGCAAGTTGTTATTATTACAGGTATGTCTGGGGCTGGTAAAACAGTGGCCATACAAAGCTTTGAGGACTTAGGGTTTTTCTGTGTAGACAACTTGCCGCCTACTCTTTTGCCAAAGTTTCTTGAACTTATGAAGGAATCAGAGAATAAGATGAATAAGGTTGCCCTTGTGATGGATTTGCGGGGCAGAGAGTTTTTTGACAATTTATTCAGTGCATTGGATGATTTGGCAAAATCCTGGGTAGTGCCGAAAGTGCTCTTTCTGGATGCAGATGACAGTACTTTAGTCAGAAGATATAAGGAAACAAGAAGATCGCATCCTCTTGCACCCTCAGGCCTTCCCCTTGAAGGAATTGAAATGGAGCGAGAATTGCTTGAGGAGCTAAAAGGCAGAGCACAAATCATTTACAATACATCGAAAAGCTCTCCAAGAGAATTGCGAGAAAAAATATTAATGGAGTTTTCAGCGAATAAAGATACGATTTTTACGGTGAATGTCATGAGCTTCGGCTTTAAGCATGGCATCCCGATTGATGCTGATTTAGTATTTGATGTTCGTTTCTTACCAAACCCTCATTACGTTGAGCATATGAGACCAAAAACAGGATTAGATGCTGATGTGTCCAGCTATGTATTGAAATGGACAGAAACAGGCCAATTTCTTGAAAAAGTCATTGATCTGCTTACCTTTATGCTTCCGCAGTATAAAAGGGAAGGGAAGTCCCAACTCGTTGTAGCAATTGGCTGCACTGGCGGCCAGCATCGTTCTGTTGCCTTATCGGAGTATATTGGCAAACATTTCGAAGGTGATTATCATGTCGAAATAACTCATCGTGACATGGAGAGGAGAAAGGACCAAAAAGCATGAATGAAGTGGAGCATCCGAGAATTGTAATTATCGGTGGCGGCACCGGCTTGTCTGTCCTTGTGAGAGGATTAAAGAAGTATCCTTTGGACATTACAGCTATTGTCACTGTTGCAGATGATGGAGGAAGTTCGGGCCGGCTGCGTGATGATTTGGACATTCCTGCACCAGGTGATATTAGAAATGTACTGGCTGCATTATCCGATGTCGAACCGTTGGTGGAGGAAATGTTTCAGCACCGGTTTTCGAACAGCAAGGATTTAAATGGACACTCTTTAGGCAACTTGATTATTGCAGCGATGACATCGATTACTGGTAATTTCACCTATGCCATTCAGGAAATGAGCAAAGTGCTTAATGTGCGCGGAAAAGTATTGCCGGCTACAAGCCACAGTGTAGTTTTAAATGCAAGAATGGAAGATGGTTCAATCGTTACAGGTGAGTCAAGAATTCCCGAGAGCGGGAAGAAAATAAAAGAGGTGTTTTTAACACCGGAACATGCGACGCCGCTGCCTGAAGCAATTCAGGCAATCCGTCATGCAGACTTGATTGTGATTGGACCGGGAAGTCTTTATACGAGCATCCTTCCAAATCTTGTTGTGCCTGAAATAAGCAGGGAAATCATGACAGCAGCTGCAAAGAAAGTTTATATTTGCAACATCATGACACAAGCCGGCGAAACTCTTGATTACTCAGCGAGCGATCATGTTAAGGCTATTTATGAGCATATGCCAGAGCCTTTTTTAAACACAATATTGGTAAATAAAGAAAATATCCCAGCGAACGTTCTGGAACGGTATAATGAAGAGAAAGCAAAACCTGTCTTTTTTGATACAGAGAAATTAGAGAAGCTTGGACTAGAAGTCATTCTTGGAGAAATTATCAGCCTGGAGGAAAAGGTCATCCGCCATAACACGTTGGAAGTGGCGAAAATCCTCTATTCTATGCTTGATCCAGAACTGAAAGCCGATCAATAACAGGGAATAGGGTTTGCGTTTTAAAATGGGGGTGAAGGTATGTCTTTCGCTTCAGAGACGAAAAAAGAATTAACGACTATTGAAGTTAAAGATTGCTGCGGCAGGGCAGAGCTGTCTGCCCTGATCCAGATGAATGGCACTTTATCCTTTTCCAACCAAAAGCTGGTGGTGGACATTCAGACAGAAAATGCCGCGATTGCAAGAAGAATATATACACTCATCAAAAAGTATTACGACATACCTGTCGAGCTGTTGGTGAGAAAGAAGATGCGACTCAAAAAAAACAATGTGTATATTGTAAGACTTTCCACGAAAGCGAAGGAAATTTTGGAAAGTTTGAGCATTTTAACAGAGGGCTTTATGTTTACACATGAAATTGCAGAAGACCTTGTTAAGAAAAAATGCTGCAAACGCTCCTATTTGAGAGGGGCCTTTCTTGCGGGAGGCTCTGTCAATAACCCGGAAACATCCTCCTATCATTTGGAAATAACATCACTTTACAAAGAGCATATTGTTGCATTGAGCAATCTGATGAATACTTTCGATTTAAACAGCAAAGTGCTGGAGAGAAAGAAAGGCTTCATCACATATTTGAAAGAAGCGGAAAAAATTACAGAATTCCTAAATATCATCGGTGCTCACGGAGCTTTGCTTCGCTTTGAGGATATCCGGATTGTCAGGGATATGAGAAATTCTGTTAACAGGCTTGTTAACTGTGAGACTGCCAACCTGAACAAAACAATTGGCGCCGCATTGAGACAGGTGGAAAATATCCGCTTTATTGAACGGACGGTTGGACTTCAAGTGCTCCCAGACAGGCTGCGTGAAATTGCCGAGCTGAGAGTAGCTTATCAGGATGTGACTTTAAAGGAGCTTGGCGAAATGGTTTCCTCCGGGAATATCAGTAAATCCGGTATTAACCACAGGCTGAGAAAAATAGATGAAATTGCTGATGCGCTACGCAGAGGAGAACAAGTATAATAAGTATAGAGGGATAATATATCTTAAAACTTTAAGTTGTAAGGGTATATTATCCTCCTTGTATATTTTAAATCGGGGAGGAGATTTCAGGTGGTAGAAAGAGATATTAAAGTAACATTGAAATCAGGCTTACAAGCAAGACCTGCAGCGATATTTGTTCAAGAAGCGACAAACTATGTTTCTGAAGTTTATATTGAGAAAGAAGGAAGAAGAGTAAACGCGAAGAGTATCATGGGAATTATGGGCCTGGCGATACACTCAGGTGCGGACATTAAACTTATTATTGATGGCAGCGATGAATTGGAAGCGCTTAAAACATTGGAAAAATTATTATAAAAACACCTCGCGCTTTATTGCGAGGTGTTCCTTTTTTTATTATTTATCTTTTTTGTCTGACAGTTCATTGCGAGTGATAATATTGTCAATTAAACCATACTCTTTCGCTCTTTCTGCTGTCATGAAATTATCACGCTCTGTGTCTTTTGCGATAATATCGATTGGCTGGCCAGTACGCTCTGCAAGGATACCATTCAGCTTGTCACGCAAGAACAGGATGCGTTTTGCAGCAATTTCGATTTCTGTAGCTTGACCTTGTGCTCCGCCAAGTGGCTGATGAATCATAACTTCAGCGTTTGGAAGGGCATAACGTTTGCCTTTTTCACCAGCTGCAAGCAAGAAAGCACCCATAGAAGCAGCCATACCGATGCAGATTGTTTGTACATTCGGCTTGATGAACTGCATTGTGTCATAAATAGCCATCCCAGCAGTAATGCTACCGCCAGGGCTGTTAATGTATAGGGAAACGTCCTTTTCAGGATTTTCAGCATCTAGGAACAAGAGCTGTGAAACGATAGAGTTAGCAACATTATCGTCAATCGCACTTCCAAGCATGATGATGCGGTCTTTTAACAGACGGGAATAAATATCATAAGCGCGTTCCCCTCTATTCGTTTGTTCGATAACTGTAGGGATTAAGTTCATAAAAAAATCCTCCTTTAAAAATAAATTTTGCTTTATAAGTATGTGTTTCTTCAGTAGTGAAATAAATTCATTACTGTATGTAATCCTAATGATACACGGATGGTCAATTAAGGTCAAACGTTTACGTTCGGATACAGCAAAATATCCTTCGACACTTTATGTCACTGTCATTCCATTCATGTTTTTACAATAAGATTTTATCCTTACCATGATACCCAGACTGGATATTTTTAAACAATTATTCCTTGCATTAAAGCGAAACATATCATATAATCAAAACGTTCTTTAAAAAATTCTGCCCTCGTGGTGTAATGGATAGCACGCAAGATTCCGGTTCTTGAAATAGGGGTTCGATTCCCTTCGAGGGCGCTATTTGAAAAAAAGACTGTTGACAATCTCTTTTTGGGATTTTCGACAGTCTTTTTTTGTTTGAATTCCTTTGAGAGTGAGGATATAGAATTCCGCTCCTATTACAGGGACGAGCTATCTAACCATTTCTAAATCTTTATCCTTTTTTGCTGCTGTTCCTGTTTATATAGAATGAAAGCAATGAAAACGTGATGAAATTCACATGCGAACCATCTTCGAATTTTCGTCAAATTTCTTGAAAAATGGACGTTTATAAGTTGAATTTGCTATTCGCTGGTGATAGAATGAGTTTGTAGCAGGAAATGATTTTTTTTGGAGATTGTGGGACATAATATGTCTATGCGGGACTTCAAATGACCACTGTAAGTGAAGGGGCACCAAGAATGAATTCATTTATCGAGATTCAAAAAAGATTATTGCCTGATTTACTCGTAATTATGCAAAAAAGATATTACATTCTTCATCACATCAGCAATATGCAGCCTGTCGGCAGAAGAAGCTTGGCGGGAAGCCTTGGATTGACGGAACGAGTGCTCAGGAGCGAAGTGGAGTTCTTAAAAGATCAGAAGCTTATACATATTACGAACATTGGCATGACACTCACTCCAATTGGCGAAGAAACTTTGGAAAGTCTTTCTAGTGTAATGAGGGAAGTAACGGGTATTAACGAAATGGAGAAAGAGCTTGAAAAGAAGCTGCATATCAAAAGGGTGATTATTGTAGCTGGAGACAGCGATCATTCTCCATGGTTGAAAAAAGAACTGGGACTTGCAACAGCTAATAGTATGAAATCACTATTAAAAGGCAATAATATCATCGCAGTTAATGGTGGAACCACGATGGCTGCAGTGGCAGAGATGCTTACGCCTAACATAGTGGACGGTGAATGGCTGTTTGTTCCGGCGCGTGGCGGCATTGGGGAAGATGTTAAAAACCAGGCCAATACGATCTGTTCCATGATGGCTGATCGCACAGACAGCAAGCATCGTGTCCTGTATGCTCCTGATGAAGTGAGCAAGGAGATGTACAAAAGCATTGTCAAAGATGCCCGCATCAATGAAGTTTTACAGTTGATTAAATCAGCTAGCCTGCTTATTCATGGAATTGGAGATGCCATTACAATGGCAGAACGCCGCAGTACAAGTGCAAGTGACCTGGAAAAAATCGTGCAGGCAAATGCTGTCGGTGAAGCATTTGGTTATTACTTTAATGAAGACGGAGAGGTTGTCCATAAGGTTCAGACGATCGGCCTTAGACTTGAAAATCTTTCTACTGTTCCAAATGTAATCGCAGTTGCCGGAGGATCGTCAAAATCAAAGGCTATTAGAGCCTATTTAAAAAAAGCGCCACCCTCTACCATTCTGATCACAGATGAAGGAGCGGCAAAAAACTTGATATAATGGGAAATCCCTTTATATATAATTATCTCTAAATTTAGAGGAGGAAATAATAATGACAGTAAAAGTTGGTATTAACGGATTTGGACGTATCGGACGTTTAGCATTCAGAAAAATCATGGAAAACCCAGAATTGGAAGTAGTGGCTATCAATGATTTAACTGATACTAAAATGCTGGCACATCTTTTAAAATATGATTCATCTCAAGGTACTTTCCAAGGTGAAATCGAAGTACACGAAGGTTACTTCCTAGTAAACGGTAAAAAAGTAGTAACTACTGCTGAAAGAAACCCAGCTGACCTTAAATGGGGCGAGCTTAACGTAGATACAGTTATCGAATCTACTGGTTTCTTCACAACTAAAGAAAGTGCTGAAGCTCATATCCAAGCTGGCGCTAAAAACGTTGTTATCTCTGCACCTGCAACTGGTGAAATGAAAACAATCGTTTACAACGTAAACCATGACATTCTTGATGGTACTGAAACAGTTATCTCTGGTGCTTCTTGTACTACAAACTGCCTAGCTCCAATGGCAAAAGCACTTCAAGACAACTTCGGTATCGTTGAAGGACTAATGACAACTATCCATGCTTACACTGGAGATCAAAACACTCTTGACGCTCCACATCCAAAAGGTGACTTCCGCCGCGCTCGTGCTGCTGCAGAAAACATCATCCCTAACTCAACTGGTGCTGCTAAAGCTATCGGTCTAGTATTGCCAGAACTTAACGGTAAATTAGACGGAGCTGCACAACGTGTACCTGTTAAAACTGGTTCATTAACTGAGCTTGTAACAGTTCTTGACAAAAAAGTAACAGTTGAAGAAGTTAACGCAGCAATGAAAGCAGCTGCTGACGAGTCTTACGGTTACACTGAAGACGAAATCGTTTCTTCTGACATCATCGGAATCAGCTATGGTTCATTGTTCGATGCAACTCAAACTAAAGTTATGACAGTTGGCGACAAGCAATTGGTTAAAACTGTTGCTTGGTATGACAACGAAATGTCTTACACAAACCAACTTGTAAGAACAGTTAAACACTTTGCACAATTAGCTACAAAATAATTTTGTTAAGCTAAAGCCCTTAATCAAACAGCGGAAACAGCTTTGTTTCCGCTCTTTTAAAAATAGCTTTGCAATCTTTAGTGGATACGGATTAAAAGCTTAAAATAATGCAAGTGGAGGGTCTCATTTAATGAACAAGAAAACGATTCGCGATATCGATTTAAAAGGCAAAAAAGTATTTGTTCGTGTTGACTTCAACGTTCCGATGAAGGATCAAAAAATCACGGATGAAACAAGAATTCAAGCAGCACTACCAACTATTAACGAGTTAGTAGAAAAAGGTGCTATCGTAATTTTAGCAAGTCACTTAGGCCGTCCAAATGGTGAAGTGGTAGAAGAATTGCGTTTAACTCCAGTTGCTGCACGTCTTTCTGAGCTACTTGGCAAAAATGTTGTAAAAACAGATGAGTCTTATGGTGAAGCTGTTAAAGCTGAAATCAGCAAGCTGTCTGAAGGCGATGTGCTATTGCTTGAAAACGTACGTTTCAATGCTGGTGAAGAGAAAAACGATGCAGAATTAGCAAAAAGCTATGCTGAACTAGCTGATGTATTCGTAAACGATGCATTTGGTGCAGCACACCGTGCACATGCTTCAACTGAAGGTATTGCACACCATATCCCAGCTGTATCTGGTCTATTAATGGAAAAAGAGCTTGATGTATTAGGAAAAGCACTTTCAAATCCAGACCGTCCATTCACAGCTATCGTCGGTGGAGCTAAAGTAAAAGACAAAATCGGCGTAATCGATAACCTTCTTGATAAAGTAGATAACTTGATCATCGGTGGCGGATTAGCTTATACATTCGTAAAAGCACTTGGCCATGAAATCGGATTGTCTCTTCTTGAAGAAGATAAAATCGAACTAGCGAAATCTTATATGGAAAAAGCGAAAGAAAAAGGTGTTAAATTCTACATGCCTGTAGATGTAACAGTTGCAGACGACTTCTCTAACGATGCTAACACACAAACTGTTTCCATCGAAGAAATCCCTTCTGATTGGGAAGCGTTGGACATCGGTCCAAAAACAAGAGAAATCTATGCAGATGTTATCAAAAACTCTAAATTGGTTATCTGGAACGGACCAATGGGTGTGTTTGAATTAGATACATTTGCTAAAGGAACAAAAGCAGTAGCAACAGCTCTTGCTGAATCACAAGATACATACTCTGTCATCGGTGGTGGAGATTCTGCAGCAGCAGTTGAGAAGTTTGACCTTGCAAACAAAATGAGCCATATTTCAACAGGTGGCGGTGCTTCGTTGGAATTCATGGAAGGCAAAGAACTTCCAGGTGTAGTAGCTCTTAACGATAAATAATAATTAACCAAGCATGAAAGGATGTTATACATGCGCAAACCTATTATCGCTGGAAACTGGAAGATGAACAAAACACTTCCTGAAGCAGTGGACTTTATCCAAGAAATTAAAGAATCAATTCCTTCTAGTGAACAGGTTGATGCAGTAGTTGTCGCTCCTGCTCTATTCATCGGTCAATTAGTAGAATTGACTGACGGCACAGAAGTGAAAATTGGTGCACAAAACATGCACTTCGAAAAAAATGGTGCTTTCACAGGTGAAATCAGCCCTGTAGCTTTGGAAAACATCGGTGCTAAATATGTTGTCCTTGGACACTCTGAACGCCGTGAGTTCTTCAATGAAACAGACGAAGCTGTTAACAAAAAAACGATTGCAGCTTTTGAAAACAACTTAACTCCAATCGTTTGCTGTGGTGAAACGCTTGAGCAAAGAGAAAACGGCGAAACAAACGAATTCGTTGCTTCTCAAGTTTCAAAAGCTCTAGCTGGTCTTACAGATGAGCAAGCTAAAGCAACAGTTGTAGCTTATGAGCCAATCTGGGCAATCGGAACAGGCAAATCTTCTACATCAGCTGATGCTAACGAAGTTTGCGCACATATCCGTAAAACAGTAAGCGAACAGTTTTCTCCAGAAGTGGCAGAAAGCATCCGCATTCAATACGGCGGCAGCGTTAAGCCTGAGAACATCAAAGAATATATGGCACAGCCTGATATCGATGGTGCTCTTGTAGGAGGAGCTAGCTTAGAAGCACAAAGCTTCCTGCAATTATTGGAGGAAGGTAAGGCATGAGTAAATCTCCTGTAGCATTGATCATTTTGGATGGCTTTGCATTGAGAGACGAACGTATGGGAAATGCTGTTGCTCAAGCAAAAAAGCCAAACTTTGATAAATACTGGAATCAATATCCTCACACAACACTTGTTGCGAGCGGTGAAGATGTAGGTCTTCCAGAAGGACAAATGGGTAACTCTGAAGTTGGCCATTTGAACATTGGAGCAGGACGTATTGTTTACCAAAGCTTGACAAGAGTGAATGTGGCAATCAGAGAAGGTCAGTTCGCTAAGAACGAAACTTTCGTAAATGCCATCAAGCATGTGAAGGAAAAAGGCAAGAATCTTCATCTGTTCGGTCTTTTATCAGATGGAGGGGTTCACAGCCATATTGAACATATGTATGCCCTTCTTCGCCTTGCAAAAGACGAGGGTGTAAAAAATGTATATATTCACGGAATTCTAGACGGCCGAGACGTCGGTCAAAAGACTGCGGAAAAATACATTAAGGCTACACAAGAAAAAATAGAAGAATACGGTGTAGGTGAATTTGCGACAATCTCAGGACGCTACTATTCTATGGATAGAGATAAGCGCTGGGACCGTGTTGAAAAATCCTACCGTGCAATGGCCTATGGTGAAGGACCTAGCTACTCCAACCCATTGGATGTTGTAGAAGATAACTACAGAAATGGTATCTTTGACGAATTCGTACTTCCGTCTGTTATTACTAAAGAAGACGGTAAGCCGGTTGCAACCATTCAAGACGAAGATGCAGTAATTTTCTATAACTTCCGTCCAGACCGTGCAATCCAAATCTCTAATGTATTCACAAATGAGGACTTCCGTTCATTCGATCGCGGAGAAAATCATCCGAAAGATTTATATTTCGTATGCTTAACTCATTTCAGTGAAACAGTAAAAGGGTATGTTGCTTTCAAGCCAACAAACTTGGATAACACATTAGGTGAAGTTATTTCCCAAAATGGATTAACTCAGCTCCGCATTGCGGAAACGGAAAAATACCCACACGTAACGTTCTTCATGAGCGGTGGACGTGAAGCGGAATTCCCTGGTGAAAAGCGTATTTTGATCAACTCTCCTAAAGTTGCAACATACGACTTGCAGCCAGAAATGAGCGCTTATGAAGTGACAGATGCACTTCTAAAAGAGATTGAAGCAGATAATTTTGATGCTATCATCTTAAACTTTGCAAACCCTGATATGGTTGGGCACTCCGGAATGCTTGAACCTACTATCAAGGCTATCGAGACTGTTGATGAATGCTTAGGCAAAATCATCACACTGATTGAAGAAAAAGGCGGCAAAGCTATCATTACAGCAGACCATGGTAACTCAGATGAAGTGGTAACACTTGATGGAAAACCAATGACTGCACATACAACAAACCCTGTGCCTGTCATTGTGACAGTGCCTGGTGTCGAGCTTCAAGAAGGAAAGCTTGGAGATTTGGCTCCAACTATGCTTGAGTTATTAGGACTTGAACAACCAGCAGAAATGACTGGTACATCTATCATTAAAAAATAATTGATTTATTAAAAGGAGAGAATTTATTATGCCATACATTCAACATGTATATGCTCGCGAAGTATTAGACTCACGCGGTAACCCAACAGTAGAAGTAGAAGTTTTAACAGAATCAGGTTTCTTCGGTCGTGCACTTGTTCCATCTGGTGCATCAACTGGTGAATACGAAGCAGTAGAATTGCGTGACGGCGACAAATCACGCTACCTTGGCAAAGGTGTTCTTAAAGCAGTAGAAAACGTAAACGAAGTTATCGCTGAAGCAATCATCGGTATGGACGTTACTGACCAAGCTGGAATCGACAGAACTATGATCGAGCTTGACGGAACTGAAAACAAAGGTAAATTAGGTGCTAACGCTATCCTTGGTGTATCTATGGCTGCAGCTCACGCTGCTTCTGAAGTTGTTGGTCTTCCATTGTACCGTTACCTTGGCGGATTCAATGCTAAGCAATTGCCAACTCCAATGATGAACATCATCAACGGTGGTTCTCACGCTGACAACAACGTGGACTTCCAAGAGTTCATGATCTTGCCAGTAGGTGCTCCAACATTCAAAGAAGCATTGCGTTATGGTGCTGAAGTGTTCCATGCACTTAAATCAGTTCTATCTGCAAAAGGCTTGAACACAGCTGTAGGTGACGAAGGTGGATTCGCTCCAAACCTTGGTTCAAACCGTGAAGCTCTTGAAGTTATCATCGAAGCAATCAAAAAAGCTGGCTATGAGCCTGGTAAAGACATCTTGCTTGGAATGGACGTTGCTTCTTCTGAGTTCTACAACAAAGAAACTGGTAAATACGATCTTGCTGGAGAAGGCCGCACTGGCTTAACTTCTGAAGAGCTAGTATCTTTCTACGAAGAGCTAGTTAACGAATTCCCAATCATCTCTATTGAAGATGGTCTTGACGAAAACGACTGGGAAGGTCACAAATTGTTGACTGACCGCATCGGTTCTAAAGTACAATTGGTTGGTGACGATCTATTCGTTACAAACACTAAAAAATTGGCTGAAGGTATCGAAAAAGGAATTGCTAACTCAATCCTTATCAAAGTTAACCAAATCGGTACTTTGACTGAAACTTTCGAAGCTATCGAAATGGCTAAACGTGCAGGTTACACTGCAGTAGTATCTCACCGTTCTGGTGAAACAGAAGATGCAACAATCGCTGACATCGCTGTTGCTACTAACGCTGGCCAAATCAAAACTGGTTCACTTTCTCGTACAGACCGTATTGCTAAGTACAACCAACTTCTTCGCATCGAAGACGAGCTTGGCGACCTAGCTGTATACGATGGTCTTAAATCTTTCTACAACCTTACTAAATAAGGTTTGAACTTCAAGCACCTGACATTTTTGTGTCAGGTGCTTTTTTGTTGCCACAACTTGGATAAAACCGTTGTAATGCTATTGTGGGACAAGATAAATTATGGTACATTAAGAGTAATGTATGTTCGTTTTAATGGAGGTGCTTGTATGTTACACACAATCTTATTAACATTACTGATTATTGTTGCTCTTGCTCTTATTGTAGTAGTGCTTCTGCAATCAGGAAAAAGTGCAGGTCTATCCGGGGCCATTTCAGGTGGGGCAGAACAGCTTTTCGGTAAACAAAAAGCTCGCGGTTTAGACTTAATACTTCATAATACAACAATCGTACTGTCAATTTTGTTCTTTGCTTTAACGATTGCAGTCAGCTATTTCGATATTTAATAGCTGAACGGTATAGATGAAAAACCTGGCCGGATGCGGTCAGGTTTTTTTTCTGCAAGAGGGGTTTTGGAATCTTTTTGCTGGATTCTTATCCTTTTTTCTGCCTAAAATAGGATGAGATTTACTAAAAAGAAAATCAGCTATACATATGTTAATCCGATGGAAATGGGAAAAGATAAGGCAAGGAGTGTTTTTAAAATGAAATTAGTGGAACAAAAGCCGTTGTATTTTGAAGGAAGTAATAAACGTGCTGTATTGCTGCTGCACGGCTTCACAGGCAACACATCAGATGTAAGAATGCTTGGACGCTATTTGAATACTAAAGGATACAGCTGCTATATTCCGTTGTATAAAGGCCATGGAGTGCCGCCAGAGGACCTTGTGCAGTATGGGCCAGAAGATTGGTGGAAAGATGTTCAGGCAGGCTATAATTTCTTGAAAGAAAAAGGTTATGAAGAAATTGCAGTGGGCGGACTTTCTCTAGGCGGGGTATTTTCTCTTAAGTTAGGTTACACTGTACCTGTAAAGGGTATCGTAACAATGTGTTCTCCAATGTATATTAAAAGCGAAGAAGTCATGTATGAGGGCGTCCTTGAATATGCTCGTAACTATAAGGTTAGGGAAGGAAAATCGGAGGAAGTCATTGAACAAGAAATGGCAGAATTCGCCCCGATGAATACGTTAAAAGAGCTGCAAGGCTTGATTGCAGATGTCCGTCAATCAGTGGATTTAATTTATTCCCCTGTTTTTGTTATACAAGCAAGACATGACCACATGATTAATACAGATAGTGCAAATATTATCTATAATGAAGTGGAAAGTGATGATAAAGAGATCAAATGGTATGAGAATTCTGGCCATGTTATTACACATGATAAAGAAAAGGACGAGGTTTTTGAGGACTTCTACCAGTTTATTGATCGATTAGATTGGATTAATTAATTAAAAGGAGGTTGTTTGTTTGGATATAATTCAAGAGCATATAGAAAAGCTGCTGCATTATATGAAGGACGAGGCGTATAAGCCCCTGACAGTACAGGAGCTGGAGGAAGCGTTTGGAATTGAGGATTCTTCTAACTTTAAGGAGTTCGTCAAGGCATTAGTGCAGATGGAAGAAAAAGGGTTGGTTGTAAGAACGAGAAGCAATCGTTACGGTCTGCCTGAAAAGATGAATTTAGTGAAAGGGAAGATATCCGGCCATGCAAAGGGTTTTGCCTTTGTTATTCCAGAGGAGCCTGGTCTAGACGATATCTTTATCCCGCCAAATGAAGTGAAGACAGCGATGAATGGCGATATCGTGCTTGCCCGTGTCACTTCAGAAAGCTCTGGTCAAAGACGGGAAGGAACCATCGTCCGTATTCTGGAACGAGGTGTGCAGCAAATTGTCGGTACATATTCCGAAAGCAAGAATTTTGGGTTTGTTATTCCCGATGATAAAAAAATTGCCACAGATGTGTTCATTCCTAAAGGCAGCACAAAGGGTGCTGTAGAAGGCCATAAAGTAGTTGTAAACTTAACTGCTTATCCAGAAGGAAGAAAGAATGCAGAAGGGGAGATTATCAAGATACTGGGCCATAAAAATGATCCTGGTGTGGATATTCTATCTGTTATTCATAAGCATGGACTGCCGCTTGCTTTTCCTGACGAAGTGATGGCACAGGCTGACAGTGTTCCAGATGAAATTGATGAAAGTGAAATCAAAAACAGACGTGATTTAAGGGATCAGCAGATTGTCACAATTGATGGTGCTGATGCAAAGGACTTGGACGATGCGGTAACCGTTACAAGGCTGGAAAATGGCAACTACAAGCTTGGGGTTCACATTGCAGACGTTTCTTATTATGTGACGGAAGATTCACCAATTGATGTAGAGGCACAAGACAGAGGCACAAGTGTTTATTTAGTAGACCGAGTTATTCCAATGATTCCACATCGCCTGTCAAATGGGATTTGCTCTTTGAATCCAAAAGTAAATCGTCTGACATTGTCTTGTGAAATGGAAATCAGCCCGAGCGGTGAAGTGGTTAGCCATGAGATATTCCAAAGTGTCATTAAGACAACAGAACGAATGACTTATGCCGATGTTAACTCAATCTTAAATGACAAAGATGAAGAGCTGCGAGAAAGATATGCTGAGCTTGTTCCAATGTTTGAGAGAATGGAAGAGCTTGCGCAGATTCTTCGCACAAAACGGATGGGCCGAGGAGCAATCGACTTTGATTTCAAAGAATCAAAGGTTCTTGTTGAAGAAAATGGAAAGCCAAAGGATGTTGTCCTTCGTGAACGTTCTGTTGCAGAACGCCTTATTGAAGAGTTCATGCTTGTTGCCAATGAAACAGTAGCAGAACATTTCCACTGGCTGCAAGTACCGTTTATTTATCGTATTCACGAAGACCCGAAAGAAGAAAAGCTGCGCAGGTTTTTTGAGTTTATTACAAACTTCGGCTATATCGTGAAAGGTACTGCGAATGAAGTTCATCCGAGAGCTCTTCAGGAAATTATTGAAGAGGTGCAAGGCACACCAGAAGAAATGGTTATTTCAACTGTTATGCTCCGCTCCATGCAGCAGGCAAAATATTATCCAGAAAGTCTAGGGCATTTCGGGTTGTCAA
This sequence comes from Bacillus sp. Au-Bac7, assembly GCF_021341655.1. Classification (NCBI taxonomy): domain Bacteria; kingdom Bacillati; phylum Bacillota; class Bacilli; order Caryophanales; family Bacillaceae; genus Bacillus; species Bacillus sp. Au-Bac7. Next base: position 187,157 of record NZ_JAJTTG010000005.1, on the reverse strand, counting down.
CAGAGTTCTATACGCACTTCACGTCTCCAATCAGACGCTATCCCGATTTAATTGTGCACAGACTTATTCGCACATATCTAGTAGAAGGTGACATTAGCGCTCCTACTCAAGAGAAATGGAACAGCAAGCTGACAGACATAGCAGAGCATTCGTCCAATATGGAAAGACGCTCTGTTGAAGCAGAACGTGAGACTGACGAACTCAAAAAAGCAGAATATATGCTGGATAAAATCGGCGAAGAATATGACGGCATCATCAGCTCTGTCACAAACTTTGGAATGTTTGTGGAGCTTAAGAATACAATTGAAGGTCTTGTACATGTCAGCTATATGACAGACGACTATTATCGCTATGATGAACGCCATTTTGCGATGATTGGTGAAAGAACAGGCAAAGTATTCCGTATTGGTGATGAGATCACAGTTCGTGTTGTTAATGTTAATAAAGAAGAGCGTGCCATTGACTTCGAAATTGTCGGCATGAAAGGAACTCGCCGCAGAGATCCGAAAAAAGAGGGCAAAGTATTTTCAACTGGCAGCACATCTCGCGCGCCACGGAAAGGAAAGTCTGGGGCCGGCAAAGATGGACGCAATGGCAATGGCAATGGCAGCAACGGGGAAGGAAAACGCAAGGGCAAAAAAGAAAGAAAGTTTTATGAAAATGCCCCAAAAGCAAAAAGAAAGAAAAAGAAACGCTAAAATGTTTTTGAGAAAGGGAAGCATATCTTGCTTCCCTTTGATAAACTTCATCAAAATTGTCCGAACAGAGATAATTTGATACAATTAGGTTATAAAGGTAGGGGATTTTAATGCCAAAAGGTGAAGGGAAAGTAGTCGCTCAAAACAAAAAAGCGAACCACGATTATTTTATTGAGGAAACATATGAAGCAGGCATCGTGCTGCAAGGAACAGAGATTAAGGCAATCCGTGCTGGCAGGGTTAACCTGAAGGAATCATATGCCCGTGTTCATAACGGTGAAGTATTTTTGTATGGCATGCATATAAGCCCATATGAACAAGGAAACCGTTATAATCATGAGCCGCTGAGAACACGCAAGCTGCTGCTTCACAAAAAGCAGATAAACCAGCTGATTGGCGACACGAAGGAAATCGGTTATGCACTAGTTCCATTGAAGCTTTATATGAAAAACGGCTTTGCCAAGGTTTTAATCGGGCTCGGTAAGGGTAAGAAAAACTATGACAAGCGTGAGACATTAAAGCGCAAAGAAGCAAACCGCAGCATCGAGCGTGCCTTAAGAGATAGACAAAAAATGTAATCCAAAAACTTACAATTGAAATCTAGGATGTTTATGTTATAATAAATTATGTCGTTAAGACAAGCATAACTTAAAGCTCCTATTTTTGAGCTTCCTAACGTTAACGCAAATAGCGTGAATCCAGTGATGTAACAATCACTAGATTTTATCCTTATGGGGACGTTACGGATTCGACAGGGATAGTTCGAGCTTAGGTTGCGAGTCGAGGGGATCGGCCTCGTTAAAACGTCAAAGCCTATAACTGGCAAACAACAAAACAACTTCGCTTTAGCTGCTTAATAGCGCTTAGCGGTTCCTCCCTCCATCGCCCATGTGGTAGGGTAAGGGACTCACTTTAAGTGGGCTACGCCGGATTCCACCGTCTGAGGAAGAAGGAAGAGAACAACCAGGCTAGCTCATCGGACGCCCGTCAGCAGGCATAAGAATGAGCGAATCGCGAATATGTTGACTACACTCGTAGAAGCTTAAGTGCCGATGTTTCTGGACGTGGGTTCGACTCCCACCGTCTCCACCAAATACATATGTTTGGTGGTTTTTTACTACTTAGAGATATGAAGCATCAAATTCCCGGTTGGGGGTTTGGTGCTTTTTTATTTATGCTGCTGTCTTGCTTCTAAAAATAAACCGAGAAATATACATATAAATTGATTAACAATAATTGTAATTGTTATATTGTTAAATAAAGGGGATAAAAGGAGGAACGTCATTCACTTCCATAAAAGGAGGACTTTCATAATGAAAACTTTTGAGGTGATTTTCTCTTTAGTTGCGGTACTGATTTTGGCTGCTTGTAATAACTCATCCACAGAATCAAGCAATTCAGCAGATAAACAAGCTGAACATAACAGCAGTTCTCAAACAGCAAATGGTGAGGCACCTAAAGAAAATACTGGTACAAATAAAACGGAAAAAAACACAGCTGCTAATGATACTGCAGAGAGTCAAAAGGAAGTGTATCTCAAGAAATTAAATGATACAAAAAAAGAAATGGATGAACGGCGGAACAATCCAGAAGATGACTCAACATATGCCATGAAAAAGGTTGAAGGTGACAGATATGACACGTGGGATGGCTTAGTAAATGAAATTTATGGTGTCTTACAGAAGCAACTGCCTTCTGACGAAATGGAGCAGTTGAGAAATGAACAGCGTAAGTGGATTGAATACAGAGATAGTACTGCAAAAGCGGCTTCTTTAAAATATGAAGGCGGTACGATGGAAGAGTTGGAATACGTGGCTGTGCTAGGAAATCTTACGGAAGAAAGATGCTTTGAATTAGTGGAGAAGTATATGCAGTAATAAGATTATTATGTGAATGAAAGGGAGAGGCCTATTATTCGTTAATAGGTCTTTTCTCAATATGAACATATTTATAGGAATATGCTTTTAATTGCGGAAATAAATAGATATAAAGTAAAATACATGAAAATAGAATGAGGTATAAGAGGAGGGGCCATATGGGGCTTACGATAAGCGAGGTTGCTGAAAAAACAGGAATATCTCCGCACACACTGCGTTTTTATGAAAAAGAAGGACTTGTTCCTGCTGTTAATAGAGATCATAATGGAATTCGAATTTATGAGGATTATCACTTAGAGTGGCTAAGCTTTATGGTGTGTTTGCGTGCAACGAATATGCCGCTGAGTGAAATGAAGAAATATGTGGAATTAACACAGTATGGCAAGGCCTCTATTAGGGAAAGAAAAGAAATGATGCTTAAGCATAAGAAAAAAGTAGAAGAACAGCTGCAAGAAACTTATAGCTATCTGGAGAAAATAAATTATAAATTAGCTTTTTATGATATTCATGAAAAAGATTTAAAGATACTGCCATAATAAAAGGGCACTGCGTAAAAGAGTAGTGCCCATAAAAACTTACAGACTAAGATCCTTCATATTATTATCATCATAGCGATTTCCATAGACCGTATTTTTGGGATTTATACTGTCAAGACGTACTAAATCTTGAGGAGTTAATTCGACTTCTAAAGCGCCGACATTTTCCTCTAAGTATTTTTGACGCTTTGTCCCAGGGATTGGCAGGGCACCATTTGCAATTGTCCAAGCGATAGCTAATTGAGAAGGTGTAACATTCTTTTCTTTAGCCATATTCTGAATTTCACTGACTATATCAAGATTTTTTTGGAAGTTCTCCCCTTGGAACCGCGGCATAAATCTGCGCAAATCATCATCGCCAAAATCTTTGAAATTACTTATTTCTCCGGTTATAAACCCTCTGCTTAATGGACTGTAAGCTACATGTGTAATTCCTAGATATCTTACAACAGGTAAGATTTCCTCCTCAATATCTCTGCTCCACAAGGAGTATTCTGTTTGTAATGCAGAAATAGGATGTATGTTGTGTGCCCGTTTTATGGTATCAACTGATGCTTCGGATAATCCAATTGCTCGAACTTTTCCTGCCGTAACTAAATCGGACATTGCGCCGATTGTCTCCTCAATCGGAACATTTGGATCGACACGATGTTGATAATAAAGGTCAATATAGTCAATATTTAATCGGCGCAGACTGTCATCAACAGCTTTTTGGATATAATCAGGGTGACCGACGATTTTTTCATAATTTGTTGTATAAGCAAACTTAGTAGCAACAATTGCTTTATCTCGTTTACCTTGCAAAGCCTTGCCGAGCAAACTTTCATTATGACCATTTCCATAAACATCTGCCGTATCTAATAATGTCACACCCAATTCCATTGCAGTATGAATCGTTCTAATTGATTCCTCATCATTTGTCTGACCATATATTCCTGGTGACATCCCCATCAACCCTAGGCCAATGGATGATACTTCCAACTCACTATTTCCAAGTCTTCTTACTTTCATGTTCTTCACTCCAATAATAGATTTTTTTGTACTTTTTAATCATATGACTTAGAGTTTTCTTGAGGTCAAGCAAAAATTTATGTTCACGATTTTCCCGCTTATCATCCTTGATTTAGAGTTTAATGTAATATTTAGTTTAAAATTACACTTCGTTTTTTGAGTTTGAGCTTAATTTTAGTTAAAGTAGCTTTAACGAAATTGATATAATGAACATAGATTTTTTCTCTTGGCGTCTTTGACTAATTGATTGTCGTTCCCTGCTAATTACAGTAAGACAATATAAAAGTAAAATGAAATAACTATCCCGTTAACAGAATTAGCTGTAATGTGCTGATAGATAGAGAGGTGTAAATAAATATGACTGCAAATACTCGTATTAGAATACCGGATGGACTTTGGACTGGATTAAAAAAACTAGGATTTAATGCGCAGGATTTAGTTCGAAAAGCAAAAATGCCGCTGACTGTAATCAGTGAATCAGTTGTCACTGTTGAACAATATTATGCATTATGGCAAGCATATTCCGATATGATCGGTGATAGTGAAGCTGGCATGTTGCAGCTTCCGACAGTATTTGAAACAACACAGTATCCCCCATCTGTACTGGCTGCTTACCATGCCCGTGATTATCGGGATGCGCTTAACAGAATGGCGCGTTACAAAGAAATGTGCCCTCCTGAAAAATTACGCATTGTGGAACAAGATACAAATTGTGTAATTGAACTGAAATGGTTGGAAACCGAGCAAGCAGGACCAGCCCTGCTTGTCGGAACAACACTTGCGTTTTTACTGGAACTAGGACGAAGAGGCACCGGATATCCTATAAAAGCGAGCTTAGTAGAATTTACACATTATTTTGGTCAAGTCCAAGCACTGGAAGATTATTTTGGTTGCCCGATCCATATCGGAGCAAAACATAATAGACTGATATTGCAAAGAGAAGATCTTGATCGTCCTTTTACTTCCTATAATGCTGAATTACTGCAGATACTAACACCAGTATTGGAGCAAACATTGGAGGAGCAGCGCCACAGTCACTCAATAACGGAGATAGTTAAGTGGATTTTAAAACGCAATTTAACAGGAGAACGACTTGACATACAAGATGTTGCAAGTGAGTTGGGCATGAGCGAACGTACCTTACAGCGACGGCTTACTGATGAAAAAACCAGCTTTAAGGATCTCTTAAAGGAAGTCCGTCATGAACAGGCACGACAGTACTTGGCTGATCCTGACCTAGATATTAAAGAAGTCGCTTTTCTCGTTGGATATAAAGACCATAGCTCGTTCTATCGTGCCTTCCGTTGTTGGGAAGGTGACACTCCTTTAAATTGGCGTACTGAACATGCACTTATAGACGAACGACAAGGATAACCTACTTAAAGGAGAAATGTATCTTGGAAATGGAATTAGTAAATAAAACCGCTTTAGTTACAGGCTCAACAAAAGGAATCGGGAAAGCAATAGCAAAAGAATTGGCTAAAGAAGGAGTTAATGTTCTCATCAATGGCCGCAACTATGACGAGGTAGAACGAACTGTACAGGAAATTAAATCAGAATTCCCGTTAACTTCCCCTCAAAATGCTGCAGCTGATATTGTCGATGTGCAACAAAGAGAGGAACTATTTAGGAAATATCCTAATGTCGATATTTTAGTTAACAATATGGGGATATACGAAATCATGCAATACGAAGATGTTACAGATGAAGTCTGGCAAAAATACTTTGAAACGAATGTATTAGCTGCAAATGGGCTTTGTAAACATTATCTTCCAAAAATGCTGAATAAAAATGATGGCCGAATCATTTTTATTGCTAGTGAAGAAGCCGTAATGCCTTCTGGACAAATGCCACAGTATTGTATGACAAAATCAATGCTGCTATCATTAGCAAAAAGCTTGTCTTTTCTAACAAAAGGTACAGAAGTTACAGTCAATACCATTATGCCTGGACCAACACTTTCTGAAAATGTGCAAGCTATAATTGAGGGTATTTACAGTGATGAAAACATGACCTTTACAGAAAAAGAAACACAATTTATGGTCACTAATTTGCCTCAATCAGAAATACAGCGATTTATCAGACCGATTGAAATAGGACGATTAGCCACATTCCTATGCAGTCCCTATGCATCTGCATTTAGAGGATCACCAATCCGTATGGATGGCGGAATGGTTCCGACCATTTTTTAAACAAAAGAGCTGCCGTTTGGCGGCTCTTTTTTGCTAGATTTACATTTTTTAAGGGCAAAGGGAGCCTAGAATAAAACCTTCCGAAAAAGGAGGTCTTTGAGTTTATTAGATTTCGTGGTTTCAGTACGGATTATACCTATCAACAAAACACGCAAAAGCTGACCTAAGATCATCAGCTAAATACTCGTCTTCTTCTGTGGTTTTTCGTTCCTGACTGAGAGTTTCCATTAATTCCAGAGTGTCTCGATAAATTTGTTGATCGTGTTCGTCCGTTATTTCGGCTATCTTTTGGCCATAGTCATATTGGTAAAAACCATCATATACTTCACTGTTTGCTGCAGCTAAGGCAATCTTTCGTTGGAAGCAAGCTGTGCAAATGCCACAAGGAGTATTTGCAGCCGCTAATGCTGTTTTTCTTTTCATTCTCAAACATTCATTTGTATTTTTAATTTGTAATTTATGCTCTTTAGGCATTTCTTTGAGGACAGTTATCCTCGTTTTATGCAAGAGGGGTGTCTCAATCTGCATATCTGCAGAAATGCATTGATAAAGTGCATTCAGCAGTTGATATGTTTTCGGATGAGCAGTCTTAGCTAGGTTTAGAGAATCTGCATCTATCTTTTGGCTTTGATAATAATATACTTTTGTTCCGCCGTTAAAATAGGCTTTGGCAGCAGCTATCGCCAATACTAAGGAAATGGCCGCAGGAGTAGTTTTGGATTTTCTTTTGTTGAGTAATTTAATATCTATATTTATTATTTCGCTCGAATCGGATGCTGTCTTTCTTAAAAAAGCAGCTAGTTTCTGCTGTTTTGTTTTTTCATTATTTTTGTTGGGAATGCGTATATAATCACATACTAACTGGTGATTTATGCCGGCAATTGATTCGATATCATCATAGAACAATGCAATGTTTTGATAGGCTGGCAATGACAATAAGAATCCTTCTTCCGTATCTGGCGGAATGTTATTTGTAAATTGAAGTGACACATGCGTGTCTGTCATCCAGGAAAAAAACGCTTCTGCCGCAGCTTTTTCCTTCTCCCAAACAGAATAATGAAAAACGGGAATGGTAATGGAAAGATCTTTTTGGCCTTTTTTTATCTCTGGCGCAAATAAGAATAGACTGGTTGTAATCGTAATAATGTCTAGAAATTTCGTGCTGGTATCATCATAGTCAAAATACATTCCGTGAAGCAGTTCTTTATGTAAATGAGGCAATACATTGTTTACATTCATACAAAAACTCCTGTTATCTTGTCAAAATGAAAATAGCAATATATTAAATTATAGCATTTAATGAGCGTACAGGAGAATTTTAAATATGGAGGGCAGCTGACGTAATTAATTATAACTCGCGGGCTGCACTTACCTTTGAAGTAAACTTCCGAATTTGTCCAAGTCTTTCAAAGTTTTCGGCAAAGTTCGGAGCGTTTACTTTTATTAACCCTTCATTAAAGTCTTTTTTGAAGTGAAAAACTCCAGATGGAAGCATTGCGATTAGATGGATTTGATTCCATGCGGGATAATCAGCCTTATGGAATAATACTTCTGCCGTTTCAAGGGCGATAAATTCCTTGCACCACTTTTTTGATTGGATAATATGCTCCATAGCAGGGCCATTATTGTGAATCATTATTTCTTTAAATTCTGCTAGATAATCGGGTTGAACATGAACGTATTCAACGATATGTATGAAGCCGTTCTTTTCGTTAGAAGGGAGGAAGGAGCCTGGTGTTGGCAGCATGCTTTCTTGTCTGATTAACAGTGTATGATAGTCCTTGAAAACATTTTTAAAATGTTCATATTGCTTCCCATCTGCTGCTTTCATCATCACAAGGACATTCCATAGCTGACTCTTTTCTTCAGTGGAGAAAGTCAGTTTCCGCCGGTAAATTCTATTGAATAAGAACTGACTATTATATTGATGGAAGTATGTATGCAGTTTACTGATAAGTTCCTTAGATTCCTTTTTCGTTGCTGTGTATGTTTCAACGTAATACAAGTTAGCCACCTTCTCTTCAAATTATTTACAACAAACGTATCATAAATGAGAATTGTTTTCAATTAGAAGAGGAAGTCTGTATAAAGAAAAGATAGAGCACTACCTCTATCTTTTCTTTTCAATATTCTAAATCATACCGCCATTAACACGGATTGTTTGTCCTGTAATCCAGCGGGATTCGTCACTTACTAAAAAGGCTAATGCATCGGCGATATCGTTTGTTTCTCCGAATCTTCCGAAGGCGTTGTTTCCTTTTAATGCCTGCAATTGTTCGGGAGTTTTTCCTTCCAAGAATAGTTCTGTTGTTGTCGGACCTGGGGCGATTGTATTTATCGTTATATTCTTTGGTCCAAATTCTCTGGCCAGCTGTCTGCTGATTTGTTCAACAGCCCCTTTAGTAGCTGCATAAATGCTGTAGCCTGGGAACATTACTCCTGCAACAGAAGTAGAGAAATTAACGATTCGTCCGTTCGGTGCCATATGCTTAAAGGCTTGTTGGCAGGCGAAATAGGTGCCTTTAACATTAATCGCAAAATGTTGGTCAAATTGTTCCTCTGTCACTTCACTGATTGGAATGGTATGCATGATACCTGCATTATTCACAAGGATATCGACCTTGCCGAAATGGCTAATGGTCGTTTCAAATAAATACTCTATTTCCTTAAGGCTGCTCACATCTGCTTTAACAGCTATCGCCTGGCCGCCCTTTTCCATGATAGATGAGGTCACTGCCTCTGCTGCTTGTGGGCTGTTAGCATAATTAACAACAACCTTAGCTCCCAGTTCTGCTAATTTTATTGCACTTTGAGCGCCTATTCCTCTTGATGCGCCTGTAATTATTGCGACTTTATCCTGTAAGTTTGTCATCATTTATTCCTCCAAGCTCTATTTTCCTCTAAATTATAAATAAAGTTACGAATAACGAGATAGCTGAATCGTCTATTATTTTTGCCTATTTCTCCAAATAAACGTTAAAATATATAAAAAAGGCGGTGAATGGCATGAAAGACAGGCAGCAGCAGTTAGTGACTTTAATTGAAAAACATACAAATAGGGATGGGACATTTGATGCGGAAATTGATACATTGAGCTTTATCCGCTCATCGACTTTATCAGAGCCTCTTCATTCCTTGTTCGAGCCGTCTGTCTGCTTTATTGCCCAAGGCTCAAAAATCGTGATGCTGGAGGATGACATCTTTCATTATGACCCCAATCACTACCTTATTGCCTCTGTCCATCTGCCGATAACAGGGAAAATCATGAAGGCGACGAGTGACAGCCCCTATCTAGGAGTCAAACTCCGCTTCACAACAGAAGAGATTCTCGATGTTATTAAGATGAAGCAAGATCACTCATTTCCCGCACAAAGAGCCATCATGGTGAATAAGACAACATCCAATATACTCGATGCAGTTATCAGGCTGATAGGCTTGCTTGATACGCCCCAAGACATTTCAGCACTGGCACCTCTTTATAAAAAAGAAATTCTTTATAGAATTTGGAATAATGAAGACGGAGATCAAATGAGAGAGTTTGCAGTAATGGGAAGTCAAGCGCAGGCAATCAAAGAGGTAATCCGCATAATCAATGAGGAATATAACCAGCCGCTTCGGATAGATATGCTTGCAAAAATAGCTAAAATGAGTGTTTCCTCTTTCCATCATTATTTTAAACAAGTGACAGCAATGAGCCCATTAAAGTATCAAAAGATGATTCGGCTGCAGGAAGCACGGAAGCTTTTGTTATCTGAACCGATGGAAGCAGGTGAAGCGGCTTTTCAAGTCGGCTATGAAAGTCCATCCCAATTCAGCAGAGAATACAGCAGAATGTTTGGAGCTCCTCCAGTCAGTGATATAAAAAGATTTCGTGAATCAATTAACAGGCAGTAATGTAGGGGTCTAGGCTTAAATTTGAAACAGCTGCCCAAAAAGCTTGAATAAGTAGTATATAATATAACCATAAATACAATTATGAGGTTGGTAAATTAATGATTCGGACCATTGCGGATATTGCTAAAATCGCCGGAGTCGCCAAAAGCACGGTATCCCGCTACCTGAATGGAGGCTCTGTCGGAGAGGCAACAAGGAAGAAGATTGAAAAGGCAATTCGAGAGACTGGCTACACGCCAAACCCTTTTGCTCAAAGTTTAAAAGCAAAAAAGACAAATATCATTGGCACGATTGTTCCAAGGCTGGATTCTTTTGCGTCATCACAGACGTTGATTGGAATCGATGAGCGCTTGAAAGAACTGAACTATCAGATGTTAATATCCAATACGAGCCAAGATTTAGACAGGGAAATTGAGAGTATATACAGCCTGGCAAACCAGAAGATGGCGGGTATTATCTTGCTTGCGACCGTGATTACGGACAGGCATCTTCAAGCAATAGCTGATGTGAATATTCCAGTTTTATTAATAGGTCAGGAGCATGAGGAAATTCATAGTGTTATTCATGATGATTATCATGCCGGTATGGCAATAGGGCAATATGTGCTGGAAAAGGGGCATCGCAACATTGCTTACTTAGGAGTGACAGAGCTTGATATTGCTGTTGGAATAAAACGAAAACAAGGCTTTACAAAAGCATTGGAGGGGAAGGAAGATATTGATGTCCATTATTATGAGACAGAATTTAATATTCCTGCTGCCCAAGCTGCCGCCATGGAAATCTTAAGAAATTCCAACCAGAGTATTGTCGTTTGTGCTACAGACAATATTGCCCTTGGCTGTCTGAAGGCAGCATACAAACTGGGGATAGCTGTACCAGATACTTTGTCTGTTACTGGCTTTGGCGGTTATGATGTCACGGAAGCCATTCATCCTGGCATTACAACAGCAAAATTTCATTATAAAGAAGCAGGGAAAAAGGCCGCAGTTAATATGGTGGAGCTAGTACATGAGCGGCCAGTAGAAATACTGACAACAATGAATTTTGAAATAATTAAAAGAGAAAGCGTTGACACAATCTAGCATGATGAATTATAATTCTAATGAAATCGATTCCAATGAAATTTATAATCGGTTTCGTTAGAATCATATTTTTTTAAGCTTTTATTTGGAACCGGTTCCTTAAACGGTTTTACTTTTTGTGTAATTTTGGAACCGGTTCTATATTGCCGGATATAATAGGGAGGAACGTAAAATGAACCATAAAAAAATCGCAGAAGAAATTCTCGCGGCAATCGGCGGAAAAGAGAATGTGTCTGCAGCAGCTCACTGTGCAACACGGCTTCGTTTAGTACTGCATGATGAATCAGCAGTTAATCAAGATGTGCTTGATAAGATGGATGTGGTGAAGGGAACATTCTCTACAGGCGGTCAATATCAAATTATTTTAGGATCAGGCACTGTTAATGAAGTGTATAAGCATTTTGCAGGGATGACAGGTCTTTCAGAAATGTCGACGAAGGAAGTAAAAGAGGCTGGAGCAAAGAAGCTTAATCCGATTCAGCGATTTGTGAAAATGCTGTCTGATATTTTTGTGCCGATTATTCCAGCTATTGTTGCCGGCGGTTTACTAATGGGACTAAATAATGTCCTGACTGCTCAAGATTTATTTATAGAGAGCAAATCATTGGTTGATGCATATCCAAACATGGCAGATTTAGCTGCACTTATTAATACTTTTGCAAACGCTGCCTTTGTATTTCTGCCAATTCTGATTGGCTTTTCTGCTACCCAGCGGTTTGGAGGAAATCCTTATCTCGGAGCAGCACTTGGTATGCTGATGGTTCATCCGGATTTGCTGAATGGCTATAATTATGCAGATGCCATGCTGAAAAATGAAGTGCCTGTCTGGAATATATTCGGTTTGGAGATTGAGAAGGTAGCTTACCAAGGAACAGTGCTGCCTGTACTTGCAGCATCGTTTATTTTGGCTAAGATTGAAACATATCTCAGAAGGATTGTGCCCTCGGCTTTGGATAACTTATTGACACCGCTTTTATCTATTTTTATTACTGGTTTTTTGACATTTACGTTAGTCGGCCCGTTAACAAGAACGGCTGGAAATCTTCTTACTGATGGCATTGTCTGGATGTATGACACAACAGGAGTAATCGGCGGGTTAATTTTCGGCCTCTTGTATGCACCGATCGTTATCACTGGCATGCATCACAGCTTTATTGCTGTTGAAACTCAACTGTTAGCAGATATCGCAAAAACAGGCGGCTCCTTCTTGTTTGCGATTGCTACCATGTCTAACATCGCTCAAGGTGCAGCAACATTGGCTGTCTTGAAGCTAACAAAGGATGCAAAAGTTAAGGGAACAGCTTCTGCTGCGGGCATCTCTGCATTGCTTGGTATTACAGAGCCGGCGATGTTTGGGGTAAACCTGAAATTAAGGTATCCGTTTATTGGTGCTATCGTAGGGTCTGCAGTTGGTTCTGGTTTTGTTACTTTGTTTAAAGTGAAGGCAGTCGCATTAGGTGCTGCTGGATTGCCTGGCATCATCTCCATTCGTCCAGATAAAATTGTGCCTTATATTATTGGAATGGCAGTCGCATTTGTAGTCGGATTTACGGTAACCATCGTATTGGCGAAAAGAGCGGCTAAAAAGGAAGCGAGTGTAAAAAAAGAAGGCATCGTTGCATAAAAAATCGATAAGCATAGGAGGGGACTCTTGTCTCCTTTCTTTTTAGGGAGTGAAGCATCAATGAATTGGAGCAGAGAACAACGGTACAGAAGATGGGAGGATGCCTCAAAGACAGAACGGAGGAAACTTGAAAATCTCGTCAAGCAGTGTAACTGGAGACAAACCTTTCATATTCAGCCTGTGACAGGGCTTCTCAATGATCCAAACGGTTTCTCCTATTATAATGGTGAATATCATTTGTTCTATCAATGGTTTCCCCTTGGTCCTGTTCATGGATTAAAGAACTGGTATCATACTAAATCAAAGGACCTCGTTCACTGGGAAAATGTCGGCGTTGCGCTTGAGCCGACAAATGAGTTTGACAGTCACGGTGTTTACTCAGGCAGCGGAATCGAGCATAACGGCGAATTATTCCTTATGTATACTGGAAACAACCGTGACGAGAACTGGGTAAGACATCCTTATCAGATATTAGCTGTCATGAATAAGGAGGGACAAATTAAAAAGCTTGAAAAACCAGTGATTCCTGCAGTTCCTAACGGGTATACGGATCATTACCGTGATCCTAAGGTTTGGAAAGATAATGATTGTTTTTTTGCTGTGATTGGAGCACAGCGTAAAAACGAGACAGGTACAATTATGCTGTATCGTTCGCAGAATTTGCTGGAATGGGACTTAGAAGGCGAAGTAGATATAGGCCTTAATGAATTCGGATATATGTGGGAGTGTCCGGATTATTTCGAATTAGATAATCATGGTGTGCTGCTGTTTTGTCCACAGGGCTTGGAGAGAGACAGAGACAGCTATCATAATATTTATCAATCAGGCTATGTGCTCGGCAGCAGGCTGAATGTTCAAGAGCGGACGCTTGTGCACAGTGGGTTTCGTGAATTAGACAGAGGGTTTGACTTTTATGCACCACAGACAATGGAAGCACCTGACGGCAGAAGAATATTAGTAGGGTGGATGGGTCTGCCTGAAATAGAGTATCCGACAGACAGTAACGGCTGGGCCCATTGTTTAACATTGCCGCGCGAACTGACTGTTAAGAACGGGCGACTATGGCAAAATCCAGTTAAGGAATTGGAGCTGCTTAGAGGGGAAGAAACAGAAGCTCATATAACAATAGATAACGAGACGAAGGGGATAGAAGGATTTGCTGGTGATGTCTATGAATTATCTGCAGAGTTTTCCAATTTTACGGCAGAGCAGTTCGGTATAGAGCTTCGAGCTAGTGACAAGGAGAAAACAGTCCTGAAATATGACATGCAGGAGAAAAAAGTGATTTTTGACAGAAGCGAGTCTGGGCAAGCAGCAGGCATACAATATGGAGCGGTCCGAAAATGTTTAGTAGAAACAGACAAAATTTCCTTCCGAATATTTGTGGATGTTTCTTCTGTTGAGGTATTTGTGAACGACGGAGCAGAAGTGTTCACTGCAAGAATATTCCCAGATCAAAACAGTCAGGATATCCGTTTTTTTGCTTATAACGGGAAAACAGACATACAGGCTGTAAAATATAAACTAACTAGCAAAGAAAGAGCCAGTTCATGATGACTGGCTCTTTTCTGCGATATTTTTCACCATCAACACGTGAGCGATGCCATCTTCCATAAATACATCGGAAGAAGTTTCGTAGCCTAGCTTATTATAAAAGCCCTCTGCGTGTGTTTGGCCATGCAGCTTTACCTTTAAATCTCCTCGGTCTGCGGCGATTTCTTCAAGCTTGGCAATAATAACTTTCCCAAGACCAAATTTACGGTATTCCTGTAAGATACAGATTCTTTCTAGTTTGCCGTAGCCTTCAACCGATCTAACCCGTCCAGTGCCGACTGGCTCATTATGATAATAAACAAGAATATGCTCACATTTACCATCAAGTTTATCGAATTCATCGTATTCGTCGTCTAACGGAACACCCTGTTCCTCCACAAATACTGTCCTTCTTATATGTAATGCCTGCTCTAGTTCGTCTGTTGTTGTAATTTTTTTTGCTTCCATCGCTATTCATTCCTTTCTGGATTTATTATGAGAAACAAGTCATAATTTATTTATCATCTTTAAACAGTGTATAGGAAAAATATATTGTTGTAAATACAACAATTATTGGAGGTTTATTATTTTTATGAAGGAAATTCTTCGTGAAGTTGGCATGATTGCCAGAGCACTTGATTCTATCAGCAATATTGAATTTAAGGAATACGATTTGACGAAGGGCCAATATTTATACCTTGTCCGAATATACGAGAATCCGGGAATCATTCAAGAAAAGCTGGCAGAAATGATAAAAGTTGACCGCACGACTGCAGCCAGAGCTATTAAAAAGCTTGAAATGAACGGCTTTATAGAAAAAAGACAGGATGAGACAAATAAAAAAAACAAGCTGCTGTTTCCTACAGAAAAAGGAATGGAGGTATATCCATTTCTAAAAAGGGAGGCAGATCATTCAGACAAAACTGCACTTGCTGGATTGTCTCATGAACAAACAGAGGTTCTTTATGAACTCCTGAAAAAGGTCAGAGAAAATATTGAGGTAGATTGGGAGAACGTCAAAAAAGGAAATCGACGCGGCTACTAAATTTAACTTATAAAGCAAATAAAAAAAGAATTAACGTTATTTCGTGACAGGTTAATTCTTTTTTTATGAGATATTCATTAGCGGTTTCTCGGCGGAGGACCTTGCAGTCTTCCTGTACTGTTATTGCTGTTGTTTGTTTCTTTCATCAGTCTGTCTAAATGCTTTATTGCTTCATCAAATTCTGGTCTTGTTATTTGTCTAGTAGCCAATAAGGAACATAGCATTGCGTAGGCAATCGGGTTTGTATTAACCTCAACATTTACATAAACATCTACATCTGAGTTTCCGCTTTCCCCAATTTGCGCCGCATTCGCATCAAGCTCTGTATGACCGTTGTTGCGAAACTCATAGTTCATGTTATCTCTGCCTCTTGGCTTGCGGTTTGGATACATGATTACCCCTCCTTTACTGCGAAAGAACGAGAATGGGCTTGACCATTCTCGTCTCACAATTATTAATCTTCGTCTTGATCTTGGCTGTTGTCTTGATCGTTGTCCTGATCCTGATCAGAATCAGCATTCGCTTTTGAACGAGAACGAACGCGAGCTTTTGAATCAGATTCAACATCGATGCAAAGATCAATTTTTGCATTGCCAGAACGGCTGACTTTAGCGACATTCGTATTTTTGTCGATGTTTTTTAAATCATTGTCGTTGTCTACATTTGTGTCTGATTTTAAGCGATTGTCACTTTCGAAATCCACATTCGCATCAGAGCGGCTGTCACTGTCACCAGAACGAGATTTGGATTTATTGCTTTGGTCATTATCCCCTTCACCTGGATACCATACTTTGCTCATAAGAAATCCTCCTTTTTCATTATTCACTTATCATTTTATTCAAGTAATAAAGAATGACATGGGTAGCTGTAGGAGGACAAGCATGGATTTTATGTTAAAAAACCGCATCCCAATAAGGAGGCGGCTAGGTTATCCAGGATAGTATATAGTCATGCTGAGCTTTGTCAGCTTATCTCCTGAGTTATGATACGTATGAGGTTTGTCTGCATTAAACTGGATGGAGTCACCGGCAGATATTAAGTAATCATTGTCATTTACCCGAACTGTCAGCTCTCCATCAAAAACGGTAATATACTCTACCGTACCTTCCTGATGTGCCTCGGCACTTATATAGCCGCCCTTTTTGATTTCTACTGAGTAAATCTCAAAGCGTTTATCTTCTTCAAATGGAAAGTAAGGATAGATGTTGTACTTGCCATCATCCTCTGATAGGACTTGCACTTCGTCTCTTTTCACAACCTTTGCTTCAGGCTGCTGGTGCTGAATAAGAGAGGTGAAGGAGATTTTTAAGCCATTGGCGATTTTCCAAATAGTATTAAGTGTTGGACTAGATTCCCCTCTTTCAATCTGGCCAATCATCGTTTTGCTTACTCCGGTCAAGTCTGCGGTTTTTTCAAGACTAAGCTTTTTCTTTTCCCGAATCGCTTTTAAGTTTTTTGCCAAAATAAGCTGAATTTCTTCCATAAAAAACACTCCTGTCATATGTACAATATAGCGACCGTATTGTACAATAAAACGTAAATCGTTATATTGTCTAATATGTACATTATAACATACATATAAAGGGGGAGAAAAAGTATGCCGTTGTTATCGTTTTTGCTGTACGTGACTGTAACTAGTTTTACTCCTGGCCCTAATAATATAATGGCAATGGCTTTTGCCAACAAATATGGGCTGAAGAAAACCATTGGCTTCTGTGCAGGTGTAAGTGCCGGTTTCTTTGTGATTATGCTTATCTGCAGCTATTTTAATTTAATGCTGAAAAGCTTTATGCCTAAGATTGAGTTTGTAATGACGATACTTGGTGCAGTCTATATGTTGTATCTAGCCTATAAAATTGTTTCCAGCAAGGATAATGGAGGTGAAAAGGAAGAAGACAAGAATAACAGCTTCCTGGCAGGAATGCTGCTGCAGTTCATTAACCCAAAAGGGATACTGTACGGGATAACGGTCATCGCAACATTTATTCTTCCATACTATCAATCTCAGCTTAGTTTGCTGCTGTTTGCTGTGATACTTGCTTTTGTTGGGTTTTTAAGCACATTCAGCTGGAGTTTGTTTGGCAGCATGTTTCAAAGGTTCTTGTCCAAATATAAGAGCCAGTTCAATATCGTGATGGCATTGCTGCTTGTTTACAGTGCTATTTCCATCTTTTTTTAAAAGAGAACGCTTTGCAGCGTTCTCTAGTCTTCTGACATTGTAATAACAACTTTTCCCTTGGCGTGACCTTCTGCAAAATACCGAAATGCTTCAGGTACTTCGCTCAGCTTAAATTGTTTATCAATAATCGGTTGCAGCTTTTCCTCTTCAAGAAGCTCCTTGAGTAAATGCAAATCTTCCTGGTTTGCCCGCTGCAGCATATTGCCCAGCTTTTTACTGCTTGTGACGGAAAGACAAGGACCAAGCATCATGGCTTCACTCATCTGTTTCCCTTGGCCGCCGACCATAATATATCTTCCATGGTCCTTCAATGCCCGCATATAAGAAAGAATTGGCTGATATCCATTTACTGCAAGGATAAGATCATATTTGTCGGAGCTTTGAGTAAAATCTTCCTTGTTATAATCAATAACATGATCTGCACCAATTGCTTGGAGTATCTCCACATTTCCAGTGCTGCATACACCTGTAACTTCTGCACCAAATGCTTTGGCGATTTGCACAGCAAAGGTGCCTACACCGCCAGATGCCCCATTAATTAACACCTTTTGCCCTGGCTGAATTACTCCCTTATGTCGCAACGCCTGTAATGCGGTCGTTCCTGCCATCGGAACAGCAGCAGCCTCCGCAAAGGAGATATTTGCTGGCTTATGTACCAATGCTTTGACTGGAACTGAGACATATTCTGCAAAGCCGCCCCAACCACTTTGAGAAAGATCGCCGAATACTTCATCTCCCTTCTTAAATTGTGTAACTCCCATGCCAACAGCTTCCACAATCCCTGCAATATCTCCCCCAGGAATCGTATATTTTGGTTTAAACAAACCGAAGGCGAAGCGGGCAAGAAAGGGAGTGCCACTCAGTAAAACAAGATTGCCGTAATTGAGAGAGGCAGCTTGAATCTTTACAAGCACTTCCCCTTCCTTAGGAACAGCTCGTTCTACTTCTAATAATTGGAGACTATCTGGTGTACCATATTTGTTTGAAACAATAGCTTTCATTCATTTCCCTCCCTTAGACATAATCAATTAAAGATATGAACAGGATTGGAAGGAAAGACACAAAAAAACCGCATCTTTTAGATAGATGCAGTTTGTTAGCCTTCAATCAACCAAATATATTTCATCTCCAACATGAATTTTTCCTGTTTTAATTACAGAAGCATAGATGCCAAAATTATTTTTTCTTTCCTTATAAACGGTTTTAAGAAGAGAAGGAGCTTTTTCTGAACTGTCAGGGTCCACTGTAATAATCATGCATCTTTCACAATGCCTGTTCAATCTCAGTACGACCTCTGAGCCGATTTTTATCTGTTTGCCGAACCAGCTTTCTTCAATGAACGGAATCTTGTCCTTCAAAGAAAGTACAAGATTAGGACGGAAGCGGCGCTGATCAACTGATTCTCCCCATAGCTCATGGAGTTTATCAAGGGAGGCGTCTGTCACAAGCTGAACATGCTCCTCTTCAATGGCTCCTAGTGGGACATTCTCAGGTGTATAGGATAAAAAAGAAACCTTTCGTTTGGATTTCTCCTCCAGTTCAGAGAGAAGAGCTGGGTCTCCCCATTCCAACACTTTTCCTTCAGGTGTTGTTATTTCCACTTTTGGGTACTCTTGAGTCGATTCCACGCCTGCAAATTTGGCTGCATAACGGACCATCTCTGGAAATTGCGTGATGGTTAAATATTTGTCGTTTCTTGTGTCATCTCTAAAAGTGTGACTCCTGTCCCCATACAAGCCGTATTCCATCACATTTGTTGCTTGTACACTTTCGCCACGAAAGGATTTGACAGGATGACGGACAATTTCTTCAATATGACCTATTAACATGGACTTAACCTCCATTTAAGAATTTTTATCCTAAAAGCCTGTTATTATGTCTTATTCGCCGACTGGATTATTTGGTCCTGGCAGGTGTAATTGATAGAAAGCAAGATCCAGCCATCTATCGAATTTAAAACCAGCTTTCTCAATCGTGCCTGAGTGGACAAAACCGAAATGCTCATGCAATGCTATGCTTTTATCGTTCGCTGCATCTATACCCGCAATCAATGTGGCATATTCCTTTTCAGTAGCAATTGAGATAATCTCCTTCAATAGTGCTGCGCCAATACCCTTTCTTCGATAATTATTGTCAACATATACCGAATGTTCGATAGAGTACTTATAAGCAGGCCAAGCTCGGAATGGTCCAAAGGTTGCGAAACCAACTGCCTTATCGTCAAGTTCATACACAATCACCGGATAGCCGTCTTTCATCTTTTGTTCGTACCATATGCGTCTGTTTTCTAAAGTATCTGGTTTATATGTATACACTGCAGTTGTATTAAGGATTGCATCATTATAGATGTTTAGAATCTGGGGCAAATCCTTTTCTTGAATAGGTCTTATCACGATTTGTTACCCTCCTGTATTAAGCTATTAAAAAGTTTATTTCATTAACTATAACAAAAAAACAGGATTATAAGAAAAAAAGTTAGTTGTAGGTCTTTTTATTCAGGAGTTTATAACTAGCTTAAGGGAATTTTAAGATTTCTCTTCTATAGTAAGTCCTATAACAAACCGACAATAAAAAGATTAGGGGAAATTACTGTGAAAAAGATATCTACAAAAATTATTATATTATCATTAATTAATTCGATGTTTGTGGCAGCGATCAATGTTTGTGCCTCACTCTTTATGAGCAGCAGCCAAGGAAGCAATACAGAGGGAACAGGTGCTGAGCAAGCGCAAAGCGGGCTGCTTGGCCATTTGCCGCCAACGCAAGTACTCATAGGACTTGCCGTTTCTATCGTGCTTGGTGTTATCTTGTCTTACTTCTTTGGGAAATTGATTTCGAAGCCAATTGTCCAACTGACAGAAATAGCCCAAAAAACATCAGAGCTTGAATTGAGTGAGGATGAAAGTATTTTTGGCCGTACACTTGCATCAAAGGATGAAACCGGAGAAATGGCAAGAGCCCTGCTTGAAACCAGAAATTCGCTAAAGTCAATGGCAACTCAATTGAAGTATGTTTCGTCAACAGTTGCAGCTCATTCGAGCAGTCTTACGAAAAACACAGAGGAAAATGCGAGAAATATTAATCAAGTAGTAGCAACTATTGAAGAAATTGCAGTTGGAAACAATAGTCAAGCTCAAACAATAAGTGAAGTGAACTCGACATTGCTTGAGGTGGTCGGTCTGATGGAAACTATAACGACGGAGGCTTCTGCAGGTGCCGATAAGGCAGCAGCATCCATTGATTCAATTGTCGAAGGTCAAAACACTGTTGAACTGCAAGGCAATAAGATGGATGAAAATATCTCTGTGTCAGCAGAAGCAACATCCTCTATCCATGAATTAAGCACAATGATTGGACAAGTTGGCAATTTCGTAGCAGTCATTAAGAATATTGCGGAACAGACGAACTTGCTTGCATTGAATGCAGCCATTGAAGCAGCAAGAGCAGGAGAAGCTGGCAGAGGGTTTGGTGTGGTAGCCGAGGAAATCAGAAATCTAGCCGAGGAATCCTCAAGAGCAGCGAAGGAAATTACAGGTATTATTCATGATACAACAGAAAAAACAAACGAAGCTGTTTCACATATTAATAAAGCACATACTTTAATTGATGAGCAAAAAGATGCATTAAAGATAACGGAAGAAGCATTCACTAACATTAAAATCACCTATGACGGGATTGTTCATAACTTCAAGCAGACAGCTGCTCATATAAATTCAATAAATAGCAAATCGAGAGGTATTTCAGAGCAAATCCAGCAGATGACGGACTCAGCCGAGGAATTTGCTGCTAATACAGAAGAAATATCTGCTTCAGGTCAAGAACAGCTAGCATCCACAGAGCTGATTGCTGCCTCTTCAAAAGACTTGCAAATGCTCGCAGAAGAATTAACTGCAGAGGTAAATAAATTTAAAGTTAAGAGTAAAGACAATTAATGATTAGAGCGGCTCCTAAAAGCCGTTCTTTTATATTGTACATAAATTGTTACTATTAATAACCATTATTAAAAAAGTGACTTAAACGGAAACTATGTTAGAAAGCAGCTTCATTTTGCAGAAAAAAACTTCCTTTAATTTCTAATGGGAATTATTTGTTAATATTACTTGATAAGTAAGCAATATCTTACCAAGAATGAGGAAGTGTCCGTTTGGGGAAAATACTTCGCGTAGCGAAGTTGTTGTAATTGACATGAAAAACTAACAGGCTTATTATTGTTATGATAAATAACTAAGGTAATAAAAAGTAACTCATATAACCAATCAATGGTTTTAGATATGGAGGTTTAAGTGATGGAATCAATGACATTTGTGTTGTTTGGTGCGACAGGTGATCTTGCGAAGAGAAAAATATATCCTGCACTTTTCAATTTATATTTAGACAATAAGCTGCCGCAGGCCATCTCCGTTTTCGGATTAGGAAGAAAAGAATTCACGGATGCTACTTTCCAAGAGCATGTGCGAAACTCAATCGAAACTTTTTCGAGAAGAAAAGCTGCGGACGAAGAACAATTGGAGGCATTTATTGAAAGCTTCCGTTACAGCATCCTGGATGCAACGAAAATAGAGGATTATCAAACACTGTTGGAAAAGGTGGAAAAGCGGGAAGCTGAACTGAACATACCACAAAATCGCATGTTCTATCTGTCTGTTGGGCCAGAGTTCTTTGATCTCATCGCCTTAAACCTGAAGGAAAGCGGTTTGGGTAATACGGCTGGATGGAAGAAATTGATTATTGAAAAGCCATTCGGTCATGACCTTGCGTCAGCTAGAGAGTTGAATGAGAGATTGAGTAAAGCATTCCAAGAGGAAGAAATCTATCGCATTGACCATTATTTAGGGAAGCCTATGGTTCAAAATCTTGAAGCATTGGAATTTGCGAATCCTGTTTTGCAGGCATTATGGAATAAACAGCATATTGCAAATGTCCAAATAACAGCAAGTGAGATGGTAGGAGTAGAAGAAAGGGCTGGCTATTACGATCATGTCGGTGCTCTTCGTGATATGGTGCAAAACCATATGCTGCAAATGCTGATGATGACTGCTATGCATACTCCAGAAAAGGTAGGTCCAGAGCAAATTCGTGCAGAGAAGCGAAAAGTAATGGAAGCTCTTCGTCCAGTCAAGGGAGAGGATATTGCCGAAAATATTGTCAGGGGACAATACAGCAGTGGCGAAGTGAATGGCCAAGCTTCTGTGAGCTATCGAGATGAGCCGAATATTAAAGAAAATTCTCATACAGATACATTTATAGCAGCGCGGATTTGGATTGACAATGAGATGTGGGAAGGGGTCCCATTCTATATTAGAACAGGGAAGAAGATGCAGGAAAAATCAACCCGTATTGTCATTGAATTCAAGGATACCCTTAAAAATCTCTATGAAGAGAAAAAGGATCAAGTTGCACCTAATCTGTTGATTATTGAAATCAGCCCGAATGAAAATATTAAATTAACACTTAACAGCAAGAGCCCATTCGAAAATGGAAAAATGGATCAGGTTGAAATTGATCTCTCAGATGTTCCAAAAGACGTTCCAGAGGCATATGAACGGTTGATTTTTGATGCAATTAAGGGAGATTCTACTTTCTTTGCTCATTGGAATGAAGTGGAATTATCTTGGGAATGGGTACAGCCGATTTTAGATGCATTTGAACAAAATGAGGTTCCGCTTCATTTCTATCCAGCTGGCTCAAATGGACCAGAAGCATCTGATAAACTGCTTGCCGAAAATGGATATAAATGGTGGTTGGACAGCAAGCCGGAAAGCTTAAGTAAATTAGTTTCGATGACATAACATAGCGGCATTGGAATTGGAACATGATATAGGTATTATCAACTGTCTCACATTGTTCGTATAAGGTTTCAAACATTGCCAATATGTTAGGCTTCGTAATAATACATTTTTTTCACAGTTAATCAGGAGGGGTTTAATAATGAAAGTTGGTTTAATTGGTTTAGGGAAGATGGGTCTAAATTTAGGGAAAAATTTATTGGATAATAAACATCAAGTTTCAGCCTTCGATTTAAATCCAAGCGCTGTATCCGAAATGAAGGAATATGGTGCGGATGGAACGACTAGCTTAACAGAGCTTGTTCAATCATTGGAAACACCGAGAGTGCTTTGGATTATGGTACCTCATAATGTGGTCGATTCTGTAATAGGTGAGATGGCTCCATTATTAGCTAAAGGAGATATTGTAATTGAGGCTGGAAATTCCCATTACAAAGAATCAATCCGCAGATATAATGAGCTGAAGGAATTTGGTGTGCACTTTATGGATGTTGGTACATCCGGCGGTATGGCAGGAGCAAGAAACGGCGCATGCTACATGATTGGCGGCGATCAAGCTGCATGGGATGTAGTTGAACCGATATTCCGTGATACTGCTGTTGAAAATGGCTATTTCTTTGCTGGTAAAGCCGGCAGCGGACACTTCTTGAAAATGGTCCATAATGGAATTGAATACGGCATGATGGCAGCTATCGGAGAAGGATTTGAAGTACTGGAGAAAAGTGAATTCGACTACGATTATGAAAAGGTTGCAAAGGTTTGGAACAACGGTTCTGTTATTCGCTCATGGCTGATGGAATTGACAGAGAATGCATTCTCTAAAGATGCTAAATTAGATGAGATTAAAGGGATTATGCATTCTTCAGGAGAAGGAAAATGGACAGTTGAAACAGCACTTGATTTACAAGCAGCAACTCCTGTTATTGCCATGTCGCTTCTAATGCGCTACCGTTCACTTGAGAACGATACATTTACAGGTAAAGTTGTAGCGGCACTTCGCAATGAGTTCGGCGGGCATGCGGTCGAAAAGAAATAAGAAAAAGTTTAAACCTTTAAGCAGGCTTGCTTAAGGGTTTTTTTACATGAGCACGTTTTAAGTATATCCCTGCAAATCAGTTTATAATAATAGAAGCAAATAAAAGTTGATCGGAGGAGCAGGGAGATTGAGATTAAGTGTATTAGATCAATCCGTGATCAGCAGTGGGTCGACAGCTCATACTGCCTTAAAGAATACAGCAGCATTAGCACAAATAACGGAAGAACTAGGATTTGAACGTTTTTGGGTGGCAGAGCATCATAATGCGAACGGCATTGCAGGCACCTCACCAGAAGTGCTGATTTCCCATATAGCCGCAAAGACAAAGCGTATTAAAGTAGGCTCAGGCGGTGTACTGCTGCCCCAATACAGTCCTTATAAAGTAGCAGAGAACTTTATGGTGCTCGAAGCTTTGTATCCAAATCGTATCGATTTAGGAATTGGCAGGTCCCCAGGAGGATCTCCTGAGACACGGCTAGCCTTAACGGATGGCATTCGGAAAAGCTTAAATGAATTCCCAAGGCAAGTGCAGGATTTGCAGAAATTCATTGTCGGCAATCAACAGGATAAGCATACTGTTACTGCTTACCCTGTTCATGAAAGCTTTCCTGAAATGTGGATGCTTGGAGTGTCCCATCGCGGTGCAAGACTAGCAGCAGAACTGGGGTTAGCTTTTACCTTTGGTCATTTCATTGCACCATTGAATGGAAGAAGGGCAATGGATTATTATTACAAATATTTTCAGCCGTCTGTTCATGCAAGCAAGCCGAAAGCCAATATTTGCACTTTTGTTATATGTGCAGATACTACTGAAAAAGCAGAACAAATGGCTGCGAGTCTAGATTTATGGCTGCTGGCACTTGGTAAAGGGGAAGCGAATGCAGAAATTCTCAGTCCGGAACAGGTTAACCGCAAAGTTCTGTCACCAGACGATAAAAAAGCGATAAAGGAAAATCGCCGGAGAATGATTATCGGTACTAAAGAAACTGTTCGGTCAGAGCTTCTTCGTCTTAGTGAGCTTTATAACACAGAGGAATTTATGGTTTTGACTAATGTTTACGAGTTTGAAGATAAGGTGAGATCTTATGAACTGTTGGCAGAAATAGACTTTTAAGGGAGTAAAAAACCTGAAAGAAAAATTTTTTCAGGTTTTTTCTGTCTGTAAGAAGAAAAAGTTGACATTATTTTCTAGAGTGTTATAATAATTTTATCTTGAAGTAGAGATATGTTATGTTGAGATATCTCGCTGAGTAATTATGAATGATAACCGTTATTTACATTTACATAGTTAAAGGTAGTAACGAAATAACTTTTGGAGGGTAATCAAAATGAGTATTTTAGAAACAATTAAAAACCGCCGTTCTTATTATGCAATCAGCAAAGAACAGGTTGTATCTGATGAAAAAATTCAACAAATTGTGAATGAAGCAGTACTTCATACTCCTTCTTCTTTCAATTCTCAAAGCACAAGAGTGGTTGTTCTTTTGAACGATAATCATGATAAAGTTTGGGATATTACAGCAGCAGAGCTAAAGAAAATTGTACCTGCAGAGAACTTTGCATCAACAGAAGAAAAGCTGAACAGCTTTAAGGCTGGCTACGGAACAGTATTGTTCTTCGAAGACCAAGAAGTTATTGAAGGCTTGCAAAAAGCATTTGAATTGTATGCAGAAAACTTCCCAGTATGGGCAAACCAAACAAATGCAATGCATCAATTAGTAATTTGGACAGCGCTTGAAGAGGTTGGATTTGGTGCATCCTTGCAGCACTACAACCCATTGATTGACGAAGCTGTTGCAGCAGAGTGGAATATACCTTCTACATGGAAGCTTATCGCTCAAATGCCATTCGGTAAACCAACTGCACAACCAGGTGAAAAAGAATTCAAGCCATTAGAAGATCGTGTGAAATTCTACAAATAATAAAAGAAGAGTGTGCAGAGTCTCTGCACACTTTTTTGCTTCTTACTTTAAGATGATATCGGGTGATGAATGAAAAAAGAGGTCCAATTCTCGTCAGACTTACAATAAATAGTGCCGCCGATTTTTTCAATAATTTGTTTACATACGAATAAGCCAATCCCTGTCCCAAGCTCTTTTGTTGTGTAGAACGGTTCGAAAATAGTCTTTGTGTTTTCCTCTTCAATCATCGGGCCATTATTGGAAATAACAAAGATTACTTCTTTAGCATTCTTTGTGGTGCTTATCCTTAATTCTCTGCTGGAGGACCTTTGCTTTAATGCATCAATTGAATTCATTATCAGGTTGAGCAACACCTGTTTTAATTCGTCTTTAAACGTATAAAGGAAGAGCGGCTTCGCTTTATCGATTGTCAGATTAATTTTGTTATCAACTGTGCTCGCATAGCAAAGCTGCTTTAAATTATCAAAAAGCAGATCAATCGCAACATTCTCCTTCCCTTTTTTAACGATTTCCGTTTTGGAGGTATGAAGAAATTGTGTAATTCTGAAATTCAATTCGTTCAGTTCATGTTGAATAATATCCAAGTATTTTAAATCAGGGTATTCATCGCGCAAGATTTTATTGAACCCGATTATGGCTGTAAGGGGGTTTCTAAATTCATGAACAAAGCTGGAGGAAATTTGTCCAAGAATCGCAAGCTTATCCATATGGTTTTCATTGATATATTTAGTTTTCGTATGCAGTTCCCGATTTTTTAGCTGGGTGTACCTTTTCACTGCATGATAGCAGAAAGAATCAAATAGACTGTTTAGATTGTTGACGAAAGATTCTAATTCATGGTGCGGCAGCTGTGCTTGAAAGCAATATTTAATCAGAATGCTTCTGCCTGTATTTACGTTAAAGATGAAATCGCCAATATTAATGCCGGCTTCAAGCCGTTGTTTGCCAACCTTATAGGCAAACTCTTGGAGCTCAGCTTCGGAATAAGTATCTGACAATGCCTTTATGAGAAGTCCATACATCGTCACAGCATTTTTCTCAATTTCCGCCTTATGAGGATCATCGTTTTCAAAGACGGACATATTAATCCATTCATTGATAAATGTAGACTGGTGTTCTATTAGAAATAACATAAGCTTATTTTGTTGGTCGTTTATTAGCAAAACAAACCCTCACTTTGCTTTTTTTTAAGGATAATGATTGTTTTAAGTAACTTATTCGACGCACCAAAAGAAATACCTTTTTGAAATTCTTTTTGCGTTCTTCTAAATGATTAGTGGAATAATTTAGAAGGGAAAAAGCGGTTTTTTCTAGTAATATTGATGCATAATATTCTTGCAATAGAAAACGTTATCATCTATAATAGGTTTAGTAAGGATTGTTACTGTTAGGCAGGCAAAACCTGAATCAACTAAACTTATGGAGCAAAGCAGTTTATCTATGAGTTTATTTGGTTCGGGTTTTTTTATGATAAAATTCGAAGGAAAAGTGATTAGAATGAAAATTTTAAAAGTATTTAATAATAACGTCGCTTTGACTAGAGACCTTAATTCTACGGAAATGGTAGTGATGGGCAAGGGACTTGCATTTCAGAAAAAGGTCGGAGATGAAATAGATGAAGAGAAAGTGCAAAAGGTATTTGTCTCGCCTTCGGAAAACTTCGCGGCCAAGCTTTCTGAGCTTTTAAATGAAATTCCTTATGAGATTATGTCACTTTCAAAAGACATTATTGAGCTTGCAGAGAGGGAATTGCATACAGAGCTGAACGATTCGTTGTATTTATCGTTATCGGATCATATCCACTTTGCCATTACGAGAATTAAAAATGACATCCCCATCAAAAACGCATTAATGTGGGAAGTGAAGAAGTTTTATAAAGCCGAATATCATGTTGCCCGCATTGCTCTTGGACTGATTAAGGAAAGAACAGGTATGGAGCTCCCGGAAGATGAGGTTGCCTCCATCGCACTGCATATCTTTAATGCAAGGCAAGATAATACTGGCTTGGAAGAAACCGTAACGATGACAAATATCGTTAAAGATGTGACGAATATCGTTAAATATCATTATGGAATAGACTTTAATGAGGAATCAGTCAATTACAGCCGGTTCGTTACACATTTGCGCTATTTTGCCTACCGTATGCTGCGCGGAGAAATAAATGATGAGCATAATGACGCTCTTTATAACCAAGTCAAAAGACAATATGCCGAAGCATATAAATGTACAATGAAGGTTGCCGATTACTTGGAAAAGGAATATTCCATGAAAATGACGAAGGATGAGCTTGCCTACTTCATGATTCATATCCACCGAGTGTCAATAAGAGAGAAAAAGATTTAACAGCAAAAGGACCACTGTTTCTGTACAGTGGTCCCTTTCTGCTTTTTAGCCTTGTTGATTTAATTTCGAATCGGTAATTTTTTCTTTGCTCATGAACAGGATAAACACAAATGACAGCAGCAGGGGAACAAAGGTCCACAGGAAAGTTGTGCTGATTGAGTCTGCGAGTACATCTGTAATCTGCTTCAGAATATCTTCAGGGATATGTGCTCTTGCTTCAGGTGAGAGAATACTTCCGCTTTCTGCGCTGCCTGCTCCTTCCTGTATTGCTGCCGGAAGTCCGTCTGTAAAGCTGTTTCTTTGAATTACTCCGAAAACAGTAATTCCCAGTGTCATGCCAAGTGACCGGAGAAAATTGCTTGTCGAGCTGGCAATTCCGCGCTGCTGCGGTAAAGCTTTCTGCAGCGCAGCCATCCCAAGCACCGAGAATGACGGTCCTACTCCAAGTCCAATTACCATCATATAGATAGTAACAGCTAAGCGTGGTGTGCTTGGTTCAAGGGTGCTTAACAAATATGTTCCGACAGCCATGATGATTCCGGAAGTAAGCATGATGGATCGATAGCTGAATTTATTGGCAAGTGATCCGCCAAGTGCTGCTGCAATACTTGATGTTACCATCATTGGCAAAAGAAGCAGCCCTGAGTTGGTAGCCGTTCCACCAGTTACTCCTTGGATATAAAGGGGGATATAGATAGTTGAGACCATAAATACACCGCCGTAAAACATGCCTGTTAATACAGTTGTTGTATAAAGACGTTCTTTAAATAAGTTGAATGGCAAAATCGGATCTTTCGCCAATCTTTCCACTACAAGAAAGATGATAAAGCAGACAGCAGATAGACAAAACAGGGAAATGATTTGCCATGAAATCCATGAATAGGATTCTCCGCCTAGTTCCAGTCCAAACATTAAAGCTATTGTAAAGCCGAGCAAAAATATGAATCCGAACCAATCAATGAATTGTTTCGTATGTGTTTTAGATTCTTTATAAAAAATAACGATTAATGCTAATGCGATAATTCCGATTGGAATGTTAATAAAGAAGATCCAGCGCCAATCGAATTGCTCTGTAATAAAGGATCCTAATAAAGGACCGGCGATGCTCGATAACCCAAAGACAGCTCCGAAAATACCGCTCATTTTACCGCGGACCTCACGAGGCACGACATCCCAGATAATAGTGAAAGCGATAGGCATCAAGGCGCTTCCGCCAATTCCTTGAATTGCCCTGTAAATACATAGCTGTATCATCGAGTCTGCCATTCCGCAAAGGACAGAGCCAGCTAGAAAT
Source organism: Bacillus sp. Au-Bac7 (assembly GCF_021341655.1). Lineage (NCBI taxonomy): Bacteria > Bacillati > Bacillota > Bacilli > Caryophanales > Bacillaceae > Bacillus > Bacillus sp. Au-Bac7. The sequence continues at coordinate 157,105 of NZ_JAJTTG010000005.1, read as the reverse complement.
AGGAGAATTCCAAATACAAAAAACTTCTTTCTGCCATACATATCTGATAATTTCCCGAATATCGGCATACCTGCCATCTCTGCAACTAAATAAGCGGAAGTAACCCAAACATATTTATCCATTCCGCCTAAGTCACCGATAATGGAACCCATGCTAGTGGCTACGATTGTGTTGTCAAGAGACGCAACAAAAATACCAAGCATTAAAGCAATCATAACAGGAACTAATTTTGTCTGATTAGAAGACATACAGTATAACCCTCTTTTCTTATTTAACAGTGTTAAATGAACAATATGCAGTTTAACATGGTTAAATAGGTTAGTAAAGAATTATTGCCACAAATAATATACAATATAAGTATAAGAGGTGACTTTCATGACGAGAAAAAATGTCAGCAAAGAAACGATAACAGATGCGGCCCTTGAGCTGCTTCATGAAAACGGCTTATCGCATGTGACGATGCGAAATGTTGCAGCTAAGCTGAAAATAAAGGCCCCAGCCTTATATTGGTATATAAAAAATAAACAGGAGCTATTGCAGCTGCTTGCTGAATACATATCAAGCCAATTTGAATTTCCGGAAGAATGCAAAAGCTGGGAGGAAGAAATTGAGTTATTCTCCCTTGAATTAAGGAGAGTATTATTGTCTGTTCCCGATGGAGCAGAAATAATGATGGATACATTGCCTGTAACAAGGCAGCGGTTGCTGCTGATTGACAGGACATTCGCCATTTTTCACCGAGCAGGCTTGCAAGAGGACAAAATTTTTCAGGCCGTTAACAATATCAATACATATGTGACGGCATACGTACTCGACGAGCAAAAACAGCAAAGACTGCTTGAAGAAATTGGATTTGAAGCAATCCAAGAGAAGTTCTCCCAAGCTATTGCCGAAATTTCAAAAGAAGAAGCTCCATATATTTATCACCATTTTCTTTCGCCAAATGAAGGTTTGAAGTCAAAGGATGACTTCCTATTAAGTTTACGGGTGATGATAAAAGGACTGCAGCAGATACAATAGGAAGAAAGAGAACTACAGAAGGTGCCATCTTGGCATCTTTTTTTTGTCTATTTTCAAATAATGAAAATGATTACATTTTATTTTTTAAATGTATAGACAAATAGTATTAAATGATTATAATAATAAATGTAAGCGGTTTTTGAAAACGATTTAGTGAAATAGAATATATAAAAGATAAAGGAGCATGATCGATATGAAAAAGATATTACTAGCTTGCAGTGCAGGAATGTCTACTAGTTTACTAGTTACAAAGATGGAAGAACATGCAAAATCAGTTGGAGCAGATGCAAAAATTTGGGCTGTCGGTCAGGACAAAGCTAAGCAAGATATGGCTGAAGCAGATGTAGTTTTGATTGGGCCGCAAATGAGCTTCTTGAAGGGTGAACTTCAAAAAGCAGCAGATCAATATGGAATTAAAGTAGATGTTATCGACATGATGGCATATGGCTTGGCAGACGGTAAAAAAGCGTATGAACAAGCACTTGCTTTAATGGGTGATAAGTAATGGAAAAGATTGATGTTAATACATTAACGGCAGAACAAATCAATTTCATGCTTATCCTTCACAGCGGCAATGCAAGAAGCAAAATCATTGAAGCACTCCGTGAGTATCGTTCTGGGAACCCGGAAGCAGCAGACGAGCTGCTTGTACAGGCAGAGGCAGATTTAAGTGTTGCTCATGAAATTCACTTTAAGCTTGTTCAGCAGGAGGCATCTGGAAACAAGGTGGAATTCGCTCTTCTTCTAATGCATGCAGAAGACCATTTAATGTCTACGCTTTCCATGAAGGAGCTTGTTAAGGAATTGCTGGAAATTTTTAAAGAAAAGAAATTATAAACATTACTGTATATCCAAAGGGGGAGAATCCTGTGTTTGAAAAATTAAGCAAATATTTGGTGCCAATAGCAGGGAAATTAAATAACAACCGTTATTTAACTGTTCTGCGTGACGCATTTATGCTGTCATTTCCGTTGACAATTTTCGGGTCCATTTTTGTCGTACTGACAAACCTGCCATTCTTGAAAAAATTCATGAGTGCTGATTCTATTGCAACCTTCCAATCATTATTTGGAATTGCCAACTCTGCAACAATGGGCATCATGTCTGTGTTCGTCGTGTTTGGTATCGGTTATTACCTGTCCAAAAGCTATAATGTGGAGGCTGTGTTTGGCGGTGCAATCGCACTTGTTTCTTTCTTATTATTAACGCCATTCGTCGTTCAGCCTGAGACAGGTGATGCTATTTCCGGGGTTATTCCTGTCGATCGCCTCGGTGCGAAGGGCATGTTCCTTGGTATGATTACAGCATTTATTGCCGGTGAAATTTATCGTACAATCGTGCAAAAGAATATCACTATTAAGATGCCTCCTGGTGTACCGCCAGCAGTGGCAAAATCGTTTGCAGCATTGATTCCTGCCGTTCTTACATTGACTTTCTTCTTGCTTGTGAATGTTATTGTAACAGCAGCTTTCGATACAAATCTGCATGATGTTATTTATAAAGCAATTCAAGCACCGCTTGTAGGCTTGGGCAGCGGCATCATTCCGACACTTATTGCCGTATTCTTCATTCAGATTCTATGGTTCTTTGGTCTTCATGGTCAAATTATCATCAACTCTGTAATGGATCCAATTTGGAACACACTTCAAGTGGAAAACTTGACTGCATATACGAGCGGACAAGAAATCCCTCATATCATTTCAAAACCGTTCATGGAGATTTATACAGTCGGCATGGGTGGTACAGGTATGACACTTGCAGTAGTATTTGCAATCCTTGTATTCATGAAGAGCAAGCAGATGAAGCAAGTAGCAAAACTTGGACTTGGACCTGGTATTTTCAACGTAAATGAACCGATTATCTTCGGTTTGCCAATAGTTATGAACCCATTGATTGTAGTGCCTTGGATTATTTCGCCAATGATTGTTACATTAGTAACCTATTTTGCAATGTCAACTGGAATTGTTCCGCCGCCTACTGGCGTTACCGTGCCATGGACTGTGCCATTCTTCATCAACGGCATCATGGCTACTAACTCCCTTGCAGGAGGACTGATGCAGCTTGTCAATATGGCGATTGTATTTGCAATCTGGTTCCCATTCCTGAAAGTCATTGACCGTGTCAATGTGAAGAAGGAAGAAGAAGAAATGAATAAAGCATCTTAATATAACTCAATTGTAGAAGGGAGGAAGCAGAGTATTGGCTTTAGCGGCAGCAAAGCGCAGTATTCCTGCTTTTTCCTATAAGCAATACATCTTAGATAGGTTTTTGAAAGGGGAATTACGCAATGACTGTAAATAATGAAGTGAAATATCGTTTTCCAGATAATTTTTGGTGGGGATCTGCTGCATCTGCAACACAAACAGAGGGAGCAGCTAATGTTGACGGAAAAGGACAAAATATATGGGATTACTGGTACGAACAACAGCCAGAACGTTTTTTTGATGGAGTTGGGCCATCAGATACATCACAATTTTATGTAAAGTATAAGGAAGATATTAAACTAATGAAGGAAATTGGCCATAACTCCTTCCGCATGTCTATTTCTTGGTCAAGGCTTTTCCCAGAGGGTAAAGGAGAAATAAACCCGAAAGCAGTTGAATTCTACAATAATGTTATTAATGAATTCATTGAAAATGGCGTAGAGCCATTTGTCGGCTTGTTTCACTTCGATATGCCAATGGAACTGCAGAAAATCGGAGGTTGGGCAAACCGAGAAGTGGTTGATGCATATGTAGCTTATACTGGCACTTGCTTCGAGCTGTTTGGGGACCGTGTGAAAAAATGGTTTACTCATAATGAACCAATCGTTCCAGTAGAAGGCGGTTATTTGTATGACTTCCACTATCCAAATGAAGTAGACTTTAAGAAGGCTGTCCAAGTCGGCTATCATACAATACTTGCAAGTGCAAAAGCAATTCAAGCCTATAAAAAACAAGGACAAGATGGAAAAATTGGTATCGTTCTAAACTTAACACCATCATATCCGCGCAGCCAAAATCCGGCAGATGTAAAAGCCTCTGTGCTTGCTGATGCCTTCTTTAACAGATCGTTTCTTGATCCGTCTGTGAAAGGGGAATTCCCGCAGGAGCTTGTTGATATTCTTAAAGAGGAAGGCTTTATGCCTGAAATAGAGGATGGAGATTTGGAAATCATCCGCAACAATACAGTCGACTTGCTTGGTGTCAATTACTACCAGCCAAGACGAGTGAAAGCAAAAGAGCATCTTCCAAATCCAGAAGCTCCGTTTATGCCAGATCGCTATTTTGATAACTATGTGATGCCAGGCAGAAAAATGAATCCTCACCGCGGCTGGGAAATCTATGAAAAAGGAATATATGATATTCTTATTAATTTGAAAGATAACTACGGCAATATTGAATGCTTTATCTCAGAAAATGGGATGGGTGTTGAAGGAGAAGAAAAGTTCCGTGATCCTAATGGAATCATTCAGGATGATTACCGGATTGAATTCATTTCAGGCCATCTTAAATGGGTTCATCAAGCAATCGAGGAAGGTTCTAACGTAAAAGGATATCATCTATGGACATTCATGGATAACTGGTCTTGGACAAATGCTTACAAGAACAGATATGGCTTTGTGTCTGTTAATCTTGAAAAAGACGGAGAACGCACAATTAAAAAGAGTGGACAATGGTTTAAAACAGTCGCAGAAAATAACGGCTTCTAATATGGTTGAAAAAAGTGGTTTCGTATAGAAATCACCTCGTATAGTAGAAAAGCCCCAGTCGAATTAAACATTCGACTGGGGCTTTTTAGCTTTAAGCCTAAAATACAAACAGGTGTATTATGTCATAAATGGAAGTTCTTTTAATCTTATTGAACGGTATTAAAATATAACATGTTAAAGTGATTAATTTATATCCAGCCTTGGTCTAAATTAATATGACTTATTTGTGAAACCAAGCTTACGAAACATTATGACCTTTTTGTGAACGCAAAGGATTTGGGTAGGGAGAGAAAGAAACTATTTGATATGAAAGAGTCAATAAGGAAATGGAAAAAAGCTATTAAAGTATTTCTTCTAATTAAAGTAACAAATAATTTTATAGGAGTTACTGATACTATTGAAAATAAGGCATACCGTGGAATCAATACATTGGTATCTAGTATGCCTAATTGGGTGGCAAACGGAAATTGCAAAAACGTTAACGATGGTTATTCTCATTTAATTTTTAATAAAATATAGTTTATTGGAAGGATTTGCATGGTGGAAAAATCTCCTTGGTATTTAAGAAAAAAATTTCTATATTGCATTTGCATTCTTACGCCACCAATTGGCTATATTGTATTGGTGACAAATTTAAAAAAATTGAAACAAGAGGAAAAAATTAATCTTCTAACCATATCTACTATTATGATGTCTATATGGGTATTGAAATTTTTGCCTAAAAATATTGAGTTATATGTTTGTAGTTTTATTCTAGCTATATTATTTGGAAATGATATTTTAGAGAGATTTAAAGGGAAAAAATAATAGAATGCACAATGAAGTAAAAAAGGCCCCTTGAAGCAGAAAGTTTGCCGAGAAGCGGTGCTTATCCGCGGAAAGCGAGCGTAGACTTCAGAGAACTTTCAACCGCTTTAAAATAAAAATAACTTAAAAACACTAGGTTTGTCGGCAGTCAGAAGTGATTTCACATAGAAATCACTTTTTTATTTTGCATTCTAGGAAACTTTCTCTCTATTGACGGTTAACTTCATAACGTTTTATAATTAAGTTATCGTTTAAGTTAAACAAAATGATAACGCATACATAAAATCGCGAAAAATAAAATGGAGGAATGCCTGATGAAATTCGATATGCCCTTGGATGCACTAAATCAATACAAAGGAATAAATCCAAAGCCAGCTGATTTTGATGCTTATTGGAACTTAGGCCTGCAAGAATTAAATGAGCACTCGTTAGAATACGAGTTAATCCCAGCTGCATTCGAAAGCAGGGTGGCAGAATGTTATCATTTATACTTTACAGGTATCAATGGTGCGAAAGTGCATTGCCAGCTTGTCCGACCAAAAGGGCAAACAGAGAAAGGTCCTGGTTTGCTTTGGTTTCATGGCTATCATGTGAACAGCGGTGACTGGATTGATAAAATCGGCTATGCTGCTGAAGGCTATACGATTCTGGCGATGGATTGCCGCGGACAAGGCGGGCTTTCTGAAGATACTCTTCAAGTAAAGGGCACAACATTAAAAGGGCATATCATCAGAGGGATAGACGAAGAGGATACAGCCAAACTGTATTACCGCAATGTTTATTTAGATACGGTTCAGGCAGCTAGAATTTTGTTTGCGATGGAGAAGGTTGATGAATCAAGAGTGGGCGCTTACGGTGCCTCACAAGGCGGAGCCCTGGCGGTTGCTTGTTCAAGTCTTGAGCCTCGAATCAGGAAAACAGCTGCTGTCTACCCGTTTCTTTCCGACTTTAAAAGGGCATGGGAGCTTGATATAGCGAGTTCTGCTTATGAAGAAATTCATTATTACTTCAAATTTATTGATCCTAATCATGAGCGGGAGGAAGCGGTATTCGAAAAATTAGGGTATATAGATATCCAGCATCTTGCTGACAGAATCAAGGCGGATGTATTGTGGGCAACAGGGATGGAGGATGAGATTTGTCCGCCTTCTACGCAATTTGCAGCCTACAATAAAATTCAATCAGATAAGAAGATGCTGATCTATTTTGAGTATGGCCATGAGTATATAAGGACATTAGGAGACAAAGTACATGCCTTTTTTGCGGATATGTAGTCTGCATGATTTGCTTTTGGATGTAGAAAATGCGAATCTTATAGTATAGTATTTCCATGAATGTATTATGTTGTTAGAACTATTTTATATCGGAGGAATTTTTGTGAGAAGCAATGTTACGATGCGTGACATCGCCAATAAATTAGGTGTCAGCAGTGTGACTGTCTCCAAAGCGCTAAATGATAAAGATGGGGTCAGTGAAGAATTAAAAGAGAAAATAAAGCAATTGGCAGATGAGATGGGCTACCGTTTTAATACACATGCAAAGTCAATCAAGGATGGGCTGTCTTACAATTTAGGTATTGTCATTCCAGAGCGCTTCACAGGGAAGACACAATCATTCTATCTGCAATTTTATCAAATGTTGACAAGAATCCTTGATGGCTATCATTACTCTGGCATCCTTTATATTTTGGGTCAGGAGGATGAGGACCAGCTAGTATTGCCGCGAATCTACAGTGAGAAAAAGGTCGACGGCTTCATTATTCTTGGGCAGATCGGCAACGATTATGTGAAAGAGATACAGAAGATTGACAGTCCTGTAATCTTTTTAGACTTTTACACAGATCAAAACGAAATTGATTCTGTGCTGACAGACAATTTCTTCGGCGGTTTTGAATTAACGAATTACCTTGTGGAAAACGGCCACAAAAAAATTGCCTATGTCGGCAACATATATGCGACTAGCAGCATACAAGACAGATTTCTAGGCTACTACAAGTCGCTGTTAGAGCATCGAATTGAATTGAGGCAGGATTATATTATTAATGATCGTGATGAGCGAGGCAGATATATTGATATAAGCTTTCCTGATGACATGCCGACAGCGTTTGTATGCAATAATGATGAGATTGCCTATAATCTGATTAACAACCTGCAAAAAAACGGCTATCAAGTACCGGATGACTGCTCAGTTGTCGGCTTTGATAATTCGATTTACGCTGCTTTAACGGAGCCGCTGCTCACAACGGTTGAGGTAAATATTAAAGAAATGTCAAAGGCTGCTGTAAAAATAATAATGGAAAAGCTTCATAATCCTAATGAAAAATACGGCAGAACCTTAATTAATGGCAAGATTATTCATCGCAATTCAGTGAAAAGCCTTAAGTAAACAAAAAGAGGGGAGTCTGTAAGCTATCGCTTATAAACCCCCTCTTTTTGTTATGCTTCCACCGATTCAGGTGCTTGGCATTGCAAATAGTGATATAGTGCTCCAAGCAGGTTAGCATCATTTTTAAATTGGCAGGACTCAATGATTGGTCTAATTTTTGCAGCCTGCACAGATTCGAGCAGAAGATCGATTTTTTTGTAGATTTGCTCAATCAAATCATCTCTATTGCTGATGGCTCCGCCGAGGATAATCTTTTCTGGATCGTACACATACTGGATATTATAAATACCTTGCGCCAAGCGGAGATAAAATTCATCAATTTCTTCTAGGCAAATCTCATCCCCTTCTGCAGCTTTCTCGAAGATTACTTTTCCATTCAGTTCACTTGGCTTCATGCCTTTGCGTTTGGCGACATTTTTAACTAAAGCGCCTGTGGCAGCTAGCTGGCTCCATGTTTGGAAGGCTGTTTTTCCGTCTTCCTTTACTACTTGCAGCACCATATAGCCTATTTCTCCGCCATGGAGATTGGCGCCTTTATGAATGCGGCGGTTTTTAATAATCGCTCCGCCTATCCCTGTGCCAATGATTGTAAACAGCACATTTTCGTTTTCCTTTGCCGCACCCTTCCAGACTTCTCCTAATGCAGCGCAATTCGCATCATTTTCCAGCTCAACAGGAAGTCCTGTCGCCTCACTGAAAATGGTTTTAAAATTAGGTCCGTGAATACAGGGAAGTGCGCTGGAACCGCCGATAATGCCTGTATCGCTTTCGACTCCACCTGGACAGCTGAAGGCAATCCCTGCAACGTGATGCTTTACCTTGTTCTCCAGCACTGTCTCAATGATTGTTTCCTGGAACAGGCTGAAATCTGAGTCGGAAACTGGCAGTTCGCCTTTTTCGATAAATTCGCCATCGTCCTTCATAACAGCGAATTTAATCATACTGCCTCCAACGTCGAAAACCATATAATTCGTCATGTGATGTCCTCCTAAAAATCGAGTTGTTTATTTTAAGCTTCAGTCAAGATAAACAAGCAGGAAGCAAAGTCGCTAGGCTTCTCCCGCTGCCAGTAGTCTTGTGCACGGTCAGTATAATCCTCGGAAAGCAGAATGCCGACATTCATGAGCTCATCCCCATAATGCTGTGTGTTTCTGCCTTCAATGGAATATAGTTTGTCAGGATCAAGTCCTGTCAGCTTAAGCCTGTGATAACGTTCGTTTGGCTTAGCGAGGATTTTATAATAGCCGACAATTGCTTTTTTCTTATCGTTTGCGACAACCATCCAAGATACCTCGTTGGAATCAAACGGTGATAATATACGGTGGAAATTTCCCTTTTGGATAAAATCTCTGTGTTCTTTCATGAAAGCAGTCTGCTGTTTGACTTTTTCTTTCTCTTCATCGTTAAGCTTGGTTATGTCCAATTCGTAACCAAATGTGCCAAAGTAAGCGACATTCGCCCGTGTGTCCAATGGTGTCATCCGTCCAACTTGGTGGTTTGGAACAGTAGACACATGGCTGCCAATGGAAGAGAGCGGATAGACGAAGCTTGTGCCATACTGAATTTTTAAACGCTCGACAGCGTCTGTATTATCGCTCGCCCAAGCTTGCGGTGCATAATAAAGCAAACCGGGATCAAATCGGGCGCCTCCGCCGGCACAAGATTCAAACAGGATTTTTGGGTATTTCGCCAGAAGCATCTCGTACAGTTTGTATACACCAAGGATGTAGCGATGGCTCACTTCTCCTTGCTGATCAATTGGCAGGTTAGTTGAGTAGGCTTCTGTCATGTATCTGTTCATATCCCATTTGATATAGCTAATTTCAGCATTTTCAATTATCTCATCCATGAGTTTGAAAATATGCTGCACCACTTCATCTCTGCTGAAATCTAGAATAAATTGGTTGCGCCCATGTGAAGACATGCGGCCAGGTGTTGCAATAATCCAGTCAGGATGTTCTTTAAACAGCTTAGTATCTTTACATACCATTTCTGGTTCGAACCATAAACCGAATTTCATTCCCAGTAGGTTAATTTTCTCAGACAATCCTTTAATACCGCCGGGAAGCTTCTGATCATTTGCAAACCAGTCACCAAGAGAGGAGGTATCGTCATTCCTGTTGCCAAACCACCCATCATCAAGGACAAACAGCTCAATACCCAACTTTTGGGCTGTTTCAGCTATAGAAAGAATCTTTTCTTCATTGAAATCAAAATAAGTAGCTTCCCAATTGTTAATAAGAATAGGTCTGGCACGATCCCGCCAATAACCTCTCGCCAGACGCTCGCGATATAACTGATGAAATGTTTGGCTCATTCCATTTAAGCCTTCATCTGTATATACCATAATACATTCTGGTGTCTGGAATGTTTCGCCAGGATTAAGCTTCCAGCTGAATTGGAACGGATTAATGCCCATCATAATACGGGAAACTCCATATGTATCAACCTCTGCTTGTGCAAGGAAATTACCGCTGTAACAAAGGCTGAAACCATAAACATCCCCTGTATGCTCTGTCGTGTCGAAGCGCTTAAATGCGGCAAAGGGATTATGGGCATGACTGCTTGCACCTCTTGAGCTGTACACCGATTGAATCCCGGGGGATAAAGGACGGATTTCCATATGTGCCTCTCTTGCCCATGCACCTGCAAGACTAATCATCTCGAATTGGTCATCAGGCAAATCGACAGATGCACTCATCGCTGAATCGAGAAAGAAGGGACTGCCAGATGTATTATGGAACCTCGCACTTCTGCAAATAACATTGCGATCACGAAATATCGTATAGCTGAGGAGGAGACTTGCCTGAAGCACGCTGTCGTAAAGAGTTATTTCTAATGTGTCTGCTTCGGCTTCTGCCTCTGTATACACAGCAGGGAGGTTTTCAAGTGCTGGTTTACCTTTGATAAGCTTATAGCTTTCATAACAAAAGTTTGTTACCTTGCTGCCGATGTTATCTGTAATCATATGGGCTGGCTGCCTGTAGTCAGTTGTCCCAAAGCTCGGATATTCCTGCTTAATATGCTCGAAGGAGGAAGTATGATCATGTTCAAATAAATTGCAGGATGGCCGTATCTCCCTTTCAATTAAATGCCTAAAAGACGCACGGTGACGAATTCTTTTTCCATAATACAAATGCTCAAGCTGGTTGGATTTCTCTAGCACTCTGAAAATATAGCTGATTTTGTCGTTACACAAATGAAATTCCTTCGTTTCTAGATTTACATGGATTGCCATTATCACTGCACCTCGCCATTTGGAATGAAAACCCTTACAACATTATATGTTTGATTGTATCAATTATAAATATGGAAGACAATAAGTATTTGAATTAATTTAAGTAATCGGTAATCTTATAGAAAGTATCATTAACTTAACTGTAGAAATTGGTTTAAGTGTATAGATAATCTCCTATATATAAAAGCTTTTTTGTTATAGGTATAAATACGCATGTTGGAGAAGTACGAGAGTTGTACTGACTATTTTAGGTTACTAAACTAATTTAATTACTTAATAAGTTTAAAAATTTTAGGTAAAATACTTTAAAAATATATTGATAATTTTGAATTAAGAAGTTAATATGTAATTGTAGTTGAAAAGGCTTACATAACTTTATTTGTAAGTTAAATAACTGACAAAAAGTAGTTACATGATGGTTAAAGTATTGCGTTTTTTAAGATAAAGAAAAAGGGGGGAGTGATTTAGCAAGCAAGAATTGCAGTTGGTGATTTTATCAAATGGAAGGTGAAGCAAATGAATAAATCGAGAACTTTATTGTTTTACTTATTTATTTTGCCATGGCTGATCGGCTTTTTCGTCTTTACGGCTGGCCCGATGGTGTATTCCCTATACATGTCCTTTACTGATTACTCAGGACTTGGGGCAGCGAATTGGGTCGGATTAGAAAACTATAAAAAGCTGTTTACTGAAGATCCGCTGTTTTGGCAGTCATTATGGAATACCTTCTTTTATACAATTGTCGGCGTTCCTCTTGGTTTAGTTGTCGGTTACATGCTTGCTGTCTTGCTGAACACAAAGGTGAGATTTATGGGGGTATTCCGGACAATCTTTTATCTACCTTCCTTAGTGCCAACAGTTGCCAGCTCGTTGCTATGGATATTAATCTTTCAGCCGGATTTCGGTATTGCGAACAGCATCCTGTCCTTTTTTCATTTGCCGACATCAAATTGGCTGTTAAGTGAAAGCATGGTAAAGCCGACACTGATTATTATGAGCTTATGGGGTGCTGGCGGCGGTATGGTTATTTATCTCGCAGGACTTCAAAGTGTTCCCGCATCTCTGTATGAAGCAGCCGAACTGGATGGGGCAGGTAAATTCCATAAGTTCTGGAATATTACCATCCCGATGACTTCTAATGTTATCTTCTTCAATCTGATTATGGGGCTGATTGGTTCTTTTCAGATATTCACACAAGCCTATGTTGTCAGCAGCGGCAATGGCGGACCAAACTATAAATCTCTGTTTTATGTATTCTATTTATACCAGGATGCCTTTAAGTTCTTTAAGATGGGGTATGCGTCTGCACTCGCCTGGATTTTATTCATTATCATTCTTATCTTCACATTAATTCAGTTTAAAGTATTTGGGAAAAAGGTGTATTACGAATACGATGAATAAGGAAAGTGAGGGGCAGTTATGGAAATAACACCTGCGAAGCCGACTGCTGCAATGAAAGCAAAGAAACTGCGCAGCATGAAGAAAGGAAGAAAAGCGGAAAAGGCACTTACTTACTTTTTACTTATTGCACTTTCTATTCTCTTTTTATTCCCTTTTTTGTGGCTGATTGGAACTTCTGTAAAACCGGAAAATGAAGCAATGGCATTTCCACCGACATTGCTGCCAAAGGAATGGGATTTAGCGAACTATAAAGAAGTATTTACACTAGTGGACTTTGGGCAGTATTACATGAACTCTATTATTGTCACTGTATGTGTAGTTATTGGGACAGTTGTTTCTTCTACAATCGTCGCATACGGTTTTGCAAGGATAAAAGGGAAAGGACGGAATTTCTGGTTTGTGCTTTTGCTTGGAACAATGATGCTTCCGCCACAAGTAACGATGATTCCTGTCTATATGATTTTTTCTAAGCTGGGGTGGGTTAATACGTTCCTGCCGCTAATTGTTCCATCTTTCTTTGGTAGCGCTTACTTCATCTTTTTACTGCGTCAATTTTTTAAGACAATCCCAAAGGAGCTAGAAGAGAGTGCCTATCTCGATGGCTGTGGTCCTTTCGGTATTTTCTGGAGAATTATCGTTCCGTTATCAGTTCCTTCTATTATTACTGTCGCTTTGTTGAGCTTTATGTGGACGTGGAATGACTTTCTTAATCCATTAATCTATTTAAATGATGATTCCAAATATACGCTTGCACTGGGAATTCTGCAATTTAAAGGGGCTCTCTTAATTCAATGGGGACCGATGATGGCAGCGAGCGTCTTTATTATCTTACCGCTTATTATCATTTTCTTTGTTGGTCAAAAGTACTTTGTCCAAGGAATTGCTACAACAGGCGGAAAGGGCTAATCTATGGTATCACTTGGATAAATGAATCTCATTTATCCGTTATCCATACAAAAACATTACCTAAGGGGGTAAATCACGTGAGAAAGAAAAAGAAATTAAGTGCTTTACTGTTAACTTTTGTATTAGCTCTATCTGCATTTTTAGCAGGCTGTTCTGGCTCAGATTCTGAGTCTGCTAGCGGGGAATCAGGAGATGTAACACTGCGCATTCTCGTATGGAATAATAATCCAGAAGGAACAAAGCTGGAAGGGGAAATTTTTAAGGAATTTGAAAAAGAGAACCCTGGAATTAAAGTAAAGCAAGTCTATGCACCATATGATAAATTCAATGATAAATTCCTGACAATGTCTGCTGGCGGCGATCAGCCTGATTTAGTTTGGCTTCAGCCTTCTGCATTCGGTCAATTTGTGGGTAAAGATGTGTTGATGGATTTATCTGATAAAGAAATCAATGAAGAAGAGTATATGCCAAATGTTCTTTCACTAGGCCAAGTGGATGGAAAACAGTATGCACTTATTCGTGATGCATCTGCCTTCATGCTTGGATACAACAAGGATATGTTTGATGCTGCTGGTCTTGAATATCCTAAGGATGACTGGACATGGGATGATTTCCTTGCAGCAGCTCAAAAGCTGACAGTCGAGAAAAACGGCAAAACAGTTCAGTTCGGTATGGAAAACTTCTATACAAATGAATTGCTTGTTGAAAATGGCGGAGGTTTTGTCAGCCAGGATGGCAAGGAAGTTATCGTTGATTCGCCTGAATCTATTGAGGCAATTAAATTTGGGGCAGACTTGATCAATAAATATCATGTGCAGCCAACTTCTGCTCAAAGCCAAGGTTTATCCAATATGTTCCTCGCTGGTCAAGCAGCAATGAAAATGATGGGACCATGGGATTGGTCTGATACATCGAAAAACGCTAACTTCAAATGGGATGTTGTTCCACTTCCGGCAGGAAAAGCAGGAAATGTAGCAGCAGCTTCTTATCTTCCAATCGGAATTGGCTCAAAGACGAAGCATCCTGACGAAGCATATAAGCTTCTTGAATTCTTGACTACTGGAAAAGGTCAAGACCTGCAGGTAGACACAATATCAGCAGTGCCTGTCGTAAAAAGGAATGCAGATAAAATTGAGTCAATGGCAAATGCGCCTGAAAATGCGAAAGCATTGTCAACAATTTTAGCAGAAGGCAGAACGGTTATGAACGCTCCTTACATTCCTGAGTATGCTGAAATTGTAAGTAAAATCCAGCCTGTCATTGATAACATCAATCTTAATGGCAGCAAGGATGCAGAGAAACAGCTGAAGGAAGTAGCAGATCAAATCCGCAAAGAATATGGCTTGAAATAACAATAAAGAGGCTGTCTGGAAATGCTTTGACCTAATACGGGAAACCTTGTATTGGTCGGCCTGGTTTCAGGCAGCCTTTTTTTATAAGGAGGGAGTATCTTGTATAAAAGCCGATTCATCGACAGCAAGTTTTTTTCTTTTATGGACATTACATACCGTTTAGTCAGGGCAAGTTTATTATTTTGGTTTTATGCAGGAAAAGGCTTTTTTGTATGCGGATTGATTTCTTCCACATCCACATTACTGGCGGTTATTGATGAGATATTCAAAGGAAACGGCACTTCTGTGCGCAAGCTGTTTCAAGAGATCAGCCCTAAATATGCCAACAATAAAAGACTGTCTGCGATTATGTTTGGTTTATTTATCTATATCGGAACCTTCATCATTCTGCCGTTTCCACAAACAATTGACTCGTTTGCGGCAGCAGTCCTTAAATTTGTGTGCATATATGCTTTTTTGCTATCCATTATTTTCTTTACTTACTTAGCTTGGAATTTAGTGCACCTGCAATTGCCAATAAAGAGCACTGTGCTGGTCAGTCTTTTTCTAGTTGTGAAGAAACCCTTTCGTTCCTTTATCTTGCTTTTAGTGATTTTAATTATCAATTTGTTGATTTATGTTAATTTCATTTTTTTCCTATTCTTCGCTCCTGCCATCTACGGGACGTGTGCGAGATTTATATTTACATTTAAATGGAAGAAAAAGAAAGCAGAGGTTGCTGTGTAATTTGGTCTATTAAAAAAATGATAGATTTTATTTGGAGGACATACATAGAAAGCAAGTAACGCTAATATGATTATTCGGTAATGTTTGTTTTAAGGGAGGGAGCTAAAAAATACATGCTGCTGTAAAGGAAAAAAAGATAGAAGGGGGAGCCGACTAGATGCATAGTCTGCGATGGATATGGGGGTTTCTACATACTTATCGTCTTAAGATAGCTATCGGCCTTTTTTGCGCAGTCATCGTATCAGCTTTAAGTGTGTTAAACCCTTATTTGGCTGGGAAGATGGTGGATGATGTTATGTATGGCAAGCAGCTTCATTTGCTGTGGCCGATACTTGGTATCATGATTGCTGGAACATTTATTAGGACGATAATCCGCTATACGTATCAGATGATTTTTGAGAATGTTTCACAAAATGTTATTTACAATATACGAGAACAATTGTATGACCGCCTGCACAGATTGGATTTCAGCTTTTACGACCGTACTAAAACAGGCGATATTATGGCAAGAATGACAGGGGATATGGAAGCGGTCAGGCATTTCACAGCATGGACGATTTACATGATTTTTGAAAACGCCACCATTTTACTGTTTGCAGTTGCCTTTATGTTTTATATACATCCGCCCTTGGCGCTTACTCTCCTGATTGTAACACCAGTGATTGGCTTCTTCGCTTTCAGGCTGACAAGGGATGTCCGGCCGACCTTTACGGAGATTCGCAACCAGTTTGCGAAATTAAATTCAGTCGTTCAAGAGAATATCAGTGGAAACAGGGTAGTAAAGGCTTTTGCGAAAGAAGATTATGAAATCGCTAAATTTTCGATTGCCAATGAAGGATTTAAAGATAAGAACTTAAAATCATCAAAAATTTGGGAAAAATATTTGCCGATTTTGGATTCCTTGGCTGGTGTGCTGACAGTGCTGATGATTTTTGCCGGTGGTGTGATGGTTATTAAAGGCACACTCACATTTGGAGAGCTAGTAATGTTTAATTCATTCATATGGGCGTTAAGCAACCCAATGAAAATGGCTGGCTGGCTGCTAAATGATGTACAGCGCTTTATAGCATCTGCCGAAAAGGTGGAGGATCTCCTAGAGACAAAGCCAAAAATAGCCAGTCTCGATAACGTTGTTCCAATTGGCGACTATAAAGGCGTCGTGGAGTTTAATAAGGTGTCCTTTAGCTATGGAGAGGAACCCATCTTGAAGGATATCAGCTTTAAAGTGAAGCCAGGTCAAACACTAGCCATCATTGGACCGACAGGAGCAGGCAAGTCAACAATGGTTAATTTGCTTAGCCGCTTTTATGATGCGACAAGCGGTGAGGTCAAGATTGACGGCAGAAATGTGAAGGACTGGGAGCTGCAGCAGCTCCGCACAGGAATGGCAATGGTTATGCAAGATATCTTCCTGTTTTCTGATACGATTGAAGGCAATATTGCTTACGGTGATCCCAATACATCTAATGAAGCAGTTAAACTTGCTGCAAAATTAGCAGATGCCCATGATTTTATTAAAGATTTGCCAGAAGGCTATGACACCATTGTCGGGGAAAGAGGTGTCGGACTGTCTGGCGGACAAAGGCAGCGGATTGCACTGGCAAGAGCTATCTTAAAAGATCCGTCCATCCTGATTCTTGATGATACAACATCAAGCCTTGACATGGAAACAGAGCACCGAATTCAGCAAACATTGAAATCTATTCAAAAAAACAAAACATGCTTTATCATTGCCCATAGAATTTCTTCTGTAAAAGATGCAGATCAAATACTGGTGATGAATAATGGCGCAATTATGGAGCGAGGCACACATGATGAACTCCTGCGGAAGAAGGGTTATTACTTTAATGTGTATAAAAATCAATATGGAAACTTCGAACAAAAGCACAGAGATGAGGATGTGATCTAGTGGCACGGAATAAGTTCGATGTGGATGAGGAGTTAGAAACCCCGTTTAGTTTTGCTCATCTAAAGCGCTTGTTTGGTTATATAAAGCCATATAAGAAAAAAATCATCGTCACGATTCTTATCATGCTTGTGGCAAGCGGTGCTAACCTAATTGGTCCTTATCTCATCAAGCAGGCAATCGATAAAGAAATTCCAGAAGGGAATATCGGCGGACTGTCGCTGCTTGCAGGTATATATTTAGGAGCGCTGATTATCACAGGAATTTGTATGAAGTACCGGATCAGGATGATGGCCCAGATTGGTCAGGATGTTATTAAGACCATTCGCAAGGACTTGTTTACACATATTCAATCACTGTCCTTTTCCTTTTATGATAATCGTCCCCACGGAAAAATATTGGTGCGGGTCGTCAATTATGTGAATTCACTTAGTGATCTTCTTTCTAATGGGCTTATCAACTTGATTACGGATATATTTAGCTTGATTGTCATTATCGGGTTTATGTTTGCCATCGACGTACGTTTGGCTATTTATGCAATGGTTGGTTTCCCTCTGTTAGCCATTGTTATCTTTTTTATAAAAAATGCTCAACGCAAGGCTTGGCAGGACTTAAGCAATAAACAGTCTAATATGAACGCCTATATCCATGAAAGCATCAATGGCATGAAGGTAACCCAAGCATTCGCAAGGGAGGAAGAGAACAAGAAAATCTTTGAAGATGTATCTAAAGGCTACAAAAAGTCATGGATGAAAGCTGTCTATATTCAGTTTCTTCTTTGGCCATCGATTGAAAACATCTCTGTTTTGACAGTATCTTTCATCTATGTTGCAGGGATTTCGATGATTGGGCAAGGAGTAACCGTCGGTGCTTTAGTAGCGTTCGTCGGATATATTTGGATGTTCTGGACGCCGATCTCCAATATCGGCAACTTCTATAATGCAATCATTAATGCAATGGCTTATTTGGAGCGAATTTTTGAAATGATGGATGAAAAGCCGACAGTGCGCAATAATCCAGATGGAAAAGTGCTTCAGCAAATTAACGGAAAAGTCGAGTTTGAGCATGTTGAGTTTGGTTATGAAGGAGAGGAAAGGGTTTTGAAGGATGTGCATTTCAGGGCTGAGCCTGGAGAGACGATTGCGCTTGTCGGGGCGACAGGATCTGGGAAAACATCCATTGTTAGTTTAATCAGCCGCTTCTATGACTTGAATGGAGGCAAAATTAAAATAGACGGGGTGGATATCAGCACAGTAACAATCCCTTCACTCAGAAGGCAAATGGGCATTATGCTTCAGGATCCGTTTATCTTTTCGGGAACAATTATGGATAATATCCGCTACGGACGTCTCGATGCAAGCGATGAGGAAGTAATAGAAGCAGCAAAAGCGGTTCAGGCCGATGCTTTCATTATGACATTAAAGGATGGCTATGAAACAGAGGTAAATGAGCGAGGAACAAGGCTTTCTGCAGGACAAAGGCAGCTTATTTCCTTTGCAAGAGCACTGCTGGCAGACCCAAGAATTTTAATATTAGATGAAGCAACTTCTTCCATTGATACAGAAACAGAGCTTGCTCTCCAAAAAGGCTTAGGAACACTGCTTGCAGGAAGAACGTCCTTCATTATTGCTCACCGCCTTTCTACCATTCAAAGTGCAACAAGAATTTTGTTCATTGATAAGGGACGAATTGCAGAGGAAGGCACACATGATGAATTAATGGAAAGAAAAGGACAATATTGGCATCTTTATACGTCTCAGCATACATCTTTGGAAGTAGGATGAAACTTAAATGTCTATTCTAATTTATATAAAGTATAGACATTTATTTTGAACCCTTTATAATATAATTGTAAGCGTTTCTAATTTGATGATCTAAAACTTTGTGGGAAGCTGTCACATTTGTGGCAGATTCTCACATAAGCATGGCTAAAAAAAACGAATAGGTTGGGTGATTAGAAATGAAGTACAGAAAACTAGGAAACTCTGGCTTAAGAGTAAGTGAAATTGGACTAGGCAGCTGGCTTACATATGGAAGCGCAGTGGAAAAGGAGCAGTCCATAGCTTGTATTCACAGGGCATATGATCTTGGCATCAACTTTTTCGATACGGCAAATGCTTATAATAAGGGAGCTGCAGAAACAGTCCTTGGGGAAGCATTAAAAGATTATTCCCGCTCAAGCTACGTGCTGGCAACAAAGGTTTTCTTCCCGATGGGAGATGGTCCGAATGACAGGGGACTGTCGAGAAAGCATATTATGGAGCAATGTGATGCAAGCTTGAAGAGATTAGGTGTAGACTATATAGATTTGTATCAATTCCATCGCTTTGACTCGGAAACTCCGGTAGAGGAGAGCTTAAGAGCACTCGATGATCTAACTGCACAAGGAAAGATTCTTTATGCAGGTGTAAGCGAATGGACGGCAGCGCAAATAACCGATGCTGCACATATTGCCAAAGAGAAGAATTTAAGACCGCTCATCTCTAATCAGCCAATCTACAATATGATGGTCCGCTATATTGAGAAAGAAGTGATTCCTGTCAGTGAGAAGGAGGGAATTGGCCAAGTTGTATTCTCCCCGCTTGCACAAGGTATTTTAACAGGAAAATACAAGCCGAACGAGCAAGTGCCATCTGAAAGCCGTGCAGCAAATGAAGAAACAAATAAATGGATTACAAGCTACTTGAATGACGAAGTGCTGACACGTGTTCAGAAACTTTCAGCCATTGCGAATGGTCTAGGAGTGGAATTATCACAGCTTGCATTAGCGTGGGTGTTAAGACAGCCTAATGTCAGCTCAGCCATTATAGGGGCAAGCAGACCTGGACAGGTAGAAGAAAATGTGAAGGCATCCGGCCTAGAGTTAAACGCTTCTGTTTTAGAGGAAATAGAAGCAGTGCTGGAAGAAATCAATACTTTTGTGCCAATCTGGTAAGTTAGCAGTTTCATATAAAAATAACTAGTAGGAAGAGGAGAGGTTAATATGACAAAGAAATCTGTTATTCCTGAAGGCTTTTTATGGGGTGGAGCGGTGACAAGCTTCCAGACAGAAGGTGCATGGGATGAGGGCGGAAAAGGTCCTTCCATTGTTGATGCAAGACCTGTGAAAGAGGGGCAGTCTGATTGGAAAACTGCAGTTGATTTTTATCACCGCTATAAGGAGGATATTGCTCTTTTTAAAGAAATGGGCTTTAATGCATATCGTACAAGCATTTCATGGGCAAGGATTTTCCCTGATGGAGAAGGAGAGCCGAACGAGGAAGGCTTGCAATTCTATGATGATTTATTTGATGAAATGATTGCAAACGGCATTCAGCCTGTTATTACTTTATATCATTTTGATCTTCCTCTAAAACTTGCACAAAAATACAACGGGTTTGCATCAAGGAAGGTTGTTGACCTGTTCGAAAAATATGCACGCACAGTCTTTGCCCGTTATGGGGAAAAGGTCAAATATTGGCTTACATTTAATGAGCAGAATCTTGTATTAACAAATCTTCAATTTTGGGGCGTTTCTACTGATGAAGCAGACAATGAAGAGGCGTTGCGCTATCAAGTTACACATAATTCCTTTATTGCACATGCAAAAGCAGTCAAAGCACTGCATGAACTTGTGCCAGGTGGTCAAATGGCAGGAATGGTCACGTATATGACGACATACCCGAACAGCTGTCTTCCAGAAGACGTTATTGCCAACATGAAAGCAAAAGAACTGCTGGTTGATTTCTATCTAGATGTGTTTGCAAACGGTGAATATCCAAGCTATGTGACAAGCAATCTTGAGCGAAAAGGCATTATGCCTCATTTTGAAGAAGGCGATGCAGAACTTCTTAAAGAAAATACTGTTGATTATATTAGTATCAGCTATTATCAAAGTCAGACTGTCAGCAGTGAGAAAGTCAAAGAGGATGCAATCATTTCAGGTATCACGCCTAACCCGAACTTAAAGGCGAATGAATGGGGCTGGGCGATCGACCCTATTGGTTTTAGAGTTAGTCTGAAGGATATGTACGCGCGATACAGGCTGCCGATTTTTATTACAGAAAACGGGATTGGCGTTAGAGAAGAATTGAATGAGCAAAACACAGTTGAAGATGATTACCGCATCGATTATTTGCGAGAACATATTAAACAGATGAAGCTAGCGATGGAAGAAGGAGTGGAAGTGTTCGGCTACCTGACATGGGGCTCGACAGACTTAATAAGCTCAGGCGGACAATTCGAGAAGCGCTATGGTTTTATATTCGTCAACAGAGGAGAGACAGATTTAAGAGACTTAAAACGCTACAAAAAGAAGAGCTTCAACTGGTACAAAGAAGTTATTGCAGCAAACGGCGAAAATCTGGAGGAATCAGAAACAGTCTCATTATCATAATGTAGTTGATGAATGGTTGGAAGAATAGTTGGACAGAAATAAGAAAGATGCCCTTTACTAGAATTTCTTACAGGAGGATTTACGCTGCTCGGGAGCAGTGAATCCCTGCAGCGTATCCCTTACATGTGTTTTCGCCATTCTGGACTATAAAGCCATCTTTCAAAAAAACACTGGGATAGCTAACAATTTCAAACCAATAAATTTATAATATAACTATCTATTTTTTAAGGTGGTTCCATCATGAACAAGTACGAAGCAATCTCAGCAGAAATGAAGAAAAGAATTAAAGAGTCCTACTATGCTTTCGATCAGCCAATTCCTGATGAAATAACTCTTTCGAAAGAGTTTTCCTGCAGCAGGATGACGATGAAAAGAGCGCTTGACACATTGGTCCTTGAAGGGCTTCTTTACCGGAAAAGAGGACATGGCACATTTATTGTCAAATCAGCCATTCAAGACAGCCGCGTAAATGTATTGAGCAATGAGGTCACAGGTTTGTCCAGACTGATGGAGGGGCAGCAGGTGACAAGCAAGGTCATTAAGTTTGAAGTTGGTTTTCCATCAGAAGACGTTGCTGAACATCTTGCTATCGACCTGAAAACACCTGTTTACTATTTGATTCGGTTAAGGCTTGTAAACGGGGAGCCTTACGTTATGGAGATAACGTATATGCCGACAACCCTTATTACAGGCATTACGGATGAGATATTGGACGGTTCCATTTATGAGCATATCACGAAAAGCTTAGGTCTCACGATTGCCGGCTCACATCGTAAGATACGGGCATGCAAGTCCAATGAGTTAGATCAAGCTCATCTTGTATGTATGAAGGATGACCCTATCTTGGAAGTAGAGCATGTGGGTTTTTTAAACAATGGAGTTCCGTTCGAGTATTCCTTTTCAAGGCATCGATATGATAAGTTTGAGGTAACAACAGTAAATATTAAGCGCTGAAATATTTAAAAGGCTTTGGAGGTTTCCGGCCTTTTTTTTTTGTGCCATAATAAAATAAAAATTATAATATTTTTTTCAAAATACCTATTTACATTAACGCTGCGTAAACCTTTAAGATGAAATAGTCAGGAGGAGATGCTTAGTGGAATACACGATTAAAAGCTTAAGTCAAATAGCTGGAATCAGCACCAGAACATTAAGGTATTATGATGAAATTGGTCTGCTTAAGCCGGCAAGGGTCAATTCATCAGGCTACCGTATATATGGAAAAAAAGAGGTAGAGCTGCTTCAACAAATCTTGATTTATCGAGAGCTTGAAGTCAGTTTAGAGGATATTAAACAAATTATTTCTTCCCCTTCCTTTGATATTAAAGGAGCGTTAGAGGAACATAGGGCGAATCTCCTGGCAAAACGAAACCGTATAGACATGATTATTCAAAATGTCGACAAAACGTTAGAAGAGACGAAAGGAAGAGTGAGAATGAGCGATAAAGACAGGTTTGAAGGTTTAAAGCAAAAAATGGTCGAAGAAAACGAACAGAAGTATGGCGAAGAGCTTCGACAAAAGTATGGGGAGGACACAATCGATCAGTCTAACAAGAAATTGCTGAAGATGACAGAAGCCGAATTCACAGAAGCAGAAAGGCTTGGGGAAGAGGTGTTGGAAAGATTAAAAGAAGCAATGAAAACAGGAGATCCACAAAGTGCGGCAGCACAAAGGACTGCAGAGCTTCATAAGCGCTGGCTCACGTTTTATTGGAATTCCTACAGCAAAGAAGCTCATGCTAATCTTGCCAGAATGTATGTGGACGATGAGCGGTTTACTGCCTATTACGATAAGGTTGAACAAGGTGCGGCTGTTTTTTTAAGAGATGCTATTCTCCACTATACTAGCTTATGAGGGGTAAACGAAAAGACCAGCGTGATTGAGGTATTTCAATCATCTGGTCTTTTTATACTTTTGTTAAGTAGGATGCCAGACTCAGCCAGTTTTCTTCCACAAGCTTTGAAAGCTCCTGGTGGTTTCCGTTTTCGAGACAGGCAATTATTTCGTTATGTTGGCGGATGGATGAAAGACCGTCCACCTTATTAAATTTAAGCAACTCAAGTCTTCTAATTTTCGGAAGAAGGCGCTCAAGCGCCATTTCAATCTCTGGATTATTGGATGCATGCAATAGCACAGAGTGAAATTGATCGTCTTTTTTAATTGCTTCATATTTATCTTCTTTCATTATTGCTTTTTCAAAATCTTCATTTAAGGTGATTAGTTCCTTGCAGTGTGCTTCCGTTAAATAAGGCAGAGCGAGTTTTGCAGCTAAAGCATTTAAGGCTGCAACGACTGTAAAGGCATGTTTAGCCTGTTCAATGTCAATCAAGCTAACCTTTGTTTCTGAACCAGGAGAAGATATGACTAGTCCCTCATCCTCCAATCTTTTCAACGCTTCTCTTACTGGTGTCCTGCTGACGCCGAATTGTTCAGCAAGAAGCTTGTCGCTGATCTTTTCGCCAGGGGCGAGTTCGAGATGAATTACGGCCTGCTTTAACTGTTGGTATACTTGATCTCTTAAGGAAATTCTGCTGATTTGAGAAATATTTTTCATACAAACAATATATCATAATTTTCAATTTGACACATAATAGGGTCAAGTAAATTTTAATTAAATAAGTGCATGTAAAAGAATATGGAAAAATTGAAATGCTGACACCAGTTGCTTTACAGAACAGCAACTTTATCTAGGAGACATATGCGATGAACATGGTAGTTTGTGTTTGTTGCGAAATTGCTTGTGATTGTTCATAATCTGCTCTTTTTTATCTCATACTAATTATGCATCACTATATCATTAGCATGGGAGGCAAAATCATGGCGAAGGAAAAAAAGACAAAAACAAATAATCAATGGGCTGCAGCTAATGCAGAAGTTACAAGTAAAAGAGAAGAAAAAACAGCTACTGATAACCAGTGGGCGTCTACGAACAAAAAATCAGTAGAATAGCAAAAAAAGAATGCAGCGGCTTTTTAGCCATTGCATTCTTTATTTTTATTGCTGCTGTAAGGCAGTTAATCTTTCAATATCATCAGGATCACCGAAAACACGTGAACCAGTATCAAGCTGCTCAATCGCTTTCATATCTTCATCAGTTAAAGTAAAGTCGAACAGATTGGCATTTTCAATAATGCGATGCTCATGAACAGACTTCGGAATGATGATTGTATCTCTTTGAAGATGCCATCTTAGCATAACTTGCGCTGTTGATTTTCCGTATTTATCTCCGATACCTTGCAATGTCGGATTTTCAAAAAGTCCATCTCTGCCTTGAGCTAACGGTGCCCATGCTTCATGTGCAATCCCATGCTTTTCCATATATTCGCGTAATTCTTTTTGCTGGAATAAAGGATGTGTTTCAATCTGATTCAGCATCGGTGTAATTCTTGCCGTTTCTGCAAGCTTTTCAAGATGGTGAATTTGGAAGTTACACACACCGATGGCCTTCACAAGTCCTTCCTCGTACAAATCCTCCATTGCCCGCCATGTTTCGGCATAGTTTGGAGCAGCCCAGTGAATAAGATAAAGATCAAGATATTCAAGCTGCATTTCTTGCAATGATCGGCGCAGTGCTTGTTTCGTTTCTTCATAGCCAAAGTCGCTCAGCCATACCTTTGTTGTAATGAATAATTCCTCCCTCGGCACATCAACTGCTTGTAGTGCATTGCCAACGAAGCTTTCGTTTTCATACCGGGTTGCCGTATCAATGGAACGGTAGCCGTTTTTAATCGCAGCTTTCACTGCATTTTCACATTCTGCAGGATCTTTCACAAGAAAGACTCCTAAGCCTAAATAAGGGATTTCTACACCATTGCTAAGTTTTTTTGTACTGCTAAGTGTTAATGACAATCTTATCAGCTCCTCTAAAGGTTTAAATTGGCCATGTTAAAAGCCCTTACATATTTAAAGAGTATAGCTTGTACCAGATTTTTTCAATGAATATGTATTAAGTTGACTTAGAAAAAATGCAAAAAGCCCTTAACAAATAAATGTTAAGGGCTTATATGAGAGAAATTAATTATTTTACTGCTTCAGGAACAGCTAAGCCAAGTCCTTCTGCAATGCGTGTTCCGTATTCTGGATCTGCTTTGTAGAAGTGTCCGATTTGACGAAGTTTGATTTCTTCTAATTCTACTGGTTTCATTGCACCAACAATGTTTTCTACCAATCTAGCACGCTCTTCTTCTGATAATAAGCGGTATAAATCGCCAGCTTGTGTGTAATGGTCATTGTGATCATATGCAACACTGTCAGCTACTCCAGAAACTGCGAATGAAGATGTTTTGTCCTCGGCAGATTCTTTAGGACCGCTGAAGCTGTTTGGCTCATAATATACAGAGCCTCCGCCATTGCCGTCAAAGCGCATTTGACCATCACGTTGATAGTTATTCACAGGGCTTTGCGGACGGTTGATTGGAAGTGCATTGTGGTTAACACCAACACGGTAGCGGTGTGCATCAGCATATGCAAACAGACGGCCTTGAAGCATTTTATCTGGTGATGCTTCAACTCCTGGTACGAATGTTCCAGGTGAGAATGTTGCTTGCTCAACCTCAGCAAAATAGTTTTCTGGGTTGCGGTTAAGCACCATGCGACCAACTTCAATTAATGGATAGTCTTTTTGAGACCATACTTTTGTTACATCAAATGGATCGAAGCGGTATGTGTTAGCATCTTCAACAGGCATGATTTGTACATATAATGTCCAAGCAGGGAAGTCGCCAGCTTCAATAGCATTGAATAAATCTTCTGTATGATAATCTGGGTTTTCACCAGCTAATTTTGCTGCAGTTGCAACATCAAGATTTTTCACACCTTGCTCTGTCTTGAAGTGATATTTCACCCAAACAGCTTCGCCTTCTTTGTTTACCCATTTAAAGGTATGGCTTCCGAAACCATGCATATGGCGAAGTGTTGCAGGGATACCGCGGTCAGACATCAAGATTGAAACTTGGTGCAGTGATTCTGGTGAATGAGACCAGAAATCCCAAACTGCAGTAGGGTTTTTCAAATGTGTTTTTGGATCTCTTTTTTGTGTATGAATAAAGTCAGGGAACTTGATTGCATCACGGATAAAGAATACAGGCGTATTGTTACCAACGATATCATAGTTACCTTCTTCTGTATAAAACTTAACAGCGAAACCGCGTGGGTCACGAACTGTATCAGCAGAACCTAGCTCACCTGCAACTGTAGAGAAGCGAATGAACATTGGAGTTCTTTTACCTACTTCATTAAGGAAGTTAGCTTTTGTATATTTTGTTAAGTCATTTGTCACTTCGAAGTAGCCGTGTGCGCCAGCTCCTTTTGCGTGAACAACACGCTCAGGTACACGTTCTCTGTTAAAATGAGCTAATTTCTCAAGCAAATGAACATCTTGGATTAATGTTGGTCCGCGGTCGCCAGCAGTCATAGAGTTTTGGTTGTCTCCTACTGGTGCACCCCAGCTAGTAGTTAGTTTATTGTTTGACATATAATCACCTCATAATTTGTTGGTTCTTTATCTTATGTACATAATAATATCATCTATAATTAAAAAATCAATACTATTTTATAATTATTATAAATAACTTTTTTTGAATGATAGAATGCTAAAATGAAAGATTCTTGTAATGATAAGAAAGGAAGGGGTTACACAGCAGAGAAAATAGAACAGCTATTACAGGGAATTGAATGATAAAGGAGAAAATTTTACAACGATTGAGAAAGAGGCAGTTCTTTTCATCATCATCCAATCAATCATATGTATGCATGCAGACAATAGAATATTCAGAAGAATAAACTAGGATTAGCCCTATAATTATTTTATAATGAGTAGTAGAATACGACGTAAAAAATATTTTGCTGTCACGAAAATAGTAGGAGGCATCATCTTGGAAAACAATCGGGTACCATTAAGGGAAAAAAGTGTAGTTTTCATTGGCTTTATGGGCGTTGGCAAAACAAGTATAGGGAAGATAGTTGCCAAAAAGCTGTATCGCGACTTTTTGGATGTAGATCATGTTATTGAAGAAGAGTATGGCATGCCTGTTTCAAAAATCTTCGAACAGGTTGGAGAAAAAGCATTCAGAGAAAAAGAAAAGCAAGTGGTGACAGAGCTGAGCAAAAAAAAGCTCCTTGTTCTTTCACTTGGCGGCGGTTCCTTCTTGCAGGAAGAAATTAAGCAGGCTTGCTTAGACAACTGTATTGTTATCCATCTAGACCTATCTTGGGATTCTTGGAAGGATCGAATTAATCTTATCATTGACAGCAGACCTGTCCTTAAGGATAAATCGCTTGATGATATGGAGGAGCTGTTCAACAGCAGGAAACAAATTTATGCTGACCACCATTCGAAGGTAGATACAGACAGCAAGGATATGGAAGAAATTGCAGATTATATTGTTGATTCTTTAAAATATGCTTGGGATTTATATGAACCAAGGTAATTAAAACGAAGATCAACAATAACAATAGAGGTGCATAAATGGTTAGACCGTTAAAAATTAGAGCTGTTACAATCGGTGAAGGCATACCCAAAATCTGTGTTTCATTAATTGGTGAAACAGCAAGCCAGCTTAAGGAAGAAGCAGAATTTTTGATGAGCGAAGGAGTCGATGTAATTGAATGGCGCGTTGACTTTTTTGAAAATGGAGACGATGTAAACGAAGTACTTCGTACGCTCACATATATTAGAAATTGGATCGGTGATACGCCTCTTGTTTTTACCTTCCGAAGCAAGAAGGAAGGCGGCGAAAGAGAGATTGAGCGGGAAGCTTATAGTATGATAAATAAAGCGGCAGCAAGTTCAGGAGCTGCTGATTTAATAGATGTGGAGCTGTTTGGGCAAGAAGAAGATGTAGTGGAGCTTATTAAGTTTGCTCATGACCACCAAGTTGCGGTCATCCTTTCCAATCATGATTTTGGTCAGACACCGGCGAAAGAAGAAATCATTGCCCGGCTGAAAAAGGCACAGGAATTGGGCGGGGACCTGCCTAAGATTGCACTCATGCCGCAAAGCATGCAAGATGTGATTACACTGTTGGATGCAGTAAATACGATGAAAGAGAAATATGCGGACAGACCAATCATAGCTATGTCAATGGGAGGACAAGGAGCTATAAGCCGTATTGCCGGCGAAGCTTTTGGTTCGGCTCTTACATTTGGCGCCGCAAAAAAAGCCTCTGCTCCTGGACAAATACCGATCGGGAAATTAAAACAAGCAATGGCTATCTTGCATGACAGCATATGACAACATAGAGAATCTGTTAAGGATTCTCCTTTTTTTATAATCTAATTTCAGAAAGGGACCTGATATGAACGAAAAAGACATTGAATTGTATGAAGTGGAAGAAATCATAAAAAAGAGTAAAGAGTTTTTTGAAACAAAACAAACATTAGATGTTAGCTTCCGAATAAACCAGCTTAAAAAATTACGGCAGGCTATTCTTGATAATGAAGGAAAGCTTATAGATGCTTTGCAATCAGATTTAGGCAAGCATCCATTTGAGTCCTATGCAACAGAAATAGGCTTTGTATTGCAAAGCATCACCTATACGATAAAAAACTTATCAAAATGGACAAAAATAAAAAAAGTAAGCTCGCCAATAGCGCTTTTTCCAGCCAAAAGCTATATCCGTCACGAGCCGTATGGCACAGTGCTGATTATTGGTCCCTTCAACTATCCGTTTCAGCTTCTGATTGAACCGCTCATTGGCGCAATCGCAGCAGGAAACTGTGCTGTCTTAAAACCGTCCGAACTAGTACCTGCTGTAGCAAAGACTGTAACAGAAATGATTTCAGCCACATTTGATCCAAGTTTTGTGTGTATAGTCGAAGGAGGAGTAGAAACGAACAAGGCACTCCTTCAAGGGAAATTCGATTATATATTTTTTACGGGAAGTCCAGCTGTTGGGAAGCTTGTTATGAAGGCAGCCGCAGAAAACCTCGTTCCTGTAACGTTAGAATTAGGAGGCAAAAGTCCGGCAATTGTTGATGAAACGGCAGATATAAAGCTGGCTGCTGACAAGATTATATGGGGAAAGACAGTCAATGCAGGACAAACCTGTGTCGCTCCAGATTATGTGTTAGCACATGAACGTATAAAGGATGAACTTATCGAGGAAATGAAAAAGACGATAACTCGTTTTTATGGAGAATCAGTTGAAAGAAGTGAGCATTTCGGAAGAATTGTTAATATGAGGCATTTTGCGCGGCTTCAGCAAATTATGAAAGCGGAAGAAGGAAGCATTGTGCATGGCGGTGGCGGGAAGGAAGACGAAAGGTTCCTTGAGCCAACAATAATAAGTGCTGACTGGGATTCACCTTCCATGCAGGATGAAATCTTTGGACCAATCTTGCCGATTATCGGCTATTCAGAAAAAAGGGCAGCAGTAAAAAAGGTAACAAGCATGCCAAAGGCTCTCGCGATGTATATTTTCACACAAAATAAGATGGAGGAAGAGTATTGGCTAAACACTGTCCCATCTGGCGGTGTCAGCATAAATGATACACTGACACATTTGGCAAATCCTAATTTGCCGTTCGGAGGCGTTGGAACCTCAGGTATTGGTTCCTATCATGGTATCTACAGCTTTGAGGCTTTTTCCCATAAGAGAAGTGTTTTAAAAAGGGGAAAAAGCTTAAAGATGACAGACCTCTTTCCTCCATATACAGATCAGCAGCTCAAGCTTGTCCGACGGTTTTTGAAATGATGGTTTTTCTCCATAAAATTGTAAAATATAAAAAAGACTTTTTAAAACAGGAGGACTTTCGTTGGAAATTGATTTATTCGAGGAAGCTTCAGCCTTTATTCAATTATGCTACTCTGAATGGGAGCAAAATGATCGGATTGAAGGTAGATTGGCAGAAATAAAATCGCAAATTTTATCCCAAGGATACTATGAGCATACATATGAAGAACTGGCATATGGTGCAATGCTTGCCTGGAGAAACAGCAATCGCTGTATCGGCAGATTATTTTGGAAGAATCTCCATGTAATCGATAGGAGATCTGTACGATCG
Organism: Bacillus sp. Au-Bac7; assembly: GCF_021341655.1. Classification (NCBI taxonomy): domain Bacteria; kingdom Bacillati; phylum Bacillota; class Bacilli; order Caryophanales; family Bacillaceae; genus Bacillus; species Bacillus sp. Au-Bac7. The sequence continues at coordinate 126,294 of NZ_JAJTTG010000005.1, read as the reverse complement.
GAAGAGGAAATGATTAATTCATTATTTGAACATATGGAGTATGCAACTAATGGGGGAAAAATAAGGCCGACTATCACTGTATTTCCGCAAGAGAAAGCAGGCGAGTCTTTCCATATTTTGAATCATCAATTGCTTCGTTATGCTGGCTATAATACAAAATATGGAATAGTAGGAGATCCTGATTCCATCTCCTTTACAGAATACTGTGAGACACTTGGCTGGAAAGGGCAGGGAACGAATTTTGATATATTGCCGCTCGTCGTGCAAATCAATCAAAATAAACCGAAGCTGGTTGAAATCCCGGCAGAGCTTGTATTACAAGTGCCCATCTGCCATCCGGAATATAGCTGGTTCGCCGACTTAGAGCTGCAGTGGTATGCTGTGCCGATCATTTCGAGCATGAGGCTGGAGATTGGCGGCATTTCTTATACTGCAGCCCCATTTAACGGCTGGTATATGGGAACAGAAATCGGCGCAAGAAACCTTGCTGATGAAAACCGTTATAATATGCTTCCAGCTATTGGGGAAGCAATGGGACTTCAAACGAAAAAGTCTGCCTCTTTATGGAAAGACAAGGCGCTTGTCGAATTGAATATTGCCGTTTTGGAATCATTTCGGCAATTAGGTGTGACCATTGTTGATCATCATACAGCGGCACAGCAGTTTAAAATATTTGAAGGCAAGGAGGAGGAGGCAGGCCGGGATATAACTGGAAATTGGGCTTGGCTGATTCCGCCTCTGTCTCCTGCTGCGACGCACATCTTTCATAAACGCTATAACAATGAAATAAAAAAGCCTAATTTCTTCAACAGGCGAAAAAATTAGGCATTGTTCGTTATTCTCCTTTAAAGGAAGTAACACCAAAAGTTTGGGTATAATCGTAGCCATTAAAATATATGTCTAAGTCGTGAAAGTATCGATGGAGGCTGCGCATAGCATCTCGATTGTCGTTTGCTGCTACAAGGTTTGCCGCTTCTTTAATAAGGTCTAAATCAGCAGAGATTTGACTGTTATTAATGACCATATTCTCAGCTTGGGACAGTATGCTTTCTGCCGCTTCTTTTTGTTCTGTATAATCCGCTGTCTCAAGTTTACCCCAGCCTAGTGTTTCATTATAGAAATCATGCCAATCAGAGATAAAGTCATGGCCGCTTGAGCCGTCAGCCAATGTAACGATGCTTTCATCCATTGGTTCATGGACTGGTTCTGTGCTCATATCTTCTGACCCTGCCGACTGAGAAGAAGCTGCACTCACGGCAGGCTTTTCACTCTTTGATTCTAAAGGTTTATCTTTTTCTAAGAATATCAAGACAGCGAAAACGACGGAGGCAGTCAACCCCCCAATGCCAATCACTATCCCGATAAGCCAGATAATCATTTTTTTCCATTGCAATCTAAATCAACCCCTTATGTTGATGTTTCGTTATGTCTTGTCTATCATTTCGCTAATAGAGTGGAAAATCCTTCATAAGAAAGGTAAATATGCTAAAAAACCAAATTTATTAGGAGAATTTCATTCCTTCACCAACAAGCAGCTGCTGAATAGAAAGGCAATAGAGTGGAAATAGTATAGAAAAAGGAGCATGAGGAAAAAGGAGTGTTAGCTTGTCTGCAGAGGATATGAATATGCCGCTTTTTATTAAGAGTCAGCTTAAAGCAGATTTGCATTCTCTATTAGCAAATCTCCATAGCCTGTATGACTCCATTGGTGAACGAGATTGCTGTGTTTTAAATGATTTTGAAAAAATGAACAAGCAGTTTAAAAGCATTCACAGCTTCGCAGCCTCTTACTATTTGCAATCCTATTTGGAGCCGTTCACAGATTATATGGAGATGCTTACGGCATCTGCCCAGCAATTTTCGGAGAAGCGGCATGGTGCGCTGATTGCTATGAAAAGAAAGGATAATTTAGAGGATTTCGTCCATTCCGGGATTACCTTAAATGCACAACTGTCTTCCAACCTACTTGAAGCCATTTTCTATCCAGGGAACCCGCTACATGATGGCGGTGTATTGATTGATAAAGATATGATTGTGTCGGCTGCTAATATTTTTCCTACGTCTCAATTTTATAATGGGAAAGATAAACTCGGTACAAGACATAGAGCAGCTATCGGCATTACAGAGCAGACAGATGCATTGGTTATCGTTGTTTCAGAAGAAACAGGGAGAATCTCCTTCTCCATTGACGGTCAGCTCTTTCCTGTCCAAACAAGTACCTTTATGTAGTGATGAAAAGCTTGAAGCGTTTTGTTCAAGCTTTTTTTGCTGTGCTTTTAGCATGTTAGGCAGCAGTTCGGAGCAAGATTAACAGTCCGATAAAGAAAAAGAAGATGGTCATGTAATAAAGAGTACGAAATCCTCGGTTGGAAATATTGACAGGTGTTCTTCCATCCATCGGGACCAATCGTTTGCCGATATGACTAAATATTCTTGCATAAATCCAATAAAGGCTGTAAGAATCCCAAAAATCCCAGCCATTTCTAAAACGGATAAAGCCGAAGTATTCCAGCACAATTTCAAGGCTGAAGGTCCAGGTAATTAAGACAAAATAGAAGCGGAATGTATCTCCCTTCGGTTCAAATCGAATTAGAAATGTAATAAACAGCCCGAAATTTATTACGACAGCTGGCAGAATATAGCTGACGGGAAGTGCATAGCGGTAAAAGCCATTAAAATAAAAGAATAAACAAAGCAGGATGGAAAGCACCGCATGAATGAGAAGGGTTGTTTTATAGTACTGGAACTTTTTCCAAAGCACGAGTGTACATCCTGCTGCCCCTGACAGAATTGCCGCACACAGTATATACCAATTTATGTCCACATTTTTCTCTCCTTCATAACGATAAGGATTCTGTTTTAGCTTTTGCAAAAACAGAAAAAAATATGTTTAATTAAGCCTGCTTGTATTTCTCTTTTAGGAAAGGGATGGAAAGAGCAGATGAATTCCCAAACAGGAAAAAAACGGCTATAATTCCCTTATGTGAAAGCGTTTAAATAATAGGAGAGGTGACAGGCAATATGGCATTGATTAAATGTGATTTTTTCTCTGAAAGCTTGCAATTGAGCACTTCGATGACAGTAATTCTGCCGCAGGAAACAAACGCACAAATTGGCATGAAAAATACTGTCAGCGGGAATAAGCACCAGACACTCTATTTACTTCACGGGCTGAGTGATGACCACACGATATGGACAAGAAGGACATCTATTGAGCGCTATGCGGCACCCCTTGGCTTAGCAGTAGTTATGCCGCAGGTTGACAGAAGTTTTTATACAAATATGGCTTACGGCAACAAATATTGGACTTTTTTGACAGAGGAGCTGCCTATGGTCGCAAGGTCTTTTTTTCCTTTATCAGAAGCAAGGGAAGATAATTTTGTGGCAGGCCTGTCGATGGGCGGCTATGGAGCATTCAAATGGGCTCTGAATAAGCCCGATAGTTTTATCGCAGCAGCCAGCCTTTCAGGTGCAATGGATGTAGAAACACTTCAAGATAGATCAGAAGGTGGCCTTTATCAGCTTATCTTTGGAGAAAACAGCATTAGAGGGACAGAGCATGATCTATTTTCTCTTGTAGAAAAGGTAAAGGATCAGAACGTGAAACCTTCCCTTTACCAATGCTGCGGCACAGAGGACTTTCTATTTGAAGATAATAAGCGGTTTAAGCAGGCTTGTGAACATACTGCATTTGACTATACGTATGAATTCTCTCCAGGAGAACATGAATGGGGATATTGGGATAAAAAAATTCAGGATGTGCTTGAGTGGCTTCCTTTAAGGAAATGACAATACAGCTGGAGGTTGATCCTCCAGCTGTATATCATAGTTCTTGCTTTAGTAAATCGATGAGATCAGTGTAGCTGTCAGGCATAGTCTGTTTAAAACGTTCAGAGAAAGCAGCTGCTGTGGTAAGCACATGAATGCTTTCTAGCGGATGCTTTCCGACAGCGCTCTCTGCTGAAAGCATTACACCATTTGTGCCGTCTAAAACAGCTTGGAATACATCTGTTACTTCTGCTCTTGTAGGAACAGCATTTTCTGTCATAGACTGAAGCATTTGTGTAGCAGTCACAACGAATTTTCCGCTTTTATTACATTCAGCAAGTATCGCTTTTTGCAAGAGAGGTATCCAATAATAAGGAAGCTCCACACCTAAGTCACCCCTTGCCAGCATGATAGCATCTGCTGCTTCACAAATATCAATAAAGCTGGATACTGCCTCTAATGTCTCAATTTTTGCCATCAGCTTTGGCGGAGTGTTGGTGAATGTTTTTATATATTCTCTTATTTCCTGTAAATGATTTGCTTTTCGAATAAAGGAGCATGCGATAATATCTATATCATGCTTTAACAGAAACTCAATATCCCCTTTGTCTTTTTCTGTAATAGCAGGTAACGATAGGGATGTTCCTGGAACGTTGACACCTTTTCGAGATGCGATGCTTCCCCCTGCTTTAACAATCGTTTTGGCGGTGCTTTCCCCTGTTTCAACAACATGAAGCTCTACCTCACCATCATTAATAAGGACTCTGCTTCCAACCTTTATATCTTGGATAAACCCCTTGTAATCAACACTTGCCTGTGTGTTATCTCCATCTATTTCATCAACGGTCAGCATGAAGCTGTCCCCATCCTTCAACAATACCTTATCTCCCGTTATTTTTCCTAAGCGGATTTTCGGCCCTTGCAAATCTCCTAGTATCTTGATGGCAATTCCTGTTGTCTTGCTTATGCTTCGAACCGCTTCTATAACAGCGAGATGATCTGTTTGGCTGCCATGTGACATGTTTAACCTAATAATAGTCATTCCTTTTTCGACAAGCCCTTGGAGGATGTCTTCTTTGCTGCTTGCAGGTCCAATGGTGCAGACTTTATCAATCATAGGTGATGCCTCCTTAAAAAATTTTTACAGATAGTATAACCTGATCTGAATTTATAAGTCCCCGTGTTGAAAAAGAGCAACTCCCCATGAGTGAGCAGCAGCCGATTAGAGGTTTTTTTGAAATTGCGTATTCTATGTATGAAAATACAGAGAATGTTAACAGTAACACTTCTTAATTCAAAGGCTAGGCTCGTTCGTTTGCTAACTGCCAGCTTGATTTATATTGTTCCATTCTTAGAATTTGAAACTGAACAATGGGGAAAGGGGCTGATTGCACATTAGTTGTGCAGGAACTTGATGTGTTATTTTATTCAACGTACAACTTCAGTGCTCCTCATTAAATGGCACAAGACATTTCTATTTTTATGATTGCTATTAAAGCGGCTGAAATGGGTAGTGCTTATTGGCCCTGCTTTTTTTCTGGCTTATTTCAGCGATGATAATGATGTTATCTGTTCTAACTCCCCAAAGATCATCATTGCCAATGAATTCAAACCCAAGCAGTCGTAAAAGGCTCTCCAAGCTTTCTTTATTCTCTGTTGCCTGCTGATTTACATGAGTATCGATTAGTTTGACATTGTCCTCCATAATCTTATAAAAACTGAAGTTGACTAGGTAAATTGTATTGTACATGCTCCAAGCTCCTCAATGATGGACTAAGTAAACTCTAATCATTATATATATATATTTTGGAGAGGAAATCTCAATATTGAAATGGATCATCCCATGCAGACTCATAATCTCTGCATAACTTTGACATTAAAAATGTGTTCTTGAAAGAAAACGGAAAAATTGGGCAGACTGCATGTTATAATGACAATCGATTATAGGAAAGAAAAAGGAGGAGAAAGATTGGCCAATAAAACGCATGAATTATTAAATGGCTGGACGCTTCTAGCGGACAGATCCTACAAAATGTTCGCAAATCAGAATTCTTATGTCCTGCTGGATGAAGAAAATGATGTAGTAATGCAATTTTCTGTCACAGACCAGGAGTTTGAAGTAGTTTCTTCCAATTGGAACCTGAATTTTAAGATTATACCTGCATTTAAGACAGTTAAGATTTTAAATATTCCATCTGAAGAATAACAGCTGTATAGAAGTGTTAAGCTAGCCGGAAAATGATTAGGCTAGTTTTTTTATGGAATAAAAAAGGGGAATTTATTATATTGCTAAAAAAACTTAGTGATTTTGTCTTGAAAGGAGTAAGCTGTGAATGAAGAGGTTTACAAATAATGTAAAATATATATTGTCGATAAATTGGTAGTTTTGTAGAGGTAACAATGACAAATTATAGGAAAAATTAATCATTTTAATCAAAATAATACAAATTATCTAATATTTTTACAGAATTCTAGTGTGAATTTTACAATATTAAGATATCTTTAATTGGTAAGGCAATTTATGGACCAAGGAGGATATAGATGAAGGGGAAACAAAGTTTTAAAATTTTGTCAATATTGCTAATTTTCACTTTAGTTATACCGAACTTCTTAGGCAATTTTACTCCAAGTGTTTCTGCTGCAAGCCAAACGGCTGATGACTTATTTATTTCTGAATACATAGAAGGCAGCTCAAACAATAAAGCAATTGAAATTTTTAATGGGACTGGCAGTGAAGTAGATCTTGCCAGCTATAGTCTGGTACTTTATGCCAATGGTAAGACAGAACCTAATACAACATTAAAGCTTGAAGGGAAGCTTGCAGATGGAGATGTGTATGTTATCACACATAGCTCTGCCAGCGCCGCAATAAAGGAAAAGGCTGATATTCAGCATGGTGTCGTCAACTTTAATGGTGACGATGTAATTGAGCTCAAAAAAAATGATGCAGTCATCGATGTGTTTGGCACTGTTGGTGTGCAAGAAAAATGGGGAGATGGTGCTGCTGAAAACCATACTCTTATTCGCAAAAGCTCTGTAACGAAAGGAAGCATTGGAAGTGAGAGCTTTGATCCAGCATTAGAATGGGATATCTATGATATTGATCATTTTGCTGATCTTGGCAAGCATACTTTTGGAGATACAGACAATGGAAGTGAAAACCCAGGACAAGAGGAAGAGGAAACTCCTTCCACTCCAACAGACAAAATCTCTATTTCTGATGCACGAGCAAAAAATGGACAAGTTGTAACAGTTGAAGGTGTTGTAACTGCTGATAATGAAGGAATCGGCGGCGGCAAGCTATCAACATATATTCAAGATGATACAGCAGGTATCAATCTATATGCAAATAATGCTGGCAGTTTCCCGGCCCTAAAAGAGGGACAAAAAGTAAAAGTAACAGGAAAAGTCACAGAATATAACAAATTGCTGGAAATAGCACCAACTGCTGATGGAATTGAAATCATATCAGAAGGAAACGCAGTACCAGCACCAATTGAATTTTCACTAGAAAACATGGCAGATGCTAGTCTTGCTGAGCAAAAAGAAGGCCAGTTAGTTAAGTTTAAAGGGTATGTACAATCCATTCCTGCCACTCCAGCTGGAGGGGGCTATAATGTTTCCGTAATTGATGAGAACTTTAATGGAACAACATTGCGAGTAATGGAAGGAACACAGGCTATATCTGCTATTGAAGCAGGAAAATGGTATGAGTTTACAGGTGTATTGAGTCAATATAATACTTACCAAGTGTTGCCAAGAAAGGCATCTGACGTAACATTGCTTGCTGAGCAGCCTGATGCACCAACTTCAGCAGGAGAATATGAATCTACTGTTAGCAGTGTAGTAGACGGAGATACTATTCATCTTGAATCACCAGTTCTTGGGGCGACAAAGGTGCGTTACGTGAATATTGATACACCGGAAACGTATCATACTCCAAAAAATGCTGCTGATGAAAGTCAGCTAGAGCATGGACAAGAAGCAAAGGCATATTTAAATTCCCTATTAAAACCAGGTGATAAAGTAATCGTTAAGGTCGGAGAAGAGGCAACAGATGACTATGGAAGACTGCTTGCTCAAATCATCCGCAAGAGCGATAACTTGAATACAAACTTGGAAATGGTTAAACAAGGGTATGCATCGACTTACTTCATTTGGCCAATCGGAGAGGAAGCTGAATATAATCAGTTTCAATCTGCGGTAAAAGAAGCAAAGGACAATGGCAAAGGTATCTGGAATGCAGAGAATCCTCTAGAAGAATTGCCATTTGAATTCCGGGCAAGAGAGCAAGGTAAAGGATTAACGAGATATGTCGGAAATTCTGAGACAAAGGAATATGTGGAGCCTTCTAAATTTGCAGAGGTGCCTGTTGAAAAACGCATCTTCTTTGCAAGTGCAGAAGAAGCAGAAACAAATGGCTATAAAGCTAAAAATCAAGGAAGCAAGGAAAATATTAAACTGCAGCTTTTAAGCGTTAATGATTTGCATGGGAAGATCAGCGAAGAATATGCAGATGGTTCAAACACAATTGGCAGAATGGATTATTTAGCTGCATATTTACGTGAACGAGAAGCTGAAAATCCTAATACACTGCTTGTACATGCTGGTGATATGGTAGGCGGTAGTCCTCCTGTATCTGCATTGCTGCAAGATGAGCCAACTGTAGAAATTATGGAATCATTAGGGTTCGATGTTGGGACAGTCGGAAACCATGAGTTCGATGAAGGTGTGGACGAAATGCTGCGCCTCATTAATGGCGGAGAGCATCCAAACGGAACGGAAAACTATGATGGCATTAATTTCCCAATGGTAGCGGCAAATGTAGAATACAAGGATACAGGTAAGCTAGTGCTTGATCCATACACAATTAAGGAAGTTGAAGGCGTGAAAGTTGGATTTATCGGTGTTGCAACGACTGATACGCCAAATATGATTATCAGTAAAGGAAATGAAAATATTCGCTTCACAGATGAAACAGCAGCAATCAACAAATTCGTACCAGAGCTGCAAAATCAAGGTGTTGAAGCAATCATCGTCCTTGCTCACGTTCCTGGCAATCAATCAGGTGACAGTGCGACAGGTGATATTGCTAATATTGCGAAAAACGTAGACGATGCAGTCGATGTTCTATTTGCAGCCCATAATCATGTGAAGATTGATGCAGTTGTTGATAATAAGCTGATTGTTCAAGCTGGAGAATATGGCAAAGCATTCGCAGATGTAGAGCTTGAAATTGACCCAGCAACTGGTGATATCGTTAAAAAATCTGCTGATATTGTTGATGTAGTGCAGGCGGGTGTCACACCTGATCCAGAGGTTTCTGCAATCTTAAACAAGTATTCGGAGGAAGTTGGTCCGAAGCTGAATGAGGTAATTGGAGAAGCAGCAACGATTATGGAAGGTGGCTATGCTACAAAAGGTGCAGTTGGCGATAATGCGCTCGGAAACTTGATTGCAGACGGCATGCTTACTGCAATGGATAGTGACTTTGCGCTGATGAACGGCGGCGGCATTCGTGATGACTTAAATGCTGGTGACATTACTTGGAATGAATTGTTCAATATTCAGCCATTTGGCAATACTTTAGTTAAGCTGGAAATAAGTGGTGATGACTTACGGGAAATTTTGAACAGCCAATTCAGCAGCTATGGTCCTGATGTCAGTATTGGCGGCTTCTCCTATACATGGGACAGCAAGCAAGGATCATTTGGTAAAGTTGTTGATATCTTCTTGCCAAATGGAGAAAAAATTGATCCAGATGGCAAATACACAATAACAGTGAATAACTATATGTACCCACATAGCAGCGATAAGTATTTGCTTGCTAAGCTTGGTGAAAACCCTGTTCAAGGGGGAGAAGACCTGCAAGCGACTGTTGATTATGTGAAAAGCTTCAATGGTCCAATTTCTTACAATACGGGAAGAATCTCAGAAGTGAATGCTACTGATGGTCCAACAGGCAATATTTCAGCACAGCTATTAGGTGTAAATGACCTACACGGTAAAATAGATGTTACTGGAACAGTAGATGGCGTTAATTATGGTTATGCTTCTTACTTGGCAACCTATTTAAAACAGCATGAAGCAGAAAATGAAAACACATTACTTGTTCATGCAGGCGATATGATTGGCGGCAGCTCACCAGTTTCTGCATTGCTTCAAGATGAGCCGACAGTTGAGATAATGGAAGCATTAGGCTTTGATGTCGGAACTGTTGGGAACCATGAGTTTGACGAAGGTGTGGACGAGATGCTCCGCATGATTAATGGCGGCGAGCACCCGAATGGCACTGCCGGTTATGACGGCATGAACTTCCCAATTGTTGCAGCAAATGTGGAATATAAGGATACAGGTAAGCTTGTGCTTGATCCATATACAATTAAAGATGTGGATGGCGTAAAAGTAGGCTTTATCGGTGTGGCAAATATTGATACACCAAGCCAGATTATTGCAAAAGGAAATGAAAATGTTCGTTTCACAGATGAAACAGAAGCGATCAATAAATATGTTCCTGAGCTTCAAAAGCAAGGAATAGAGGCAATTGTAGTGGTTACTCATGTTCCTGGAAATCAAGATGCAAACAGTGGAGAAATTACAGGAACTATCGCTGATATCGCGAACAAAGTGGATGATGCGGTTGATGTTATCTTTGCAGCACATAATCATGTTAAAATAAACGGTTTAGTTGATAATAAGCTGATTGTTCAAGCATGGGAATATGGCAAGGCGTTTTCTGATATTGATTTAGAAATCGATCCAGTTACGAAGGACATTGTGAAGAAATCTGCTGAAATAGTAGATGTGAAACAAGAGGGAGTTACACCAGATGCAAAAGTGCAAGCAATTCTTGATAAATATCAAGACATAGTTGGCCCTAAGCTGAAGGAAGTTGTTGGAGTAGCGGCAACGGATATTTTAGGTGGTTACGCTTCTAAAGGGGAAGTCGGTGACAATGCACTTGGTAACTTAATTGCTGATGGCATGGTAGCAGCAATGGACAGTGATTTTGCTTTAATGAACGGCGGAGGAATTCGTGATGACTTGCTTCAAGGTGAAATCACATGGGAGGAATTGTTTAATATTCAACCATTCGGTAACACGTTAGTTAAATTAGAGCTGACAGGTGCTGAATTAAAAGAAGTGCTTAATACTCAATTCAGCTCATACGGTCCAGATGTAAGCATTGCAGGCTTTAAGTATACGTGGGATGCATCACTTGGTGAATTTGGAGAAGTAGTTGATTTAATGCTGCCAGACGGCTCAAAATTAGACTTGTCTAAAACATATACAGTTGTTGTTAATAACTATATGTACCCACATACTACGGACAAATACCGTTTAACTGAATTCGGTGAAAATCCTGTACAAGGACCGGATGATCTGCAGGCGACAGTAGATTTTGTTAAGTCATTTACAGAGCCGATTTCATACAGTGCAGAAAAACGAATTTCTGAAATCACTGATGAAGACACAGAAACACCAGGTGAGAATCCAGAAACACCAGGTGAAAGTCCAGAAACACCAGGTGAGAATCCAGAAACACCAGGTGAAAGTCCAGAAACACCAGGTGAAAGTCCAGAAACACCAGGTGAGAATCCAGAAACACCAGGTGAGAATCCAGAAACACCAGGTGAAAATCCAGAAACACCAGGTGAGAATCCAGAAACACCAGGTGAAAATCCAGAAACACCAGGTGAGAGTCCAGAAACACCAGGTGAAAATCCAGAAACACCAGGTGAGAATCCAGAACCAGGTGAGAATCCAGAAACGCCTGATAAAGAGACAAATCCAACACCTGTGCTGCCGAATACAGCAACAATGGACTATAATTATCTTCTGATTGGGTGTATGATGCTAGTAGTAGGAAGTGTTGTACTATTCGTAAAAAGAAGAAAGGCGTAAGCTGATAATGAAAAAATTGAAATGGTTTGCCCTCCTGCTTATAGTAGGAGGAGCGGTTTTTCTCGGATTGGGAGCATGGAATATAGCTGAAACAAAGGTGAAAACAGAGCAATCATTATCAAAGGCAGAAGCTGTGGTTAAAGAGAAAAAGGACGATTGGGTGGATGAGGAGCAGGATAATCGTTTCGTGCCTCCTACAGGGGAATCGGTCGGCATTCTGGAAATACCAAAAATCGAAGGGAACTTGCCGATTGTAGAAGGAACAGATCCGGATGATTTGGAAAAAGGTGTCGGACACTTTAAGGGCAGCTATTATCCGAACGAAAATGGTCAAATTGTCTTATCAGGACATCGTGATACGGTGTTCAGAAGGGCTGGTGAATTAGAACTCGGTGATGAGCTGAGAGTGGTGCTTCCATATGGAAGCTTCTCCTATGAAATCACGTCCACAAAGATTGTTGAAGCAGATGATCAGACTATTATTACGTTGGATAATACGAAAGAAGAGCTCGTCTTGACCACTTGCTATCCTTTCAGCTTTGTTGGCAATGCGCCGCAGCGCTATATTATTTATGCGAAAAAGGTGTGAAAAAAAGCAAACTCGTCCGCCGAGTTTGCTTTTTTCTTATGGATTAGTAGACCACATACCAGAAGTCTTAATAAATACACGAGAGTTAAGCTTTAATTGTGCAACCATGTATTCAGCCAAATCTTCTGGCTGCATTACTTTTTCTGGATTTCCGTCTGTCAGGTTTGTATCGATGGCAAGATCTGTAGCCACTGTGCTTGGTGTTAACGCCGTTACACGGATATTATGCTTGCGCACTTCCATCATTAACGATTCAGTCAATCCCAATACAGCAAACTTAGAAGCACTGTATGCACTTGTAACAGGTGCGCCCTTTTGTCCAGCTGTTGAGGAAATATTAATGATATCTCCAGCTTTTCTGTCAATCATTCCTGGAAGCACCGCTCTTGTTACATAGTAAGTACCCATTAGATTTACCTTAATGATATTCTCCCATTCTTCAGCAGATAGGTCGAGGAAGCCGCCGAATTTAGCAGTGCCAGCGTTGTTAATTAAGATATCTATTTGCTTTAACTCAAGATTGATACTGTTTACAGCATCAATAACAGATTGGTTGTCAGATACATCTGCTGTTGCAATTGCAACAGATACACCATACTGCTTTACTTCTTCTGCAACTTTTTTTAAATTGCCTTCTGTTAACCCAATTAATCCTAGGTTTACGCCTTCCTGTGCAAGTGCAATAGCAGTCGCACGTCCGATGCCTCTGCCAGCACCTGTAATTAATGCCGTTTTTCCTTTAAGTGATTGCATAATTTATTTACTCCTTTATCAAGTTAGTTAAGTCTACAAGAGACAGACTAAATAAAGCCAAAGCCAATATACTATATAATGGAACCATTATACAATCAATTGGCTTTGGCTTATAAGGCAGCCTATATAAGTTTATTCCAAATTGGCATGTTTACCATACATTGTATTGGAATCAAGATTTCTTACTTCCATATATTTCAGGATGACACTGTCCAGTGTAAGCAGCATAAGCTGTTCAAATAAGGAGCCCATTGGCTGAATTGTTTTAAAGTCACTGTTTGTTTTATCCTTTGGTGATCCAGGCAGTTTAATCGCTGCATCAGCAATTTTGCCGATTGTGGATTCTGGAAAAATCGTCACAGCGATGACATTGCCGCCAATACTTTTCGCTTTTTCAGCAATCGAAATAAGGCCCTTCGTTTCACCTGATCCAGTGCCGATAATCAACAAGTCTTCCTTTTCGAAGTTGGCAGTTACAGTTTCACCGACTACATATGCATCAATGCCCATATGCATCATTCGCATTGCAAAGGATTTAAGCATAAAACCAGAGCGGCCTGCTCCTGCAACAAATACCTTTTTGGCTGACAAAATTGCCTCAACTAGAGAGTCAGTCTGCTCAGTGGAAACATGTGTGGAGGCTTCTTTCAGCTCAGCTAAAACAGCCTCCAAGTATCCGCTTGTGTTCATAGTCTGTTACCCTTGAAGGATCAATTCTTTAAACTTAGCAGCAGTCTCTTGTAAGTTATCTTGGCCTGTGATGCCGCCGCCGACAATAATTAAATCAGGCTGTGCTGCAATAACCTCAGGAAGAGTATCTAACTTAATTCCGCCTGCAACAGCTGTTTTTGCATTTTTTACGACACTTTTAATTGCTTTCAAGTCTTCAAAAGAGTTTTTGCCGACTGCTTGCAAATCATAGCCAGTGTGTACACAAATATAGTCTACACCGAGCTCATCTAGTTCTTTAGCACGTGCTTTAATATCTTTTACAGCAATCATATCAACGAGGATTTGTTTGTTTTGCTTTTTCGCTTCAGCTACAGCACCCTTGATGGATTCATCTTCTGCAACGGCAAGAATTGTTACGATGTCAGCTCCTGCAGCAGCAGCTTGACTTACTTCATAACCAGCAGCGTCCATGATTTTTAAATCAGCAAGAACTGTCACGTTTGGGAATGCATCTTTCAGTTCTTTAACAGCGCGAAGACCTTCGTTTATAACAACCGGTGTTCCGATTTCAACAACGTCAACATGATCTGCTACTTGAGATACTACTTCAATTGCTTGCGGGATATTTACTAAATCTAATGCTAATTGTAATTTCATTTTAAACACTCCTTTTTTGATTGGGGCTTTTTATTATTTGCCTAACAAAGCCGCCTTGATTCCTATTTCTTGTACAATGTCGATTATACGGCTTATAATTTTAATACGTAAGTACGCACTTTATTTATATATAGTGTCTAAAAGTATACTAAGTATGGGAAAAGGAATGGAGGAGTGTCTATGAGCCGCATGGAAGATAAGGTCTTCAATTGTGAGAAAGAGCTGACTTTAGGTATTATCGGCGGAAAGTGGAAAATGCTGATTTTATGGCATCTCGGCAAAGAGGGGACGAAAAGATTTGGTGAGTTAAAGGCATTAATGCCAGGTATTACACAAAGAATGCTTGTAAACCAGCTTCGTGAACTAGAGGAAGATCTTATTGTAAAAAGAGTCGTTTATCCAGTCGTTCCGCCGAAGGTTGAATATTCCCTTACGAAAGAAGGGGAAAGCTTAATGCCTATCCTCGACAGCATGTACAATTGGGGTAAAAATTATATAGAAACTGTTCTGGACAGTCCGCCTGAAATCAGGGATATAAGTACAAACTAATTCATATAAAGAAAGGGTGCATCTTATGGATGCACCCTTTTATTTACGCTTATTCACGACTGCAATCGTGCAGCGGGAAATCGATATGAGTTTGCCTTCTTCATCCTGAATTTTTATTTCATATACCATGCTGCTTTTTCCTTGATGGATGACAGATGCGATTGCTGTAACGATTCCGTCTTTTTTGGAGCGGATATGATTAGCATTAATTTCCTGGCCAAAGACAGCTGTGCTTTCTAAATCGACAAGACTTGCAGCACCTAAGCTTGCAACCGTTTCTGCTAAGGCAACAGAAGCGCCGCCGTGCAAGTAGCCAAAAGGCTGTCTTGTTCTTTCATCAACAGGCATTGTGGCAATGCATGTTCCATCTTCTTTTACTTCTGTTATTTCAATTCCCAGTCTTTCCATAAGTGTGTTTTCATTAGTGAATTTCATATGCATTAGCCCCTTCATTTTGAGGTCATTATAGCATAGTCTCTATGCAATGAGAAAAAATAAAAGAATAAAAAGAAACTGATTGACATAAAAACAAGGAGAAAGTTAAAATGTTTAATAGTTAAGTAGTTGAACTATTATTTGGGGGTGAAAGCAATCAGCAGCAAAAAAATTAAAGATGTCGTCGATAGGTATGTGGACATCAATTTCTCTGTAAACCGGAAATTGGATAATCTCATTAGAATGGAAATCGGAGATGTTCTCACTTGTGAACAGCACTACACAATGCGCCACATTAACCAAGTGAAGGTTTGTACATCTTCTGAACTGGCTGCAGTGTTCGGTGTTAATAAAAGTGCGATTACATCTATTATTAATAGACTTTTTGAAAAAGAATGGATCGAACGCACAAGGGATGAAAAAGATCGAAGAGTCATTTATTTGACATTAACAGAAAAAGGCAATGCGATTTTTACGAAAATGGAAGAAAGAATACATCGCTTAGTGGAGAGTCTTATCAATAAATTTGATGATCAGGAAATTTCAGGCTTTTTAGCAACGTTTGAAAAGCTGGACAAATTAATAGAAGAAAATAAAGATACGAAGACGGAGGTCAAAGAGTGAATAGCATTCTCAAAGGAAAATGGATTGTTCTTGTTCTGTGGATAGCAGCTATTGTCGGGCTGTTTATGATTGCTCCGAATATGGGGGATCTTGTCAGAGAGAAAGGGCAGGTAAGTGTGCCAGATACTTTTTCCTCTGCAAAAGCAACAGAAATCATGGATGAGATTCAAAGCCAAGAGAACCAAGGTGATCAGTCGTCAGTTGCACTTGTTTTTCATAGCAGCAAGAAATTGACTGCAGAGGAAAAGGCAGAAACTGAGAAGGCTGTTAAAAAGCTAGAAGCAGACAAGGAAAAGCTTGGCATCACAGAAATTCTCTCCTCTTTCACAGATGAAAGTCTTAAAGACCAGCTCGTCTCTGACGATGGCAAAACCATTCTTGTATCACTAAAGGTCAGCTGGAATGACAGAGAAGCAGAAGAAGTCAGTAAGGCATTATATGACGAATTAGAAGAGTTTAAAGTAGATCATTATTATACAAGTAATTGGATGATTGACCAAGACTTAACAACAAGCTCAGAAGAAGGCTTAAAAAAGACAGAAGGTATAACGGTCGTATTTATACTTGCTGTACTTTTAATAGTATTCCGTTCGGTTATAGCGCCGTTCATACCGCTTATAACAGTCGGATTGAGCTATTTGGCTTCCCAGTCAATCGTATCTATCCTTGTTGATAAATTCGATTTCCCTATCTCTAATTACACACAAATCTTCCTTGTTGCCGTTCTATTTGGTATCGGTACAGATTACTGCATTCTTTTATTAAGCAGATTTAAGGAAGAGATGATGCATAGCGAAAGTATTGCAGAAGCTATTGTTGAGACATATCGAAATGCAGGAAGAACAGTGCTGTTCAGCGGAATAGCAGTTATGATCGGGTTTGCTGCTATCGGTTTCTCTCAGTTTAAGCTGTATCAATCAGCATCAGCAGTTGCTGTTGGTGTAGCATTATTATTAGTAGCGTTATTTACAGTCGTACCTGCCATTATGGTGCTGCTCGGGAAGAAGATCTTTTGGCCTTCAAAAGGCAGTGCAGAGCATGGTGACAGTAAAATCTGGGAGATTGCCGGCCGCTTCTCCATCAAGCGCCCTATTATTGCACTTGCCATTGTTGCTGCAATCACTGTTCCATTCCTTGTTACATATGATGGAACACTTTCCTTTAACTCATTGGATGAAATCGGCGACGATGCACCGTCCATCAAAGCTTTCAACGCAATTGCTGACAGCTTTGGTCCAGGTGAATCGATGACAACAACCATTACCATTAAAAATGATGAAGAAATGGATTCTATTGAATATCTAGGCTTGGCAGAAAACATCAGCAAGGAATTAGAGAAAGTAGACCTTGTTAAAGATGTCCGCTCTGTCACAAGACCTACAGGAGAACCAATCGAAGATTTGTATATTTCCAAGCAGGCTGAAACATTAGAAGAAGGCCTTGGCGAAGGAAAGGACGGCATTGATCAAATCAGCGATGGCTTGCATGAAGCAGGCGATCAGCTGTCAAAATCAGGACCGCAGCTAAGCACTGCTACAAGCGGCATTAATGATTTGATTAAAGGTACTGATGAAATTAAAACCAACTTAGGTACCATACAGACCAACCTAGCTAAAATTGAGGATGGCATTCGTCAAGGTACTGCTGGGTCTGATGATATTAAGGCAGGTCTGGAGGCAGCGAAGTCTGGAGCGGAACAGCTGCTGGCTGGACAAAAGAGCCTTCTGAATGGATATAAGGATGTTGGTACGAACCTTGGAAATATCCTTACAGGTTATGGTGAAATCGGAGATAATCTAGAAGTGTTTTCAAGTGACTTAGGTAAGGTAAATGACACAACATTTACAGAACTAGAAAAAGAATACCAAGGTATTAACTCAAATACTAACTATACTAGTATTAAAACTGAATTGTTAAAGGCACAGCAGACAGCTCCAGCTTTATTAAGTGGAATAACTGAAATAAATGGTCATTTATCAGACCTGCAAAAAGGAGTAAATGATGCTTACAGTGAGGTTGAAAATGCCATCAATGGTCAGCCGAGTTTAACCACAGGACTAGAACAGCTCATCGCAGCCATCGAACAACAACAAGCCGGCTTAAACCAATTAGCTGACGGGCAAGGCCAAATCGTCGACAATATGCCGAAGCTGACAGGCGGGTTAACAAGCATTAATGACGGACAGAAGCAGCTGCTTGATGGATTTGGTGACATTAACGGACAGCTTGGCGATTTGACTGAGGGCTTGAATCAAAGTGCTGACGGGCTTGATCAAGTGTCAGACGGCTTGAACTCAGCAACAGATTATTTATCTGGTTTATCCAAAAATGACCAAAATCAATTTTATTTGCCTGAGGAGGTGCTAGAAAGTGATGACTTCCAAGGGGCTTTAGATGCTTACTTATCTAAAAATAATAAAATTATGACAATGGATGTAGTCTTTTCAGCGAACCCTTATTCTAATGAAGCAATCAACCAAATTGACGACATAAAGGATACGGTGGAAAGAGCAACTACGGGAACGAAATTAGAAAATGCGGAAGTGGCAGTTGGCGGAATTACCAGCACCAATGCGGATTTGCGCACAATGTCTAATCAGGATTACTCGAAAACGGTGCTGTGGATGCTTGTAGGAATTGGAATCGTCCTCATTTTCTTATTCCGTTCCATCATCATGCCGGCATATATTATCGGTTCACTTATTTTGACATTCTATACAGCGATGGGAATCAATGAAGCGATTTACGTCAATCTGTTAGGATACACGGGAATAAGCTGGGCTGTTCCGTTCTTCGGATTTGTTATTCTTGTCGCACTTGGAGTGGACTATAGTATCTTCTTAATGGATCGCTTCAATGAATACAGAGATTTATCGATTGGAGAAGCAATGCTTGAAGCAATGAAGAAAATGGGGACTGTCATTATCTCAGCAGCAGTCATTTTAGGTGGGACGTTTGCAGCGATGATGCCATCTGGCATGCTGTCACTGCTGCAAATAGCAAGCATTGTATTAGTTGGCTTGTTCCTGTATGCATTGATTATCCTGCCGCTATTTATCCCTGTTATGGTCAAGAATTTCGGTGAAGCAAACTGGTGGCCATTTAAACGGCCAAATAATGAGTAAAAAAAACGGGAATCATCTGATTCCCGTTTTTTTTTATTAGGATGATGCTTTATTTGCGTTAAGCTTGCTGTTTCTGTAGCCGTATCCGATATAGATAACTAGTCCGATTGTCAGCCATACAGCAAATCCTTTCCATGTAAATGAGCTTAGTTGAAGCATAAGGTATACACAGAAAACAATGGCCAAGCCTGGGATAAGCGGAACAAACGGTGTTCTAAAGCCTCTCTTTAAATCAGGCTGTTTGACTCTCAATACGATGACTCCTAGTGAAACTGCTGAAAATGCGAATAATGTACCGATATTTGTAAGCTCTGCTAGCTGGTTAAGTGGGACAAGCCCTGCGAAAATAGCAACTAAAGCAGAAGTGACCCATGTGCTGACAATTGGCACTTGGCTCTTTGGGCTGACTTTTTGCAAAGGTTTCGGTAATAGACCGTCTTTGCTGATTGCATAGAACAAACGAGTTTGCCCAAACATCATAACCATTAAAACGGTTGTAATACCAATGATGGCACCTAGTGAAATGAGACCGGCAGCCCAGTTTTGATTTATAAAAGCCAATGCGAATGCTACTGGATCTTTAACGTCAAGCTGTGCGAAAGGCACAATTCCAGTCAAAATAAGGGATACAATAATATATAGAACTGTACAGATAGCCAATGCAGATATGATTCCGATCGGCAAGTTCCGCTGCGGATTCTTTACTTCTTCAGCTGCTGTGGAAACTGCGTCAAAACCGAAGTATGCAAACACAACAACTGCTGCACCTGTGGCGACACCTTGGAAACCGAATGGCATAAACGGTGCCCAGTTATCTGGTTTTACGTACCAAACCCCAACTGCGATAAATAATAGAACAACAGCAATCTTGATGACAACCATCACGATGTTCAGCTTCGATGATTCTTTAATCCCTCTCGTTAATACGAGTGTAATAATAAATACGATTACTATGGCAGGGATATCAATATACGTGCCTGCTGCAGGATTATAAGCACTTGTCATGAAGGTCGGCAAATGGATGCCAAATCCTGCAAGCAAGCCTTGGAAATATCCGGACCATCCGCTTGCAACCGCAGCCGATGCGAGTCCGTATTCTAGCACTAAGTCCCAGCCGAGTATCCATGCGATAACCTCTCCAAAAGCTACATAACTATATGTGTATGCACTGCCTGATTCTGGTATCATCGATGCAAACTCAGAGTAGCACAAAGCTGCGAATGTACATGCAAGCCCAGCGATAATAAATGAAAGTATAAGTGCAGGTCCGGCATACTTTGCTGCTGCTACACCTGTCAGAACAAATATCCCTGTTCCAACAATTGCGCCGACACCTAGCATGGTTAAGTCAAATGCGCCAAGTATACGATTTAACGAAGTAGCTGAGCTAGTGGAAACAGCTTTTTTACGAAAAATGTTCATAAGAACCTCCTGATGTCGAAATAGATCGAAAATTATCTAAAGTTGAAACTTTTGTCCAGTTTACTAGGATTTTAATAAACTGTAAAGAAGAAATTTTCAAAAAAATATAAACATTATTGCTTGAAAATGCTGAGTTTGACAGCTTTGTGAAAAAACAACCACTATTTACCAAACAGTAGGAGAAAAGGACAAGTGTTGAAAGAGGGTTGTCCTGATGAATGATTCGAATTTCCTCCCATCCTTAATAAATTACACTTGTTATTTTGTGCAACTAAATTGATAATAAGATATAGGAAAGTTTTTAAAGTTAAAAAATTTTCGGATAACGCTGGAAGAAATTTCATGTTTGAAGTGATTAACTTGAATCGCTTATTTTATTGGTGTCAGGAGTCTTTTTATGGGTGAGTACAAAAATATCTTTGCTAACAAGGATATAAAGAGATTCTTTATTCTTGTTTTGTTTGCTGTCATCCTCTATGCAGTGAGCAGTATGATTAACTTAATATTATTTACGTTCATCTTTGCTTTTTTGATGGATCGATTTGTCGAGTT
Organism: Bacillus sp. Au-Bac7; assembly: GCF_021341655.1. Taxonomy (NCBI): domain Bacteria; kingdom Bacillati; phylum Bacillota; class Bacilli; order Caryophanales; family Bacillaceae; genus Bacillus; species Bacillus sp. Au-Bac7. The sequence continues at coordinate 105,243 of NZ_JAJTTG010000005.1, read as the reverse complement.
ATTTTCCAAAAGACTTCCTATAAAGCGGAGCATTATTGCCATCGCATTATATATCATTGTCATAGGTGCGCTAGTGTACGGAATTTCCGCCTATTTGCCAGTCTTTATTGAAGAAATTAAACAATTGGTGCGCAATATAATCCGTTTTTACATGAGACCGAATGATAATCCGGTTATCAACTACATGATAGAGACAATTAGCCGTTATCAGGTCCTTAATTATTTAGAGCAGGGCTTTTCCTTCGTTCTCGGTTATTTTACGAATATCGGTAAACTTGGTCTGCAGCTGTTTTTGGCTATTATTTTAAGCTTGTTTTACTTATTGGAGAAAGACCGGCTCAAGCAGTTTTCTCATAAGTTCAATGAAAGCAAGATTGCTCCGATTTATCGTGAATTGAGTTATTTTGGGAGTAAATTTGCTGGAACCTTTGGCAAGGTAATTGAGGCACAATTCATTATTGCTTTAGTAAACTGTGGCTTGACGACGATTTCCTTATACTTTCTAGGTTTCCCGCAGCTGTTTGGCATTGCCATGATGATCTTCATATTAGGGCTTATTCCTGTTGCGGGCGTCATTATTTCGTTGATTCCATTATGTATCATTGCGTTTTCGATAGGCGGTATTGCGAAGGTAGTAACAGTCATTATTATTGTAATGGTAGTGCATGCAATTGAAGCATATATACTTAATCCGAAGCTTATGTCCTCAAAAACAGACTTACCTGTATTTTTTACCTTTATTGTCCTGATTTTTTCAGAGCATTTCTTTGGGGTATGGGGACTGATTGTAGGTATCCCAATTTTTATTTTCTTATTGGATATTTTAGAGGTTAAGGATAAAAATAGGATTTAATATAAGGACAGGTGCATTTATTGCACTTGTTTTTTTGTAGTTTAATCTTTCTTTTTTTTGCACATTCGTTGGTACTTAACTAGATAGGAATCAAGCAGCTGGCTTGTCCTGATTGTATTTGGACTTGAAAAGCCTTCGCTTGAAGCAATTTGGACCAACTCATCCCTTAAATGGTCTATCATTCGCAGCAATTCCTTGATGTCTTCCGTTTCCTTCGAAATGTTTGGCATTTTTGGCAGGCTCCTTGGATTTGAACTTACTTTTTGCATGTTAACAAAATAAGGGAGAAATAAAAAGTATTTTCCTGCCAGTATTCCATAAAATGAAGGAAATTAGTTCTTTTATACTGATTGGTTTTCATATGAAAAAAGAGAAAGCTTAAAAGCTTTCTCTTTTAGAAGAATACAAGAATGATGATAACCGCTATAAGGATGCGGTAAATGGCAAATGGCACCAATTTAACTCTGTTTATTAATTTTAAGAAGAATCTAATGGAAATCAATGCGAATATAAATGCGCTGATAAAGCCTGCGATGAAAAACGGCAGAACATCCCCAGTTATGTATTCCCAGTTCTTCAATAGTGATAAAAAGCTTGCTCCTGCCATGATTGGAACTGCCATGATGAAGGTGAAGTCTGCTGCAGCGCGGTGGCTTAAGCCCATCAGCACTCCCCCTGATATAGTAGATCCAGAGCGGGAAAAACCAGGCCATAAAGCGATACACTGGAACAAGCCGATGAAGAATGCCTGTTTATTAGTGATTTGATCGACAGTTTCTGCTGTGATTTTTTTCTTTTTTTGTACATAATCAGCAATAATCATTAAAACAGCTCCAGCAATCAATGCGTAAACGACTGTGCGAATGCCAAAGAGCTTCGAATCGATATAGTCTTCAAAAAGGAAGCCAAGAACTGCAGCAGGCAGTAAACCGATAATAATTTGTACAAGACTTAATTTAGGTCCTTCGATTTTTTTGCCGTTAATATCTTTTTTCAGGCCAAGTAAATTCATAAAACGACCCCAGAAAAGAATGACAACAGCTAAAATAGACCCTAATTGAATAACCACCTTGAAAGTATTGGCAACCTGAGGGTTAAACAATTCTCCAGATTTAAGCAGCAAATCATCCACGATGATCATATGACCTGTTGAGGAAACAGGTGCAAATTCTGTTAGTCCTTCCACAATCCCTAAGATGATGGCGACAACTATTTCCCATAAAACGTCCAAACTATCCACTCCTAATGCTTTATATGTAATTAATAATCTATTGATTTTATGCGCATGTCCTATCTATCATAACAAATTTATTTGAAAAGAAAAACTCCCATTTCTATAGGCATCTACCCTCTTTTCCATAAGCCATAGGAACTAAACTAAGTCCACCAATATATTAACGGGAAAAAAACCAAAAGGGTTTCACAATATTTGGTTTTTACAATAAAATAGGAGAATATGAACAGATAGAGAGGAATAAGAAGATGAGAATAGTACATCAAGGGGCAATTGCTATCGGTGATGCTTTTATAGATTATTTGTCTATTAATGAGAACAATGACAATTATGAAAAGCGGCTTGGAGGAGCTTCTGTGAACCTGGCAGTCCATTTAAGCAGATTCGGTATTCCAAGCTTTTATGTGACAAAGCTCGGAAATGAACAAGATAGCCAGTTTGTACAGGAACAATTGGCTAAGGAAAATATTAAGCTTGATTATAGTGTGCTGTCGAACGGAAAGCTGCTTCCAAGTGTCTACATTCATTTAGATCAAAATGGGGACAGGCATTTCCACTCCTATGAAAATAAGACACCTGATGATGTCCTGTCAGTTGATGATATTAAAGAGGAAGCCTTCTTGAATAAATTGCTGTTCTATTTTGGCTCGGGAACCTTATTTCATGAAGCGGCAAAGGAGGCAACAGTAAAAGCAATTATGACAGCAAAAAACCATGGTGCTTACATTAGCTTTGATGCCAATATCCGCTTGAAAAGATGGGAGAGCGAAGAGCATTGCCGAAGCACTATTCTGTCTTTACTGCCGATTGCTGACATTGTTAAGTTTTCAGAGGAAGAGCTTCTTTTCTTACTAGAGGAAAAAAGTCTTGATGCGGCATTGAGTAGAGTAAAAGAAATGAATATTCCCCTTTTATTTGTGACAGCAGGAAAAGCCGGGTCATATGCTGTTTTTCAAGGGCAAGTGCAGCATGTTAAGAGCAAAACAGTACAGGCAGTTGATACGACAGGGGCAGGAGATGCCTTTATGGGGGCAGTGTTATACTGTATTTATACAGATGGTTTTCCTGCCAACATTCAAAAGGCTGCTGATTATGCCTGCAATGGGAACATAATGGGTGCATTAATTGCCAAAGAACCAGGAGCATTGCCTAACATTGGAGGCTACAGCAATATTGCCGAAAAATTTTTTACTAATCCTCATAAAAACCAGCTCTTCTAATAAAGAGCTGGTTTTTTATGTTAGAAATTATTCCGTTGAATGTGAAATTAGTTAGAAGATTTTGTATAATACAACTATTATGTGAGCAGTTATTTAATGGGGGGAAGAATCATGACAAATATTTTACTGTCTTTAAGTGAGGGTTTTACGAAAGAGAAGCGAAAGCTCGAGGAGGAATTAGGCAAGCTTGGTGTTTCGGTAACAAGTATTACAACAAAAAAGGAAAGTATAACAGATTACCTGCATGATGCAGAAATTATTGTGACTGGGGTAGAGCGGATTGATCGAGACACGATAGCAAATGCTCCAAATCTCAAATATATTTCCAAGTTTGGGACTGGTGTTGATAATATTGACCTGGCTGCTGCATCAGAACGAGACATTATGGTTACAAATACTCCCGGCCAAAATGCATCTTCTGTTGCAGACCTTGCAATAGGTTTGATGCTGTCTGTTTCAAGGAATTTAACAAAATCAAATGAAATAGTTAAAAACGGCAATTGGCTGCTGCATATGGGCAATGAAATTGAAGGAAAGCGGCTTGGAATCATTGGATTTGGAGAAATTGGCAAAAAAGTTGCCAAGCGGGCAACAGGTTTCGATATGGATATAGTCGCATTTGCAAATTACCAAGATGAAAAAGAAGCACAAAGGCTTGGTGTGCAATTTGTCAGTCTGGAAGAACTGCTAGTCACATCTGATTATGTAGTAATCAGCACTAGTCTAAAAAAATCAACTTATCATTTAATAAATGAAACGAGACTTTCCTTAATGAAAAGCTCTGCTTATTTAATCAATATTGCTAGAGGAGATTTAATCGATGAAAAGGCGCTTATCGCCTGTTTAAAAGCTAACAAGATAAAAGGAGCTGCATTAGATGTTTTTAGCAAGGAACCGCCTGTGCTTGAATTAGTTGAGCTTGATAATGTTATCTGTTCTAGTCATATAGGCGGGGCTACAGAGGAATGTTCAGCGAGAATAGGAGATATGGTGCTAGGAAATATTAAAAGCTACTTACGAAAAGGAGAAATACAACATAAAGTGACAATAAACGACTAAAAAGAATATTTTTTATAAATAATTTATTCAGAAAAATTTAGTTTTTTGCTATAATGAATAGGTAATTTGATTTATATGAATATTTTCATAAATAGCCCAAAAGGAGTAGTATTCATGAAAAGCAAAAAGTCTAAATTTTTCAAAAAGAAAGAAGGTGGCACTAAAGTAACAGCTAGCATACGAAACTGGAAAAAAGGAATTAATACTGTGTTTGCAAGACTGGGGAACAATAGAAAGACAAAGACTAAGTTCGTATCTATACGAAAAAAGCTTATATTCTCCTTTCTCACTATTCTCCTAGTTCCCAGCTTAATTATTTCCATTGTTTCCTATGTAATAGCAAAAGATAAAATTGAACAAAATCTAATTGTTTCCTCACATGAAAGTGTCAAGTTTATTCATAATGAAATTGCATCTATAACAACTAAGAAAGAGCAGGATGCAACCTTTATGGCGAATGTAATTGATGATTCAATGCTCGACGGAGACAGAAATGAAATAAGAAGAATATTCACCCAATACTTAGGACAGAACCAAGATGTTCTTAATGTTTACTATGTTAGGGAAGATGGCGAAGTATACATAAATGCAAATCAGGAAGTGCCAGATGGAATAGATTTTCTCGATCAAACCTGGTATAAGGAAGCTGTTAATTCAGACGGGAATGTTGTGATGCTCCAGCCGAGGGAGGATGAGCGAACAGGGAATTCGATTGTTACGTTCTCTAAGGTCACGTATGACAAGAAAGGTGCCATTGCAATCGATTTAAAGATCAGTTCTTTAAAGGATATGATCAGAGGCTCGAAAATCGGTGAACAAGGATATATGCTGCTCCTGGATGCACAAGGAAACTATATTTATCATCCTAATTCAAATACTGGTGCAAAGGATAATTCACAGTGGATTCAGGAAATGTATAAAGAGAAGGAAGGCGAAGTGGCCTTTACTGACGAACAGCAGGAGAGGTTAGCAATTTATGAGTCTGATGAAAAAACAGGCTGGAAGATTGCTGGCGTTATGGATCAATCGGAGATAGGAAAGGCGTCTTCGACTATTTTTTCAACAACAACGATTGTGCTGATTGCGGCAATTATAATTGGCGGCGCACTTATTTTCTATATTATCCGCTCTATTATTATGCCATTGAAGCTGTTGGCTAAAAGTGCAGAACGAATTTCCGCCGGTGATTTAACAGAAGATATTTCGATTAAAGCAAAGGACGAAATTGGTTTGCTTGCCAAAGGCTTTACAAGCATGCAGAGTCACTTGCGAGATGTTGTTACAAGTCTGAATCATTCGATGGAGCAGGTGACTGCCTCTTCTGAACAATTGGTGGCAAGTGCTGGTCAAACGACAGCTGCTTCTAATCAGGTGACTACATCTGTGCAGCAAATTGCTCATGATGCAGAGAACATTACGACAAGTATTGGGCAAAACTCTACTTCGTTAGAGGAAGTTCTTCAAGATGTAATGAAGATTGCAGATAAATCAACTGCTGTCGCAGCTCTTTCCAAGGATGCACATCATTTGGCTGAAGAAGGCGGAGCATTTGTTGAGAAAAACTTGAAACAAATGCAGTTTATTCACCAGTCTATTAAGCAATCAAATAAAGTGATTGAGGAATTAAATAACCGCTCCAAGGAAATCGGCAAAATCATTCAAGTTATTGGCTCCATTGCTGATCAAACTAATTTACTGGCTTTAAATGCGGCCATTGAATCAGCAAGAGCCGGAGAGCACGGCAAAGGTTTCTCCGTTGTTGCCAATGAAGTTCGCAAGCTTGCAGAACAATCGCAGGAGTCTGCTAAGCTTATCTCTGCCCTTATTGCTGACATTCAAAAAGATACAGATCAATCGGTTGTCATCATGGGAGAAGTATCAAAAAATGCTGAAGCAGGATTATCCATCTCAGAAGCTACATCTGACAAGTTTGCCCAAATTATACAAAGCACAAAAGAAATGGGTCCGGAAATGGAAGACGTATCTGGGGCTGCACAGCAAATGTCTGCAGGCCTACAAGAGGTTTCCTCCTCAGCCAATGATATTGCCACAATTGCACTTGGCAATGCAGCAGGTGCCCAAGAGGTGGCAGCCGCTTCAGAAGAGCAGCTTGCCAGCATGGAAGAAATTAATTCCTCTGCTAAAGCTTTGACAAAAATGGCAGAAGAGCTGCTTGTGATTGTTAATAAATTTAAAGTGTAAGACAAAAACCCGCCGGCAAAGCGGGTTTTTTTGTGCAAGATTGCTGTTCTTCTATATTAATTGACATCAAAAATACCCTTTCCTATAATTAGTTAGCCTGCCTAATGAAAGGAAGAATTGTCGCTTTGTTTATAAATAGGAACAGACAGGTTGAAAGGTTTTCTTTAAAAGATAAAGGAAATGATAGTACAAAGTAAATGTATGAAAAGAGCAAGAGATATAGCAGTTAATAATAAGTTTATTGAGTTGCTAAATGAGGTATACAGTGAAGCTGTCGAGAGATTATAGCAACAATGAAGGAAGATTGGAGGGAAATGGATGAAGAAGCTGCTGCTAGGATTAAAACCGTATAAGATAGGGGTTGCGATCGTACTGTTATTAACACTGTTCAGAGTACTGGCAGAACTGTTTTTGCCGACAATTATGGCTGATATAGTCGATAATGGAATTGTAAAGGACAACCGCCCTCTAATGCTGCAACTAGGCGGATTGATGATTGCAGTCGCTGCCTTTGGTACGGTATGTGCTTGTTTTTCAAGCTATTACTCCTCTAAAGTTGGATCATCTTTTGCAAAGGACTTAAGAAGAAAGATGTTTTATAAGGTAGAGAGCTTCGGAATAGAGGAAGCAAATCAAGTAGGAATTTCCTCGCTAATCAACAGAACAACAAACGACGTAAGTCAAGTGCAGCAAGTAACGATGATGATATTAAGAATGGTTGTGTTAGCGCCAATGATGTGTATCGGCGGGATTGTAATGGCAATATCAAAAAATGCGAAGCTGTCCTTGATATTCCTAGTGGCCATCCCGGTACTCGCACTTACTATCTATCTTGTTATAAAAAAGGGCATCCCATTATTTAAGGTGATGCAAAACAAGCTTGATAACCTTAATGGTGTGCTTCGAGAAAATTTGACTGGTGTTCGTGTAATTCGCTCCTTTAATAAAGAGGAGTTTGAACAGAAACGTTTTCGTCATGCTAACGAAGATTTGACCACTACTGCTTTAAAGGTCAATAAAATTATGGCGATTACCATGCCGATTATGATGATTGTTCTTAATTTATCTACAGTTGCTATTATTTGGTTCGGTTCTATTCAGGTAGACCAAGGAAATATGCAGGTCGGTGACATCATGGCGTTTGTCCAATATGGAATGCAAATTATGTTTTCTCTTATGATGGTCAGCATGATATTTGTAATGATGCCTCGTGCTTCTGCTTCTGCAGAGCGTATCAATGAGGTACTTGAAATTTCGCCAGTAATGAAGGATAACGAAACAAACAGTCAAATGCTACGCAGAGGAGATGTAGAATTTCGGAATGTGAGTTTCTCTTATCCCTTGGCAGAAAAGCCAGTGCTTGAGCATCTTTCGTTTCAAATGAGACCTGGAACGACAACTGCCATTATTGGCGGGACAGGCTCAGGGAAATCCACAATCCTTCATTTAATAGCAAGATTTTACGATGTGAATAAAGGTGAAATACTTGTAGATGGAATGAATATAAAGGAGTATGCTCAAGGCAATCTGCGCCAGCTAATCGGTTATGTGCCGCAAAAAGCTGTCCTTTTTACAGGGACAATTGCCGATAATATCCGATTTGGAAAGGAAGATGCTACAGAGGCAGAAATACGGAAAGCTTTGGAGATTTCCCAATCGAAGGAGTTTGTCGATGAGCTGGAGAAGGGCATCTATTCAGAACTTTCACAAGGAGGCGCAAATCTTTCAGGCGGACAAAAGCAGCGTCTGTCCATTGCGAGAGCACTTGTAAGAAAGCCGCGCATTTACTTGTTTGATGACAGCTTTTCCGCCCTTGATTATCGAACAGATGCTAATTTAAGAAAAGCGTTGAATAAGGAAATTACGGATGCAAATGTTGTAATCGTTGCACAAAGGGTCAGCACCATTAAAGATGCAGATACTATTATCGTCTTAGACGAAGGAAAGATTGCAGGGATTGGCACACATGAGCAATTACTGGCAAGCTGCAGTGTGTATCAAGAAATCGTGAAGTCACAAGGTGTAGTGGAGGAGACAGTATGAGTGGACATAATAATCAAAGCAAGCATCCTTCACCTATTCCCTCAAGAGGACATGGTGGCCCAAGAATGCCTGTTCAAAAAGCTAAGGATGAAAAAGGGACGCTAAAACGGCTTGCTCGTTATCTTGGTACCTATAAAATCCAGCTTTTATTTGTGATTGCCGCTGCGATCCTAAGCACTGTTTTTTCCATTTTCAGCCCGAAAATATTAGCTGAAGCAATTGATACGCTTTTTAATGGGCTGATGAATAAAATGAACGGTGTGCCAGGGGCAGAAATAGATTTTGCTGCAATCGGACAGGTCCTTGTCTGGCTTATTCTTTTATATATTATAAGTGCGTTGTTTATGTATATACAGCAGATCATTATGGTTAATATTTCGCAAAAGACAATCTTCCAGCTTCGCCAAGAGGTGCACGAAAAGCTGGAAAGACTTCCGCTTAAATATTTTGACAGAACACCACATGGTGAAACATTGAGCCGAGCCATTAATGATATTGATAATATTAATAATACGCTGCAGCAAAGTGTCACTCAATTGATTACATCTGTCATTACATTTGTCGGTGTTATTATTATGATGCTTACGATCAGTCCTGTTCTTGCCATTGTATGCTTTTTAACTATTCCCTTAAGCATACTAGCGACAGTAAAAATCGCTAAGCGCTCACAAGTGCAATTTCGGAGCCAGCAAGCAACACTCGGTGCGTTAAATGGGCATATCGAGGAGATGTTTACCGGGCATCAGATTGTTAAGGCATTCGGCCATGAGGAAAAAGCGATGGAGGAATTCGACAGCATTAATGACAGGCTGTATGAATCCAGCTGGAGATCTCAGTTTATTTCTGGGCTTATTATGCCATTGATGCAATTCATCAATAATTTAGGCTATGTATTTGTTGTTGTTATCGGGGCGATTTTTGTTTCGGCAGGCAGAATTACTGTCGGGGACGTGCAAGCATTTATTCAATATGCAAGACAATTTTCACAGCCGATTCAGCAGCTTTCTAATATTTCAAATATCATTCAATCGACGATTGCTTCTGCTGAGAGGGTGTTTGAGCTGCTCGATGAAGAAGAGGAGCCGAAAGATACCAGCAGAGTGAAGGTTATAGAGCAGCCGCAGGGCGCAGTAGACTTCGATGCAGTTTACTTCAGCTATAAAGAAGATGAGGAGCTTATTAAAGATTTAACGATTCAAATTAAACCGGGTCAGAAAGTGGCAATTGTTGGTCCGACAGGTGCTGGAAAAACTACATTGATTAACTTGCTGATGAGATTTTATGATATTGACAGCGGGGTTATTAAGATTGATGGTGTTGATATCTCAACAATGGATCGAGGAGCTTTACGAAGTATGTTTGGCATGGTTTTGCAAGACACATGGCTGTTTAAAGGGACGATTCGCGACAATATAGCGTATGGTAAGCAAGGTGCGACAGATGAGGAAATAACAAGAGCTGCAATGCTTGCAAATGCCGAGCATTTCATCCGCACATTGCCTGAAGGCTATGACACAGTCATTAATGAAGATGGTTCGAATATTTCCGGGGGACAAAAGCAGCTGCTTACAATTGCAAGGGCACTGCTGGCAAACCCAAGCCTGCTGATTCTAGATGAGGCAACGAGCAGTGTTGACACTCGAACGGAAGCACAAATTCAAGAGGCAATGGCAGAGCTAATGAAAAATCGAACCAGCTTCGTCATTGCACACAGGCTTTCAACAATTAAGGATGCAGACATCATCCTTGTCATGAAACACGGGCAAGTGATTGAACAGGGCAATCATGAAGAATTACTTCAGCAAAAAGGTTTTTATGCAGATTTGTATTACAGTCAATTTTCAGAAGCGACTGCTTAATGTCAGCAAGAAAAAGAGCGGAGAACTGTCCGCTCTTTTTTTGTGTTAATCCCACTCTAAGACTTTAGTCCGAGCAAAGATAATACTAAAGATTGTTCACCAAAAAGCTGTTAGTATATATGATAAAGATAGGAAAATGCTTCATTTATTGGATATATGCCTATTGATATAAATGAACCATTTTTTCAATAAATGGAAACTTTTTGCATATGTTAGTCGTTATACAATAAAACGGTTTTTTGGTGGAGGTAAAGAATGGATGAGCATATTGTTTATTTAATACTAAGTGATACTGGCACCTTGTTTACACGGTGCATTAAGCTTTTTACAAAAAAACCGCATAACCATGCCTCTATTTCTTTTGACTCCCAGTTGATTGAGGTTTACAGCTTTGGACGAAAGAAGCCGAATAATCCGTTTATAGGCGGATTTGTCAGAGAAGATATAAGGGATGACTTCTTTAGAAATGCGTGTTGCGCGATTTACAGCATTCGCGTCACAAAAGAGCAGCTTGATAAGATGAAGGAGATTATTCAGCAGATTGAAAAAGAAAAGCATTGTTACCGCTACAATTTGCTCGGTTTATTCTTTATTATGTTAAACATTCCTTTTCCGCGTAAAAACGCGTATTTTTGCTCACAGTTTGTTGCTTCCGTTCTTCATGAAAGCGGAGCTTTGTATTGGAATAAGCACCCATCATTAGTAACGCCGTATGACTTGCTTGATGATTATAAAATGGAGCATATATATGAAGGGAAACTGCAACATTATTTTCATTTGCAGCCTATCTCTTCCTTTTAAGTTATTTTCATTTTTCTTTTGCACTTATTCATATTTCCTAGCCATCAAATGATGGTTATTTTTTTGCTCTCTTTTATAAAAATGCGGTTAACAAGCAGACTTTTGGTGAAAATATAGTTGAAAGTAAATATGTTTTGACAAATAACTTCACGATATAATATGATAGCTTTTGTCTGACAAGACATATCGGAATTAGGAGGATTTTTGCATGAAGAAATTTAGTTTACTGCTATGCTTATTATTAAGTTTAACTATAGCATTGGCTGCATGTGGCAGCAATGCAGAAAAAGAAGATTCAAATGCTGACAGCAGCAGTGAGGATCTTCTTGAAAAAGTGAAAAGTGATGGAAAGCTTGTCGTTGGTACAGAAGGTACATATGCTCCGTTTACTTTTCATGATGAAAAAACAGGCGACTTAACTGGATTTGACGTGGAGATTGCCAAAGAAGTGGGCAAGCGTCTTGGTGTCGACGTAGAATTTAAAGAAACACAATGGGATGCAATCTTTGCAGGTCTTGATGCAAAACGCTTTGATATGATTGCAAACCAAGTTGGGATTAATGATGAGAGAAAAGAAAAATACCTATTCTCTGATCCATATATTTCTTCAACTGCTGTTTTAGTTACAAAGTCTGATTCAGACATTAAGAGTTTTGAGGATCTTAAAGGGAAGAAATCAGCTCAGTCCTTAACAAGCAACTATGCGAAAACAGCAGAGTCATACGGTGCTGAACTTGTCGGTATTGATGGCTTTAACCAAGCGGTTGAATTGCTAAACTCTAACCGTGTTGATGCAACAGTTAATGATAAGCTATCCTTCTTAGATTACAAAAAACAAAAGCCTGATGTAGATATCGTGATTGCTGATACAGCAGATGATGTTGCACAAAGTGGCTTAATGTTCAGAAAAGGCAGCGATTCTTTAGTAGATGAAGTCAATAAAGCACTTCAAGATATGATCGATGATGGCACATACACAAAAATATCTGAGAAATGGTTCGGGGAAGATGTTCTTAAATAATATCTTCACAGATCCGGAGCAGCTCCAACGATATACGGATATAGCAACAAGTTCCCTTCTGCCTTTGCTGAAGGGGGCCTTTTTGTATTCGTTGCCTTTAGCCATTGTGTCATTCATCATCGGTCTTATACTCGCAGTAGTAACCGCGTTAGCACGGTTATCAAGCATAAAGATTTTTCAAATTATTGCACGTATATATGTTTCCATCATTAGAGGGACGCCATTATTAGTACAGCTGTTTATCATTTTTTACGGACTTCCAAATATAAGTACTGAACACCTTACAATCGATCCGGTGCCGGCAGCAATTATCGGCTTTTCTTTGAATGTCGGGGCTTATGCGTCAGAAATTGTCCGTGCCTCCATTTCCAGCATTCCTAAAGGGCAATGGGAAGCAGGCTACTCGATTGGGATGACATATACACAAAATTTAAAAAGAGTTATCCTTCCACAAGCAGCACGAGTATCACTGCCGCCGTTATCTAATACTTTCATCAGCTTGGTGAAGGATACATCGCTTGCTGCCCTAATTCTAGTGACAGAAATGTTCCGGAAAGCACAGGAGATTGCAAGCACCAACTACGAGTTTTTATTATTGTATTCAGAAGTAGCTCTGCTTTATTGGTTGATATGTTTCCCATTATCCATCGTTCAGCAAAGGCTGGAAGATCGATTCAGCAGGCATTTACTTAAATAGGCACGCACTTTTGCGCAGGAAGGAGGATGCCATATGATTAACATTAAAGGTTTGTCCAAAAGCTTTGGAGAGCTGGAAGTTTTGAAGGATATCAACTTGGATGTTGATAAAGGGAAAGTAATTGTTGTAATCGGACCATCAGGATCAGGGAAAACGACAATGCTTCGCTGTTTAAATTTGCTTGAAACACCTTCAGGAGGAACGATTGGCATCAGTAATAAAAGCATCGATTTTTCTCAAAAGGTTTCCAAAAGAGAAGTGACAGAGTTTCGAAAATTAACAGGCATGGTCTTTCAAGGCTATAACTTATTCCCGCATAAGACTGCATTGCAAAATGTGATGGAAGGACCTGTTATCGTCAAAAAAGAAGACAAAGAAAAAGCAAGGAAGAAAGCGGAACTGCTTCTTGCTAAAGTTGGCTTGGCTGATAAGCTTGATTTTTATCCATTTCAGCTGTCTGGAGGACAGCAGCAGCGTGTCGGCATCGCAAGAGCGCTGGCAATGGAGCCGGAAGTAATGCTCTTTGACGAGCCAACATCAGCACTTGACCCAGAGCTTGTCGGTGAGGTTTTAAAGGTAATGAAGGATCTTGCCAAAGAAGGGATGACGATGATTGTCGTCACACATGAAATGAAATTTGCCAGAGAAGCAGCAGACGAAGTCCTGTTTATGGACGGCGGTTATATTGTGGAAAAAGGAACTCCAGAGGAGTTTTTCTCTGCTCCTAAGGAAGCAAGGACGAAAAAATTTCTGCAGTTGCTGCAATAAAAAAAAGAGGTATTCGGCTAAAAAATCCTTAGGGGGGATGATGGCCTAATACCTCTTTAACAAAAGGGGGAATTACACTTTGTAATAACATTGTGGTCCCTTTTTTTTGTTTTTATACATGAAATTAAAAAAAATTAATCTCCACGTATTTTTTGATGGATGACCTCATCTTCCAGCAGGTTGATGAAGGAAAGTACAATTCCTGCAATTAGTGCAGCGACCGTGTACACGGAGATATCTGTTGCAGCATAGAAGATCAGCGTGCTGATAAATGTCCAAAGCATGCAATATTGAACACTAGTGAGTCTTTTTAGTTTTTCCAAAGAGTAACCTCCTTACATACAGCTCCCTAAGTAAATACAATCTGTATAATATATGGCTTGACTTGTATGTTTAGAAGCGGAGACAGGACAAACCTTATAAAGGAAAAGGTAAGATGCTTGCCCTTTTTCAGCTGAAAAGGGGATAAGCCCTCACTTTTCGTCAGAAAAAGCATATCTAATAAGTATAAAGAATAGCTTGTATCATCTTTTCCGAAAGAAATACAGCGCTTTTCTTTATACCGTAACCCCATAACCTCCTCTCACTTTTGACCATTATGTGCAATGCACATAATGGTCCTTTTTTTATAGGTTATAGTATAAAAGTTTTGAATTATTTCAAAGGAAAAGCAAAAAGGATGACTGTTATACTAATTTCGTGCTATATTTACCTGAAATAATTAGGTATAATATCCTATAAAAACAAATAGTTAGGGCGGTTGTATATGAAAAAGAAAAATTTGTTTCATAGTTTACGAACAAAAATAGCTTTCATTATAGTGTTGGCTACAATAATAAGCACGCCTATTTCCATACAATTAAATGAAATGCTTAGAGAGGCAGGAATCTTTGCGCCAGAATTAGGCATGATTATTAATACAATTATTAACTTAGTATTCACTACGTTAATTGCTTCTTTCTTTACGCGAAGAATTATTATTAAGCCTATTAAAAGTTTGCTTGCTGCGACTAAGGAAATACGCCAAGGACATCTTGATAATACTCTGCAAAAAAAATCTAATGATGAAATCGGCCAGCTTACAGATGAATTTGTCTTAATGAAGGACTCTATTAAGGCAATGGTTGATAAGGTAAATGAAACAGCAGACATGGTTAATTCCTCTGCAGAAATATTGACTGCTAATGCAGTTGAAACAAGCCATGTATCGGAACAAATTTCTGCAGCGATTCAAAGTGTTGCAGTTGGATCAGAGGAACAGACAAGGGGAATGGAGAGTGTAGCAGACGCTGTCGCTGTTGTTAACAATGAAATAAGAGATATCGCAAAAAACACAGAAGCGATGGTTACATCTACTAATGAAACAGTGCAGGGGGCTAAAGAAGGACAAGCCGTTGTGGATAGCACCGTTCAGCAAATGAGTTTAATACAAAATTCAGTGAAAGAGTCGAACACAACCATTGAACTTCTGCAGGAACGTTCCCAAGAAATTGGCCAATTCTTGAAGGTCATCACAGAAATTGCTGATCAGACAAATTTGCTTGCTCTTAATGCTGCTATTGAGGCAGCAAGAGCAGGAGAAGCTGGAAAAGGCTTTGCCGTTGTTGCAGAAGAGGTCAGAAAGCTTGCAGAACAATCAAATCAGTCAGCTAAACAAATTGCTGTATTAGTTAATGAAATTCAAAAAGATACTCTCACATCTGTGAAAACAATGAGAAGAGTGACAGATGAAGTTAAAGACGGAATCAATATTACCAACAACACGAAGGAAAAATTCAATATGATTTCAAGCAGCATGGAGAATATGAGTGCACAGATGGAAAATATCCTTGATGCAGCGAAAAACATCAATGCCAGCATTGTTGAAGTCGCAGGTTCTGTCGATCAAGTTACTAGCATTGCCAAAGAAAACAGCCAAAACTCCATGAATGTATCCGCATCATCACAAGAACAGCTGGCTGCAATTGAAGAAATTACAGTGTCCACTCAATCACTTGCAAAAATTGCAGATGAATTAGTGGAAGTGACGCAAATATATCGTAAGTAACTCTCTTTATTTGTTGGTGAAAAGGAGCAGTTAGTTTAATTGGGGTAACTTCTACTTCAATTAGTGAGACTGGGTCTCACACAAGCAGCGAGTGATTTCTGTTGCTCATAAGCGAGATATCTACTACTTTAAAGGTGTTTGCCAACAGCCTCTGTAAGAAGCTTTTTATAAGCTTCTTTTTTTATTGGAAAGATTTTTTGGGGTAACAAACATTAAATTTTGATTAAATGCTTGTCGAAAGTTGTTATTTGCTGCAATTACAAATATAATGAAGAATTGTACAAACTATTAATGAGCTTATCTTGTTTTTTGACATTTTAAAACCTTAAAGTTTCACATATTCGAGGAGTAATGAAATATGACCCCAAACAGAAATACTTCAAAAATAGATTTTACACTTGTACTTATATTAATGTTGTTAAGCTTGGCAAGTCTTATTGCCATATACAGTGCTGATTCAAGTTTTGTAATTAAACAGGTTGTCTTTTATGTTATTGGAACTGGAATTATCGCTGGGATTATGCAGCTGGATTCTGATCAGCTTAAGAAACTATCCTGGTATTTGTATGGCATTGGAATTGTCTTATTATTGCTGCTGATTGTTGCGCCAAGCAGTATTGCCCGTGAAATAAACGGGGCAAAAAGCTGGTTCACGCTTCCGGGCTTTTCCTTGCAGCCATCAGAGTTTGTTAAAGTATTTTTAATCCTGATTTTATCGAAAGTTATTGTAGACCATCAGGAAAAGCATCTGGTAAAAACTTTGCAGACGGATTTCTTATTGCTGTTGAAAATAGGTGGTATTACGTTTGCTCCATTGCTGCTCGTCATGCAGCAGCCGGATTTAGGTACGTCTCTTGTACTTATTGCTATTATGGTTGGGATGATTTTCATTTCAGGCATCACATGGAAGATAATAGCTCCCATTTTTATTGGCGGAGTAACGCTTGCTACATCGATTTTATATATGGTTATATGGCATCCTGAGTGGCTGGAGAAATACTTAGGAGTGAAGGAGTATCAGTTTGGACGGATATACTCTTGGATTGATCCTTATAACTACCAAAGTTCAACAGGTTATCATTTAACCCAATCCTTGCTTGCGATCGGATCAGGTCAAACAACAGGAAAGGGAATAGGTACAAATGAAGTAGTGCTTCCCGAAAACCACACTGATTTTATCTTTAGTGTAGTCGGAGAAGAATTTGGCTTTATTGGCGCAAGCATTATCATCAGCTTGTTTTTCCTGCTCATTTACCATATTACGAAGGTTGCACTTGAAACAAAAAATTCCTTTTATACATGCATATGTGTTGGGGTTATCAGCATGGTGACATTCCACGTGTTCCAAAATATCGGGATGACTGTTGGTGTTTTGCCAATCACAGGTATTCCTTTGCCGTTCATCAGCTACGGAGGAAGTTCTTTGCTTGGAAATATGCTAGCAATCGGGCTAATTTTCTCCATTCGATACCATTATAAAAAATATATGTTTTCAAGTGATGAATAACGTCATTAAAAAAAGATGTCCTTTGATAAGCAGCGCTCCTGATCCATGGGAGCTTGCTAATCTTAGGACATCTTTTTTTCTAGTACAGACTCAGGTTCTATTATTTTTTTATGAGGGGGAAAAATAATAGTGAGCTGCTAGTGCGGTTTAATCAAGATTGATAATCATTATCAATTGATTTAAATTTATAATAAAATATAATGAACATAATGTCAAATCAAAAAATGGGGAGGGAGCAATAATAGTGGATAAGGAATTTCTCGAGAAATTTGATTCATTACTGTCAAAATACACCGAGCTGCTTTTGGGAGAGGGAAATGACCACTTAAAGAAAGAAGTGGAAATTTGGATGCTTTACAACCAGATGGCGAAATCAATGCCGAGTTTAGTGAAGCATTGGAATGGTCAATTTCCTGAGGCGAAACAGCAGGTGGTCGATATCATTAGTGAAATAAAAAATTTAAATGATAATCAAAAGCAAAATAAAAATTAAATCATATGATGCTAGTAGGAGGACAACTATTCCTAGTCCTGTGCCTACTAGCATTTTTTTATTATTGCAAACTGCTGCCATAAGGAAATTGTGACTCATATCCTTTAAACTGCTGATAAGCTTGCTGCAATTTTTGCTGATCGGCTGATTCCAGCTTATACCAGCCTTCACGAAACATGAGATTATACAGCTCTCTCTGCATGTTTTGCGTTTCAGTGAAAATGCTGAGCAAATCATCGTACAGTTTCTCATTGCTTGCCTCATTAAGCGCTGTAGAATAGGATGCAGTCATGTATTTTTCGGTTGCCAGCAAATCATTGATGAAATCCCTGTCATTCATTTGTGGAGTTTTGGCTACTTGTGTTTCTGGATTTTGGACTTTTTGCTGATTCATGCTCTACCTCCGTTCACTGCTGTTGCAGTCCTTGTAGACTGCTTTGGTTAGATTCATTTAAATGAGCTAAGATTTTCTCATAATGCTGTTGATGCATTTGCCCGCATTTTTCTGCCTGTAACTTAATGTTTTGATCCTGGATATTTTGAGCAAAGAAATGGGCCTTTTTCATCGCAAGGAGATTCCAGGAAAGCATATCTGCCAAGTACAAGGAATCTTTAACTGTCACCATTTCCGGCGGCTCCATCATAACCCCTTGATTTTGGCTCATGCTGCTCATTGATTGCTGTTGCATGATAAAACCTCCAATATCTTGTAAAAGTTTATATAAAGAATGAAAGCTAGTTGTTATTTTTTATACTGATTGTTTTGACTGTTCCTTTTGCCGCCGCCGTCATTTTCTACTGTTGGGCCAGCATCTCCCTTTACACTAGCTGCACTAACTCCGCCTTTAGAAGGGTTTTTTTTCATCTTAGCCATAATTGTCACCTCCTTGCTAATATCCTTAGGATGGCCTATTTGAACAGAATTAAAGGTTAAACTTTTTTCCTGTAAGCTAATTTCCGCATATGGTTATTGTGAAGTTTATCATTGTTTTTTATTGTAGATAGGAAGGGATTTACTAAATTTGCATATGAATATAAATAAAAGGAGGAAAAATGAATGTACAGTATAAAGAAAGCGGCTGTCATTGGCTCCGGAATCATGGGGTCGGCTATTGCTGCGCATTTGGCTAATGTCGGGATCTCTACATTGCTCCTTGATAAGGTCCCGGATAGCCTGTTGGATGAAGAAAAAACGGCTGATTTGTCTCTTGCTGACAAGAAGGTTCGCAACCGTTTAGCTGCACAAGCGCTTGAACGGATCCGTTTAAGCAAACCGAGCATGCTTACTTCGGCATCTAACGAGCAGCTTTTAGAAATTGGCAATATGGAAGATGATTTCGAAGCCCTGAAAGAGGCTGATTGGATTATTGAGGCAATCACAGAAGACATAAATGCTAAGAAATCCCTTTTCTGCAAAGTAGATGCAGTGAGAAGACAGGGAGCAATCATTAGCAGTAATACATCAGGAATTTCGATTACTGAGATGAAAGAAGGCTTATCAGAGGATTTCCAAACACATTTTTTAGGAACCCATTTTTTCAACCCGCCCCGGTATATATTGCTGCTTGAATTTATTCCAACAAATAAAACCTCCTCTGAAGTAATTTCCTATATGAAAACATTTGCTGAAACTGTCTTAGGAAGAGTAGTTGTTGAAGCAAAGGACACACCTAATTTTATTGCAAACCGCATTGGGGCACATGCTTTTCTTACAACATTAGATGCTATGGTTCAAATGGATTTGACCATAAGTGAAGTGGATAGGCTGACAGGGCCATTTATTGGCAGGACAAAAAGCGCCACTTTCCAAACACTCGATATGGTCGGATTAGATACTTTTTTCCATACTGTTAAAAATGTGCGGAACAGGACAGAAGACACGATGGAAAAAGAGCAGTATAAGGTTCCTGTCTTCTTGCTGGAGATGCTTAACCACAAGATGCTTGGTAGGAAAACAAAGCAAGGCTTTTATAAAAAAACAAAAGAAAAAATGCTCGTGCTTGATTATCATACAATGCAATATGTAGAGGAACAAATCCCAAGACGAAGCAAAAGCCGCGAAAAGCTGAAAGAGCTTATTTATGACAGCAGCCCAACAGGCGTTTTTTTATGGAAAACTGTTATGCCGTATCTGCTTTATTCTGGTGAGCATGCACTGGAGATTGCGGAAAACATTTTTCAAATTGATTTAGCAATTAAAACAGGCTTCAATTTCAAACAAGGTCCTTTTGAAACATGGGATGAGATTGGCTTAACGGAATCCCTCGAAAAACTTAAGGGTGAGAACCAAAAGCTGCCAGAATGGATAGAAGACATGATTAAAAATGGGTTTACAAGCTTTTATAAGAGTGTCGATGGGAAGCGCTCCTACTACCATAATGGCAAATATGAACCAATACCGCTGACAAACGATCAATATCGGCTAGAGCATAAAAGGCAAAGCGGAAAAGTGATAGCAGGTAATAAAGCAGCAAGCATAGTTAATATGGACGATGGTGTCCTGCTATTGGAAATGCACAGTCAAAATAATATTATCGGTATGGATATGATAAAGATGCTAAATAAGGCTGTAACGATTGCAGAGAGCACAGACAGCATAAAAGGTCTTGTAATTGGAAGCAGCGGAAAGAACTTCAGTGCAGGAGCAAATTTGGCTATGATGCTGCTTGAAGGGCAAAATCAGGATTATTTAGAATTAGAAATTGTGGTGAAAGAGTTTCAGGAAGCTCTAAAGCGTATCAAATACTGTAAGAAGCCAGTTGTTGCAGCGAGCCATCGCAAAACATTAGGGGGCGGTGCGGAAATCTGTCTTGCTGCTGCCAAAATTCATGCATCGATTGAAACATATATCGGTCTTGTTGAAATAAGCGCAGGGCTGATTCCAGGCGGAGGAGGCACAAAGGAGCTGTACTTGAACTTGCTGGATGAACAAGATGGTATCGATCACAGTCATTTAATCACAGCTGCAGCGAAGGCTTTTGAAGCAATATTGACTAGCAATGTATCCACTTCAGCAGAGGAAGGGAAAACAATTGGCTTTTTAAGCAGCCAAGATAGTATTACTTTTAACAGTCTTAATGTTATGGAGGAAGCTAAGCAAACAGTAATCAAACTGTTTGAGACAGGTTATGAACCACCTGTTGTTAAGAAAATACCAGTGGCCGGCAAGGAGGGCTTCCACCTTTTGCAAAAGAAGGTGCAGGATTTTGCTAGCAAAGGCGCTATCACAAAGCATGGGGAAATTATTGCAGCTAAACTTGCTTATGTCCTGACTGGAGGCGATGTGCCTATTCAGACAGAAGTGGAGGAAGATTATTTGCTTGGTTTGGAAAGGCAGGCATTCATTGACTTACTGAAGGAGAGGGAGACACTTCGCAGAATGCTGTACTTATTGACTGCAGGCAAACCGCTGCCATTGTGACTAAGAAAGAAGGAGTGGAGAAATGATGAAAAAAGGCGCAAGTTTTCTTCTTGAAGATACGAGCTGGAAAGATGTATACACACCAGAGGATTTTTCGGAAGAACATGAACTTGTTGGAGAAATGACGAGTGATTTTGTCCGAAATGCTGTTATGCCACATCTTGACAGTATGGAGAAACATGATTTTAAAAAGGTGCTTGAATTGATGAAGGAAGCTGGCGAACTAGGTTTGTTAGGAGCTGATGTTCCTGAGATGTTTGGCGGTTCAGGTCTTGATAAGATTAGCTCTGCCATTATTTCCGAGAAAATGTCCATAGCCGGCGGTTTTTCCATTACACATGGAGCTCATGTCGGAATCGGATCTTTGCCCCTGATTTTATTCGGAAATGTTCAGCAAAAGCAGAAATATTTGCCTTCCTTAGCTACAGGCGAAAAAATTGCGTCCTATTGCTTAACAGAACCAACTGCCGGTTCTGATGCCCTCGGAATAAAAACAACTGCCGTATTGAATGAAGAAGGCACGCACTATATATTAAAAGGTCAGAAACAATGGATTACTAATGCCGGGATTGCAGACATCTTTACTGTGTATGCCAAGGTAGATGGCAAAGACTATTCAGCTTTTATTGTGGAACGTGAATTTCCTGGTGTATCTATTGGACAGGAAGAAAATAAACTAGGCATTAGAAGCTCCTCTACTTGTTCTGTCATCCTCGATAATGTCCTTGTACCTAAGGAGAATCTGCTCGGGGAAAAAGGCAAGGGTCATTTAATTGCCCTTAATGTTTTGAATCTTGGCAGATTTAAACTAGGTATGGGAGCAATTGGCGCAAGTAAGGAAGCATTGAAAGTAACTATACCTTATATTAATAATCGTCAGCAATTTCAAACCCCCATTTCACGTTTTCCCTTAACAAAAGCAAAAGTTGCTACAATGGCAGCACTCCTTTATGCTTCTGAAAGCTCTGTTTACCGGACTGCTGGTTTATTGTCTGAAGCTCTTGATCCATTGGAGGGGACAGAAGATTGGAAAATCCCCGCCAAGCTTGTCAATGAATACAGTATGGAATGCAGCCTCAATAAAATCTTTGCGTCTGAAGCTTTGGATAAAATCGTTGATGAATGTCTGCAGCTTCATGGCGGTAACGGGTTTATGGAGGAGTATGCGATATCAAGAATGTATCGTGATTCCAGGATAAACCGCATTTTTGAAGGAACAAATGAAATTAACCTGTTGGCAGTGACAGGTAACTATTTAAGAAGAGCACTGAAAGGGGAAGTTCCGTTAATAGCTGCTGCAAAAGCAGTTGAAAAGGAAATGTTCACCTTTATCCCAAGTGAGCCTGATGACAGCCTTCTTTCCCAGGAAAAACTGCTTGTGACAAATGGTAAAAAAGCAGTGAGCATGCTGTTAGGCTTACTGGCGAAAAAATTTATGATGGAAGCAGACCAGCAGCAAGAGGTGCTTGCTCATATTGCGACAATGATTTCCCACTTATATGCAATGGAATCCTGTATTTTACGGACCGAGAAGGCTATAGCCAAATCAAATACAGAAGAAAAACAAAAGGTTCTATATACAGAAATATATTGCCAGGAGGCTTTCCAAATCATTCATAATGAAGCAACTAATACTCTTTCATATATGGAGTCTGGTGATGATTTGCGCTTTGCGTTATCGATCTTAAAAAAATATACTAGATTCCTGCCGAAGCCGCTGATTGCGTTAAAGCGTGAAGCTGCCGAAAGTGTTATTAAAGCCAATGAGTACGTCGTATAAGTTCGAGAAAGAGGAGAAACCTGAATTGCGGCAGGTTTTTCCTCTTTTTTACTTTATAATAAAGATATATTTATTAGACATTGTTATGAATTTGTCCTAATTTATGATAATATTCAATTATATGTTCAAAAAAATACATAAGTAAGTAAGGTGATCATATGGAACTTACATATTATTGGTATCCTAAATGCAGTACTTGCCGCAAGGCCAAAAAATGGCTGGATGATAACGGGGTAAGTTACAAAGACGTACATATAGTTGAAAATCCTCCTTCACGCTCTACGCTTGAAGACCTATATAAAAACAGCGGTTTGGAATTAAAGAAATTCTTTAATACTAGCGGACAGCGTTATCGCGATCTTGGCTTGAAGGATAAAATGAAGGATATGTCAGATTCAGAGCTTTTAGATATACTGGCTTCTGATGGCATGCTGATCAAACGTCCTCTCACAACTGATGGAAAAAAGGTTACGTTAGGGTTTAAGGAAGAGGATTTTAAAGAAAGCTGGACATAATTGTGCCGCTTGAAGGATATTAATCTATTTGGAGGGATATTGCATGAGTGCACCGAAAGATTTGCGTTATTCAGAAGAACATGAATGGGTAAAAGTTGAAGGAGAAAATGTGCGTATTGGAATTACACATTTTGCTCAATCAGAATTGGGAGATATCGTGTTTGTTGAGCTTCCAGAAGTTGGAGACGAAGTAACAAAGAACGAGCCTTTCGGCAGCGTAGAATCTGTTAAGACAGTTTCTGAACTATATGCGCCAATCAGCGGCAAAGTAGTAGAAGTAAACGAAGATTTAAGTGATAATCCTGAATACGTAAATGAATCTCCATATGAAAAAGCTTGGATGGTTATTATTGAGCCGTCTAATATTGCCGATGCAGAGCAATTAATGACAGCAGAACAATATGATAAAATGACAAACGAAGATTGATGTTAAAGAAGCACCGTTTTGGTGCTTCTTTTCGTTTCAAATGCCGATAACTTTCACTCCAATTAGCAATATGTTAAAGTATTACATAATATAACTTGCAAGATGCGGGGATACTAGCTGCAAAAATAATACTTCAGGTGATTATAATGGAAAAAATTATTATTGTCGAAGGTACATCAGATAAGCGGAAAGTAAAGGATATTGTAAGAGAACCAGTAGATATTATTTGTACGAATGGCACAATCGGGATTTCGAAATTAGATGATCTTATTGAAGACTTATTTGACAAGGATGTTTATATTCTTGTTGATGCAGATGCATCTGGAGAAAAAATCAGAAAGCTCTTCAGAAAGGAATTGCCAGAAGCAGAGCATATATATATTGATAAAATGTATCGGGAAGTTGCAAGTGCGCCTGAACATCATATTGCGGCTGCATTGCTGCAGGCGAATATAGATATCTACCCTAAATTTTTAGATATGAGGATGAGATAGTCATGATTGAATGCACAGAAGACGGACTGCGGTCTGCTTTAAAGGAGCGGGAAAGGGAGCCGTTCTTTCTTTACTTATACACACCGATGTGCGGAACATGCATGGTGGCGAGCAAAATGCTTACTGTTGTTGAAGCAATGCACAATAATGTATCGATAGGGAAAATGGATTTGAACTATGCACCTCAGTTAGCAGAGGAGTATAAAATAGAAAGTGTACCCTGCCTGTTAATTTTTCAGGAGGGACAATTAACAGAAAAAATCTACCGTTTCGAATCAGTGCCACATTTATTAGAGAAAATGTCTTCCTAACAAGTATTCCATTCGACAAGATTTTTTGTATTTCCCGGGAAATGGTGAAACATGTCTAAAAGTATTTAGGTGTTTTTAGAGGGAATAATGGGAGAAAACAGAATTACCTACTATATGAAAATATAGAGGGTGTGAAGCAATGGGGCATATTTTCAATCAGTTAGTGAAAAATTTGAATCAAAGTCATGTCATAAAACCGCTGCTTAGAAGAGAAGCTTTTATTATTAAGGTTGAAAGCGGAGAAAGCAGCTTTTATTTAGAATTAAAGAATGGTGTTTTTACCGTACTGCCTACTGCTGATAACCACACTATTTTATTAAAAGGCAGCCGAAACTCCATTGAAGACGTTTTTGAAGGCAGAGTGCTGCTCCGACGTGCGAAGAAAGAGCAGGATGTGGAAGTTCATTCATCCTTGAGAAAACTGTTGCTATTAGAATCACTGTTTCACCTAGTGAATGTTAATGAACAAGCTTGGTGTAAAAGCTGCTCTTAACCAAAAACTTCCTTAATTTAAAGGAAGTTTTTATTTTGAAATAATGTTAATTAATTGTAAGTGTTTCCGAGGATTATCGTCGAGTAAGTCTTTTGAGTGGGATATTGACAGTATTTTTAGAAAAGTTAACCATATATATTATTGTTAGAAAATATTACAATAAATAAACAAATAATTCAGAAAAAACACTATATTAGGAACTTAAAAAAATGATTGACACCTTCTGTTTTCCCATGTTACATTACGACTATCAAATTTATTCAGCAAACTTATTATAACTATATATTCTATACTCTTATCGAGAGAGGTGGAGGGATGTGCCCTATGAAGCCCGGCAACCGTCAAAGTATGACATGGTGCCAATTCACACAAAGCAATTGCTTTGACAGATGAGAGGAAGGTTAAATCATAATGCCTTTCTGCTCATTTTATATAAGCAGGAAGGCTTTTTTTGTACCCAAAGTATGGATTAGACAATTCCGTAAAACACTATTTACGATAATAAGTAGATGGAACTTTTGATAAGACAGCAAAGTAGGTGAGTAAGACATGATTAATATTCAAAAGGTCAAAAAAATATATCCTTCGAAAAAAGGAAAAGTGACTGCAGTAGACAGTGTAGACTTAACGATAGATAAAGGAGAAATCTTTGGAGTTATCGGTTACAGCGGCGCAGGAAAAAGTACATTAATCCGCATGCTTAACGGTCTTGAAATTCCTTCAGAGGGCACAGTTTCTGTTGCAGGATATGAGGTTTCCAAAATAAAGGGCAGCAAGCTGAGACAGGCTCGTCAGGAAATCAGCATGATATTCCAACATTTTAATCTCCTCTGGTCCCGTACAGTTAAACAGAATATCAGCTTTCCGTTAGAAATTGCTGGTGTAGGAAAAGCAGAGCGTGAGAAAAAGGTATTGGAGCTGATTAAGCTTGTCGGTCTTGAAGGCAGAGAGGATGCTTATCCATCCCAATTGAGCGGTGGGCAAAAGCAGCGTGTCGGCATTGCGAGAGCACTTGCAAGTGATCCGAAGGTTCTGCTTTGTGATGAAGCAACATCCGCTCTTGATCCGCAAACGACAGATGCGATCTTGGATTTGCTTGTAGATATCAATAAACGATTAGGTCTTACGATTGTGCTGATTACGCATGAAATGCATGTTATCCGCAAAATTTGTCATCGTGTCGCAGTGATGGAAGGCGGCCGAGTGGTAGAAACAGGACCTGTCATCGATGTGTTCAAGCAGCCGGAACAAAACATCACAAAAAGATTTGTACAGCAAGTAATCGAGCCGGATGATGCTAAAGATACTATCGAGCATCTTGTTGCGAACTATTCAACAGGCAAAATCATCATGCTTGGATTTGTTGGCGAAAGCGCAGAAAAGCCGATTATTACACAGCTGATTCGTTCATTTGAAATAACAGTAAACATCATTCAAGGAAAAATTTCACCAACTCAAAATGGTTCATACGGAACATTGTATATCCATTTGGATGGTCAAGAAGAAGAAGTTGGCAAAGCACTGCAATTTCTTCAATCACAAGAAATTAGTGTGGAGGTGATTGAAGGATGACACAATTATTTCCGAATGTAGATTGGGAGAAAATGTGGACAGCAACAGTAGAAACGCTCTACATGACTGGATACTCAATCGTTATCACATTTGTATTAGGGTTAGTTTTAGGGATTACATTGTTTTTGACAGCGAAAGGGAATATGTGGAGCAATGTGGTCATCAATAAAATCATCAGTGCTATCGTTAATATTTTTCGCTCTATTCCGTTCATCATTTTAATCGTTTTGCTTATTCCATTCACTAAGCTGCTAGTCGGCAGCATGATAGGAGCAGATGCTGCCCTGCCAGCATTGATTATCGGCGCAGCACCATTCTATGCAAGACTTGTTGAAATTGGTTTGAGAGAAGTGGACAAGGGTGTAATTGAAGCAGCTAAGGCTATGGGAGCAAAACCGATGACAATTATCGCAAAGGTCTTAATCCCAGAATCATTGCCAGCATTAGTTTCCGGGATTACTGTAACGGCCATTGCCCTTGTTGGTTCTACTGCAATGGCAGGTGTTATCGGTGCAGGCGGATTAGGAAATCTTGCTTATCTGGAAGGGTTCCAGCGAAGCAGATCTGATGTAACTTTGATTGCGACAATTATCATCTTGATTATCGTGTTCGTCATCCAATTTATTGGTGACATAATCACATCGAAAATTGATAAAAGATAATGTTATTTTCTTGATTTTCTTTCCTGCTGTATATGTGGGCGGAAATCATGCAAGATAAATAAAAAAACAAAAAGAGGGGTAAAACGCATGAAGAAATTATTATCATTACTATTTGCACTAGCTTTAGTGTTGGCTTTAGCGGCTTGCGGTTCATCTAAAGATGAAGATTCATCATCAGGCAGCGACGATAAAAAAGAATTAGTAGTTGGAGCTTCAAACGTTCCGCATGCTGAAATTTTGGAAAAAGCAAAACCAATCCTGGCTGACAAAGGTATTGACTTAAAAATTGAAGTATTCCAAGACTATATCTTGCCAAACAAAGCTTTAGAATCTAAAGAATTAGATGCAAACTATTTCCAACATATTCCTTACCTTGAAAATCAAATTAAAGAAAACGGCTATGACTTTGTCAGCGCTGGAGCAATCCACATTGAACCTATGGCTGTTTACTCTAAAAAATACAAAAGCTTAGATGAACTTCCAGATGGCGGAACAGTAATTTTCTCTAACTCTGTGGCAGAACAAGGCCGTGTGCTTTCACTATTGGAAAAAGGCGGTTTAATCAAGCTTAAAGATGGCGTAGATAAAGTAAGCGCAACGGTTGACGATATTGCAGAAAACCCAAAAAATATTAAATTCAAACCTGATTATGAGCCATCATTGTTGCCGCAAATCTTCAACAACAACGAAGGTGACGCTGTTGTAATCAATGCTAACTATGCATTGGACACTGGCCTAAACCCAGTTGAAGATTCCGTTGAAATTGAAGGCAGCGAGTCTCCATATGCAAACATCATCACAGTTCGCAAAGAAGACGAAAATAAAGAAGAAATTAAAACACTTGTTGAAGTATTACAATCTAAAGAAATTCAAGATTTCATCAACGAAGAATATAAAGGTGCAGTTATCCCTGTATCTGAATAATACGCAGAAACGCTCTTATCTCTAAAGAGCGTTTCTTTATTTTAAGGAATAAGAATTACTTCATTTATCAATACTAAGTTTGCGATTCACATTGCAATTTAGTGCTAACTTTTGAAAAATGGAGGCTATGATTGATGGATATGCAAACACATGGTTCAATAGGAAATGCAATTCACCACTATAAAGAAGGATTAGGAACATTTACGAAAAAAATGCCTGAGCTTGCTGAATTATTTAATGCATATACGGAGAAATGCTTCCAAGAAGGACATTTATCGCAAAAGGAAAAGCAGCTTATCGCATTAGGAATTAGCTTGTATTCTCAAGATGAATACTGCATTATCTATCACGTAAAAGGCTGCATCGACCAAGGCGCTACAGAAGCAGAAATCCTCGAAGCAATTGGTGTCACTGCTGCTTTCGGAGGCGGAGCTGTTATGAGTCAGGCTGTTACATTGGTGCAAGAAGCAATGGCAGAATTTACATCAATCCAGCAATAAGCATGAAGATACGCAGGAAGTAAGGAGCCGGGGGTTAGCGTTAAGCGTCTTCCGGCTCCTTCTTCATGATGTGTTTTTTTTGAATATATAATAAGGAAGGAAATTGTTTTTACTACTCAAGTTTGACAGTGAAAAAATGACAATAATTCCCTCTAGTGTACTACAGCAAAATGAAAAAATCGCCATATTTTAAAAAATACATAATATTTGGTATTATTATGTGTAATGAACAAATAAGTTTGGGGCTACAAAGGTTGCCATTAGATTTTATTTGTTATAAGATTAGAATGATAATAAATTGATAATGAAGTTTCGACAATTTTGTGAACAAAACTTCTTTTACTGTGGAGGTATTAAATAATGGGTCAATCTAAATTAGTAATTAATGACTTACATGTAGCAATTGATGAGAAAGAAATTATCAAGGGTTTAAACCTTGAGGTTAAAGGCGGAGAAATCCATGCAATCATGGGACCAAATGGTACAGGTAAATCAACTCTTTCTTCTGCAATCATGGGACATCCTAAGTATGAAGTAACAAGCGGAAGTGTTCAGCTTGATGACGAAGATGTATTGGAAATGGAAGTAGACGAACGCGCCCGTGCTGGCCTTTTCTTGGCAATGCAATACCCAAGTGAAATCAGCGGTGTCACAAATGCTGACTTCTTGCGTTCTGCCCTAAACAGCAGATTAGGAGAAGGAAACGAAATTTCATTGATGAAATTCATCCGTAAAATGGACAGCAATATGGAATTCTTGGAAATGGATCAAGATATGGCACAAAGATATTTGAATGAAGGTTTCTCTGGCGGTGAAAAGAAACGTAATGAGATTCTTCAATTGATGATGCTTGAGCCGAAAATTGCAATCTTGGATGAAATCGATTCTGGTTTGGATATCGATGCATTGAAAGTCGTTTCTAAAGGTATCAACCAAATGCGCGGCGAAGACTTCGGTTGCTTAATTATTACGCATTACCAAAGATTATTGAACTACATTACACCTGATTTTGTCCATGTTATGATGCAAGGCCGCATCGTTAAGTCTGGCGGACCTGAACTAGCTGCACGCCTTGAAGCAGAAGGTTACGATTGGATTAAGCAAGAGCTTGGCATTGAAGACGAAACAGTTGAACAAGAAGCGTAATAGTTAGGAGGATCCGACCATGACAACGGAAATTAAATTACCATTTGATCAGGAATACATCACTTCCTTTTCAAAAGATATGGGTGAACCAGCTTGGTTAACAGAATTGCGTGTGAAAGCATTGGAATTGGCTGAAGACTTGCCGATGCCAAAGCCGGACAAAACAAACATCAAGAACTGGAACTTCACTCAAATAGATAAACATATCGTGAGCAGCCAGGACTTCGACAGTGTAAACGACCTTCCAGAAGAAGCAAAAGCATTGATCGACCTGGAAAACAATAAAACTCTTTATATACAACGCAACAACCGCCCTACTTTTATAGCTGTTTCTAACGAGCTTAAGGAAAAAGGCGTAATCTTTACAGATATTTTCACAGCAGCTAGAGAACACGGTGACCTGTTGCAAAAATATTTCATGAAGGATGCAGTGAAGATTGATGAGCATAAATTAACTGCCTTGCATGCAGCATTGATGAACGGCGGAGTATTCCTGTATATTCCGAAAAATGTCGTGGTTGAAGAACCGATTCAATCAATCTTCCTTCATGATGATGAGGAAACAAACTTGTTTAACCATGTATTGGTTGTGGCAGAAGATAATAGCTCTGTTGTTTATGTGGAAAACTATCTTTCTGTTGCAGAGCCGAAAGAAGCAGTTTTCAACATCATTACAGAGGTTGTAGCAAATGCTAATTCAAGAGTGCAATACGGTGCTGTAGACAACTTGGCAACAGGTGTTACAACATATGTTAACAGACGTGGAGTAGCTAATCGTGATGCGAAGATTGAATGGGCATTAGGCTTCATGAACGATGGAAACACAATCAGTGAAAACACAACAAACCTAATGGGCGATGGTTCATTTGGTGATACGAAATCAGTTGTTGTTGGCCGCGGTGAGCAAAAGCAAAACTTTACAACGAAGGTTGTACACTTCGGTAAAAGCTCAGAAGGCTATATCTTAAAACATGGTGTTATGAAGGATAGTGCTTCTTCTATCTTCAACGGTATCGGAAAAATCGAGCATGGTGCTACAAAAGCTAATGCCGAGCAAGAATCACGTGTCCTTATGCTAAGTGAAAAGGCTCGTGGTGATGCAAACCCGATCCTGCTTATTGATGAAGATGATGTAACAGCAGGGCATGCTGCTTCTGTCGGAAGAGTAGATCCATTGCAGCTTTACTACTTGATGAGCCGCGGTATTCCAAAACATGAGGCAGAAAGACTTGTTATTCATGGCTTCTTGGCTCCTGTAGTGGAACAGCTTCCAATTGAAGGGGTTAAAAAGCAATTGGTTGAGGTAATTGAAAGGAAAGTAAAATAATGAATATCAAAGATGTTCGTCCATACTTCCCAATATTAAACCAAGAAGTCAACGGTCATCCTTTGGTGTATTTAGACAGTGCTGCAACCTCGCAAAAGCCGGTGCAAGTAATTGAAGCATTAGAAAAGTATTACAGAGAATATAATTCCAACGTCCATCGTGGTGTCCATACACTTGGGACAAGAGCTACTGATGGTTATGAAGGAGCAAGAGAAAAGGTCAAGAACTTTATCAATGCGACATCTACAGAGGAAATTATTTTCACGAGAGGTACGACTACTGCCCTTAATACGGTTGCACAAAGTTATGCGATGGAAAACCTAAAGGAGGGTGACGAAATTGTCATCTCTCCGATGGAGCATCACAGTAATATCATTCCATGGCAGCAAGTGGCCAAAAGAACAGGAGCTGTTCTGAAGTACTTGCCACTTCAAGCGGATGGCACGATCAGCTTAGCCGACGTGGAGGAAACAATTACAGATTCAACTAAGCTTGTTTCTGTGACATATGTGTCCAATGTTCTTGGCATCATCAACCCAGTGAAGGAAATAGGGGCAATTGCTCACAAGCATGGTGCTGTGCTTGTCGTAGATGCTGCTCAAGCTGCTCCTCACTTAAAGGTGGATGTTCAAGATATTGACTGTGACTTTCTCGGCTTCTCTGGCCATAAGATGTGCGGTCCGACAGGGATCGGTGTTTTATATGGCAAAAAGCATTTGCTTGAGAACATGGAACCAATCGAATTTGGCGGCGAGATGATTGATTTTGTCGGCTTGTATGAATCATCATGGAAGGAGCTTCCATGGAAGTTTGAAGCAGGCACGCCAATCATTGCTGGCGCTATTGGTCTAGGAGCAGCAATTGACTTTTTAGAAGAGATTGGTCTTGATAATATTACAGAGCATGAGCATAAACTTGCTGCATACGCAATGGAGAGAATGTCTACAGTAGAGGGTCTGACAATATACGGTCCAAAAAGTGCCGAAAACAGAGCAGGTGTCATTACATTTAATATTGAGGATGTCCATCCTCATGATGTGGCGACAGTGCTTGATGCAGAAGGTATTGCTGTAAGGGCAGGCCACCACTGTGCACAGCCGTTGATGAAATGGCTGAACGTTTCTGCAACAGCAAGGGCGAGCTTCTACCTCTATAATTCCGAAGATGATATTGATAAGTTTGTTGACGGAATTGTTAAAACAAAGGAGTATTTCAGCGATGTCTTTTAATAATTTAGATACACTTTACAGAAGTGTCATTATGGATCACTATAAAAATCCCCGGAATAAAGGGATTTTAGAAGGCAGTCTGACGGTTAACATGAATAATCCGACATGCGGTGACCGAATCCTGCTGACACTGCAAGTGGAGGACGGCATTGTTAAAGACGCAAAGTTTGATGGAGAAGGCTGTTCCATCAGCATGTCATCAGCTTCAATGATGACACAAGCGATTAAAGGAAAAAAAGTAGAAGAAGCATTTGAGCTTTCTAATACTTTCTCCGAAATGATGCAGGGAAAAGACTATAGTGAAGATATAGATTTAGGGGATATTGAAGCGCTTCAGGGCGTCTGCAAATTCCCGGCTAGGATTAAATGTGCAACACTGGCATGGAAAGCGATGGAAAAGGGCTTCAACGAAGGTCTTAACTAATTGCAGTCTTTTTAGTCCCATCTTAGGAGTTGCATTAGAATGGAGGAAAACGAAATGGCAAAAAAAGCACCCGATATTGGGGATTATAAATATGGATTTTCAGACAAAGACGTTTCCATCTTTCGTTCTAAGCGTGGATTAACGAAAGAAATCGTTGAAGAAATTTCAAAAATGAAGGAAGAGCCGCAGTGGATGCTTGACTTCCGCTTGAAGTCTCTAGAGCATTTCTACAATATGCCAATGCCTCAATGGGGCGGAGATTTGGCTTCATTGAATTTTGATGAAATCACTTATTACGTAAAACCATCTGAAAAGACAGAACGTTCCTGGGATGAAGTTCCAGAAGAAATCAAGCAAACTTTCGATAAGCTTGGTATTCCAGAAGCGGAACAGAAATATCTTGCAGGTGTTTCTGCTCAGTATGAATCTGAAGTTGTTTACCACAACATGCAAGAAGACTTGGAGAATATGGGAATTGTCTTTAAGGATACAGACTCAGCATTGAAAGAAAATGAAGATATCTTCCGTGAGCACTGGGCAACTGTAATTCCTCCAACTGACAATAAGTTTGCTGCATTGAATTCAGCTGTATGGTCTGGTGGTTCCTTCATCTATGTACCAAAAGGAATCAAAGTAGATACGCCGCTGCAAGCGTATTTCCGTATTAACTCAGAAAATATGGGTCAATTCGAAAGAACATTGATCATCGTTGATGAAGGGGCACATGTTCATTATGTAGAGGGCTGTACAGCTCCTGTATATACAACAAACTCTCTTCACAGTGCAGTAGTAGAAATAATCATCAAAAAAGATGCTTATTGCCGTTATACTACAATCCAAAACTGGGCAAACAACGTATACAACCTTGTTACAAAAAGAGCTGTATGTGATGCAAATGCTACAATGGAATGGATTGACGGTAACATCGGAAGTAAATTGACAATGAAATATCCTGCTGTCATCTTGAAAGGTGAAGGAGCAAGAGGAATGACATTGTCTATCGCACTTGCAGGTAAAGGTCAGCACCAAGATGCTGGTGCAAAAATGATTCACTTAGCACCAAACACTTCGTCAACAATTGTTTCAAAATCTATTTCGAAACAAGGCGGAAAAGTAACATACCGCGGTATTGTACACTTTGGCCGTAAAGCAGACGGAGCACGTGCTAATATCGAGTGTGACACATTAATAATGGATAATAAATCTACATCAGATACTATCCCTTACAATGAAATATTAAATGATAATATTTCACTTGAGCATGAAGCGAAGGTTTCTAAAGTTTCAGAAGAGCAGTTATTCTACTTGATGAGCAGAGGTATCTCAGAAGAGGAAGCTACTGAAATGATCGTAATGGGCTTCATTGAGCCATTCACTAAAGAGCTACCAATGGAATATGCCGTTGAGATGAACCGCCTAATCAAGTTTGAAATGGAAGGCTCCATCGGTTAATGTAAAAAAATTCGTATCTAGTTTAGATACGAATTTTTTTTATAAAAAGCAAAGTTACGATTGGGTATGTTAAGATAATAATATTAGAAACCTGTATAAACAGAAAATTAAAAGCGGTAAATAGGTCATTAGCTCTAGGAACTTTTACCGTTTTCGTACATAATGTTAGTAGAGGTGGTCATTTGATTCAGATTGGTTTAACTGGATGGGGCGACCATGATTCTTTGTATGGCTCCCATGTTTCTCCGCGAAATAAACTGCAGGAATATGCAAGCTATTTCCCGACAGTTGAAGTAGACTCTTCTTTTTATGCTATACAGCCAATAAAGAATGCGCAAAGATGGACAGCTACAACACCAGAGGCTTTTCAATTTATTGTAAAGGCATATCAGGGCATGACTGGCCATCAAAGAGGAGAGCTTCCATTTGCAACGAAGGAAGAAATGTTTGATGCGTTTATTGAATCTATTTCACCATATATTGAAAATAATAAGCTGAGTATGGTGCTTTTCCAATTTCCTCCATGGTTTGACTGCACAAAGGCGCATGTGGATTATTTAAGGGTATGCAAAGCGAAGATGAAGGACATTCCTTGTGCACTAGAATTTCGACATCAATCATGGTTTGATGAGAAATTTAGAGAGCAAACACTTGCCTTTATGCAGGAAGAAAATTGGATTCATAGCATCTGTGATGAACCCCAGGTAATGCCAGGATCCATTCCTGCTATCCTAGAAACTGTCCGAACCGATAAGGTGCTTATCCGTTTCCATGGCAGGAACTACTACGGCTGGGCACAAAAAAACAATCCAAACTGGAGAGAGGTTCGGTATCTTTACAGATATAATCAGAAGGAATTAGAGGAATGGGCAGAGAATATTAAACGATTACAGAAGCAATGTGAACATGTTTATGTTCTTTTCAACAATAATTCTGGCGGGGATGCTGCAGACAATGCACTGCAGTTAATGAAAATACTTGGCATTGAATATAGAAATCTTGCACCTAGACAACTGGATTTGTTTTAACATCTTAGTTCTAGAATCTTTTAATACGATAGGCAGGCGAAACAATGGAAAATATCCATATATATCATACTAATGATTTGCACAGTCATTTTGAGAACTGGCCTAGAATCAAGGAGCTTTTCCAAAAAAGAAAAAACTGGCATACAGAGGCAGGCGATTCTGTTTTCTTATTTGATATTGGTGACCATTTAGATTTATCTCATCCATACACTGAGGCAACACAAGGAAAAGCGAATGCTACACTGCTGGAGATAGAACAGTTCGATGCAGTAACAATCGGTAATAATGAAGGAATCACACTGCCCTATCATGCACTAGATCAACTTTATCAAGATGCTTCCTACGATGTGATTGTAGCCAATCTCTTTCATAAAAATGGGAGTAGGCCAGATTGGTGCATCCCACATAAGATATATGAAACGAATAAAGGGACACGCATCGGTGTTATTGGTTTGACTGCCTATTTTCACACTTTATATGAATTGCTTGACTGGAAGCTGACACTTCCTTTTCAGGCTTTAGAGGAACAGCTGGGTTTGTTAAAAGATAAAACAGACATCATTATCGTCTTGTCGCATTTAGGAATTAATGATGACGAGCAGATGGCTGAAAACTATCCGGAAATTGATATAATTTTAGGAGCACATACACACCATATCTTTCATCAAGGAAAACTCATTAATAACAGCCTGTTAGGAGCTGCTGGTAAATATGGACAATTTGCTGGACATATTGAAATAAAATATGATCCTCATGCAAAAAAAGTGCTGGCAAAACAGGCAGAGGTATATGAAACAAGCAAGCTGCCTCCAGCAGAAAACGAAGCGGAATATATTGAGAATCTTTATTTAGAAGGCAAAAAAGCACTTTCTGAGGAAGTGATCTCACTGTCTAAGCAGCTTACGAAACAGGAAACAGCGGGCCTTTTATGTGAGGCAGTGCTTGCATGGTGCAATGCAGATGTAGCTATCCTTAATGAAGGTTTGATTCTTGACGATCTAAACAAGGGCCCGGTCAGCTATTTTGACCTTTTAAGCATCTGTCCACATCCTATCAATCCTTGTAATGTTACTTTGTCAGGAGCAGAATTGAAAGAAGTACTCACAGATATGAAGCAGCCTTCATGGGAAACCCTTCATGTAAAAGGACTAGGGTTTAGAGGAACATTAATGGGCAAAATGATTTCAAGGGGTGTACAGACAAAAACCAATGGTGAAGTTATTACCTATTGGATAGGCGGCAAAGAACTTGATCCGAAAGCAGAATATATTGTAGCAATACCGGATATGTTCACATTCGGCGATTTCTTTCCATCTATATATCGCGCACCAGAAAAACAGTATTTTTTGCCTGAGTTTATGAGAAATATTTTGGCAGAAGCTTTGCAGAGAATGGCCGTTTAGCTGTTAAAAATGGACTTCTTGTAATACACGCCTCTTTCTTTCGCTGAATAGTATATAAGGAAAAAGAGAGGGGTGACATGTCATGGTGGAAGTTTATCCTATTGTGATAGAGGAGCAGACATTCATAGCAGTAAGCGTCCAGCTGCCCAAGACAAACCTGCTTGTAGTAAAAAATGATAAAGGGTATATCATGTGCGGAGCGTTGGATGTTGGTTTATTAAATGAAAAATTAAAGGATCGAAAAGTAATTGCCGGGAGGGCTGTCGGTGTAAAGACAATCGAGCAGCTGCTTGATGCCCCGCTGGAATCGATAACTTATGAAGCAGAAAACCTTGGTATTCATAAGGGTATGATAGGTAAGGAAGCATTACTAAAGATGGTGTAGCAGATTGTGCAAGCTTTTTATTAAATCTAAAAGGATGGGAAAACCATTCCCTCCTTTTTATGTCTTTTATGTAATCATGGCACATATTTTCTTATATCAAGTTGACAATAGGAGCTAGTATGGAATGAGATTAGTAAGTACAAAATACCTTTCAGAAGGAGCAATATTAGCGAAACCAATACATAATGAACAGGGAAATATTCTCGTCAACAACGGCGTGAGGCTTGATAAACAATTAATAGAACGATTAGTGCAGTTAGGCGTTGCTTATTTATATATAGATGATAAATTAACCGATGATATCTATCCGGTTGCTCCGATCTCTGATCGGTTAAAGAGAGAGGCAATGCAGACAATTGAAACAAGCTTTAAGGAACTGAAGGGTTCCAGCAGTAAGGAAAAATCCTTCATCATGGAAAAATCAGCTCCTGCTTTTAAGCAGCTTATTGACAAAGTCCTTGAGGAACTAAAAGGACATCAAGAACTGTTTTCTATTATGAGCGATGTGTTTTTGTATGACAATTATATTTTTTCACACAGCTTGAATGTCACTCTTTATTCTTTAGCGTTAGGAATGGAGTTAAAGCTGCCAAGGAAGCAGCTCGAGACTCTCGGTCTTGGTGCGATTCTGCATGATGTCGGCAAGATGGATATTCCATTGGAGATTTTGCTCAAACCTGGAAAGCTGACGTTAGATGAATTTACGGAAATTAAAAAGCATGCAAATGCTGGATTTGATATGCTTAGGAAAGTCCATAATATGCCTTTAATTGTAGCGCACTGTGCTTATCAACATCATGAAAGACTGAATGGATCAGGCTATCCGAGAGGAATTACAGGGGAAGAAATTCATCTGTTCGGCAAGGTCATTGCTGTTGCAGATGTTTTTGATGCGATAACTTCCAATCGTGTTTACAGACAGGCAATGCTTCCGCATGAGGCGTTGGAAGTGCTGTATACAGGGATCGATACACTCTTTGACGCGAAAATTGTCGAAGCATTCCGCAATGCCATCATTCTTTATCCAAATGGAGTAAGTGTTATGTTAAGCAGCGGGGAAAAAGGCATTGTTTCAAGGCAGAACAAAGGATTTAATGAACGTCCTGTCATCCGCGTTATTGAAAAGAATGGAACAGCAATACAACCATATGATCTTGATTTAAAGGAAAACCTTGCAATTACAATTATTGATTGTGAGGCTTTAGGGTAAGCAAAATATCGAATATTCACATGTGGTTTAGCCTTCTACATGTCCCTCTTTCTGCATATACATTAGCATGGGAAGGAGGGATATTTTTTTGCGGAAATTTTATTTTCGTCAAAGGATGACTCGGAAAAAACCGTTGACCTTTCAGCAGACTCTTGTAATTACAGCAGTGTTTTTTATCTTCTCCACCATATTGAGCCTCTGGATTATCAATAATGGCTTAAAGCCTACGCTGGCCTATTATGCACAGTCACAGACAAAGAAGCTGGCAACTTTGGTGATTAATGATGCACTTAAAAGCGAGACAGGAGAAGAAGAGAATAATTTAATGATAGATGGCAATAATTTTGTATTCAATACGGCACAAGTTGTAAAAAAACAACAAGAAATCACGAGCTTAGTACAGGACAACATAAACAGGATGGAAAAGGGCGATATTCCTGCAGCAGCAGAGTTAACGGATATTAAATTAGATAAAGATTTAACTGCAAGAGATGAAGGAATAGTTTATAATGTCCCGATCGGCCAAGCAACAAATAATGCACTGCTCGCAAATCTTGGTCCTGATGTACCAATTAAATTTAATGTTGTCGGCAGTGTTAAATCAGATTTAAAGACAGAGACAGAGAATGTCGGCATTAATTATGTTGTAGTAAAAGCATTCGTGGAGTTAAAGGTAGACATTCAAATTATTATCCCGTTTGCAACAGAGCTGACGACTGTCAAACAAGATATATTAATTGCGATGGCAGGATTTGAAGGAGATGTGCCTGAGTTTTATAATGGAAGCGGGAGCAGTATTCCTGCTGTAGAATTACCGGCAGATAATAAAGAATGAATATTGGCTCAAGGTCCTTTTAAAAGCAGCGGGACACATGAGCCAATATTCTATTTTTTTGCTTTTAATTTAATTCTTTCTTGCCTTTCCCACACTTTTAAATGGGAGAACGGGTCGTAAGACCATTCTGTCTTGCCGTTATCCTTATACATGCCATAGTGCAAATG
Source organism: Bacillus sp. Au-Bac7 (assembly GCF_021341655.1). Classification (NCBI taxonomy): domain Bacteria; kingdom Bacillati; phylum Bacillota; class Bacilli; order Caryophanales; family Bacillaceae; genus Bacillus; species Bacillus sp. Au-Bac7. Next base: position 65,734 of record NZ_JAJTTG010000005.1, on the reverse strand, counting down.
AGGCGGGAACTTTCCAGAAGTTCCTGGAGGTCCATAGCCTGAACTGCCGACACCGCCGATAAGCATTCCCGGTTCGACAATCATGCCATTATGCACATCCTTCGCAAAACCGCTTAGATGGGCAAAATAATGATAATTGTTATTGATATCGCGGATTCCAATTCTCCAGCCGCCATATCTGTTCCAGCCCTTCATTTCTATGATGCCATAAGATGTTGCCCTGACAGGAACACTGTAGTCGGCAAAAATATCTGTTCCCTCATGTATTCGTTTTCCGCCCCATCCTCGTGCATCTCCCCAAGTACTCCGATAACTGTAATTACTTCTTAACGGAACTGGAAATGCATGATCGTCGAGGTTTAAGCGGCCGAAATGCCGGTAAATGGCAGCTTTACCCATAATAATGCTTACTGTTTTATCTCGTTTGTAATAATCCCAAAGTCCAATTCGGAAGTTATCTTCATCAACGCCAAATTTAAGAATATGATTGGCAAATGTAAATAGCACATCCTCGTCATTTAAAGAGTCTGCTTTTCCATCCCCATTGCCATCGACACCAAGTCCTCCGAAAAAAGCAATGCTTTTAGGATTTGTATCATCACTGTCTGGATTTATGATGCCAGCCCATGTTTCTTTTGGGAAATAGATGCCGGTCAAGCCGGTCGCTTTAGGAAGATCCCTACGTGAAGCTCGTATATTTCGTTCATATTGGTCAACTGCAGCTATATAATACCATGGCAGCTGTGTTACCGCTTCAATCTTTTCATACAGCTCCATCCTTTTATAATATGTATCATCAGCAGAGGATTTATTTTCCGCTGCATGAGATACAATATTAGGCGCCAAAAATGCAAGCAAGACAGCTAAGAAACATATTTTTCGCATCAAATCCCTCCTTCCTAAAACTAGTCGTTTTATTTTGTGTGCAACCAGCAAAATAAATGAATATCAATAAATGGTAATAACCAGCTTGTAGGTGAGATTTGGTTATGTTAAAGTGACATTGGAACAATAACAAGCCTAGTATTTGTGTATAAGATACATCTAAATCATTGTGACATGTGTTGTAGTATAGCTGAGCTTTGCAGCCTTTTTAAGCTTCTGGCGACACTTGTTTACAAACAGTTGTCTCTTTTTTCGAAATACAAAGAAAAGAGAGGACTAGAAGATACGAGTTCTAAAAAAGGATCACTAGGAGATGAATCGAAATGGCAGAAAGAAAAGACGAATACCTACGAAAACCTGAATGGCTGAAAATCAAACTTAACACGAATGAAAACTACACTGGTTTAAAAAAAATGATGCGAGAAAAAAAGCTGCATACAGTATGTGAAGAAGCAAGATGTCCGAATATTCATGAATGCTGGGCTGTGAGACGAACAGCTACCTTCATGATTTTAGGAGATATTTGTACAAGAGCATGCCGATTCTGTGCAGTTAAAACAGGCTTGCCGACAGAGCTTGACTGGCAAGAGCCGGAAAGAGTTGCTGATTCTGTTTTTAGTATGAACTTAAAGCACGTTGTTATCACAGCTGTCGCAAGAGACGATTTGAAGGATGGCGGTGCAGCTGTTTTTGCTGAAACGGTACGGGCAATCCGCAGGAAAAATCCATTTACTAGCATAGAGGTCCTTCCGTCTGATATGGGAGGAATAGAGGAGAATCTGCGCCAATTAATGGATGCGAAGCCTGATATTATGAACCATAATATTGAGACAGTAGAGCGCCTGACGCCAAGAGTACGTGCACGTGCTAAATATCAAAGATCGCTTGAGTTTTTGAGAAGAGCAAAAGAAATGTATCCTGAGATTCCTACAAAATCAAGCTTGATGATTGGATTAGGGGAAACGAAGGAAGAAATCATTCAAACGATGGATGATTTGCGAGCAAACAACGTTGATATCATGACAATAGGACAATACTTGCAGCCAACAGCAAAGCATCTTAAAGTACAAAAGTATTATCATCCAGATGAATTTAAGGAACTAAAGAAAATTGCTTTAAGCAAAGGCTTCAGTCACTGTGAAGCAGGTCCGCTTGTCCGTTCTTCGTATCATGCGGATGAACAAGTCAGTGAGGCAAAGAAAAACCAAATGCTTTCAGGACAAAAGAAAGAAGCATAATGTAAAGGAACAGAGTAAATCTTGCTGCTATTTAGGAAGCATAGTTTACTCTGTTTTTGTTTTTCCTGAATAATCAGTTATAAATGGAGGGCCTTTCCTATTTCTTGTCATAATTATTATAATTTTTCCTTGCCAGCACTATGTAAATTGTCTATTGTCGGGTTATAATGAAATGGTGAGATATAGTACCTATTAGGTTATATGCACGTTTATCTTAAATAGGACTTATTTAGGATTACATATAAAGTCATACATATATACATATGAAAAAGGAAGCTTCAAAAAAGTGGGGTGAAGGTTTTGGTTTGCATAAATAATCATTGTTATGAACTTATTGAAGAACGAAAAGAGGGCTTCAATGAGGAGGCATTTAAAGGAAGATACAGTGATATTTTAACAAAGTATGATTATATTGTCGGTGATTGGGGCTATGGTCAGCTTAGACTCAGAGGATTTTTTGATGACCAAAATCAGAAATCCAGCTTTGATACAAAAATCAGTACGTTAACAGAATATTTGTATGAATATTGCAATTTCGGATGTCCTTATTTTGTCGTTAAGAAAATAAAAAAACAATAATGTAAGTACAGTGCTGACTCTTTTTGCAGCACTTCTTCATAAATAAGGAAAACGTTTACTAATAAAAATAAATGTTTTTTTTAGAGCTGTTTTGCTATTACTTATCAGGTTTGCTGTATGAGAGGAAATGAAGAGATGGTCCATGTGTATGTCAACAAAATAAAAAGCTTAACGAACTGGGGGAAGATTATTTTTCCTGCCAGTAAATTAAAATATTATCCTCCTCAATTTATTTTGAGGGATCCTGTGGAGCAAAACGTAAGTGCGGCCCTTCATAAAGGAAATGAAGTGGCTGTAATTGTCTTTTCCATCCATAACTTGGCCATCTTAAAACGGGAAATGGACAGCGCAGCATCCCAAAGATTATGGGAGCAAGTGAGAGAAGCATTCCATACCGTTATTAGAGAAGAAATACCTTCTGACCAAATTGCAGCAGTCCGTGCTTATTATCAGGATGGAATTGCCTTATTCTTGAAGATTGATTACAAGATGGACACTGTTCCTAACATAGATTTTACGATCCAGTTAATATTGGAAAAGCTGCAAACAAAAGTTTGGAGATCTCTGCAGCAGTCGGTACAGCCGATTTTTTGCACAGGCTATATATTTATTGACAGGCAAATCGACCAATTAAGGGATGCTATTTATCTTGCTTATCAGCAGGCTTTATCAATGGCCCAAAAAGGCTTAACGTCCGAATTTAATGAAATGTCATTTGCGTTAGGGAAAATTGTAGCAAATAAAGATATTCGCTTGTTAGCACAGCCGATATTGGATGTGGAAACAAATAAGGTTAAAGCATGTGAAATGCTGACAAGAGGACCTGTCGGCACATCGCTTGAAAATCCCCTCCAACTGTTTTCTGTTGCACGGCAAACCAACCATCTTTATGACCTTGAAATGGTCGTATTGGAAAAAGCGCTTGAACAAATAAAATTAACTACCTGGAAGTTCGATATTTTTATTAATTTTACACCGTTAACATTAGGTAATCAGCATTTTGTGAAAGACTTGAAAAAGCTGATGAACAAATATAAAGAGATATCTCCAAACAGGATTACCATTGAGGTGACAGAACGGGATTCAATTGAGGGATTAGAATACTTCATTTCTAACTTGAAGCTTTTGCGCCTAATTGGATTCAGAGTGGCTATAGATGATACAGGAGCAGGCTATGCAAGCTTGAACTCGATAAGTGAAATCATGCCTGATATCATTAAAATAGACCGTTCTGTCATCCAGAATATTGACAAAAATTCTGTCAAAGAATCGATGCTTAAAGGCTTGCTGCTAATAGCTAAGGAAGTAGGTTCAATAGTTGTAGCAGAAGGGATTGAAAGTGCGGAAGAAGCGCTTGTTCTCTCAAGAAATAAGGTTGATTTGGCACAAGGCTATTTTTATGCGAGGCCGACAAGCTTAAGCAATAATCTGCAAACGATTGTGTGAGGTTTTGTCTATACTAAAAAAAATTGAAGGAGGCATTCAAATGTATTTTGTGGATCGGGAAAAAATCGGGCAGCAATTACAATATTTACAGCAATTGGTTCAGATGTTTAAAGAACAGGATTCGTTTGAATCCAAACTTGAGAAATTGGCATTAGAAAGACTTGCACATATGATGATTGAGGCAATGCTTGATGTCGGCAACAGTATGATTGACGGTTTTATCATGCGAGATCCAGGCAGCTATGAGGATATTATGGAAATTCTTACTGACGAAAAAGTACTTTCAGTTAGCGTTGCAGGTGAAATTAAAGAGCTGCTAGGTTTGAGAAAAACACTGGTGCATGATTATACGAATATCTCTCATGAGATTGTCAGGGAAGCATTGGAGAAGGGAATACCTTCTGTTGAATCCTTCTCGTTATCTGTTAAAAACTACTTGATTAATGAACTCGGTCCAGTTACTGCCTTCAAAAACTAGGATGATAAATGGAATAGAAAGGGCTTTTATATTCATGAAAAACTATAAAGGATACTTAATCGATCTAGATGGGACTATGTATAAAGGGACAGAAGTAATTCAAGAAGCGGCTGAATTTGTCAAACGCTTAATTGCCCTTGGTATCCCATATTTATATGTGACGAACAACTCGACAAAAACACCAGAGCAAGTAGCCCAAAAGTTAAGAGATTTCCACATACCTGCAAAAAAAGAGGAAGTGTTTACTTCCGCTATGGCTGCAGCTGGATATATATACGAACAGAACAAATCAGCAAGTGTTTATATGATAGGTGAAGAAGGCTTGCGCCATGCACTTACAGAAAAAGACATTCAAATACTGGCTAACCATGAAGAGGCTGATTATGTAGTAGCAGGCATGGACCAGCAAATCACGTATGAAAAGCTGGCGCAGGCATGTCTTGCTGTCCGCAGCGGAGCTAAATACATTATCACAAACGGTGATACAGCTTTGCCGACGGAGAGGGGACTTCTTCCTGGAAACGGTGCCCTTACATCAGTCATAACAGTTTCAACAAACACAGCCCCACTTAATATGGGCAAGCCAGAGGCAATCATCGTGGAACAAGCATTGAAACTGCTTGGCGTAAATAAGAATGAGGCTATTATGGTAGGCGATAATTATCATACCGATATATTAGCTGGGGTAAATGCAGGAATTGATACATTGTTAGTTCATTCTGGTGTCACAACAGCAGAGCATTTAGCCACTTATGAGCAAAAACCTACATATTCCGTTAACAGTCTTTCTGAGTGGGAATAACAAAAAAGGAAGAAGCACTTAGTGTGTTCTTCCTTTTTTATTTTCATCTATTTTTCACCCCTGACACTATGTGCCAGCCTGCTTGATGCTGCCGCAGCAATAGCACCAACTATATCATCTAAAAAAGTATGACATTTCCCTGTCGATTTATCATTAAGCTTCTTAAGGATGCCAGGTTTTAATTTATCTACATATCCGTAATTAGTAAAGCCGATTGAGCCATATACATTTACGATGGAAAAGCTCAGTACTTCGTCAACGCCGTAAAGACTTTCATCACTTTCGATAATGGCTTGAAGCGGTGCCTCGAGCATTTTCTTTTCTGCAAGCACATCTAATTGTATGCCAGTTAACAAGGCATTTTGTACTTCCCTTTTGGACAATACACGCTCTACATTATGGATACATTCAGCCATTTCTAAATTCTCGTGATATTTTTCCTGTAATAAATAAACTAGTTCTCCAATATCTTCTATGGTAACTCCGCGCTCGTGAAGCCATTTTCTCGCTGTTTTTTCTGTAATATCTGACATATTATCACCTTTTCTAATTGTATTCACTATCTAAACACAGTGGTCATCATTGCTTACTATGCCAATATTGGCTGTACGCTTTACCGAGCATTGCGTAAAAGGCAGGCTGTGATAATAGCTGTATACTTGTTAGTATATGTAGGACTTCTATAAAGGTATGTGTCATTCTTTACTGAAAATTTCTTTAGCAACAGGTTATAAAAGAAAAAACTCAAGATTATCACTTAACGACATATATTTTCTTATAAGGTGTTTTGCAGATTCGTTCTTTGAAAAGGAGGAGTATGATGATTCGGAAAATCTTACACAGTCATTATGGCGTAGAGGTCACAGATGAAATGAGGTTTGGTCACTATGAAGCCTGCAGAAAGGATGGCAAGCTGTATACGCTTATACCAGTAGACAACAAAGAGGATGAAGAGATATTAGAGCTTCATGAGCTTGTAAATCATATGACAAATTTGGGTGATTACAGAGTTGGGACATTTCTGGAATCAAAGGATGGCAATATTAGAGAAGAGGTGGAAGGACAGGCGTACTGTATTATGCTGAATGAGCATGTTCAGCCTTTTCAATCAAAGCAATTAGGAAGGAAATTAGGAAAGTTTCATTATCGGGGCAGATCGGTCCAATTTGGTGTCGAGAAAATTTCGCGAATGGGACAATGGAAAGGTTTGTGGGAAAAGAGGATTGACCAGATGGAGGCCTTTTGGAATACAAAGATGTACCAGGAACCTGAAAGCGAATTTGATAAATTGTTTCTCGAGGCATTTCCATATTATATGGGAGTTTCTGAAAATGCGATTCAGTATTTGGTCGATACAGAGCTTGATGATGAACCTTCACCGATTGACAGCGGGACGATTTGCCATAACCGTTTCATGAAATCAACATGGATGGGAGAGTATTATGTAAAGAATCCATTTGATTGGGTATTCGATCATTGCGGCAGAGATTTAGCAGAATGGACAAGAGAAAGATATTTTCTTAATATTAAAACCTATTATCGGGATGTTCGAAATTTTTACAATGACTATCAAAGCATTGCACCATTAAGCCCGTTTTCCTGGAGGCTGATCTATGCGAGATTGCTGTTTCCTCTTCATTTTGTGGAGTGTGTCGAAAATTATTATTCAAGCTCAAGTGAGGCACAACGGCATTATTTAGAGGATCAATTAAAGAAATATTTAAATCAGTCAAAGGATTCAGAGGAGTTCCTGCGCGTTTTTTTTGAGATGGTTGAAGCACCTGTCAAAAAATCAAAAATCCCCACATTAAGCTGGCTTTATTAACCTTCCTTTTTATACAATTACCCTTTCCCCGGCTCGCTTTCTAGCCGGGTATTCTTGTCCAAAATAGTTCCCCTTTTTCTTACAAATTACTTTATAATAGAAAAAACAGTAAAATGACAAAAATAAGAGTTGAATAAATTTTCAAAGAATATATAATTCACCTCTTGTAAAAAATCAGATCTAACACTATAATGTCTACTATACAAAGACAGTTGTTTTTTTAAAGAGAACATCTTAGGGGGAATAGCAAATTGGAGACAATATCAATTGGACTGCTTGGATTGGGCACTGTCGGCACAGGTGTTGTAAAAATCATAGAAAATCACCAAGATAAAATCATGCACCAAATCGGCTGTCCCGTCAAAGTAAAAAAGATACTTGTAAAAAATATAGATAAAGACCGGGATGTATCCATTGCAACTGACATGTTAACAACAAATCCAGATGAGATTCTGAATGATCCAGAAATAGATGTGATTATTGAAGTGATGGGCGGCGTAGAGGAGACAAAAGAAAGGCTGCTCCAAGCCCTTAAAAATCGCAAGCACGTTGTAACAGCTAACAAGGATTTAATGGCTGTTTACGGGGCGCGCCTCTTACAAGTTGCCTCAGAAAATAATTGTGATTTATTCTACGAAGCAAGCGTTGCTGGCGGGATTCCTATCATTCGAGGACTTGTCGATGGCCTAGCATCAGACCACATTACGAAACTGATGGGAATCGTGAATGGAACGACAAACTTTATTTTGACAAAAATGACTAAGCAAGGAAAAGCGTACGACGAAGTCTTGGAAGAAGCACAACGACTCGGATTCGCCGAAAGCGATCCGACATCTGACGTGGAAGGTCTTGATGCAGCTCGGAAAATGACGATATTGGCTACATTAGGCTTTTCTATGAACATCAGCCTTGAAGATGTGAAGGTTGAGGGGATTACTCAGGTCACGGAAGAAGACATTCAGTATGGCAAGCAGCTTGGCTATACGATGAAATTGATTGGTTTTGCCCATAGACAGGACGGAAAAGTAGAAGTGAGCGTACAGCCAGCCTTCTTAATTGACAGTCACCCGCTAGCGGCAGTCAACAATGAATTTAATGCTGTTTATGTATACGGTGAAGCAGTAGGAGAAACGATGTTTTACGGGCCTGGTGCCGGCAGCATGCCGACAGCAACTGCAGTCGTTTCTGATTTAGTGAATGTCCTAAAAAACATGAGATTGGGTGTAAACGGAAAAACCGCTATTACACCACAATTTAAAAAGAACTTGAAGAAACCGGACGAAATGTACTCCAAATACTTCCTTCGTCTGCAAGTAGAAGATGCAGTAGGTGTATTTGCTGAAATTACATCAATCTTCTCCAAAAATGGTGTGAGCTTTGAAAAGATTCTGCAATTGCCTGTAAAAGAAAAAGGCATGGCAGAAATAGTCTTAATTACGCATCATGCATCCTTGTTAAACTATGAAAATATACTAATTCAATTAAGAGACTTATCATCTGTCCGTACAGTAAAAAGCTCTTACCGTGTAGAAGGAGGAACTAAGTAATGAGATGGAAAGGCCTGCTTGAAGAATATAAAAATTATTTGCCAATTAACGATAACACACCAAGTCTGACTTTAAATGAGGGGAACACTCCTTTAATAAAGCTTGAACAGCTTTCAGAGGAATGGGGAGTAGAGCTGTATGTAAAAACAGAAGGTACAAACCCGACTGGTTCATTTAAAGACAGAGGCATGGTGATGGCTGTCGCTAAAGCTAAGGAGGAAGGCAATTCCACTGTTATTTGCGCCTCTACTGGAAATACATCGGCTGCAGCTGCAGCATATGCAGCTCGTGCAGGCATGCGCTGTATCGTTGTAATTCCAGAAGGTAAAATTGCGATGGGTAAACTAGCTCAAGCTGTTATGTACGGTGCTGAGATTATATCGATTGAAGGAAACTTTGACCAAGCATTGCAAATGGTTCGGAAAATCAGCGAAACAGAACCAGTTGCGCTAGTGAATTCTGTCAATCCATACAGATTAGAAGGCCAGAAAACAGCTGCATTTGAAGTTTGTGACCAGCTTGGCACAGCACCTGATATCTTGGCAATTCCAGTCGGAAATGCAGGCAATATTAGCGCCTACTGGAAAGGCTTTAAGGAATATAACGAAGCAAAACAAACAGGACTGCCAAAGATTCATGGATTTGAAGCAGCAGGAGCAGCAGCAATCGTCCATAATCGTGTGTTTGAAAATCCGGAAACAATCGCAACAGCAATTCGCATTGGAAATCCGGCGAGCTGGAAGCTGGCTGTACAAGCCCAGCAGGAATCAGAAGGTATTATTGATGAAGTAACAGATGAAGAAATCATCGCTGCTTACCGTACGATTGCAGCTAAAGAAGGCGTATTTGCAGAACCTGGTTCTTGTGCTTCTATCGCTGGAGTTTACAAGCATTTGCAAAGCGGTAAGATTGCTAAAGGCAGCAAGATCGTTGCTGTACTGACAGGAAATGGCTTAAAAGATCCGAACACAGCTATAGATGTAAGTCCAATTAAGCCTGTTGTTCTGCCGAACGATGAAAAGGCAGTGGCGGCTCATATTAAGGGAGTCGTTCATATATGATGGAAAGTGAGATGCTTCAAATCAAGGTTCCAGCAAGTACGGCAAATCTTGGACCGGGATTTGACAGCCTTGGCATGGCTCTGAGCCTATATTTGATTGTGGAAGCTTCTCCAGCAGAAAAATGGGAGGTAATACCGCTCTCAGAAAAATTGAAGACTTTTCCGTCAGATGAAAGCAACTTTATCATCGCAACAGCTATACAAGTAGCCAAAAGCTACAATAAAGAATTGCCGCCTTGCAGGGTAAGCGTTTCAAGCGAAATTCCGCTGGCTAGAGGTCTCGGTTCTAGTGCGTCGGCAATTGTTGCTGCAATAGAGCTTGCCGATTCCTTAGGTGAGCTTCAATTGACAGAGGAAGAGAAATTTACCATCGCAACCAATATGGAAGGGCATCCGGATAATGTCGGTGCAAGCATATTTGGCGGCCTTGTGGTTGGATGTCAGCTTGGAAGCGAGGCAGATGTGGAAGTAATCCATTCAGTAGAATTGGAATTGCTGGCCGTTATACCGAATGAAGAGCTTCTTACGAAATCAGCAAGAGATGTGCTCCCTAAATCGATGCCATTTGCAGAAGCAGTTGCAGCAGGTGCTGTTTCCAATCTTCTTGTGGCCGCATTGCTGACAGGCAACAACAAGCTTGCCGGCAAGATGATGGCGCTGGACAAATATCATCAGCCGTATCGAAAGGAGCTTGTCCCGCATCTGGAGATAATAGAACAGCATGCTCAGAAATTAGGGGCATACGGTGTCGCCTTAAGCGGTGCAGGTCCAACAGTCTTATGTTTCATTGAAACAGGGAAGACAGAAGCGGTTGCCGCTGGACTGAAGGAGCTTTTGCCTGATATGAATTATCTTCCCGTGCAAATTGATAAGAATGGTGTGGAAGTAAAAGGGAAAGCATACAGCAATATATAAAAAGGGCAGCCATTGGCTGCCCTTTTTAGCTATTAAAGTTGTATTAGAATACTTGCTCTACTTCATATACCCCTGGAACTTCTTCCAAAAGAGCGCGCTCAATACCAGCTTTTAGCGTGATTGTCGAACTTGGGCAGCTTCCGCAAGCTCCAAGCAAACGCAATTTTACGATGCCGTCTTCCACATCTACCAATTCACAATCCCCACCATCTCTAAGAAGGAATGGGCGTAATTTATCTAGTACTTCCTGTACTTGTTCTCTCATTTCTAATTCTGCCATTCATATCGACTCCTTTCCTATAATTTATTATAATCACATTAAAGAGAAAAATCTATTCTAGAAACATGAAAACACCTAAACATTATTTCATATTGCATTGTCTCTTCCTGAGACAATAATGTCAACACTTCAATGAGTGAATTAAACAGGAAAGAGAGGAAGAAAAATGAAAAGAGAATTAGAAATAAGCATTTACGGTGCAGAACAAATTTGTGCGAGCTGTGTGAATCTCCCTTCTTCAAAGGATACATATGAGTGGCTGCAGGCTGCTCTTAAAAGGAAATTCCCTGATCAAGATTTCAAGATTCATTATTATGATATCTTTGAAGCTAATTATGATGAGGATAAAAACGCCTTTTGTAAAAGGGTCATTGAAGAAGATTTATTCTATCCAGTTGTCGTAATTGACGATGAAATAATTGGTGAAGGCAATCCGAAGCTGAAACGGATTTATGAGGAGTTTGAAAGGTACGGATACAATAGCGCACAATAATCCAAAGAAAACAGGCTGAAGAGATGTTGTCTCGTCAGCCTCAAAAGGCTCAAAGCCTCATCGCTTCAGCCGCGATTTTTGGGCTGAATGAAGTAACTTTTTTTTTTATTTTTATCTTTCCATAATACCCCGTGCTTTAAAATTCTCGGAATACGGCCAGTCAATGCAGTGTTGGCAATAAGCCCAAATCCATGCTTTTTTCCAAGTGAGCCCAGCACCCCTTTCAGTTTCAGCGTTGGAAAGGAAGGAAGTCTCTCTCCTTTCCAACGGGCAATCAAAACGGCAGCTATTTGCACAGCCTGTTTTTCTGCGAGCTGGGCGCTCGGTGGCAGGCCAAGACTCGCGCAGTCTCCAACTACAAATACTTTGTCATCATCAGGCAAGTGATGATGATCGGTGAGAAGTATTCGCCCTTTTTTATCTTTGTCTGCCGAAAGATCGAGAACTATTTTGTTCGGCTTGACGCCAGCAGTCCAAACAATGCAGTCAAAGGGATAAGGCTCTCCATTATTGTATACCGTATTCTCTTCAATTAAGGTAATAGTGGAATTTTTGATTATTTCCACATTTCGTTCTCCAAACCACTTCTCCACATAATCGCTTACCTTCGAAGGATATGATGAAAGGATTGTATCTCCCCGGTCAAACAAGGTAACATGCAAATCTTGGCGGCTCTCCGCAATTTCAGAGGCGAGCTCCACCCCGCTTAAGCCTCCGCCGATGATAGCAACCCTTGATTCCTCCGCCAATAGATTAAGCTCTGAGTAAGTCATCTGTGAGCGGCTTCTCGTTTGAATGCTGTGTGTAAACTTATCGGCTCCTGTTATGCCATGATAGTTATCCTCGCAGCCTAAGCCAATAACTAAATCATCGTAAACGATACTTTCTCCATTTACGAGATTCACTTTATGTGATGGTAAATCAATACTTGCTACTTCTGCATTTAGAATGGAAACTTGGGGATGTTTAGGAAAGGGAATCCTAATATGCTCATCTGTGACGGTGCCTGCGGCTAAAGCATAGTATTCTGTCTTTAAAAAATGGTAAGGGGCTCTATCAATAAGGATAACCATTATGTTATATGGCAGATTAGAAATCAGGCGGGACAACAGCATCATGCCGCCATAGCCGCCTCCAAGTATAATTAGTTTTTTCATAAAACCTCCCTAAAAAGGACATTCATATTGTATTTGAACAAAGGTTGTTAATATATACAACTTTTTCGAAGCATTTTATCCTTAACTATTTTTAAGTATATTATGAGGATTAGGCGGTTTATTCTTAATTGAAGAAGAAATAACAAACATACTGTTAAGCTTGATAAATAAAATAAAAAAAGTTAGTATATGTGTTATTGAAGAGGTGATTATATTGTTTAAACCGATTATTGAATTTTGTTTAAGCAATCTAGCATCCGGGGCAGAACCGGCAAAGCTCCAATTAGAGCAGGATGATAAACTGGATGTAATAGATTATGGCTGTTTAGGCATGTGCGGACAGTGCGGGGAATCTTTATTTGCCCTTGTAGACGGAGAAATGGTGACAGGTGAAACACCTGAAGAGCTTGTTCAGAATGTGTACAAGCATATAGAAGAAAATCCGATGTTTTAAATAGAAGGAACACAGACAAAGCAGGCGAAACTCGCCTGCTTTTAAGCTTTTTGCAGCTCTCTGATTTTTAGCCAGCCATCTTTTGCGAGACTGATAATATTTTTTTCAATCGTTTTGCTTTGCTGTTCGATTACTTTTGAGAAATACTTAACAGCTTGTTCTGTTTTTGTTGTTCTTCTGCAAAGCTCACCTGCTAAATATAGTGTCTTTATTTCAGAAACTTGAGTTCCTCTGAAGTCTCCGGTTGAATAAGACAGCTCGTATTCAGATAACGCCAGCTTCATGAAGCGAGTTTCCTCGTTTACGTCCTCCAGCATTCGATAAAGCCATGCCAGTCTTATGTATAAACCAGCTATCAAAATATGCTTCTCATGTCTTAGAATCCCAGCATATGCAGCAAGTTTATATGTTTTTACACTGTCTCTTATCGTTCTGCTTTCTCCAAAGTTTTGCGGATTCCATTGGCTTGAAATCTTTTCTGTTAAGATTGCTTTTTCTGCTTCATTTAAACGGACCTCTGCTTGATCTGCGAACGCAAAACCGCATGCAGGACAGACATTGACATAATAAAGAAGCGGATTATGTTCTTCATAAAATGGAAAAAAGTCAGAATCAAACCCTTTTGCTTTAATAAATCGGGAACGCAGCTTCTTTGTTGTAAAAGAGGTGGTACATAATGGACATAGACAATTTTTATCATAAAGAGGTTCAATGGTGGTCATTTTCTCATACCTCTCCAAAAATAATTTAGTTAATTTATACTACTATTATACATAACATTAAGGATAATTACCTATTAAAGTAACGATTATTTAAAAAATTAATAATATTATCAAATAACAGTTGTCATGCTTCTGCAATTAATTGGTATATATTTGGTGAGTTGCACAAGTTGAGTAGTTTTGTCGCGAGGTATATAATATAAGGAAGAAGAAACATCAGAAAGGGAGGATTTATTATGACAGAAGAAGTACTTCATATTACAGATGCGGCAGCATTGCAAATTAAAGAAATGATGAAAGACAACGAAGAGGAAGGCTCTTATCTTAGGGTTGCAATCAGAGGAGGAGGCTGCAGCGGACTTTCTTACGGAATGGGCTTTGCACCTGAAAAAGAAGAAAATGATTATGTAACAGAGCAGCACGGTATTCAAGTGCTTGTTGATAAGAATGACACAGCCATCTTAAAAGGCACAAAAATTGATTATAAACAATCTTTAATGGGCGGCGGTTTCACAATCGACAACCCGAACGCCATCGCATCTTGCGGATGCGGTTCCTCTTTCCGCACAGCAGTTAACGCAGGTACGCCTGAAGAGTGCTAAACAAAAACTGCCTTTTCCGAATGGAAGAGGCAGTTTTTTTCTCTTTTAAATCTCCTCTTAAAATATGTAAAATACCTAAAAAAGAGTGCAGAAAAAGATAAATAGGCGGCTGTTAACCAAATTATACTAGTGAAAAACCGGGATTTTATAGAAATTTTTGTTAATTTACTAGGTAAATGGCTTCTCTTTTAAACTATTTGTGAATAATTGTTTCCATTTTGGGAAATGAATAGTTTTGGAGGAGTTGAAAAATATGACAAGTAAAAAAATTTTTAGAAGGGTCGGAATGACCTTACTTTTCATTGCAGCACTACTAACAACATTTCAATCCATTTCAGGAGTACAAGCGAGCTCATTCCATCTTTCAGACAGTAATGAAACAGAGGATGATTCTTATTTAGATCATACATTTAAAAAGATTGGATTTGGAATTAAGAATTTGAAGGAAGCTTTTGCAGCAAGCACACAAATATCTTCTAGTACAGAGGTAACAGGCAATCCGCCTTTGCTTGAAGAAAGAGATTGGTCCCAATATCCAAAGAAACAAGTTGTGGCTACTGGTTATACGGCTGGCTTTGAATCAACAGGAAAAAACCCTAGTCATCCGTCATTTGGCATCACCTATTCTGGTGTAAAGGTGAAGCGTGATTTATACAGCACGATTGCTGCAGATATAAGTGTATTCCCAATCGGGACCGTGCTATTTATCCCAGGCTATGGATTTGGAGTTGTTGCAGACACTGGCTCTGCCATCAAAGGGAATAAGCTTGATTTATACTATGAAACAGTAGACGACGTATATAGCCAATGGGGCAAGAAAACAGTAGACGTATACATAGTGGAAATGGGCAAAGGGAAACTGACAGAGAAAACATTAACAGCGTTTAATGAAGCGAAATCTATGCAGGTTTTCCGCCAGCAATACACAAGTGCAGAAAGCAAATAAAAAAAAGTTCCACAGGAGATTTCTCCGTGGAACTTTTTTTAGTGAAAAATTAAATCGAGAATGAGTGTTAAAGCTATCCCGGTAAGTCCTCCAAAGAAAACCTCAATCGGCTTATGTCCGAGGAGCTCTTTCAACTGCTTTCTCTTTTGCTGTTCAGGCTTTTGCTGCCAGCCCTTAGCATCATCTACAAATTTATTGAAATCATCCACCAGCTGATTCAGCACTATTGCTTGTTCCCCAGCCTGCCGTCTAACACCAGTTGCATCGAACATAGTAATGATCGCAAAGATAGCTGACACGGCGAAAATCGGGGAATCAGCGCCAGTTTCTAAGGCAACGCCTGTTGAGAGTGCTGTTACTGCAGCTGAATGAGAACTTGGCATGCCTCCTGTGCTTGTAAGCAAGGACCAGTCAATTTTTTTTGTAACAAAAAAAGTAATTGGGACCTTAACAAACTGAGCGAAGAAAATTGCTGCAAGACTTGCTAAAAAAGGAAAATTGATAAGCAGATCCAAAAAAATCACCTCAAGGTTATGTATTCTCTCTAAAATAAAACACTACCCGTATTGCAGCAAATTAAATCTTTTTGAAAAGCAAGTCCTTCCAATCCAATAATAAAAGTCAATAATTATGGAAATAGTGTTAATTGAAAGATATTGCTTTCTCTTATTATAACATAACCAAATTACTGGAGTTCTACTTAAAAAGCAATATTATCTTGGGAAGAAAACTAATTAGCTATACGAAATATCTCGCAGTCCGCTATAATAGAAAAGAAGCAGCAACAGAATGGAGGAAGAAAAATATATGTTTAACTTTAAACAAGAATGGAACTTTACAGATAAATTAGAATGTATAGTAATTGGATTGTTTGAAAAGTCTATTAAACTGGAAGGTAAATTAGCAGAGCTTGATGAAGTCTTTGGAGGAGAATTAACTAATCTGCTGAAGGAAAACGATCTGTCTGCAAAGAAAAAACACATACATATTGTGCATACATTCGGTAAAATTGGCGCAAAAAGAATTGTTTTTGCTGGGTTAGGAAAACAAAAGGAGCTTACCTTCCATGAAGTGCAGGAAATTTATGGAGCTGTATTTCAAGAGCTTTCTAAAGCTAAGTATCAGCAAGCAGCCGTTTTTGTAGAATCCTTTGTGACGGAAACTCTAGATGCTCTTGACAATTCCCATGCATTAGCAGAAGCATTAGCATTGTCTACATACGAGTTTGAAGGCTATAAGCAAAAATCCAATGAGCCAGAGAAAAAGATTGAGGAAGTAATTCTCTACAGCGCAACAGACGAAGAAGAAGTACGTGCTGCTGCAATTGTAGGTTATACATACGGAAAGGGAACTAACTCTGCGAGAACACTTGTCAACCTGCCTGGTAACATGCTGACAGCTACTGATATGGCTGAGTATGCAAAGCAGCTTGGAGAAAAATACAGCTTTGAGGTTGAGATTCTGGAGAAGGAGGATATGCTCAAGCTTGGAATGGGAGCTATTCTTGCAGTGAATCAAGGCTCGACCGAACCGCCAAAAATGATTGTCCTTAAGTATCAGGGCAAAGAAGAATGGACAGATGTAATCGGTCTTGTAGGAAAAGGAGTCACCTTTGATACGGGCGGTTATTCTATTAAGCCGAAGGACGGGATTGTCGGCATGAAAACAGATATGGGCGGTGCGGCTGCTGTTCTTGGCGCAATGGAAATCATTGGAGAGCTTAAGCCAGAACAAAATGTAGTTGCTGTCATTGCTTCAACAGATAATATGATCAGCGGTTCTGCTTTTAAGCCAGATGACGTTATCACTTCGATGAGCGGCAAAACTATTGAAGTATTAAATACAGACGCAGAGGGCCGTCTCGTGCTTGCTGATGCTGTCACATATGCGAAGCAACACGGTGCAGGTTATTTAGTGGATGTAGCAACATTAACTGGCGGTGTGATTGTTGCACTAGGTATGGAAACAACTGGTGCAATGACAAATGATGAAGCTCTGTTTGAACAAGTGCTAGAAGCATCTTATGAAGCAGGAGAGCCTATTTGGAGACTGCCGATATTTGAAAGCCATAAGAAAAGAGTCAGAAACAGCCCGGTTGCTGATTTGAACAATTCTCCTGGACGAGAAGGACATGCCATTGTGGCAGGTGCTTTTATTGGCGAGTTTGCAGAAGGAACACCATGGGTACATCTTGATATTGCCGGTACTTCTTATACAAATAACAGCTCAGAACTGCAGAAAGCAGGAGCAACAGGTGTTATGACAAGAACATTAGCGCTATTGGTTGAAAGATTTAATCAAGAGGGATAAAAAATATTAAAAGAGCTGCATCCAAAGGGATGCAGCTTTTTAGCATTTTAACAATCATCATCAACTGGAGTGCAATGGTTGAGTAGCCAATCCTCCATTGGGAAAGGCATAGATTTATTGGCAACTAACGATGCATGCCCGCCTTCAAACAGGATGAATGTCTTGTCTTCACTTCCCACAAGATCCATGATCGGCTCGCACAATTCACTCGGAACAAGTGGATCATATTTGGTTGAAAAAACAAGCAGGTTGCAAGTAATATTCCGAAAATCAACAGGAATTCCGTTAACTTCTAAACCGCCTTCAACAATCTTGTTATCGCGGACATAGTCGTTCATGAGCTGGTTAAAGGCTTTGCCAGGGAGCGGGATATGATCAAGCGTCCATTTGTTCATCCGCAGCCATTTTTCCCGGTATTTTGGATCATCACTGCGGTTTAATAATGCCAGATAGTGACTGTATGATACAGGAGCAACGATAAGCCTTGTTCCGTATTTAATGAAATCAGGCGGTACCATTCCAATGGTATCAATAAAATCATCTACTTTCACTTCCCCGTCGCGCAAGGCTTTCTGCCATTTGTCAAAGATAGGAAATTGGGAGAAGTCAATCGGAGATACAGCTAAAATAAGGTTTTTTATTTTTTGATCGGTAATAGCTGCAAAAACGGTTGCCAATGTCCCTCCAAGGCAAAAGCCAATAACTGTCATCTCGTTTGTGCAAGCATGGCGCAGTGCTCTTGTGTATGCTTTTTCAATATATTTCGTAATATAGTCATCAATTGTAGTATTGCGATCTTCGAAACCTGGAGTGCCAAAGTCAATTAAATAGGTGTCATATCCAGCATTTGTAAATGCCTCAATCAGACTGAGTGATGGAGCTAAATCTAAAATATATGCTTTGTTAACGACAGAATATATCAAGAAAATCGGTTCTTTAAACTTTCTATGTTTAGAAGGATAATACCAGAGGGTTGCTTTGTTTTTCTTCCAGATTGGATATTTCTCAGAGAGGCCGACAGGTATTTCATCCTCCGAAAGTGCATCCAAAAAATGAGAGAATCGTTTTAAAACCATATCAGTTCACCTTGTAAGGATCAACAGAAGGTGTTTCCGTTATAATCAGCTGCTCTTTTTGTTCGGCCATTTTTTGTTTAACTTGCAGCATCTCTTGTTGAAGTGTGGCAATCTCCTCTTCTTGTTTGGCAATTTCTTCACTTAAGCTTGCAGAAAGTGGAGCATCCATTGATTCATGATTGCTTAATGCAATCTTTGCGACAAGCTCTTTCATTTCATGAAGCATTTTTGTAATTTGATAAAGCTGGTCGTCAATATTGTCGATTTTTTCTTCTGATTGCAGGATAAGCTGTGTGGCATTAGACAGGTCTGTCTTAGTAGGGAAATTTAAAACAGCAGCTGTTTGTTCTGTATATTGTTGAAGTTTTTTTATCTTTTTTGTAAGGGCATTTGTTTGTGTTTTTGCAACATTGATTAATGAATAATGGTTGAGCTGATTTTGAATCATATTGTTAATTTTAAACTGAAGGAAGGTTCCTCCCTTTTTGAGTAAATCATATACATCTAATGTAACCTGACCCATTTGTTAACATCCTTTCTTTTTCAAATATCAGATTTGTCACACCCTTGCAAAGCTTAGAGCATGGATGACAAACCGCCATCTATGGCAATAGTCTGTCCTGTTATATAGTCCGAACCTATGCCTGCCAATAATAGTGTCAACCCTTTTAAGTCACTGGAATGGCCGACTCTATGTGCTGGAATCTTCATCAATAGCTGTTTTTCATGTTTCTCTAATACAGAAGTGATTTTTGTTGGGAAAAAGCCCGGAGCAATTGCATTGACTTGGATATTATACGGAGCTAGTTTTACTGCTAGTTCTTTAGTTAGAGTTATAATCGCACCTTTGCTCGTATTATAGGCAATTGCATCTAAGAAAAGAGGGTGTGTGCCGAAGTTAGCTGTAACAGAGGAGATGTTGATAATTTTTCCGCTTTTTTGCTGCAGCATTTTTTTGGCAGCAGCTTGGGAAAACAAAAAGGTTCCTTTAACATTTACATCCATCACTTTGTCCCATTTATCTTCCGGATAATCTAATGTAGGTGCTATCCAGGAAGTGCCGCTGTTGTTAACAAGAATGTCTATGGAGCCAAACTGTTCTTCAGTTTTTGCGATAACCTGATCGATATCCTTTTGATTCGAAACATCACAAGAAAGTGCCAATGCCTGTATACCTTTTTCTTTAAGAAACTCGACTGTTTCACTGCTGTTGCTTAGCTTTCTTGAGCAAATAACAATGTTGGCACCTGCTTCGCCTAATGCAGCGGCCATCTCTTTGCCTAACCCTCGTCCCCCGCCTGTTACAATAGCTGTTTTGCCTGTTAGATCAAACAACTCATTCATCTCTATGCCCTTGCCTCCTGTAGTTCAAGTTTTTTCCCTATAGTATAAACAAGCAGTGGGTGAAAGGTGCGAAAAATAATGATAATCCCCAAGCCTATTAAGGGAGAATTTTTACAGGGAAGGCGGCTGCCCAGTCCAAAAGAGGGACAGATGCATATGTAATAGAGTATACTGCTACAAATAAAGAAGAGGAGGCAATGCGTGCATATGTATGGATATAGATATCGTCCTCAAGATTCAAGAATTTTCTTTGGAGCACCATTAGTTGGTGGATTAATAGGTGGATTAGTAGGAGGAGCAGTCGGAGGTGCGCTAGTTAGACCAAGACCTTATTTTTATGGACCGCCAGTCCCTTATGGACCGGTTCCATATGGTCCAGCTCCGTACGGCCCATACCCTTATTATTAAAAGTATTTTCCCGCATTATTTGTATGCGGGAGTTTTTTTTTATTATTCACTCCAGCGCAGCTTCAATGTTAAATAACAGCATGGAGGAGCATTCTTATTGTCAAAATCAAGTGTGATTCCATCCGGATTATATTTAATTTTTGGGAGGTTTTTTATTCCGCTTGTGCGAAGTAATTCATTTACAGCGCTGGAATTGGAGGCTTGAGCTGCTTGCATAACTCTTCTTGCATAATCTCTTGATTGGAATCTTGTTATAAGTGTATTTGCATCTGTTAACAGGGCCATGCTGCTTTGCGCACTTTTAACAAACTGATCTGGCTTTACTTCCGGAAGCTGACGAATGGGATAAGGATAATGCAAATATGGGTGAATGGGAATTGGCTGATAAGGATAAACACGATGAGAAGGTCTTAACATATTATTCACTCCAATCGGTTTCTGTTAGTGGCTACTTTATCGTATTCCTATCCAGTTTTTCATATGTACACTTTAGGCACTTTTATGTCCTTTGGCGTAATAAAAAAAGCACTAGGCGAAACGAAAAAGCCGCTTCGCGCTAATGCATAAATTCATTACTTGTTGCGGTGCTCCACTAAATCAATCGCTCCTAATACAATATGTGCTAAGCCAAAGCCAAACACCGTATTGGAAACCATAGAGTCGATTTTGCGGTTCTGCTTCATTACAAGGCCAGCTGTAGTTACTGCAGTACCTAAAACAGTCGGAATTAAACCTTCACGAATATTTTCCATTTAGCTTCACCCCAGTTATAATTTGCCCCTTCTTGTAGGACAATAATAGTATGTGCTTAAACCTCCTTTATTAAGCCCTGTATTGGATTGGTACATATTGTTTTTAAAGCTTCATTAAAATTGTTCATACTTTGTGTATTAACCAATATGTAAGGAAAAAATAGAGAGGAGTAAGCTTTTAGAAAGATGGATTTTTGCTTAATAAGGCATTTCCTAATACAATAAGAGCTATATCTTTATTACCAATGTTTAGCATAAGGAGTTATTAAAGGAATTAGATGAATACATATCTGACTAGTTACTTTCCGCTTTTTTCTATCAGTTTTTTTAGCTTATCTTTTGCAATCCGCATCCAGTCAACAGTGATTGACCTTTTTAAAAGGCTGGGGATGTATGAGGGTTTGTTGGAATTTTTCTCAGAGACAGGGATTAGGCTTGCATTGCTGCTGTTTTTTTGCGTGTTTATTTTTATGGCGTTATCTGCACTTAAACTGATTGCAGACACTTTAAATGGGTTATCGTTATTGTTTTTTTCCATTGATTCAAAAGGGGACAGCTTAATCAAAACAAGGAAAGGAAGCTTCATTTATTTTTGCGGCAGTATTCTCTCCTTGTTCGGTGTATACAGCTATATTATTCTTCTTGCTATCTTTGTCGTGACGACACTTGTTTACTTTGTTTATTTCGTTAACTCTGCAAGCGGCAGTCTGAATTTTAGCGGAATCATTTTTTATATTTTCTTTCAAGTATTAACATGGGCTGTCATGATTACAGGATTTCTGTTATTATGTATCAAGCTATATAACGCTATTATTGGCAGCTTGCCAATCTAAAAAAGCACCTGTCCATTTTTTGAACAGGTGCTTTTTTATGGTATCAATATCTTTTTCCAAATAGAAAGATGGGGAGCATTGCTTTCAATGCTTTTCAAATTGGTTGGGGCATCCTTTCCGACCCAAACACCAACAGTTAAATCATTAGATAAACCGACCATCCAATAATCTTTATAATCATTCGTAGTACCAGTTTTTCCTCCCAGATAAGGAGCTTGAAAATTTGCCTTCTTTGCTGTTCCGGATGTCACTGTGTGTTTTAGCAAGGTTCTCATCTTGTCATTCGTCGCTTTATTCCAGACCGTTTCCTCTGCTTCCTTCCATTCATAAAGCAGATTGCCGTCAGCATCTGTTACGGACGTGATGGCATGTGAGCTTTTAAAGCTGCCGTTATTTCCAAAGACAGTATAAGCATTCGTCATCTCATGCGGAGACATACCAACTGTGAATCCACCGATAGCGGAGGACAGATGAACATCCTCTTCTGTCACCTTTTTAAAAGGAAAATGAGCTAAATAGCTGAAAGCAGTTTTTAGTCCAATACTATCTGCAAGCCTGACAGCAGGTGTATTATAGGAATGAATAAAAGCTTGATCTAATGTGACATTTCCATAGTCTTGACCACTATAATTTTGCGGGCAATAACCGTCTTTGCAAAAAGCATCCGCATTAACGGTGGATTTAACTCCTTTACCTGTTTCCTGCAGATAAGGTCCATACACAAGAAGCGGCTTGATAGCAGAACCAGGCTGGCGATATGCTTGATAGCTCCGGTTAAACTCATATTTTTTATAGTTCTTCCCGCCAACAAGTGCGCCTATTGTATGGCTCTTGTGATCGATGACAACTGCTGCTGCTTCTACATCTGTTGTTATCAGGGAGCTTTTCACTGCTTTTACCGCTTTCTCCTGCAAGCTGCGGTCCATTCCTGTATGAATAATAACGCCACTTTCAAGGAGCTTCTGAACTTCGGCATCCAGCTCTTTGCTGAGAATTTCCTTTTCCTTGTCATTTGCTTTTGTTATTTTTTTAGCATAACCTTTTTCTTCAGAAACGAGTGCTCGTAATTCATCCTCCACATATGAGACATAGTCTGGATAAAGATCTGTTTTCTTTTGCACGTGAAGTGTTATTTTTTCATTTGTCATCTTTTTAGCTTCACTGCTGGATATTTTACCCTCTTTTTCCATTAAGGATATTAACCGTTCTTGTCTCTTTTTTGTTTGTTCAAAATGTTTAAGCGGATCATATATAGTTGGATTATTAGGAATGCTTGCCAAAAAAGACAGTTCTGCTTTGGACAAGTCACTCGATTTGCTGCTGAAGTAATAATTCGCTGCTGCTTCAATGCCATACATATTATTGGCAAAATAAACGGCATTAATATATTGAGTAAGAATTTCTGCTTTTGACCACTTTCTTTCAAGCTCATAAGCGTAAAGAAGCTCTTTTAGTTTTCGATTGTAGGTTTTATCGTAAGATTGAAACATATTCCGGGCTAACTGCTGGGTAATAGTACTCCCGCCTTGTTCAATAGTATCTGATTCAGCATTGGTCAAGAGAGCCCTCCCGATTGCCGGCAGATCAAAGCCAGCATGTTCATAAAAATGCTGATCCTCTGATAAGATGAACAAATCTTTCACATATTGGGGGATTTCTTCATTTATCAAGTTTTTTCGTATCCCTGCTTGCGGGCTGATTTCTGATATGCTTCTTCCACTATTATCCAAAATGTAGCTAGATTGAGCGAGTGTCATGGAAGAGACTGGTATATTGTCGTCCAAAAATTGATGGAAGCTGACATATTTCTTTTTTTCTGCTGCTGTAAAATAAAGAACAGCTACTAAAGCAATTAGCATTATTACTATAAAGGAAACCCCAAGTTTTTTTCGCATTAATTTTCCCTCATTACTTAAAATCCGTTAATAAAAGCATAAAGGATTTTTTATAAATATGCATGAAGTATTTTGCTGAAAAAAAGGGCAAAATATTACCATAATAGTAAACAAAAAAATAAATAGAAAATTTTAAAGCTTCGCGAATATTCTGTTATAATATAAGAAAAGGTTTTTAGGATAGATGGATCGGAGATTTACTTAGAGAAAGAAGGTGAAAAAATGGAGAAGCAGCAACAATATTTATTTATAGATTTTGAGTTTACCATGCCAGAAAAAAATGCTAAGTATAAAGGTTTTCAACCTGAAATAATTGAAGTGGGCATCGTCGCCGTCGTTAATGACAAGATAAGAGAAACCTTTTCTGCCTATGTGGCTCCAAGCAAGTTTCCCATTCTTTCAGAGCGATGCAAATCCTTCCTGCACATACATCAGGAACAAGTCGATAACGGAATTCCATTTCACGGTTTGCTCGATAAAATCAAGGAGATGGGCAGCGGTTTCTCAAATACAGTTGTAACATGGGGTAATATGGACATGAAGGTGCTCAGGAATAATTGCACTATGGCAGGTGCGTCATTTCCTCTTGCTTGCAGTGAAATAGATTTGTCGATGGAATATAAGCGGTTTTTCGGAGACCAAAATCAGACAGGATTATGGAAAGCAGTGCGGGAATACGGGAGCGAAGGGACAGGAAGACATCACCGCGCCTTAGATGATGCGCTGACAACCTATGACATATTTAAGTTTGTTGAAAAGGACAAAAGGTATTTAGGAAAGACGGAAACGACAACGATTGGCGATTTAATTGATCTATCTAAGTTTTATAATAAATTTGCATGAAAAAAGGATTGACAGCTAAGCTTGTTCTACTAGTTGCCACCCTTTTATTTTTTTGCCTAAAAAGGATTCCTCCCATATAAGGAAGAAATCCCGAAAAAAATTAAGCTTTTGTAATTGCCCGGCGGTACTCCTGCTCCAGTATGTCAAGATTGCTTAAGCTCCTTGCTGCAAATGGGGAATTGTCTTTACTCAGTTCATCCTTCATTTTCGAGACAGCCTGCAAAAGGGATGTCCCGTATTCTGGAGTCTCCTCCTCATATGGCTTTACCATCGGTTTGGGAGTATTCATCTGTTCTCTGTATGAGAGGGCTTTTCGCTCATGAAAAAAGACATTTTCTGCCTGCTTCGGATTATGTAAATCACCTTGCATAGGGTGCTTAAGAACAGCTAATACCCTCACTAAGTAGCTGTTGCTGCGTATATCGGTAATTTCGCCGATATATTTGCCTGTTTTGTATATGGCAGTAACCTTTGTGCCAATTGTTAGCTCTTCCACATCATTCGCCTCCAAAAACATTCTTTCTTAAATAGTACCATAATAAATCACTATGTTAGAAACAGGGAAACAGCATAATTTAAACAATTCTACAAATAATACTCCTATTATCGGTATTGGAGGAGTTCGTAAATGAAAAAAATCATGCCTATGTTAGCATTGCTTCTTTTAATGGCAGGCTGTGCGGAAGGAGAAGCAACAAAGGTAGATGTGGAAATGTTCAATGATGTCGGCGATTCTTTAGGCAGTATTAATTTGGAGGAGCAGTCTGCAGGAGTGATGCTTACAGTCAACTTAAAGGGGTTGACACCTGGAGTACATGGCCTACACATACATGAGGTAGGAAAATGTGAGGCTCCTACATTTCAAAGTGCAGGAAATCACTTTAATCCTGAGGATAAGGAGCATGGTCTGCTCCATCCAAAAGGAGCACATGCAGGAGACCTTCCCAATCTAATTGTTGAGGATGACGGAACTGTCAAAGCTGAGCTGTTGGCACCGCAAGTCACATTAAGGGACGGCAAGAATTCATTATTTAAACCGAAAGGAACATCCATTGTCATCACTGACCAGGCAGATGATGGAATGACACAGCCGGCAGGTAATTCGGGGGAACGAGTTTATTGCGGCGAAGTCAAAAGATAGCAAAAAGAAGCATGAAACCAGTTGGTTTGCATGCTTCTTTTCTTTTATTAGAAGAAAGTATCGTACAGTAAAAAAAGATTTAAAAGGACAATAACTGCTGCGATCAGCCAAGAGATAATCGTAATTGCTTTCGAGTTTTGCAGGCTGCCCATAATCCGTTTGCTGCTTGTAAACATAATTAACGGGATTAATGCGAAGCCAATTCCAAATGAAAGGATAACCTGGCTTAATACTAATGCTGATGTAGGATTTACTCCTGATGCAATAATAATAATGGGCGGAATAATCGTAATCAGCCTTCTGACATAGATGGGAATTCGAAATTGAATGAAGCCTTGCATAATGACATCTCCGGACATAGTACCAACAGACGAGCTGGACAGCCCGGCAATCAAAAGGCCGAGACCGAACAGGATAGCTGAAGCTGGACTTACAAGCTGCTCGAAATGCTGAAAGGCAACATCCAAGTCATTTACGATAAAGCCATTTGCATGGAATAAGGCACTTGCGACAATAAGCATAGCCGCATTAATAAATCCTGCAATCAGCATGGCAATAAGGATATCAAAAAACTCAAAGCGGAAAATCATTTTCTTCTCTTTTTCTGTTGTACCGACAATCCGTTTTTGCGTTAAGGCAGAGTGCAGATAAATCGCGTGGGGCATAACCGTTGCTCCGAGTATTCCAGCTGCAAGCAGTACACTGTCTGTTCCTTGGAATTGTGGTGTAAACAAACCGTGCAGCACAGAATGGAGCTCTGGTTTTGCGAAGAACATTTGCACAATAAAGGATAAGACAACTATAAACAGCATTGCTGTGATCCCAGCCTCAAGCGATCTGTAGCCTCGTCTTTGCAGCTCCAGTATGGCAAAGCTGCCGATTGCAGCGATAATGCTTGATTCAAGCATCGGAATGCCAAACAGTAAGTAAATGCCGAGTGCAGCACCAATAAATTCAGCTAAATCGGTAGCAATGATAACTATTTCACCTTGAATCCATAAACCGATGCTGACAGGCTTAGGAAATTCCTCCCGGGCGACCTCGGCGAGATTTTTTCCTGTAGCAATCCCTAATTTTGCAGACAGTGACTGAATAATTAAGGCCATAATATTTGAAAACAAGATAACCCATAATAATAAATAACCATATTGAGAACCTGCAGCTATGTTTGTTGCGAAATTTCCTGGATCGATATAAGCAATTGCAGCAATAAAGGCAGGACCAAGAAACGGCAGGAACTTTCTTAGCCCTCCAGGACCATGTAATACAGACCCTGCGTGAGAAGCCTCTTTACTTTTATCCATATGTTCACCTGATTTCTGTTGATTTTTCCTAAGTGATAAAATGTTTCCTTTGTGCAACTTTCCTTTAGGATATTCCTCGATTTCTATTTTGTCAATGAATCTGCAATAAAATGTATAGAGTAAATAAATTGACCTATTGGTTCTCTGTATCGTAAAAATTAGGACCGCAAAAAAATAGCCCTTTTTAGCTGTTATCGTGTTAACTGCGTATATTTTGTGATAGAATATGGACAGCAAAATAGGAGTAAAAAGGTGAAAGTATGAACAATCAAGAAGTTAATCTAGAGCTTGTAAAACTGCTGAATGAATGGGATCCCTTCAAGCTTGGGGAAGGGAATTATGATACGGAAATAGCCGATTGCGTCTATGCCGTCCATGAACTGGACAATAGGGAAGAGCTTGCAGCAGAAATCCAAAAAATTTATGAGTTTTCTTTTGAGGAATTCATACCAATGGATGAGTGTCTTTCTATATCGACAAAGCTGCTGTTAACAAAAGATAACGGCTCTTGCTCCCTGTAATTTGCAATAAAAAAGTACTGTATAATCTGGAGGGATAAAGATGAAGTTGACGGAAAAAGAAATTGAAGTGGCAGAAATTTTAGAAAAAAACGCCCGTATTACAGATGAAGACATAGCTAAAATGATTGAAGAGGACCTTCAGACAACGAAAGAAATTGTCGCAAAGCTTGAAGATTTGAAAGTAGTTGTCCGCTATACAAGTATTGTTGACTGGTCAAAGGTTGAAGGACATGAAGGCGTTACAGCAATGATTGATGTTAAAGTAACTCCAAAACGGGGAGTTGGATTTGATGAAGTAGCCCAAAGAATTTATCGTTTCCAAGAAGTGAAATCGCTGTATTTAATGTCAGGGACATATGATCTGTCTGTGATTATTGAAGGGAAATCGATGAATGATGTGGCAAGATTTGTTTCGGAAAAGCTGTCCACTTTGGATTCTGTTCTTTCCACAACAACCCATTTTATTCTAAAGCAGTATAAACATGATGGAACAATTTTTGAACCGAATAATGATGATAAAAGGATAGTGGTGTCACCGTGATGAATCAAACGAAAAGCTATATCGCCGACAAAGTAGCAGAAATGAAGCCTTCCGGGATAAGACGATTTTTTGATTTGGCTTCCAATATGGAAGGGGTCATCTCACTTGGAGTCGGTGAACCTGACTTTGTTACATCATGGTCAGCAAGGGAAGCTGCTATTCTTTCCTTAGAGCAAGGCTATACTTCCTATACGGCAAATCCAGGAATGCTTGAGCTGCGCGAGGAAATATCGTCTTACATGAACAGAAGATTCCAGGTCGCTTATAATCCGAATTCAGAGATTATTGTAACTGTTGGTGCGAGCCAGGCGATTGATATTGCGTTGCGGGCGATTCTAAATCCAGATGAGGAAGTGATCGTGCTTGAACCTTGTTTTGTTGCGTATGCACCGCTAGTTACACTTGCAGGCGGTGTGCCGGTACCTGTTCAGACGTTAAAAGAACATGAGTTCAAGGTTCTGCCAGAGCAGCTGGAGGAAGTGATTACAGATAAGACAAAAGCAATCATGATATGCTCCCCGAGCAATCCGACAGGCTCCCTATTGTCTGCAGCAGAATTAGCAGCAATCGCAGACGTTGCTAAGAAGCATGACCTGCTTATAATTTCTGATGAGATATATGCAGAGCTGTGCTATGACGAGGAATATACAAGTATGAGCGCCCTAAACGGCATGTGGGAGAGAACATTGCTCATATCCGGATTCTCAAAAGGGTTCGCGATGACGGGCTGGAGACTTGGTTTTGTTTGCGCACCGGAAGAATTGACGCAGGCTATGCTTAAAATCCATCAATACAGCTTAATGTGTGCTCCGACAATGGC
Organism: Bacillus sp. Au-Bac7; assembly: GCF_021341655.1. Classification (NCBI taxonomy): domain Bacteria; kingdom Bacillati; phylum Bacillota; class Bacilli; order Caryophanales; family Bacillaceae; genus Bacillus; species Bacillus sp. Au-Bac7. The sequence goes on along the minus strand of NZ_JAJTTG010000005.1, from coordinate 36,517 downwards.
GCAATTTGCCGGACTTGAAGCGTTGAGATCAGGCAGCAACGATGTCGAGGAAATGAAGAAGAGCTATCGAAGAAGACGTAATTTCGTTGTACAGTCATTAAACGAAATGGGGCTGACTTGTCATATTCCAGGTGGAGCTTTTTATGCATTCCCTGATATTACATCAACTGGGCTGACATCAGAACAATTCGCTGAAAAGCTGCTGATGGAAGAAAAGGTAGCGGTTGTGCCGGGAAATGTGTTTGGCGAGAGCGGGGAAGGCCATATCCGCTGTTCTTATGCATCTTCCTTAGAACAGCTGCAAGAAGCTTTAAAGAGAATGAAGGCTTTTACAGAAAGATACAGTAAGTAAACAAGGACCGTTTTTAAAACGGTCCTTTCGTTTGGAAAAAATCAGTCAGCATTTATTTAAAAAATTTGCAAAAACTTTAACTGACAAAGCACAATTCAGAGATAATAATAAATACTTTTGTATTAAGGTCTGTTTTGTGATATAATTTTATAATGCATATTAAAGGAAAAATGAATATAAAAACTAGGAGTGTTCTCATGTCAGATAAAATCGAAGTTGGAAGCATAATTACAGGAAAGGTAACAGGCATTCAGCCATACGGCGCTTTCGTTTCTTTAGACGAAAACTTGCAAGGCCTTGTTCATATTTCAGAAGTAACACACGGCTATGTTAAAGATATTAATGAATTTCTTAAAGTAGGCGACGAAGTAAAAGTTAAGGTTCTTTCTGTTGATGATAATGCTGGAAAAATCGGCTTGTCTATCCGCGCTACAGAAGAAGCGCCAGCAGCACCTGCTGATGCTGAAAAAGCTAAAAAGCCTCGTGCTAAACGCCAAGCTGCACCAGTTAAAGTAGATGCAGACAGCAGCCAAGGTTTCAATACACTTAAAGACAAATTGCAAGAGTGGATTGACCAGTCTAACCGCAATGACCTAATTAAGAAATAATAAAAGAAGCAGGATGCCATAAGCATCCTGCTTTTTTTTATTGAAAAATCTTATTTAGCAGATCTTGGTTCAGGTTCACGAGAAACTTCGGCACTTGGTTTAAACAACAATCCTAAGTTAATCAAACCGGCAATCCCAACTAATCCGTAAATGATTCTGGATAATGCTGATTCTTGACCGCCAAAGATTGCTGCTACTAAATCAAATTGAAAAAATCCAATTAGTCCCCAATTTATTGCTCCAATAATCGTTAACACTAAAGCTGTTCTTTGAATACCACTCATGATTGTTTCCTCCTTGTATTGGATTCCCTATTATCATGATGCAAAGAGAATATATTTATGCATTTCTTTGTCTGCATTTTTTCCTTTTTTGGGGCATTATAAAGTTTGGTAAGCAACTATAAAAAAATCCAGTTCTTATCTTTTGATTTTCGAATTACTTTAGTAAATAATAAATAGTGTCCTCCTGCTGCTTTCTAGTATTGGGAAGCAAAAGGAGCATTAATTTTTATAATAGGAGGAAAAGGGAACATGAATAATTTTACATTCTATAGCCCGACAAAACTGATCTTTGGGAAAGGCCAACTGTCCCAGCTTGCAGATCAACTGGCTCCATACGGAAATAAAGTCCTTCTTGTATATGGTGGAGGTAGTATTAAACGCAGCGGTTTATACGATCAAGTTATTGAGCTTTTAAAAGAAAATAATAAAGAAGTGTTTGAACTTTCAGGAGTTGAACCAAACCCTCGCTTAACTACAGTTCAAAGAGGTGTGGATATCTGTAAGACAGAGGGAATTGATTTCCTTTTAGCAGTAGGTGGAGGAAGTGTCATCGATTGCACGAAAGCAATTTCTGTCGGAGCAAAATATGACGGTGATCCTTGGGATATCGTAACAAGAAAAGCAATACCAAGTGATGCTGTACCATTTGGAACTGTATTAACATTAGCAGCTACAGGCTCTGAAATGAATTCAGGCTCTGTTATTACTAATTGGGAAACGCAAGAAAAATACGGCTGGGGAAGCCCGCTTACATTCCCTGTTTTCTCTATCCTCGATCCAGAGAATACATACACAGTACCTAAAAATCAGACAATTTATGGAATTGTAGACATGATGTCTCATGTACTTGAGCATTATTTCCATTTGGAAGAAAATACACAATTCCAAGACTATATGTGTGAGTCCTTGCTTAAGACAGTAATGGAAACAGGTCCAAAACTTGTTAACGACTTAGAGAATTATGAATATCGTTCCACAATCCTGTACTCCGGTACAATGGCATTAAACGGAATGCTTAACATGGGCTACCAGGGAGACTGGGCAACTCACAATATTGAGCATGCTGTATCAGCAGTTTATGACATTCCGCACGGAGGGGGACTTGCTATTCTATTCCCTAACTGGATGAAGCATAACTTAAGTGTAAAACCTTCAAGATTCAAGCAGCTTGCTGTTCGGGTATTTGGGGTTGATCCAGAAGGTAAAACAGATGAAGAAGCTGGATTGGAAGGCATTGAGAAGCTTAGAGAATTCTGGAACAGCATCGGAGCACCTTCAAGGCTGGCAGACTATGATATTGATGACAGCAAGCTTGAGCTGATGGTGGACAGAGCAATGGCAAGAGGAGAATTCGGACGCTTCAATTTATTAAAGGCGGATGATGTTCGCTCCATTTACAAAGCTTCCTTGTAAGCAGAGCTTATTATAAAAAAATTACTAAGTCCCAGCTATGTTAATAGTTGGGACTTAGTAGGTAATAGTGACTAAAAGAAGAATAACCGAAAAAAACTCAAGTTGTATCCGCTTTCAAAACAATCTCATTCTTGATTAGTTTGGACACTTTCGATAAAGTGAAAGAGGATACAAAAATAAATATAATGGAGGATCATTCATGACACACGTTCGTTTTGATTACTCAAAGGCATTAAGCTTTTTTGGAGAACATGAAATTACATACCTATCTGATGCAGTTAAAGTGGCTCATCATTCCCTACATGAAAAAACAGGAGCTGGAAGCGACTTTTTAGGCTGGATTGATCTTCCTGTTGATTACGATAAAGAAGAATTTTCCCGTATCTTAAAAGCATCACAAAAAATCCAAAACGATTCTGAAGTATTGCTTGTTATCGGAATCGGCGGATCTTATCTTGGAGCACGTGCAGCAATCGAGATGCTGAACCACAGCTTCCACAATGCTTTGTCTAAGGATAAAAGAAAAACTCCGCAAATCATCTTTATCGGTAAAGACATCAGCTCAACATATATGAGCGATGTTATCGATTTCTTAGGTGACAAAGATTTCTCAATCAATGTTATCTCTAAATCAGGCACAACAACAGAGCCTGCTATCGCATTCCGTATTTTCCGCAAGCTTTTGGAACAAAAATACGGAGCAGAAGAAGCTAAATCAAGAATTTATGCAACAACTGATAAAGCGCGCGGTGCACTAAAAACACTTGCTACTGAAGAAGGCTTTGAAACTTTTGTTATTCCTGATGATGTCGGCGGTCGTTACTCTGTTCTTACAGCAGTAGGCTTGCTTCCAATCGCTGTAAGCGGTGCAGACATTGAAGCAATGATGAAAGGTGCAGCAGCTGCTCGTGAAGACTTCAGCTCATCTGAACTTAGTGAAAATGCTGCATACCAATATGCTGCAGTTCGCAACGTGCTTTACAATAAAGGCAAAACAATCGAAATGCTTATCAACTATGAGCCAGGACTTCAATACTTCTCTGAATGGTGGAAGCAGCTTTTCGGCGAGAGCGAAGGAAAAGACCAAAAAGGTATTTATCCATCTTCCGCTAACTTCTCAACTGACTTGCACTCATTAGGGCAATATGTTCAAGAAGGACGTCGCGATATTTTCGAAACAGTTGTTAAAGTGGACAAGCCTCGTCATGAATTAACAATTGAAGCAGAAGAAAACGATCTTGACGGCTTGAACTATCTTGCTGGCAAAACAGTTGACTTCGTAAACAACAAAGCATTTGAAGGTACGCTTCTTGCACATACAGACGGCGGTGTGCCGAATCTGATTGTGACAATTCCTGAAATGGATGAATATACTTTCGGTTACTTAGTGTATTTCTTCGAGAAAGCTTGCGCTATCAGCGGATACCTTCTTGGTGTAAATCCATTCGATCAGCCGGGAGTAGAAGCTTATAAAGTTAACATGTTTGCATTGCTTGGTAAACCAGGTTTTGAAGAGAAAAAAGCGGAACTTGAAAGCCGTTTGAAATAAGAGTAAAAAAGGGCAATCCGAAATGGATTGCCCTTTCTCATTTTATAAATCTATCATTTCATGTTTTTAGGAGGAGATTTAAGGATAAATAACTACTAGGTTACATAAGTGTTAAGGAGGGATACTATGCTAGTAGAACAAGAACAAACATTAGTAAGGGCATTGCAAGAATGTATGATAGTCTGCAATCATTGCCTGAATGAATGTCTCGCTGAAGATAAATCAAGCATGATGATAGACTGCATACGAACAGACCGAGAATGCTTGGAATTCTGTGGATATCTAGAACAGGCTATTATCCGTCAATCTCCATATGCTAAAGAACTTGCTAAAATCTGTATGCAAGTTTGTGAGGATTGTGCACAGGAATGCCAAAAACATGACCATAAGCATTGTCAGTATTGTGCTGAAGTTTGCTTGCAATGTATGGAAGCATGTAAAACCTATTTAAACAACTAATATTAATAAACAAAAAAACAGCGCTAAATATGGCAAGCGCTGTTTTTTCATGCATTTATGAGCCGGCAATCAAGATCAGCTCATCCTTTTCTTCTACTATAAAGGAGGCACCAGGTTTAATGTAGGATTGACTGCCTCTTTTAACTCCTAACAAGAGTTTGTCCTCTAAAAGAAGATACGAGCTGAGGGCAGCAAAATTCAGCTGCTCGTCGTTTTTCCATTCGCCCAAAGAAACAATTTGCAATCTCTTGTCCTTGAAGTTCCCCAGTAAATCGAGAAAGGCAATCATTGTTTCTTGCGAATTGAGACTGCTGTGCATGACAAAGCTCGACAGGCGATTGGTTTGAATAATCTCATCTGCACCTGCTCTGTGTGCATTAGTCACTTGCTCAGCAGTCAATATCTCAATGATGCAAGGAACCTCTGGATTCAGTCCTTTTATTGCAAGCAGTGTTAAAATCGAATTCATATCGGCGTTCATTTCATCTTTGCTTTGGTCAGAGGTGATGATTACCTTGTTAGCCTGTGAGATATTTGCCCGCAGGAGTGTTTCATCAATATTTGGATTGCCTTGGATAAAATGAAGCGATTCTGGCAGCGGGTTTTTTGGGAGCGATTCATCAATAAGAGTGAGGAGTGATCTCTTCCCATCCTTGATAATCGTATTAATCAATGCCTTCGAACGCTCATTCCAGCCGATAATCACGATATGACTCTGTCCTCTGAAAGTTGATTTCCCTTCTATAAAGGCATTTTGTCTGGCGACTGCTGCTGTTGCCAAAGTTACTAAATAAGTCGATAAAAACCCTGCACCAGTCAATATGAGCAGCATGCCGGCAATTCTTCCTACAATGGTGCTTGGAGCGTAATCACCATAACCAACAGTGGAGGCTGTGATAATAGCCCACCAAATCCCCTCAAAAAAAGTCGGAAAGGTTTTTGGCTCCACTATGGTGATGATTAATCCAAAAAATAGGATAATACTTGCTGCGATTGACAAAATCCTCACACTGATAGGCAGGCGCAGAAAAGCGGTTAGTACGGTATTCGGCAATATATTTCACCTCATCATCATGTGTATAAAACCATTATGGACATATAAAAAACCTTTCATAATGAAATGAAAGATTTTTATATGTTCACTTATGTGAGGTTATTTGATAATGCCTTTTAATTTTTTCAATCCAGTCCTGCAATTCTTCATGTCCTTCAAGATTGGAAAGCATTCCTTGAATAATTGGACTTCTTGGGGCATCTGTTTTGATTTCTGACTCTAGAACATCAAGGGTAACTTCAATCGTTTCCTTGTTAGGATAGCTTTCTGTAAGCTTGCGAATTTGATTAAGGATATCCAGTGATTTTTCTGTAGCATCTGCCATAAAATCGATTTTTGGCTTATGCATTAATTTGTAAAGATTCGCTTCAGTGAATATTGGCTTCTCTTCCATAATACCTGCTGCAATGGAGTCCATTCTTCTCCATAAATATTCGGAAACATCTTTAGCATTCCTGTCAATCTGATCATGAAGAAGAAGTCTTAAGAAGGACTGCAGCAACCCTTCGTACATGATTTGCAAATCTAAATGAAAGCGGCTCGTTTTTTCTCCATATAATTCGAGCAGATATGCTAGAGAAAACTCTCTGATATCTGTTTGCATCTGCATAATTAAATGCTTGATGGAATCATTAAGGGGAATCGCCTGCTCACGGGTTTGCATAATAATGAAATCCTTATGCTTCAAAGCATGTTCAAAAAAAGCTGCTGTCTGTTCGACCAGCTTTTCTTTTGCAGTGATGTCTTCTAGCCTAATGCTGTCAAAAAGCTGTACTAATTCCTTGTAATAATAATCAAGAATGGCAAATAATAAAGAATCCTTTGACTTGAAATATATATAGAAAGCACCTTTAGATATTCCGCAATCATTTGCTATTTCTTGAATGGAAGTGGAGGAATATCCTTTTTGCGCGAAAAGTTTCAGCGCAGAGTCTATGATCTTTTTTTCTTTCTCTTTCAATGGAAGCGCCTCCTATTTTTTTATAAGGAAGAGTTGAAAATAGTTATTTTTTAGCGAAATAAACTCTTATAGAGATTTTACTATTAAACCACACAACTTAAAATATGTAAAAAAAAAGCTAATAATTTGTCTTGGGAACCAGTAAAATTAGTTATTTGTACAAATACCTATCTTCCGATATGATAATAATTATCACTTATTGCTCATGTAAGGAAATGCTAAAGAAAAATGGGTAAATTAATTACTTGACGCTATTTTCTTATATATATATACTTACTTACATATAGTAAGTGGTTTGATAAAAATATTTGAATGGAACAAATTAAGATAGATGAAATTTAAAGGAGACTTAAATATGAAAAAAGAAGTGATTGATCTTCTTCAAGATAAAATGAAAATGATTCCGTTTAAGGAAGATAAAAAAATATGCCTTGTCGGGCCAGTCAAGCTGCCTGTTCAGCTTGAAGATCAAGTTGTAACTTTCCAATGGTACACATGGCTGCCAATAGAAGAGCAGCAGTCAAAAGAGGAGCTGTTAAACAGCTTGCCTTCGATGCATCTTGCAGACTTGCAGCAATCATCGGTTTTAGTATACGGCGATTTTGAGCAGACAGAAGATACGCTTATCCGCATGCACAGCATTTGTCATACAGGTGATATTTTCGGTAGCAAGCGCTGTGACTGCGGATTCCAGCTGCATCAGTCAATGAAGATGATTGTTGAACACGGCAGTGGTGCCCTCTTTTACCTTGCCAACCATGAAGGCAGAGGAATTGGTCTGTTCACAAAGTCATTAGCTTATTTGCTGCAGCAGGAAGGATTGGATACAGTAGAGGCAAACCATGCTCTTGATTTTGCTGATGACACAAGAAGCTATGAAGAGCCGATCAGTGTCCTGCAAGCATTGCGCACAAAGCCTGTTAAACTAATTACGAACAATCCTAAAAAGCTGGAAGCATTGAAGAAGATTGGATTAACTGCAAGTGAGAATGTTCCGTTATGGGGAGACAGATCAGCGTTTAACGAGAAGTATTTGGACACGAAAGTGCAGAAATCTGGACATATACCATTGCAAGAAGAGATTGTGACAATTTGAGGAGTAAACGATGATGAGAAATGATCATGATTTTATGAAAATGGCATTGGACCTTGCAGAAACAGCGAAGGGAAAAACAAATCCAAACCCAGTAGTTGGTGCGGTATTAGTGAAGGATGGCGTCATAGTAGGCTCCGGTTTGCACAGAAAGGCTGGAGAACCGCATGCAGAGGTACATGCATTTAATATGGCAGGAGAACATGCTAAAGGGGCTACACTATATGTTACGCTGGAGCCTTGCTCCCACTATGGAAAAACACCGCCATGTGCGAATTTAGTCAAAGATTCTGGAGTGAAAAGAGTTGTAGTGGCAGCTCAAGATCCGAATCCTCATGTTGCTGGTAAGGGGATTGGCATCATAAAAGAAGCGGGGATCGAAGTAGAAGTTGGTGTGCTTGAGGAAGAAGCAAAAAAACTCAATGAGCGTTTTATGCATAATATGATTACTCAAACTCCATTTGTTGTATCAAAGGTTGCGATGACTTTAGACGGAAAAATCGCTGCCTATACAGGGCACAGCCAATGGATTACAGGGGAAGAGGCTCGGAAGGAAGTGCATTACCTTCGCAATGAGGTAGATGCTATCCTAGTTGGAGTAGGTACAGTATTAGCAGATAATCCGAAATTAACGACTCGATTAGACCAACCATCTAAAAATCCAATCAGGATTATTTTGGATAGCAAGCTGCGAACACCGCTCGATGCAAATGTGGCAGATTGCTCTGAGGCACAAACGATTATTTTGACTGGTCTTGCCGAGGATGACAAGAAGGCTGAAGGTTTAAAACAGAAGGGCGTTCAAATTATTCAAGTTCCATATACAAACGGGAAAATGGACCTTCAAGCTGCATTGAAAAGGCTGTATGAAGCAGGAGTAACAGATATTCTGCTCGAAGGCGGCAGTGAAGTAAATGCGAGCTTTATGAGAGAGAGACTTATTCAAAAATACATTGTTTATATTGCGCCGAAAATCTTAGGTGGAAAATCTTCTTTTACACCATTTAGAGGCGAGGATGTAGATACGATAGATGAAGCTGTTCAGCTAAGGTTTGAAACAGTGGAGAAGGTAGGCGAAGACTTAAAAGTCTACGCATATCCTGCTAAAGTTTAAGGGAAGAGGATGGGGAAATGACAGTTCTGAATGCAGAAGTTTGTATTGTTGGTGCAGGTCCCGGCGGTGCAATGCTTGCTTATTTGCTTAGCAAGGCCGGGGTTTCCACAATCCTGCTGGAGCGGCATCATGATGTAGATAAAGAATTTCGTGGAGAGCATTTAAATGAGGAAGGAGAACAAGTCCTCATAGACGCAGGTCTTTTTGCTAAGCTGAAGGAAAAAGGCATACTCTGCATGACTCATGTTGATTATATTGCAGACGGCAAAGTGGTTAAAAGAATACTTCCCCATTCAGAAACAGGCCATACTGGCATTCATGTTCCGCAAAAGCATTTATTGAAGCTGCTGTTGGAGGAATCATCGAAAGAGGCTGCCTTCAGGCTGGAAATGGACAGTGTTGTGAAAGAGCTCATTCAGACTGAAACAGGAGAGTATTCAGGCGTCGTCGCCTGGATTAATGGCATAGAAACAAAAGTGAACAGCAAGATAATTGTCGGTGCTGACGGCAGGTTTTCAACGATAAGAAAGCAGGGGCGCTTTCCTGTTGAAGCGATCAAGCATGGTTATGATTTGCTGTGGGCAAAAATTCCGGCTCCATCTGGCTGGGAGCCAGCGATTAAAATGGCTCTTGTTAACGGCAGTCAGGTTGCTCTGTTTACCCAATATGGAGGTTATATTCAGATCGGCTGGAATATTGAGGAGGGAAGCTTCTCACAAATCCGGAAAGGATCATTTGAGCACTTTATCGACAATCTTCTGTCTGCTTTTCCTGAGTTGGAGGAAACTGTCCGCACTCATATCAAGGCATGGAAGGATTTTGTCCTGTTGAAGGTGGAAAGCTCTAAAAGCAGCACGTGGATCAATAATAATGCAGTGCTCTTAGGCGATGCAGCCCACACAATGAGCCCAACCGGCGCATTTGGACTCAACAGTTCCTTAAAGGATGCAGAAAAACTTGCAGAAGTGCTGAAACAAATTTTACTCTATCACGAATCACCAGCGCTATTAGAGACCTACGAAGCAATTCGGAAAATAGAGGTAGAAAAAGTCCAAGCAGAACAGCTTTACAGAGAATCTACTTTTAAGGATCATTTTCCAAAAGCAACGGCAATTGGCGTTAGTAATTAATTGGAAGGATGCAATAGATGAAGTTCGGTTTTGACATTGATGATACATTAATAAATTTAAGAGAGCATGCCTTTCATTTATATAATAAGAAACTGCAAAAGGAAGTGCATCTCGATTATTTTCATGCACTGAAGATCGTGGAAATACATGAGCCCTTTGGCCTTAATGCTGATGAAGGGAAGAACATGTGGACCACTTTAAGCGAAGAAATTTATTTCACAGATTGCCCGCCATATCCGAATGCAGTTGAATTTCTGCAAAGGCTGACAAATAGCGGACATGAAGTGTATTATATTACCGCACGTAATAAGGAATTTGCAGAACGGACGAAGGAATGGATGAAGACTAAAGGCTTTCCAGTTAAGGATGAGCAGTTCTTCTGCGGTATGGCTGATCATGAAAAAATCGATGTTATTTCAAGCCTGAACCTTGATTTCTATATGGATGATAAGCCAGCGGTGCTAAACACACTGGCACAAACAGGAGTTCACTTGTTAGTAAAAGATCAATCATACAATAAAGATCTTTCTTATGACAGGGTTCATAGCTGGGCTGAGGTTTGGGATTTTCTTAATTTAAATGAGGAAAAAAAATAAAAGCAGGGAGAATGTATCCCTGCTTTTTTGTATGGAGATAATCTGCAAGCTACAGCTTCATTCCCATTCTGCTCTTGTATCTTTTAATTAATATTTGGCAATCTACGCTGACGACACCTTCGATAGCATATAGCTTGTCTGTAAGGAATAGCTCCATTTCCTGATTATCAGCAAATAATCCGTGCATATGCAGTTTACTGGGGCCGGTCATATGATAGAGACTGCCTACAGCAGCATTGTCTGCTAATAGTTTGGCTACTTCTTCGAGATGCTTCGGTTCTACATCAATATTGAAGAAAGCAGAAACTGTTTTGCCGATTTTTTCTGGATTTATTACAGCCGTGAACTTTTCAATAATGCCATTTTCGATCATTGCATTAATCCGCATCTGTACAGCTACCCTTGAGATCCCGACTTCTTTGCCGATATCGGTGTAGGAAATCCTGCCGTTATCATGCAATAAAGACAAGATTAAATGATCAATCTGATCTAGTTTGCTAGGTGCAAGATCATGTCCATTTGTCATAAAATATGTTCCTTTCTCCTTTTAACTGTTTAGATGTGGAACAACAAGACCACCATAAAGGAAGGCAAGAATGATTACAAAAGCTGGGTGAACTTTGAATTTTTGCAGTAAGGCAAATGCGATTACAGCGATTGCTGCTGTTTGAATCCAGCCTAATGAAATATAGGAGTCTTGCAGCATTTCAAAAGTAAGGATTATCATCAATGCGGCAATAACAGGCTGAACCAACAGTGTCATCCCTTTCACTATTTTCGAATCGCGGTGCTTGCTCATCACATTGGCAAGGAAAATGAGCGCTGCAGCAGATGGAATGACCGTCGCTGCCAGTGCAGCAATAAAGCCCCACCAGCCACCGATGCCAAACCCGACATAAGCAGCAATTTTTGTTGCGATTGGACCAGGCAGGGCGTTTCCAAGTGCGAGCATATTGGAAAACTCCGCATTTGACAGCCAATTGTACCGGTTAACAATCTCTTCATACATGAGTGGAATAGAGGCAGGACCGCCGCCATATCCAAATATATTTGATAACAAAAAGCTTAAAAAGATGCTGATTAATACCATGTTTACATGCCTCTTTCTTTTTTATGTAGAATACGATCTTTAAGATTGAAATGAAATGCTCCGTAAATCAAGAAGATTAATACAACAATAGCTGGGTGAAGGGAAATGTATTGAAGCAGGAACAGACATAACAGTGTTAGTGCTGCACCAACATAGATACCTAAGCCTTTGACTGCTTTTTCTGCAAACTCATAGGCCATCATGCCAAGCATTACTGCTATAACAGGAATAACAGCAGACACCATGCTTGTGATGACAGCAGAATGGCTGACAACGTTAATAAAGGAAATTAGCACAACCATTGCCAGGCATGTCGGCAGAATATGGGCGAGCACAGAAACGATAGCTCCTGAAATACCTTTTTGGCGGTAGCCTAAATAGGCGGCCATTTTTGTAGCGATTGGTCCAGGCAAAGTATTAGCAATCGCCAATATTTCCCCAAACTCTTCATTATCAAGCCACTTGAATTTATTTACTGCTTCATAGCGAATAAGCGGTATAACAGAAGGACCACCTCCAAATCCTAATAATCCAGACCGGCCCATCGCGATGATGAGTTCTTTATAGATCATCTTTATTTCTCCTTTCGTAATTAGACACTATGTAATTGGAAAAACCTTTATTATTATCTTTTCGTAAATATAATACCATAATTTATTTTATATGAATCGTAAAATGTTAAAAAATATAACAATATGAAATTATATTTTTGTGCAGGGGCACTTCAAAAAGAAATTGAATCTTGTTGCGAACTATAATACAATAGTAAAAATAATTTCAAAAAGGCATGAAATGCCAATTCTCCATTTGCTTGATTGGAACTAAATCTTCGTGCATTTACTCTTCCATACGATTTCTATATATTTCCCGTAAATCATTTTAATTATGGAACTTAACGTACAAAAGCATTTGCAAAAATTTAGCAAAGTGAAACTACCAAAAAGAAATAAGGGGGAAAATGCACATGAGCAGCAAATTTGAAAAAAGATTGAGAATAGCAGCAAAACGAGAAAAGGCAGACTTAGTTATTAAGCATGCATCTATAGTCAATGTGTTTACTGGAGAACTGATGAAGGGTGATCTAGCTGTATCTGATGATACTATTGCCGGGATAGGCCAGTATGAAGGAAAGCAAACAATAGATGCAAAAGGAAAATTCATCATTCCTGGACTGATAGACGGTCATGTTCATATTGAAAGCAGCATGCTCGCACCGCAGGAATTTGCAAAGGTCCTCATGCTCCATGGTGTTACAACAGCGATAACTGACCCACATGAAATAGCGAATGTTGCCGGGACAAAGGGAATTCAATACATGCTTGACCAGTCGGAAGGATTGCCACTTGATATTCGTGTCATGCTGCCCTCCTGTGTGCCAGCCGTGCCGAATGACAGTAATGGTGCAGCACTGTACGCTGATGATCTGGCTCCTTTTTTTAAACATGAGCGTGTTTTAGGCCTAGCAGAGGTAATGGACTTTCCGTCTGTCCAAAACACCAGTGCAGATATGGTCAAAAAGCTTATTCTGACAAAAGAGAATAACGGGGTAATAGATGGCCATGCTGCCGGCATTGAGCGTGAGAGCCTAAATGTTTACAGTGCTGCAGGAATTCGCAATGATCATGAAGCTACAACAGAGCAGGAAGGGAAAGACAGACTGGATTTAGGTCTTTATTTAATGATTAGGGAAGGAACAGTTGCTAAAGACTTAAAAGCATTGCTGCCTGTTGTGACAGAAAGAAATGCACGCAGATGTCTTTTTGTAACAGATGATAAGCTGATTGACGATCTTTTGCATGAGGGCAGTGTTGACCATTGTATTCGTTTAGCAATAAAAGAAGGACTGGACCCAATCACAGCCATTCAAATGGCTACGATTAATACGGCTGAATGTTATAAGCAAGATAGAATCGGTGCAGTGTCACCAGGCTATAAGGCAGACTTCCTGATTGTAGACAGCCTGGAGGAGCTTACGATAGAGCATGTATATAAAGAAGGCAAGTGTATTGTGGAAAACGGCAAGCTGAAAACAGAGCAGTTTAAGAAACAGGGCTATGAAGATACCAGCCTGCCTGGCTTGAATTATGCTCCATTTAATACTAGTGAGCTACAATTGCCGCTCCAATCAGATATTTGCAATGTTATTGGCATTATTCCTAACAGCATTGTAACAGAGCATTTGATAGAAAAGGTTAGTGTGGAAAATGGTATTTTTCAGCCATCTGTCGAGCAGGATTTGCTAAAACTGGTTGTTGTGGAGAGACATCATCGGACTGGCAATATTGGGCGGGGCATTGTAAAGGGATTTGGTTTCAAAAAAGGAGCGATTGCAACAACCATATCCCATGATTCTCACAATATTGTCGCAGTTGGAACAAATGATGAAGATATCCAGCTTGCGATAGAAGAGTTGAAAAATATTAATGGAGGCATAACAGCAATAGCAGAAGGACAATTAATCGCAGCCTTGCCATTGCCGATAGCTGGCCTTATCTCAGACCAAAGCTATGAAACACTGTATGACCAAATGAACACACTTAATGAACAAGTGAAGCAATTAGGAGGATCAAGCAACTTTAATCCATTCCTGACATTATCCTTCCTATCATTATCTGTCATTCCTACATTGAAATTAACAGATAAAGGCTTATTCGACTTCAGCAGTTTTTCATATACAACAATTGAAGCAACGAAATGACTCTATAGAGAAACGAACATGTTAACGATGTTCGTTTTTTTCTTGTCTGCAAACAAAAAAAGATCCGGCTTAAATAGCCGGACCAAAAAAATATATTTTAAGAGGGGAAACTCTTAACATAAATTTATTCTACTTGGTAATTATGAATAAATAATGAACAAACCATTAAAAAATAAAAAATATTAGTTATTAATTCAGACCCCTCATTTAAAAGAATAGAAAAAATAAAAGTTTTTAAATAATAAGTATATAGTCCTATAAATAACAGAAATCGCTAGGACGATATATTTGGTAAGAAGCACCATTACAAGTTTCAAGTAGGTAAAGATGTTTATTTAATAAAAAAATGGGTCATATTAATAATAAATACAGACATAATGAAAGCGTTTTCGTATATAATGGATATAAGCTAATCATTAACTCTGGTCTCACTTACTGATAAGGGGTGGATGGCATGGAAGAACAAGCGAATTTTTTTAATGGATTGAAATGGGGCATCTTATTGAGCGTACCACTGTGGATTTCCTTTTTTGGATGGGTTAAGCTAATTTATCATTTTGTTTAGAAATAAATAAAAAAGGGCTTCGGGGTTTCCGAAGTCCTTTTTGTTTCTGATTAAGCCAGTATTATAGGCGGATCAATTCCAAGTACAGGTTGTCCATCTACAGTTAGCCAGATATAATAATGGTCAATTTCTTTACCGATAATTTTTTCGATTTTAGCAATAACCTTTTCCTGAACATCAAAAGTAATCTTAGCAGTTTGTTCACCAAGAGGAATATTCTTCATCCCTAATAAGTCAGCAATTTGTCTTGCTTGATCATAGGTTACTTCTACATATTTATCGTATTCTGGCAAATAAGCTGCTTCTGCAGGCTTTACTTGCAAGGAAACGATTAAAATGACAGCCAATAAGCTCCAAACTAGTTTTTTCATAATAGTCTCTCCCTCATGTTAATAGTTTTCTATTTTATCTTGTAATGCTATAAAAGCATCAACTACTTGTGGATGATACATTGTACCTCTGTTTTTTAGAATTTCCTCAAAGGCTTCCTTTTTTGATTTGCCTTTTTTATAGACCCTATCTGTTGTCATTGCATCAAAGGAGTCAACGACAGCAATTATAGCTGCTTCAACTGTAATTTCGTCACCCTTTAAACCCTTAGGATATCCTTTACCGTCATACCTTTCATGATGCTGTTCAACTATTAAACCTATTTCGCCTAGTAATGGAATTCTCGTTTCTTCTAACAGCTCACGACCAAAAGTTGTATGTAGTTTCATGATTTCCCATTCATCATCTGTGAGTTTACTAGGTTTTTGCAATATATTTAAAGGTACTTTAACTTTGCCAAGATCATGAAAAAAGGAAGCAAGGTTTAGGCGGGCAATTTGTTTTGTGTTAAGATCAAGCACTTCACCAACGAGCATCGAATAGTCCTTAATTCTCTCACAATGATCTCTTGTGTACCCGTCTTTTTCTTCTATAGAAATAGTCAGCTCTAATAAGTCTTTAGAAAGTTGGCTATAGTGGTGAAACACTGGCTGACTTGTCACATAAATAAACTCTGTTTCTTCTTTAGCATGGAAAATAGTATATTCCTTGATTGGGCTCTCAAAAAAGGACTGTCCGGGTATAAGCTCGATAGATACTTCATCTCTTTGATATACTAGTTTGCCAGAAACAATAAAAAAATACTCCAGTCCTTCCCAGCCCTCTTCTGGACCCATCGCCCAGCTAGAACCTGGCTGCAGTTTATGGTGAATAACTTCCGTTCCGTCACCTGCTGCAATTAATGAAAGCTGCAAGCCTTTAAAATATACTGTTTCAATAAACTCTCCTTCATTTAATATACCCACACTATTTCCCTCTCTCTTTTTACAATAGAAGCTAATTTGCTAGACTCTAAGATTATACCTTATTTTATCTAAAATATAGTTTAATTGTAATAGGTAAAAGTTATTAAATTAGGTCTAAATGAGTAGTTTTTCTAATGGAAACAGAGTAAAAATTATACAAATTAATGATAGCAAACTATAATAGGAAAAAATAGAGTAATTTTCTTTATTTTTACTAGAAGCAAGGACTCATTCTTGACAGACAGTAATTAATAATAGTATGATTATCTCGAATTCAAGATAAAATAGCTTGTATAAAAATTTTACCGGCGAAGTTTGCCATGAATGGAGGAATAGCATGTTAACAATTGATCCAAGCACGCTTTCTGCGAAAGAGGTGTATAAGTTCTTTATCGGCAGCATTATTCCGAGACCAATCGCGTTTGTTACTTCTAAAGGAAGCGGTGGTGTTATTAATGGTGCACCGTTCAGCTTCTTTAATATCGTATCTTCCAATCCGCCAATCTTATCTGTTGCAGTTCAAAGAAATGGCGGTAATGAAAAAGATACAGCTAAAAATATTAAGGAGTACAGCGAATTTGTCATCCATGTTTGTGACGAGGATAATATTGCAGCAATTAATGAAACTGCTGCAAATCTTCCGCCGGACGAAAGTGAGATAGAACTTGCTGGACTGTCGGTTGCTGAAAGTGCTGTTATTTCAGTGCCTGGAATTAAGGAAGCGAAAGTCCGGATTGAGTGTAAATTAGAGGGAATTGTAGAGATTAAGGATGATAATGGGATACCTACTTGCGATTTAATACTGGGCCGTGCTGTTTGCTTCCATATTGAAGATCAATTATATGAAAATGGAAGAATCGATCCGAAGCTTTTAAAGCCTGTCAGCAGGCTTGCGGGAAATGATTATAGCAAGCTGGGTGAAATGTTTACAATCAACAGACCAAAATAAAGCAGGGCTTATTAAGCCTTATGACTAGGAGACGAAGATGAAGCATATTTTTAAAAAAGGAACAAATGAACAGTTGCCAACCTTATTACTATTGCATGGAACTGGAGGAACGGAGAATGATTTATTGCCACTGGCAGAGCTGATTAGTCCACAATCATCTGTGCTCAGTGTACGAGGGAATGTGTTGGAGAACGGAATGCCTCGGTTCTTCCGCCGACTAGCTGAAGGCGTTTTTGATATTGAAGACCTAAAGGAGCGTACAGAGGAGCTGCATGACTTTTTAGACAGCAGCGCAGAACAGTACGGCTTTGATCGTCGCAATATTATTGCAATAGGTTATTCAAATGGTGCAAATATCGCAGCAAGCATTTTGTTTCATTACGCCAAAGGCTTGAAGGGAGCGATTTTGCATCACCCGATGGTGCCGTTAAGAGGTATCGCATTGCCTGAACTTACTGATGTGCCTGTCTTTATTTCAGCGGGCACAAATGACCCAATCTGCCCTCGAAGTGAATCAGAGGAACTGACAACTCTTTTAGAAGGAGCAGGAGCAAATGTTACGGTTCATTGGGAGAATTATGGCCATCAATTGACGCGAACAGAAGTTGATGCTGCAGCTGCTTGGTTTAACACAATAAAATAAAGAGGTGTTAAGGATGATTAAAATATTTACGAAAGCAGATGGTCATTCTGCAAGCAATGACTGGGTAGAAAGTCATTTCAGCTTTTCCTTTGGTAATTATTACGACCCGGAGAATGTTAATTTTGGCCCTATGCGTGTATTAAATGATGATACCATTCAGCCGGATAAAGGGTTCGGTATCCATCCGCACAGAGAGGCTGAGGTTGTTTCTATCGCCATTGATGGACAATTGAAACATGAGGACAGCTTAGGAAACAGTGGAGTTATCGAATTTGGACAGGTGCAGCGCATGACGGCTGGAACAGGAATTCTTCATTCTGAAGTGAATCCATCCACAACAGAACCAGGCAGATTTCTGCAGCTTTGGTTCTTTCCTGAGACGAAACAGCTGCCTCCTTCCTATGAAGATGTAATATATGATGTGAGTAAATTATCTAATAACTTATTGCCAGTAGTTGCTCCAACAGCAAGTGAAGGTGTGGCGATGATTCATCAAGATGCGACGATTTATTTATCAAAGCTTGAGCAGGGGAAAAGTCTTGAGTTCAGCCAGGAAGATGGCAGGAGAATTCTTGTGTATGTGATAGAAGGCAGAGTTCTTCTTAACAATGAACATCTGCTTGGAAAACAAGAATCAGCCCGTATCACGGATGTTTCTGAGTTACAGTTAGCAGCTTCAAAAGACTGTTTCTTTATGCTGATTGATTTGCCGGGAGGGGAATAAGATGCTGATGATCAGACATGCTATTGGCAGCAGGCTGTTTCTGCAGACAGAGGATTACTCGGTTCTGCCCCAAGGGGATAACTGGGTCATTACGGCAGCTGCAAATAAAGAAGAGCTTGAGAACTTGATTGCCTTCAAAGAGGAATTAAATTTATTTATCGTTGGAAAAAACGAAAAAACTTGGTATTATTCTTCAGATGCCAGCATCAAAATAGTAGATTCCGACAAAGTGCAAGTAACTGCAGATCATAAAACGGTTTATCCCGTATAAAGAAGAAACCCAAATGCGATTGGGCATTTGGGTTTCTTCTTCTTTTTAAATTTGATATACTTTTAATATTAGTTGTTGTTATTGTTAGTGGAGTTGCCGCCTTTACGGCCAATTTCTTGGTAAAATTCTTTATCATGATTTTCGGAAGTGGCTTCTCCGCCTTTTTTGCCGATTTCTTGATAGAATTCTTTATCATGATTATCGGAAGTAGCTTCTCCGCCTTTTTTCCCGATTTCTTGATAGAATTCTTTATCATGATTATCAGAAGTAGCTTCTCCGCCCTTTTTCCCGATTTCTTGATAGAATTCCTTATCATGATTCTTGGAAGTGGCTTCTCCGCCTTTTTGTCCAATTTCTTGGTAAAATTCCTTATCGTGATTTTTAGAAGTTGCTTGTCCACCTTTTTTACCTACTTCTTCTCGACTCATTTTGTTGTTGTTTGCCATGATTATCACTCCTTAGAAATTTTAGTTATTAAATTGTACATTGGTTATATAGCCGATTTCACTTCATATAAACATTTTTGTCGGATTTTTTGCCGAGGAAAAGTTTGGTAATACTAATCAGCACTTATAAAACCGATAATATAGACATATACGTTTTTAGATAGCTTACAAAAAAGGGGATATGATTAAATACATGATTACAATAGATAAATTCATGGAAGTAGTTTCGAAGGCAGAACAGCTCGGCTGTAAGGTCGTTTATGACGCGGACAAGAAAATCAGCTTTAATGCTAATATGTATATTACAGTTCCATTCTTAATTACATTGGAGAATACATATGCACTTGCACACGAGATTGGCCATGTAATGGATTATGTGAATGGAGATTTAGATTATGATAAATGGTTAAATGATTGGTCGTACAGAGTAAACGCAGAAATGAGCGCATGGGTGAATGCTTATAAGCTCCTTAATGAGCTTGGCGTTTCTTTAGACCATTGGCAAGCACATGTCGACAGTAAATTAAGAAATTATTTTATCTTACCTGAGGTTATTTAGAAAAGTAAGGCTCTATGCATGCAAAACAGCATGCATAGAGCCTTTTTTGTATTTCTAAATATTGTTAATAAGTTAAGGATTAATTAAGAATTGTTCGCTAAAATCAGGCTATTCCATTCGGAAGTGACGAACGAAACGTCACGAGCTACTAGAAAGGATGAGTGATTTTCATGACGAACGAGAAAGTAAAATATTCGATTGTAATTCCCGTGTTTAATGAGGAGGAAGTCATTGAACATACGTATGAGCGGATTAAGACAGTGATGAAGAATGCAGATGGAAATTATGAGCTATTGTTTATCAATGACGGAAGCAGAGACCGGTCTGTCGAAATATTATTGAATTTAAGTGAGCAGGACAACAGGATTAAAATCGTTGATTTCTCCAGAAACTTCGGCCACCAAATCGCCATAACTGCTGGAATGGATTATGCGTTAGGAGATGCTATTGTCATAATTGATGCAGATCTTCAGGATCCTCCTGAGCTTATTCTAGAAATGATTCAAAAATGGAAAGAAGGCTATGATGTCGTCTATGCGAAGCGTACTGCCAGAAAAGGAGAGACCTTTTTTAAGAAACAGACAGCCTCGGCCTTTTACAGGACATTAAGGGCAATGACAGAAATTGAAATACCGATTGATACAGGAGATTTCCGATTAATTGACCGCAAGGTGTGTAATCAAATGAAGAATATTCATGAAAAAAACCGCTTTGTCAGAGGGCTTGTCAGTTGGGTTGGCTTTAAACAGAGTGCTGTTGAATATGAAAGAGATGAGAGATTTGCTGGTGAAACAAAATATCATTTAAAAAGAATGCTTAAATTATCTTTGGACGGAATAACGTCTTTCTCTTATAAACCATTAAAGCTGGCCAATTATTTAGGTGCTTCCTTGTCGGTGATTGGATTTGTTTACATGCTGATTGTGCTTTATCAAAAACTGTTTACAACAACTACTGTTACTGGCTGGTCTTCTATTATTGTCATTCAGCTATTCTTTAGTGGAATTACGCTTATGATGCTTGGTGTAATCGGTGAATATATCGGCCGTATTTATGACGAAGCAAAAGACAGACCGCTTTATATTGTGAAAGACATTTACCAGCATGAATCAGCGGCGAAATCATATGTGATGAAATGACTAGGAAGTGGCTTGTTTTTTTTAAGTTTGGAATTGTTGGTTCGTTAAATACAATCATTGACTTTGTTGTTTATGCGCTTTTGACTAGCGTTGGAGCAAATTATCTTCTATCGCAAATACTTTCCTATTCATGTGGACTATTAAACAGTTACTTTGTAAACAGAACATGGACATTTAAACAAAAAGATAAGGCAAGCATGAAGGAGTTTATTCGTTTCCTTGCGGTCAATGCTGCCACATTATCGTTAACATTGATATTGCTCGATTTTTTATATACAAAGCAGGGCTTAAATTTGCTGTTGAGCAAATTTTTAGTAACAGCGATAGGAACAATCTTCAACTTTATTGGAACGAAGATGCTCGTTTTTACGAAGGCAAACACAAATTAATTTATAAAAAAATTATTATAAGAATGGAGTAAGATATGAAAAATTGGACTAAAGGAAGAGTCGACATCCTTTTAATAGCTATATTGCTGTTTTCGGCCGGTTTAAATTTCTATAATTTGCAGAATGCTGGCACGAATTCGTATTATTCTGTAGCTGTGAAAAGCATGTTGACTAGCTTCCATAACTTTTTCTTTGTTTCCTTTGATCCTGCTGGATTTATAACCGTTGATAAACCTCCAGTAGCTTTATGGATTCAAGCGATTTTTGCTAAGATCTTCGGCTTCAATGATTTTGTGCTTCTTTTGCCAGAGGCACTTGCTGGTGTCGTTTCTGTCTGGTTGTTATATATCATGATTAAGCCGAAATTCGGCAGACCGGCAGCACTGATTGCCAGTTTGGTTTTAGCTTGCTCGCCAATTTTTGTAGCAGTTGTCAGAACTAATAATGTAGACAGTATCTTGATTGTTACACTGATGATAGCAGCATGGGCATTGATGAAAGCAGTCGAAAAGCAGAAGCTTGGCTGGCTATTATTAAGCTTTGCTCTTGTGGGCGTCGGCTTTAATGTGAAAATGCTGCAGGCATATATGGTGTTGCCGGCATTTGCTTTCTATTATTTCTTTGCAACGAGAGAATTGAAAATCTGGAAAAAGCTGATGCATTTAGCAGCATCCACTGTTTTGCTAGTTGTTATCTCCTTGTCATGGGCACTTGCAGTTGATTTGACCCCAAAAAGTGAAAGGCCGTATATGGGCGGAAGTGAAACGAACTCTGTACTAGAGCTTGCTTTTGGCTATAATGGCTTATCAAGATTAACTGGTCAAGATTCTGGCATGGGAGGCGGAGGGAATGCTCAAGCACCGCAGACTCAGACTTCGACTGATGAAACTAGTACTAGTGCTTCAGATTCCAGCAATACTAGTGAGGAAGCTCCTACTACTATGCCTAATGGTGGACAGCAAGGAGATGGAGGCAGCTCCAGCCAATCTGGCATGTTTAACACTGGTGAAGCAGGCCCGCTGCGATTATTCCAAAGCGAACTTTCTGGACAAATTAGCTGGCTGCTGCCATTCGTGGTCTTTGCCATTATTGGTTTAGTCTTGTCTTTCTTAAAGACGAGAAAGTATACAATACAGCACCATTTTGCAGCATTTTGGTTTTTCTGGCTAGCACCTATGTTTGTTTTCTTCAGCATCGCGCTATTTTACCATCATTATTATTTAAGTATGATGGGGCCTGCAATTGCCGCACTTGTCGGTATCGGTTTTACGACATTATGGAACTTTTATAAAGAAGAGAATGGCTGGGAGAGCTGGCTGCTGCCTGTTGGAATATTAATTACTTTCTGCTTTGAAGCGCTGATTGTCTATCAGAACAGCTCTTCTGTATCCATTGTATGGATGTGGGTTGCTATTATTTTAGGGGTTGTACTGTTTATGCTGTTAATAGCAGGCAAATCAAGTGCATCCATAAAGGAGACAATAGCAGTTATCAGCATATTGGCATTATTAGTACTGCCGATTTATTGGACTGCTATAACGATTACAAAGACTGGCAATGAATCTACACCAACTGCAGGTCCGACAAGTGGAATGGGCGGACCAGGCGGCGGAGGTGGAGGCATGCGTGCCTTCGATGGTGGTAATATGGAGCAAGGTTCCATTCCAAATGAAATGCCAAGTGATTCTAATGAGGCTCCAACTGGTTTCCCGGGAGCTTCTGAGAATAATGCCAGCAGTGGTTTTACAGGCGGACCAGGCGGCGGGGGCGATATGGACAGTATCGATTCTGGCTTAATGTCGTATCTTGAAGACAATTACAATGGCGAAAAATTCTTCTTGGCAGTACAAAGAGCCCAATCGGCATATTCTATTATGCTGAACACAGACTATGCAGTAATGGCAATGGGCGGCTTTGGCGGATCAGATCCGGCACCGACAGTAGATGAGCTGGAGGAGATGGCTGAAGCAGGAGAAATCAAGTATTTCTTAGTATCTGGTCAAGGAATGGGCGGCAATAGTGAAGTGACAGAGTGGATTCAAGAAAACTGTGTTGAGGTACCTAGCAGCGAGTATTCATCTGATACTAGCACTACTGACAGCTCTGCTACTGATTTATCTAATATGAGAGGCATGGGGCAAACCTTGTACGAGTATCAACAAAAATAGTATGGTAGAAAAGAAGCGGTCCGCAGATGCGAATCGCTTCTCTTTCAAGCTGGCACAAAAACATTCGTGAGAGTATTTATTTATATAGAGGCTTATGTTTTAATAATGCTAATGAATCAAGCAATTGTCAGATTTAAAAGCCAAAGGAGATTGAAACAATGAAGATACTAGTTGTGGAGGATAATAAACCTTTATTAGAATCCATAAAGGGGATATTGGAGAAGGAGTATTCTGTTGATACAGCAGATAATGGAGAAGACGGCTTGTTTTATGCACAGCAAAATATCTATGATTTGATCGTGCTCGATGTCATGCTTCCTTATATTAACGGTTTTGACATTGTTCAAACCTTGCGTAAAGAAAAAGTCAATACACCTGTTTTATTCTTAACAGCAAAGGATTCACTTGAGGATCGGGTAAAAGGGCTGGAATTTGGCGGCGACGATTATTTAGTAAAGCCTTTCCAGGCTCCTGAGCTTGAAGCAAGAATCAAGGCTCTCTTGAGAAGGAGCGGGGCATTAGATATTGATGAAGGGCTTAAGTATGAAGAAATCGTGCTGACAGGCAAGGAAAATGATGTGCTTGTTAAAGGAATGCCAATCAAGTTAACAGTCAAACAATATGAGCTGCTTGAGTATTTAATTCAAAATACTGGGAAAATCCTCACGAAGGAACAAATATTTGATCGGATATGGGGATTCGATTCTGATACGACGATTGCAATTGTGGAAGTGTTCATCCACCAACTGCGTAAAAAATTAGAAGAATTCGCCTATCATAAAGATATTCAAACAGTCCGAGGTGTTGGCTATATTTTAAAAAGAGTATAAGGGGATAAATAATGTTCCAGAAAACAAGAATTAAACTAACCTTCCTTAACTCGCTTGTATTTATCTTATTAATGGTAGTCCTCGGTGTGATGATTTATCATTATACCGAAAAGCAAATATATAAGGATATTAATCAGTCCTTGGAAGAAACGGCGGAAACGATCAGCCATTTTGAACAAAGAGATGGAAGGGGACCAATGCAAGAGCCGCCCCGGCAAATCTCTGTTATTAAGTGGACAGACGATAAGGAAATTGATGTTATTTCCCAAGACATCATGAATTATGCGAGTGAATTCGAGAATTTCTATCCAGAGCAATACGATAAGATTGTAGAGAAGCAGACAGTCAGCGGCTACAGTTATAACACGATTGCTGTTAAAGTAACAATGGAGGATGGATCAAAGGAAATAATTCAATTTATCCGCAGCATTGATCCAGAAAAATCAATGCTGAACCGATTGATTATTATTATGACAGTAGGTGTGCTGGCAGGAAGCATCTTCGCCATAATGGCTGGTTATTTCCTTGCTGGAAGAGCTCTTGTACCGATTCAAAAATCATGGGAATCTCAGCAGCAATTCGTATCAGATGCCTCCCATGAGCTGAGAACACCTTTAGCAGTCATCCAAACAAGAACAGACCTGCTCTTCCAAGAGCCTGATGCCACCATTCAAGAAAAGGCTATAGATATTTCAGTCATTTCAAAGGAAACACGACGATTGAACAAGCTCGTCACAAATTTGCTGACACTTGCCAGAAGCGACTCAAATCAAATGGAAATATCGAAGCAAGAATTTGCCTTGAATCTCCTCATCCAAGAAGTGATTGACCAGTATGCCGATATCGCAGAGTTTCAAGGAAAAAGAATTTATACTGATACAAGGTCACCTATCAAGCTGATCGGTGACAAGGAACGTATTCACCAACTGCTTGTCATCCTAGTGGATAACAGCATGAAATTCACAGGTGAGGGAGGCACGATTGCAATAAATGCCACAGCTAAAACTCACACTGTTGAATTAGAGGTGAAAGATAACGGAATTGGCATCCCAAAACAAGATATACCAAAAGTCTTCAACCGGTTTTATCAAGTGGAGCAATCAAGGACAGATATGGAAGGCACTGGATTAGGCTTGTCTATTGCTAAGTGGATTATAGAAAAGCATTCAGGCACTATTAAGGTTGACAGTGAGCTGGAAAAAGGGACAAAATTTGAAATTACCTTCCCAAAGCTTGGCCAGTAGCCAAAAAACATCCTCCGAAATTTAAGGGAGGATGTTTTTTTTCATTCGCTCAGATCTTTCGCAGTAAAGCCTTGTTTTTTTAGTAATGGTCCTAGACTTGGGTAATAGGGCTGCTTATAAAAGTTTGCCACCCTGTTTGTCCAGTTAGCTTGTTCACTGCCCCGTTCTTGCAAGTATTGCTTAAAAATATCGTTATATTCTTTTAATGAACCGATTTGATCACTGTTATAAGTTTCCTTATGAACATAGCTTTCTTTAGGAAGTCGTGGTTTAACACCAGGATCTTCAGCTGGGAAGCCAATACTTAAACCAGAGATAGGCAATACATATTTAGGAAGCTGTAAATACTCGACAACTTCTGGTGCATTTCTTCTTATTCCGCCAATAGGAACAGTCCCTAACCCTAAGGATTCAGCAGCTGTTATCGCATTTGCCAATGCAATTCCAGCATCTGTTGCTCCAACAAGAAGCAAGTCTGATTGATCAGCAGCACCAAAAGCAGTGTTTTCCAGGTTGGCTGCAAGCTCTGTCCGGTAGAAATCCATGCAGAATACTAAAAATATTGGTGCTTCCTTAATATGCTGCTGATTTCCGCAAAGCTCTGCTAATCTTTCCTTCCTTGCTGTATCCTCTACTAGTATAACAGTAACCTGCTGTCCATTCGCCCATGAAGGGGCAGCTTGCGCTGAATCCAAAATAGCCTCAACCATTTCTTTAGGAACTGGTTTGTTTTCGTATTTTCGATAAGAACGATGCTGTTTTAAAGTCTCTATTACCTGATTCATTATCTATTACCTCCCGTAAGTTTATAAGGTGTATTGTAGCACAATTCGTTTTAAATACTTACTCACTTGCTTGCTAGAAAATAACAAAGGCTAAAGGAGTAACCCCTTTAGCCTTTGTTTATTAAAGCAGTGATTCAGCGCCATCAATATAAATTTCTGTTCCAGTGATATGGCTGGAGGCATCTGAGCTCAGGAACTGAACTAAATCAGCTACCTGTTTTGGCTCACCTGACTTTTGTGCAAGCGGCTGACTTCCTTCAGGATATTCTACCGGTATGGCAATTTCCTTTAATTTTTCTTCCTCTCGGAACGTGTTTTCTTCAATATTTGTATCAATTGCACCAGGGCAAATGATATTTACTCTTATTTTATATTTAGCCAGCTCCAATGCTGCCATTTTGCCAAAGGCAACCTGACCAGCTTTAGAAGTACTATATGCTGACATACCAAAGCTTGAATAAGTTCGGTTGCCGTTAATGCTGCTAGTAATAATAATACTTCCGCCATTTTGTTTCATATGAGGAACAGCATATTTTAATGTAAGGAAGGTTCCTTTAAGATTGGTTTCCATAGTCATGTCCCAATCCTCTGGAGAGAGATGTTCAATTGGGGAGACCTTCCCGTTAATTCCTGCATTAGCAAAAACAATATCAAGCTTACCCCATTTTTTAATGACATAATCAAATGCTGTACTCATGGAACAGGCATCAGAAATATTTGCTTCTAAAATGATTGCTTCTCCGCCAAGTTCTTTTATTTCCTTATCAACAGATTCTAAGTTTTCAGGAATTAAATCGAGCAATGCTACTTTAACTCCACTTTTAACTAGAGAGATAGCGGCTGCATGGCCAATCCCTGATGCCGCACCTGTAATTATTGCTACCTTATTTGACATGTCACTCATAATAACTCCTCCTGTATGGTTGTTCTGTAATAATGCAGCTAGCAAGTTATTTTTCTAATAACCTTTTTTGGTGAAATTAAAACCAATGCAGATTATGCCTGTTTTCTGTAAAATAATAGATAATGGAGAGGAGAGATGATGTTGAAAGCAATGCTAGTTCATTCATATGGTGATGCGTCTGTATTCCGTGAATCAGAAATGGATAGACCCACTATTAAAAAAGGTTATGTACTTATTAAAGTAATGGCATCAAGTGTAAATCCTATTGATGTAAAAATTAGAGCAGGAGCAGTTCCTGCCGCTTCCGCGGAGCTACCAGCAGTTCTTCATGGCGATGTAGCAGGTGTTATAGAGGAAGTAGGAGAGGGTGTTGACAACTTTAAAGCAGGAGATGAAGTATTTGGCTGTGCTGGCGGCTTTAAAGGAACAGGTGGTGCGTTAGCTGAATATATGCTCGCAGACGCCCGGTTATTAGCACATAAACCAAAAAACATCACCATGAAGCAAGCTGCTGTTTTGCCATTAGTAAGCATTACCGCTTGGGATGCCCTTTTTGAAAAAGGGAATATATCTGCGGGACAAAAAGTGTTGATCCATGGTGGAACAGGCGGTGTTGGTCATGTTGCCATTCAGCTAGCAAAATGGAAGGGAGCAGAGGTTTATACAACTGTTTCCTCAAATGAAAAAGCAAAAATAGCAAAATCATTAGGAGCAGATACAGTAATTAACTACAAGGAAGAATCTATTAGTGAGTATGTTGAAAAATATACACAAGGCAACGGATTTCAAACTGTTTTTGACACGGTTGGCGGAACGAATTTAGATAAATCATTCCAAGCAGCAGCCATACATGGTACAGTTCTTGCCATTGCTGCAAGATCAACACATGACCTTTCACCGATGCACGCCAAAGGTCTATCCTTGCATGTTACGTTTATGCTGTTGAAAATAATAGATGAATCATCAAGGAAGGAGCATGGAGCTATCCTTCAAAAAATTGCCGAGATTGTGGCGAACGGGGAGCTTAATCCGCTTGTGGATGAAGAGGAATTCTCCTTTACAGAAGCAGACAAGGCACATGAATATTTGGAAGCAGGAAAGGCAATAGGTAAAGTTGCATTAACTAACAGCTGGAACTGATTAAAAAGCAACATGGCTAAAGGTAATCTTAAAGCCATATTGCTTTTTTTCTTTCAGAAAAAAAACGAGACTTTTTACTCAAAAGAGACATTTCATAGTAAAATAAGAAGAAAACTTATATTGGGGAAACACCACTCATCATGATAACAAATACTACATCCTTGATTACAGCAGTATTGCTATTTAAGTGTAATCATATGAATATACATCAGGCGGTATCGGACAGGAGGGATTTAAGATGGAATTTATTTTATTGATGATGGTAGCGATGATACCACTCATCATTTCCCTGACTGTCCTGTTTTTTTCAAAAACGAGACTTGCTATAACCCTATCCCTATTTTTGGGGATGTTATCTTTTTGGCAAATGGATGTTGCAACACTGTATGCAGAAAATGTACTTCCCCTCAAATGGATAGATAGTCTGTTTCGCTTTTTTAGGGGCGGCTCTATTTTTATTATGCCAATAATGTACTATTTCTCCTATTACTTAGTGTGGAAAAATAGGGAGTTGAAAAAATACAGATGGCTTTTAAATAAAGGAATTCTGACTTTTTTTATTCTCTATACGTTAGTTGTCTATATTGTTAACTTTACTGACTTTGGGATTGTGTCATATACATGGAAAGATGCTAAGCTGTTAGCACCATCACACTTGCTGCCGGTGTATGGCGTAGGTAATCTGCTATTCATGCTAAACATAGTTATCGGCTATCTTAATACATTTCTGTTGCTGTTTATTACGACAAAGGTTCGTGACATTGGTGATAAAAGATTCTATATAAAGTTGGTAGCGGCTGCCCTTCTTATATTCATTAACGGCAACTTAAGCGGTTTTGCTTTTATTCCGTTATATTACTCTAGTTTCAATTCTATTTTTGCTGCAATTATATTATTTATTGGCTTTTTTCAAATGCAATCATTCAAGATAAATGCAATGAACGGAGAATTGCGGAAGCAGAGTGAACAGCTTGAAACAATTATGAATATAAACCCGAATTATCTTCTAGTAATAGATGGAAATACAATCATTAAAATAAATGATTCATTATGTAAGTTATTGAAAAAGACCGAAATTGATTTGCTTGGCGAATCAATTTCGACTATTTTGCAAGAAATCAGTATGGAAACAGTAAAGCCACAAAATTACATTGATGTTAATGGGAAGGTTCATTATATACTGTGGGACAGGAAAGAACTTTATTATAATAACGAAAATAAACGCACTATTTATTTTGGAATGGATATAACAGAGCAAAAGAGAAGCGAACAGTTGATCATCTCTTCTGAAAAGCTGAAGGTTGTTGGAGAAATGGCTGCAAGTGTTGCTCATGAAATCAGAAACCCATTAACGACAATAAGAGGCTTTATCCAGCTTTTAAAAGAAAAAAGTGATAAAACTGGCTTTGAAGATATTCTTCTGGAAGAAATAGACCGAATTAATCAGGTATTAAAGGAATTACTTATTCTTGGCAAGCCTGAAGCTAAAGCAGCTGTAAGAGCTGAATTATTAACCATTCTTCCGAGTGTCGAATTGCAAAATATTAAGCTTTTGTTCCAGGCATTGGCTATTGAACAGAATAAGGAAATTATTGTAGTAAACAGACAAGAAAAAAATGCGTTTATATCTATGGAGAAATCGCATTTCAAGCAGGTAATCATCAATGTATTAAAAAATAGTCTGGAAGCTATCCATGGTGGAAGCGGGAAAGTCAAGATGATCATTGATAGTAAATCTGATATGGTTCGCATCCGAATAATAGATAATGGAGAAGGCATCAACAAAGAGCTTCTCAGTCAAATATGGGAACCGTATTATACAAGTAAAGAAAAAGGCAACGGTATCGGTTTAACGGTGTGTAATCGACTCTTGCAGGAAAATAACGGGCAAATGTCCGTGAAAAGCAAGGAAGGCTGGGGAACATGTGTGATGATTACCCTTCCTATTATAAGCTGATAAAAAGAGGAAAGACATTTATGTTTTTCCTCTTTTTATCTATGTTAAAGTATTGGAATAACATATTTCTCCTGTGTATAAAAAACCAAGAAATAAACAAAATACTATAGTATTTTAAATTACAGGAGGAAATGACATGACAAATAATCGTCCAAATCCAGATAACAGAGCAGATAATGTAGAGAAACTACAAGATATGATTGAAAATACATTAGATAATATTGATAAGTCTGAAGAGACAATGGCATTTGCTTCCTCAGAAGAAAGAGCTAACATAGAAGCTAAAAACAAAAGAAGAGAAGAATCAATCAATGCATTCAGAGAAGAAGTAAAAGACGAAGCTGCAAATCGTGAAAACGGCTATCAATAAGCATTCCTTTTGACCTCTAATCTTTTAGAGGTCAAATTTGTTTTTTGTATAATCAGAAGGAATTTGCTAAATGAAAGAGAATATTAGTGAATATTCAGGGAAGAAGGAGTGGGATCATGATTAAATCAATGTACCCTTATTTCGTTTTTAATGGGAATGGTAATGAAGCAGTGGAATTTTATAAAAATGCACTAAATGCTGAGGTAATAAGTATGCAGCTTTTTGGTGACATGCCTCCAAATCCTGAAATGCCAATTCCAGAAGAAGCTAAAGACCGTGTGTTAAATGCACAGCTGAAGGTAGGCGATACGGACTTAATGCTTTCTGACACATTTCCAGGAATGCCATACACAATAGGCACGAATGTTACTACCGCAATCATTTTGGAAAATATTGAGGACACAAAGAAAGTATTTGCTGCCTTACAAGAAGGCGGCAAAGTAAAAATGCCCCTGCAAGAAACATTTTGGAGCCCTTTGTATGGACAACTCGAGGATAAATATGGATTCGAATGGCAAGTATCAACAGAAGGGAAACTTACAAACGGTTAAGCATTGCTTAAAAGACATCAGCAGACAGGCTGATGTCTTTTTTTAATCCTTGGCTGTCCAATTTCCATCTATATCTTTATGGTACTTGTTCTTAACAGCACTCCAAGCAACTTTAAACGCTGTTTCTTCTTTTTTATATTCATCTAAGGAAGCATTGAACGCTTCTTTAAAAATTTCCTGAGCATGAAAAGGCAGGTTATTGCGTACTGATTCTGGCAGATCTTTCACATCGTTGTAAGGCATGTTATTCCTCCTGCTATCCTTTTATTAATGTTTCTGCACCATCGACATAAATTTCAGTTCCTGTCAGATGAGAGGCTTCATCAGATGCTAAGAACAGGAATAGATTTGCTACTTCTTCTGGTTTGCCTGCATCTGACTTTAGCGGGATTGCCTCTTCCGGAATGCCAAATGGAAACTGTATCTCATCAGGATGATTGGATTCTTTAATGGATTCAAAAATATTCGTATCAATAGTACCTGGACAAATGGCATTTACCCGAATTTTATATGGTGCCAACTCAATTGCAGCCATTTTAGCAAATGCTGCAATTGCTGCCTTGGATGTACTGTAAGCGGAAAAACCTTTTTGAGCAAATCGGCGGTTACCACTAACAGAGCTAATAACAGTAATGGTTCCTCCGTTATTTTTCATATAAGGAATTGCCTGCTTAACAGTCTCGAATGTTCCGACGACATTGTTATTGATTGTATTAGCCCAATCTTTTGTGGAAAAATCCTCGATTGGAGACAATGTTCCGACAATCCCAGCATTTGCAAGAAGGGTAGTAATTTCTCCCCATTTATTAAAGGTTTCTTCCATTGCGTTTGCCACTTGCTCTTCATCAGTTATATCGACTTGAAAGAAGATTGCCTCGCCGCCTAGCTCTGCAATCTCGTTTGTGGCCGTGATGCCTCTTTCTTGATTCATATCGAGTATGCTGATTTTTGCTCCTTCTCTTGCTAAACGAATGGCAGAGGCCTTACCAATACCAGAAGCCCCCCCTGTTATGACAGCTACTTTGTTTTCCATACGCTTCATTTCCTGTCACCCCTATTTCCTACTAGTTTTAAATATTATCCTTTTCCACTTACCCTTTTCAGGAAGGAATATGCATGAAAAAACCCCTTCTCTAATTTAGAGAAGGGGTTCATTTCTTATGAAAGGCGGTTGCTGTAATCCTCAAACTTAAATTGTCTTACGACTTTAATGCCTTCTTCGTCATTGTAAGATACGATAGAAGGGAGATTTACACCATTAAACATATGATTTTTTACCATTGTATAATGAGCCATATCACAGAAAACAATTTTATCGCCAGGCTTTAATGGCTCTTTAAAGGAGTAGTCACCGATGACATCTCCAGATAGGCAAGTCATTCCACCTAGTCTGTATGTGTACTCATATTCACCAGGCATACCAGCACCGATGATATTAGGTCTGTATGGCATTTCCAGAACATCAGGCATATGGCAAGTAGCTGATGTATCAAGAATAGCCAAGTCCATTCCGTTTTTCATAACATCAAGAACTGTACTTACCAGATAACCTGTATTTAGAGCAATTGCTTCACCAGGCTCTAGATAGACCTCAACATCATATTTCTCTTTCAAATACAGAATGCATTCAATCAATGTTTCGATATCATAATCTGGTCTTGTAATATGATGACCGCCGCCTAGGTTCAGCCACTTAACCTTTTTAATATGTTCGCCAAACTTCTCATCAACTACTTTAAGGGTTCTCTTTAAAGTGTCAGAGTTTTGCTCACACATTGTATGGAAGTGAAGGCCATCGATTTCATCAAGCCGATCAGCATCGAAGTTATCCAATGTAACACCGAATCTAGAGTACGGTGCACAAGGATTATAAAGTTCTGTTTCAATCTCAGAGTACTCTGGATTAATACGAATTCCGACATCAATTTTTTTGTCAGCATTTCTTACTTTATCTTTAAAACGGTCCCATTGTGCAAAAGAATTGAAGACAATATGGTCCGTGTATAACATCAGTTCATCGAACTCGCTGTCCACATATGCTGGTGCATATGAATGAACTTCTTTTCCCATCTTTTCAAAACCTAATCTAGCTTCAAACAAAGAGCTTGAAGTTACTCCTGTAAGGTACTTTGAAACAAGTGGAAATACAGAATGCATAGAAAATCCTTTTAATGCAAGAAGAATCTTAGCACCAGTTCTTTCCTGAACATAGTTCAATGTCTCCAAGTTTTTCTTAAGCAGACGCTCGTCCACTACATAACTAGGAGATGGTACTTTATCAAATTCAATGTTTTTCATTGCTTTCCTCTCAATCTATAAGAGTTGGAGTGAAGTTCTCCTGCCATGGCAATCCGTGTTTGTTCAATGCATCCATGAATGGATCTGGATCGAATTCTTCCACATTGTATACGCCTGGCTTTTTCCATTGTCCTTTAATGATAAGCATAGCACCGATCATCGCCGGAACACCTGTTGTATATGAAATTGCTTGTGAGCCAACCTCTCTGTAACATTCTTGGTGGTCACATACATTGTATACATAATATGTTTTTGGCTTGCCGTCTTTAATACCTTGGATAATGCAGCCAATATTTGTTTTACCTTTAGTTCTAGGTCCAAGTGAAGCAGGATCTGGAAGCAATTCTTTCAAGAACTGCAACGGAATGATCTCTTTGCCTTCATAATTAATAGGCTCGATAGATGTCATACCAACATTTTCAAGAACTTTTAGGTGGTTCAAGTAATTGTCAGAGAATGTCATCCAGAATCTGATTCTTTTCACACCTTTAATGTTTACAGCTAAAGACTCTAATTCTTCATGGTATAGAAGATAGATGTTTTTAGGTCCGATTTCTGCCAAGTCATACTCTCTCTTTTCAGAAAGAGGTGCAGTTTCTACCCACTCGCCATTTTCGAAATAGCGGCCGTTTGCAGTGATTTCGCGAATATTAATTTCAGGGTTGAAGTTAGTCGCGAACGGATAACCATGATCTCCACCATTAGCATCCACGATATCGATATAGTGGATTTCATCGAAATGATGTTTTTGTGCATAAGCAGTAAATACACCAGTAACACCTGGATCAAAACCGCTGCCTAATAGTGCTGTTAGTCCAGCTTCTTCGAATTTTTGCTTATAATCCCACTGCCATTTATACTCAAACTTAGCTGTTTCTGGCGGCTCATAGTTAGCTGTATCAAGGTAGTGAACACCAGTTGCAAGACATGCATCCATGATTGTTAAGTCTTGGTATGGCAATGCCACGTTAATAACTACATCTGGCTTGAAGCTGTTGATCAACTCAATTACTTCTTCTGTTTTATCTGCATCGACTTGGGCAATAGAAACCTTCGTTTTGCCGCCGTCTAATTTATTTTTAAGCGCTTCACATTTTGAAAGTGTTCTGCTTGCAATACAAATCTCTTCGAATACATCAGGTACTTGACAGCATTTATGTGCAACAACACTTGCTACACCGCCAGCACCAATAATTAATGCTTTACCCAAAATGAAAAACCTCCTTTAACTTATTGAAAAAATTCAATAAGCATGATTATACAGAATGTGCGACAAATAATCCATAAAATCCGACAAAATATAATTTTTTTTTACACTGTATTTTTTAGAATTTTTCGATATAAAAATATTATACAAGGAAAGGTTTGGAAGAAAAATATATCGATTTAAAATGAGAGGGAAAAGAACGTAAAAAAGACATTTGCCATTGATGACAAATGTCTTCTGAATTTATGTATGTTGGTGGAGACTATCGGGATCGAACCGACGACCTCTTGCATGCCATGCAAGCGCTCTCCCAGCTGAGCTAAGCCCCCGTTTGGTTGATGATAAATTATATTATACATATTTTCAGAAATATTGCAATAACTAAACTAAAAAACAATAAATGGATGGAGATACCTCTCCACCCATTTGGTCAATATAATCAATTTAAGCTTTCTATTTCAATTTCCCTGACGCCATTAATACCGGAAATTTCTTTATAGAATTCTGTTAACTCTCTTTTTTGATCAACTATTAAAATTAAGTTGATAGAATGTTCACCGGTTTCTAAGTCTTTTATGCGCAGGTTTTTAATGCCTGCTTTCAATTCTCTTATGGCTGCAATAATAGTTGCAACATCTTCCTTTTCCGTTGCTTTGAGCTTAACTTTTATTTCTTTTTCTCTTAGCTGTCTAGGACCGATAAGGCTCATAAGGAAAGGAACAAACTTTACGCTCACTAATAAAAGGGTTACACCTGCGATAGCTTCTATGTAATAACCGGCCCCAACTGCAATTCCAATTCCACCGGCACCCCAAATTAGTGCTGCTGTCGTCAGCCCGGAGATACTGTCATTCCCTCTTCTCAATATTACCCCAGCTCCTAAAAAGCCGATGCCGGAAACAATTTGTGCAGGAAGGCGAAGGGGGTCCATTGTAATATTTACAAACTCGCTCCCGGGAAACTTATATGCTGCCTCTATAGAAACAATAGTGAGCAGGCAGCTCACAATACTGATAACAAGACTTGTCTTTAAGCCAACAGGCTTCCTTTTTATTTCTCTTTCTAAACCGATAATCAAGCCAAGTCCTGTTGAAATCCCTAATTTAACTAAGAAGTCGATGTCGATAAGCATAATACCTCCTGTAATCTGGTTGTTATATAATTATGTGGCTTAAAGCTCTTTTATTTATGTTTTTAGTCCGCTTGTATTTTTTATCAATAAAACACAATTGATACTTAAGTTTTTTAGTGGATTTTCCTTTCTCTCTATTTTGTAGCGTATATAACCATTATTAAGAGGTTGAAAACATGAGGTATCCGATTATCATATGTAATGGAGACGGAGGATAATTTTCTTTATCTTCATATATGTAACCTGTTTTTGCAATCATTATATCGGCATTTTTTAATTAGTAATTCTTATTATTAAAAATAACTGAACAAATGGTGTGTTTATTTTAAGATATAGGAAGGAACTAGAGCCTGGGATAAAATTTGGTTTTCTTACGAATAAAAACTTAAAAAATGTATTGCTAATTAAAAATATACATGGTATATTATTTCTCGTCCTCAACAAGGGATTTTAGATGAAATAAAAAAGTTCTAAAAAGTTGTTGACATGAAGATTGCTTTCATGGTAAATTGATAAAGTCGCTTCTGAAGCAAGCGATTAAATGAAACAG
>NZ_JAJTTG010000059.1:0-359 GCF_021341655.1 Bacillus sp. Au-Bac7 | reverse complement strand
AATGGAGGATTAGCTCAGCTGGGAGAGCATCTGCCTTACAAGCAGAGGGTCGGCGGTTCGATCCCGTCATCCTCCACCATAATACGCCGATGTAGCTCAATTGGTAGAGCAACTGACTTGTAATCAGTAGGTTGGGGGTTCAAGTCCTCTCGTCGGCACCATTCTTTGTAAAACGAGATGAGTCATTAGCTCAGTTGGTAGAGCATCTGACTTTTAATCAGAGGGTCGCAGGTTCGAATCCTGCATGACTCACCATTATGCGGGTGTGGCGGAATTGGCAGACGCACTAGACTTAGGATCTAGCGCCGCAAGGCGTGGGGGTTCGACTCCCTTCACCCGCACCATTTAATTTAATATAC
>NZ_JAJTTG010000058.1:0-377 GCF_021341655.1 Bacillus sp. Au-Bac7 | reverse complement strand
GAACAGATGAACAGACAAAATCAGCATGGGATTAGTCGGCAACGGAACTAACGTAAGGACAATGATCCTGTAGGGCAGCATGACCGACATCCACCTTATGGAAAGGTTGAACGAAGGAATGTAGGAGCGTAGACTCTGTGAGACTTGGGAGGGTAGACCCCCGTAAGAGATGTGGACATCCATTGGTGCGTACATACCTATTTATCCAACTTTTTGAAATAAACCGAAGGTTGGCTGGTTTCTTGTGCTCATTTTTTTCGTAAACAGCTTGATTGTGTTCTTTTCTCTCTAACTAAATCTGTAAAGTTAAACAAGTTAGGTAGTAATATGGAGAAAAACTGCGTATTTAAGAGATAAGTGTTTGTTTATTGAGGGAG
>NZ_JAJTTG010000057.1:0-397 GCF_021341655.1 Bacillus sp. Au-Bac7 | reverse complement strand
TTTCAAATATTTAGCGCCCGTAGCTCAATTGGATAGAGCGTCTGACTACGGATCAGAAGGTTATGGGTTCGACTCCTTTCGGGCGCGCCAAATATACGGGAAGTAGCTCAGCTTGGTAGAGCACTTGGTTTGGGACCAAGGGGTCGCAGGTTCGAATCCTGTCTTCCCGACCATTATTTCTCATTAAAAGATGGGGCCTTAGCTCAGCTGGGAGAGCGCCTGCCTTGCACGCAGGAGGTCAGCGGTTCGATCCCGCTAGGCTCCACCAATATTTTTTTGGGTATTGACAATGTATCCAATTTTTATTATAGTTGAAAAGCTGCATTAAGCAGTTTACTAATTGCTCTTTGAAAACTGAACAAACAAAACGTCAACAATAATCGTTTTTATAACTTGC
>NZ_JAJTTG010000056.1:0-419 GCF_021341655.1 Bacillus sp. Au-Bac7 | reverse complement strand
GCGCCGATGGTAGTTGGGGGCTCTCCCCCTGTGAGAGTAGGACGTCGCCAGGCGTATAATGGAGGATTAGCTCAGCTGGGAGAGCATCTGCCTTACAAGCAGAGGGTCGGCGGTTCGATCCCGTCATCCTCCACCATACAAACGCCGATGTAGCTCAATTGGTAGAGCAACTGACTTGTAATCAGTAGGTTGGGGGTTCAAGTCCTCTCGTCGGCACCATCTTTTATTAATAGAGATGAGTCATTAGCTCAGTTGGTAGAGCATCTGACTTTTAATCAGAGGGTCGCAGGTTCGAATCCTGCATGACTCACCATTTATGCGGGTGTGGCGGAATTGGCAGACGCACTAGACTTAGGATCTAGCGCCGCAAGGCGTGGGGGTTCGACTCCCTTCACCCGCACCATTTAATTTAATACTCT
>NZ_JAJTTG010000055.1:0-580 GCF_021341655.1 Bacillus sp. Au-Bac7 | reverse complement strand
ATTGTAGAGTTTATATAGAATTTTTCGTTAGAAAGAAAAAAAGGAGGATTTAAATGGAGGAGTATTATTGGGATACCCAACTGGAATACCTCAAAAAAACAAGGGATTTATATTATAATGATGACTATTTAGAGTTTTTAGTTAAATATGTTTGGAAGATTTCTAAACCAGTACATATTGTTGATTTTGGTTGTGGATATGGATATTTAGGACTTAAATTATTACCCATTTTACCAAAAGGTTCTAAATATACAGGAATAGATAAAGGACAACAACTTATTAATAAAGCGATAGAGTATTTTCATCGTCTTCCGTTTGAAACGGAGTTCATTGTAGCAGATACTAGTCAGATTGAATTAGAGAGTAAGTACGACATTGCCGTTTGCCATGCTTTTTTATTACACATGTCTGAACCAAAAATAATGCTTCGAGGAATGGTGAATTCTATTGTTAACAATGGAAAAATAATATGTTTTGAACCACACTGGATTTCAGGTATGTCATCATACGACTTCGACGGATATAAACAATCACAAATTGTTCCACTTGGGATTCTTCAGAAATTATTCGAAGAGAGCAC
>NZ_JAJTTG010000054.1:0-591 GCF_021341655.1 Bacillus sp. Au-Bac7 | reverse complement strand
ACTTTAAAAATTAGCGCCCGTAGCTCAATTGGATAGAGCGTCTGACTACGGATCAGAAGGTTATGGGTTCGACTCCTTTCGGGCGCGCCATATACGGGAAGTAGCTCAGCTTGGTAGAGCACTTGGTTTGGGACCAAGGGGTCGCAGGTTCGAATCCTGTCTTCCCGACCATGTATGTTACTCCATAAAAATTGGGGCCTTAGCTCAGCTGGGAGAGCGCCTGCCTTGCACGCAGGAGGTCAGCGGTTCGATCCCGCTAGGCTCCACCAATTTTAATTAATACTGAATAATGGCGGCGTAGCTCAGCTGGCTAGAGCGTACGGTTCATACCCGTGAGGTCGGGGGTTCGATCCCCTCTGCCGCTACCATATTATTTAGGAACTTGTTTGGACCTTTAGCTCAGTTGGTTAGAGCAGACGGCTCATAACCGTCCGGTCGTAGGTTCGAGTCCTACAAGGTCCACCATCATATCGAGGAGGAATACCCAAGTCCGGCTGAAGGGATCGGTCTTGAAAACCGACAGGCGGGTCAAACCGCGCAGGGGTTCGAATCCCCTTTCCTCCTCCATTTTTGAAGTATTTG
The DNA here is from genome assembly GCF_021341655.1 of Bacillus sp. Au-Bac7. Lineage (NCBI taxonomy): Bacteria > Bacillati > Bacillota > Bacilli > Caryophanales > Bacillaceae > Bacillus > Bacillus sp. Au-Bac7. Next base: position 9 of record NZ_JAJTTG010000054.1, on the reverse strand, counting down.
AATATTATT
>NZ_JAJTTG010000053.1:0-737 GCF_021341655.1 Bacillus sp. Au-Bac7 | reverse complement strand
AAATCTATTTGTTAAAAGTTTAGTTTAATAGAGATTAAGCTGCTACTGGTTCTTGGATAAATGCATGCATATGAGGGATGTCCTTCAACATCTTCTCCTCTTGAAACACAAACTGTTTCTTACCAATAGAGAAGAGTATACGGATGAGCTTATTACACAAAGCAATTAAAGACTGCATCTTTTTCAACGGATTGTCAGGTCTCGTTGTGTAGTAATGATGTAAGGCTTTAAAGGCTTTGTTCTTGGCTACTAGAATCATAGATGCCCGGAATAACAATGCTCGTAATTTCTTTCGACCACGTTTGGTTATTCTGGTCCTCCCTTTATGCTTACCTGATGTATTTTCTTTTAAGCTGAGTCCTGCCAGTTTGGTTATCTGACGGGGATGATTGTATTCACTCAAATCGCCTACCTCAGCGAAGAAACCCGCCACTGTATCGCGCCCAATTCCTGTTATCTCTAACATTTGATCAACGCCTGGAATATCTTGAAGCAGAGTATCCAGAGTTTGATCAAGCTCTTCGAACTTGGCTTGAATGAGTTCATACTTTTGGATTAAGGTTCTTAATTCCATTTTAGCCATCATGGCACCCTGTCGGATGCCAATCGAGCGATTGGCTGCTTCTTTTAAGGCTTGAATCTTCTTAATCCCTATACTACGTTTCACTGCTTGCCTAAGGTATTCAAGTAATTCTTCTTCTGTATATCTAACCAATTCTTCCGGTAATGCTTCAAGC
>NZ_JAJTTG010000052.1:0-743 GCF_021341655.1 Bacillus sp. Au-Bac7 | reverse complement strand
CACAGGATCTAAGTCCTTACGTTAGTTGCGTTGCCAACTAATCCCATGCTGATTTTGTCTGTTCATCTTTTCAAATCTATTTGTTAATAGTTAGTTTTATAGTGATTAAGCTGCTATTGGTTCTTGGATAAATGCATGCATATGGGGGATGTCCTTCAACATCTTCTCCTCTTGAAATACAAACTGTTTCTTACCAATAGAGAAGAGTATACGGATGAGCTTATTACACAAAGCAATTAAAGACTGCATCTTTTTCAACGGATTATCAGGTCTCGTTGTGTAATAATGATGTAGGGCTTTAAAGGCTTTATTCTTGGCTACTAGAATCATAGATGCCCGAAACAGTAGTGCCCTTAATTTCTTTCGACCACGTTTCGTAATCCTGGTTCTCCCTTTATGCTTTCCTGATGTATTTTCTTTTAAGCTGAGTCCTGCCAGTTTGGTTATCTGACGAGGATGATTGTATTCACTCAAATCGCCTACTTCAGCGAAAAAACCCGCCACTGTATCGCGTCCAATTCCTGTTATTTCTAACATTTGATCAACGCCTGGAATATCTTGAAGCAGTGTATCCAGAGTTTGGTCAAGCTCTTCGAACTTGGCTTGAATGAGTTCATACTTTTGAATTAACGTTCTTAATTCCATTTTAGCCATCATGGCGCCCTGACGAATGCCAATCGAGCGATTGGCGGCTTCTTTTAAGGCACGAATCTTCTTTATTCCTATACTTCTTTTCACTGCTT
>NZ_JAJTTG010000051.1:0-834 GCF_021341655.1 Bacillus sp. Au-Bac7 | reverse complement strand
GATAGTGACAGAAAGGGAGATTTCCTTAGTAAATGGAAATCTCCCTTAGTCCTTAACCAATTTATTTTCCAACTGCATAAATAAGGAAGGTTCCAATTTCTTACTTTCAATTACAATAACAGTTAGACCTTCTCTGCTTTTTGTTTCATGCCACTCATCTTTTTCCCAGAATACAGCATCTCCAGATACCACTTTATAATATTCAGATGTTTCATTCCTTACATAGCCTTCTCCGTTCAGTATTAAAAGAAGCTGAGGAACTACCGCTTGGTGGTAACCTACAATACCGTTCCTTTCCAAATGCATACAACCAATATTTGTTTCCTGGTCAGTTTGAATAATACGAGACATAATAAAATTAGAGTTGAACTTTGAAACATTTATACCATTGTCCTTATCAAATTTATAAAACTCCATACAAGCCTCCTAGAATAAGAATTTTATTGATGTATGAATTACCTTCTACAATTCATTAATAAAATCCTTCTTCCACTATCCTGCCCTGTTTCTACCATAAGCAAGCTTTTCATTTATTATAGGAACGCTCCCCTATTATTGCATAAACGGAAGGCCTCCAATTAATCGTGTCAGATAACAATCCAATCCAATCTTAACGAACTTGGTATGTTATTATCTTTATTTGGAGTACCCTATTACGTTTGAGTTATACAAGAAAAAGTATGATATGTAAAACAATTTCCTTATACTATTTAATTAATTTCAAAGTTGTCTTCGTGCATTTTACCGTCCTTTTCCCATATAACGGATATCTTATAAGTATAACCCTTTTTCGGAGGATTACTTCCATACAAATCTTCCACATAAAACGGATTT
>NZ_JAJTTG010000050.1:0-909 GCF_021341655.1 Bacillus sp. Au-Bac7 | reverse complement strand
TTTAGATACTCCAGAAATTCTAATACTGTTGACATAAAAATATATACTCCCCACAAGAAGAACAAGCAGGAAAATTGTAATCCATTTATACTTTTTCTTTTTCATCCCAGTCTCTCCTTTCCCTGAAAAAACAAAAAAAAGTAAGAACCCTTTCTCACTTTATTATTTCAAATCAATCGTATCTGCATGTGTTTCACCATCTTTTATGTAGGTTACATCTACTTGATAGCACTAAAGGGCAGCATTTCTGTTTTCTTTTTTATTAATTGTTATTTTGTATTTTCAACTCGAATTTCCTTAATAGTTTTATCTAGGGTTACTGAATCTAGATGGAATCGAAAAAATAGTGGTTCCTTTTCTTGATTTTTTGTCACGTACACGCTCCCATAAGCATCGATTATGGTGAATTCAGGATCTTTATACGTTTCACTATTTTCCATAATGCTAGCTAAGAAATCGATATATTCTTTTGTGCCTATTCGATAATTTAAATTATGTTCTTTAAAATATTGATCAAGTAAATATTTCCCCTGACCAATTGTAAAACTATCAATATCTGCGTCAGATAAATCTTCATTTGCCATTTTTGCTTTCTTAATAGCCTGTTTCTGATTTTCCGTTAATAAATAGCGACTATCACTTTCTGATTGAATAATAACTGCTACAACAAAAATAACTATGATAATTAATACTAAACATACAGGAATAATGTGTTTTTTTCTCATAAACTTCCTCATTTCATGAGTTTTACCTAAGCTCATACTGACATTTTTATATTTCCTAAAGCTTCTTGAAATCCTTCTCTCAATCCTTCATTTTCAAACTATTGCCCTCCTTTAGTATGTTAGACTATATTTTTTGTAAAAAGTTACTTGTATTCCATTTTTTATTCAATTATTTCTCACAACG
>NZ_JAJTTG010000004.1:0-251516 GCF_021341655.1 Bacillus sp. Au-Bac7 | reverse complement strand
CGTCTGCTTCCTCATTCTTCCAGAAGCGACTTTCTTAATATAACATTTGACCTTTTTTCGTGTCAACTGTTTTTTAAAAAAACTTTTCCGCCGTTTCAGCAACATTTTGTGTTGTTTTAGCGACGGATATAAATATAACAAGTTATTTAGTTAGCGTCAATACTTTTTCTAAAAAAACTTTAATCTTTTTTCGAAACCTTATAATAGCGGTGATAAACCTTAGGACTTTTCGTTTCCACATCCACCACTTCAATAAAATGTTTTTCAATTAAATATTCAACAAGCATTCCTAAATCAACAGAATATACAAGAAAAAGCTCTTCATTCTCCATAAGATCATTAAATGACCAATACTCTTTCTCCTCCAGTATATCTGAAATATGCTGAATGCTCATTTTTGTCTTTGAATGGATGAGGAACTCGCTTGCCAAAAACAACAATTCAAGTCTTTTTTCCAAAGGCTCTTCACTGTTAATCAATTCAACATATAATTTATAAATCTCTGGTTCAATCTGTTTAACCTGACTCCAAACAGTCACCTCGGGGTGAAACCCGTTTTCGATGACCGCAAGCCTTGCTAAATGATGCAAGGAGTGAACGACATCATTATATGCATCAAGATAATGTTTGTTCTCAAAAAATGCCTTTCCATCCATATATCTTCTGATAAGCTTGGCAAACTCCACACCCATCTTCCGCTTTCTTTCAGAGACAGGAAAATCCTTTAACTCACTTTTGAGCTGCGAGACAAACTCATTGCGGTCAAATATAACTCTCCCATTGTACAGCCATTCAAAGATTTTTTTATTTGTCCCAAGCAGGATCCATTTTTTCAACTGAGTCTCTGTGATGACATGAAGTGCTGCCTTTTTATCTGTATACGTATAATGCTTAATGAAAATTGGCTTTTCCGCCTCTTTTACGATGATTAGCATCACCGAGTCAAATGTATCTGTTACCGTCATTTCTTTTTGTCTTTTTTCTATCATCAGAACGCCAAGTGTGTTCGCTTGGCTCGCTCTTTCTTGATAAATCGGACGAAGAATGTCTTCCATCATTGCTCCCCCATCATAAAAAATTCGTTAATTATACTTTCGATATATTGTTCTAAAATTCCTGCCTTTCACTAAATCGGACAATAATCCCCGGCAAACTTTATGATACGTTTTTCTAATGAGCACATAAAAGACAAAAAGAGGAGTCATCATTTTTTAAATCCCCCGCCGGCATTTGGTGGGAAATTTTAAAAAGAGACATCCTCTTTATACTTGCTTAGTGCGCTTCGTTTTTTGCACATTCAGGACATGTTCCATAAATTTCTAAGCGGTGATGACTGATTTTAAAACCTGAGACATGACTGGCGAATTGTTCTACCTCATCCAGTCCAGGATAATGGAAATCCACTATCTTCCCGCAATCCTTACATATGATATGGTAATGATGGGAAGTGATAAAATCAAAGCGGCTTGAAGAATCACCATATGTCAATTCCTTTACAAGACTCACTTCTTTAAACACTCTTAAATTATTATAAACAGTGGCCACACTCATATTTGGAAATTTACCTTCCAGTGCTTTGTAAATTTCATCGGCAGTCGGATGTGACATTGAGCTTATTAAATATTCAAGTATCGCATGACGCTGCGGGGTAATGCGCACTCCTGTTTCTTTTAGTTTATCAAGAGCTTCCTGTAACTCATTATGTTCCACAGACATGCACCCCATTTCTAAAAAGTATTCTTATTTTATAATGTTTATAATTAGTGTACTAACAAAATCATGCTTTTGTCAATAAGAATGGCGGAATAGACGTAAATCAGACTGATATTGTGTTATCATTTGTCTAAAACTAGAATGATTCTTTTTCTATACTTCTTATTATATTCGATTGGCCATATATAATGCTCTTATCTTCCTAAATAAAAAAAGGCAGACCAACCATCGTGGTCTGCAACATATATCTGAGGAGGTATGCCCTAATATAATGTATTCACAACTTGTATATTGGAATGGACAAAAGCCTCAGCCGTAATAAATTAGGCTAGAAAAGCTTATCGTTTTTTCAGTTCTTCAGCAATCTCCTCTACATGACCGGCCACTTTGACCTTTCGCCATTCACGGACAAGTCTACCCTCTCTGTCGATAAGAAAGGTGGAACGTTCAATACCCATATATTCCTTCCCGAAGTTTTTCTTCAGCTTCCAGACTTCGTAGCTTTCTGCTACTTGATGATCTTCATCTGCAAGAAGCAGGAACGGCAAGCCGTGTTTTTCAATAAACTTTCTGTGTTTATTGACAGGATCAGGACTTACTCCAAGGACAACTGCCTCAAGCTTTTCGAAGATAGCATGGCTGTCTCTGAAATCACACGCTTCTGTTGTACATCCAGGTGTCATATCTTTCGGATAAAAGTATAAAACAACATTTTTCCCAATAAAATCTGACAATTTAACTGTCTCTCCATTATTTGCTTCTAATGTAAAATCAGGTGCTTTCTCTCCTATAATCACACTCATCATTCTTCCTCCAATACTATTATTAATAATAGCCTAGCGAAAGGAGCATTTTTTTTCAACTTACATCCCTTTTAGCTGTCCATATCAAGAACTGCTCTTGCCACAAATGCCGCAGGAATTGTATAGCCGATAAGTGCTTCTATTACTACAATCAATCTTCCAAACCCGATTGGCGCCAAGTCGCCGAAGCCGACTGAAAAAAGAGTGATGCCACTGAAATATATCCCTGTTTGAAGCATATCTATAAAATGCAGGGAAGAGTCATACATTTGTTCACTTTCATTGTAGACCTCTACCCCGTTGAGCTGAAGGAGTGTGTAGATTAAACCAAATCCTATCATAATGGTGATATAAACAAAGAATAAGTATATAAAGTTCTCAAAAGAAACCCATTTTTCTTTCAGACGATAAGGAACGAACAATGTTCGCAAGCTCATCATGATAAAAAAAATAATCATAGCTAACAGAAAATAAAAAAACACGTTCCTCCCCCTTATCTGCTTTTCTTTTTAAAAATGTATGCTTGTCTTTCTACATAAAGACCAGAGCATCAGGCAAAGTAGTACTTACAATAGCTTTATCGTTTATCTTCTGAAAAAAAGTGCTAAAATTATGATGAACATCATTTAATAATGATAGAAGATTTAGGAGGAATATCATGCAACATAATAATTCTGAGAGATTACATGAGGAAGCACTTAAAGTAATCGTCGGGGGAGTCAACAGCCCCTCTCGTTCGTATAAAGCAGTTGGCGGCGGAGCTCCTGTCGCTATGGAAAGAGGACAAGGAGCCTATTTCTTCGATGTGGATGGAAACCAGTACATTGATTATTTGGCAGCATACGGCCCAATCATTACAGGACATGCTCATCCCCATATAACAAAAGCTATCACTCGAGCAGCAGAAAGTGGCGTTTTGTACGGGACACCGACACCGCATGAGGTGACATTCGCTAAAATGCTTCAAGAAGCTATTCCCTCTATGGAGAAAGTCAGATTCATGAACTCTGGAACAGAGGCGGTCATGACAACGATCAGGGTGGCACGTGCCTATACTGGCAGAAACAAGGTTATTAAATTCGCAGGCTGTTATCACGGCCACTCCGATCCTGTCCTTGTTGCAGCAGGTTCAGGTCCATCTACACTGGGCACACCAGATTCAGCTGGCGTACCTGCTGTGATTGCCGCTGATGTTATCACTGTTCCTTTCAATGATATCGATGCCTTCAAGGATGCAATTTTGAAATGGGGACCAGAAATTGCTGCCGTCCTTGTCGAGCCAATAGTCGGTAACTTCGGTATTGTCGAGCCTGTTGAAGGTTTCCTTGAATTAATTAACGAATATACCCATAATGCTGGAGCTCTTGTCATTTATGATGAAGTAATCACTGCCTTCCGCTTTACATACGGCGGTGCCCAGGATTTACTAGGAGTAAAGCCAGATTTAACAGCATTAGGGAAAATCATCGGCGGAGGTCTTCCAATCGGAGCTTATGGAGGCAAAAAGGAAATTATGGACAAAGTGGCACCGATTGGACCCGCATACCAAGCTGGTACACACGCCGGAAATCCTGCTTCTGTGCTTTCAGGAATTGCCTGCCTTGAAGTGCTGAAACAAAAAGGCGTATATGAGCACTTGGATAGATTGGGTGCTTTGCTTGAAAAAGGGATTGCTGATGCGGCTGCATTGCATAAGGTGCCGATTACTATTAACCGTCTAAAAGGCGCACTTACTATTTACTTCACGAACGAAAAGGTTATGAATTATGAGCAGGCCGAAAACACTGATGGTGAATTATTCGGTAAATTCTTTAAGTTAATGGTAGAACAAGGTGTTATGCTTGCACCTTCAAAATATGAAGCATGGTTTATTACCATTGCTCATACCCAAGAGGATATTGAGGCAACAATCCATGCTGTCAACAATGCTTTTGAAGCATTGGCGAAAGAACTATAAAAACCATCTAAAACAGAGAGCAGTTATATTGCTCTCTGTTTTATAAATCACATAAATCTGCATGATACAACGTTTAAATTCTCCTGTAAAAACTTTTGCAACCTGCTAAAATCCAACAAAGCATATTCCGCAGCATTACATTTCATTAATTTTTCATGAAAAAATCATATAATCATTAAATGACTATTGATGTTAACAGTCAATCACTGTATAGTACATTATTGTTTAGTTTTTCTATAATTTGTTTAAAGTATAGATATACTAGGCTACTTAAAATGTATGAGAGAGGATTATTTCTATATGACTTTAGGAGCGCGCATTCTTAAGACAGGAATCGCCATCGTTTTAGCGTTGCTGCTTGCCCAAACACTGCAAGTGCCAACACCTGTATTCGCAGGAATTTCCGCAATCTTTGCGATACAGCCTACTATTTATCGATCTTACTTATCTATTATAGAGCAAATACAAGGTAATATTATAGGCGCAATTATCGCTGTTGTTTTCGTACTCAGCTTCGGCAACAATATCTTTATCATTGGTCTTGCCGCGGTAATTGTAATTACGATTAATTTAAAGCTTAAACTAGAAAAAACAATCATTTTGTCAACAGTAACGTTGATTGCAATTATGGAAACGACGACAGATGACTTTATTACATTTGCGATTATACGATTTTCAACTATAATGCTGGGGATTCTATCAGCGTTTATCGTAAATCTCGTATTTTTGCCTCCAAAATATGAAAACAAGCTGTATAACAGCATTTCTGATATTAGTGAAGAAGTTACAAAGTGGATACGCCTGAATATTAGGCATGCATCTGAACATAGTCTACTAAAGAATGATATCGACAAGATTTCTGACCGGATTATTAAAATAGACCAGTTGTACTTAATGTATAAAGAAGAAAGAAACTATTTTAAGAGGAATACGCCTCTTAAAGCGAGAAAGCTTGTTATATACAGGCAAATGATTAACACGCTTAAAAGATCATTCCATACTTTAAAGAAATTGCACCGTTTTGAAAATGAGCTTAAATCATTGCCGGAGAATTTTCAAAATATCATCCAGCAGCAGCTTGATTGTCTGATCCATCATCATGAGCATGTGATGCTGAAGTTCATTGGTAAAGTGAAACCGAATGTCACCTTTGAGGAAGGGAATATCACCCTTGACAGGAAGGAACTATTCTACCAGCTTATCAACCACTACCGCGAAACAGTTGATGAGCGTATATGTGAACACGACGAGGAAATGGTGCAGTACCATGCAATGCAAATCATTTCTGCAATCATTGAATATGATGAAAATGTGGAGCATTTAGATACACTAATCACCACGATTCAAGTACATCATAAGCATGAACCGGAAGTTAAGATAGAAGAATAAAAAGAAAGGATGTCCTTGATTCAAGGACATCCTTTCTTTTATTTATACTCCAAGCTGCTGTATTTGAAACAGATTAAAGTAATGACCTTGAAGCTTCATCAGCTGTTCATGGCTGCCATCCTCAACAATTTCCCCATTGTTAATTAAGACAATGCGGTCTGCATGAGTGATGGTCGAAAGTCTATGGGCAACAATTAATGTCGTCCTTTCCTTTGCCAGTTTCTCAATCGCTTCTTGAATAGATTGCTCACTTTCCAAATCAAGAGCAGACGTAGCTTCATCCAAAATGAGAATTGGCGGATTCTTTAAGAATACACGGGCAATGGCAACACGCTGCTTTTGTCCGCCGCTTAGCTTTACTCCTCTTTCGCCAACCTTTGTTTCATATTTATCTGGGAGCTGCATGATGAAGTCATGTGCGTTAGCAGCCTTTGCTGCTTCGATTACTTCTTCCTCTGTTGCATCTGGTTTTCCTATCATAATATTCTCTCTGATTGATTCACTGAATAGAATATTTTCTTGGAGAACCATTCCGATTTTATCCCTTAAGGTTCTTACTTGAAAATCGCGGATATCTTTTCCGTCAAGAAGAATACTGCCGCCAGTAACATCATAAAAGCGCGGAATCAGACTGATCAGTGATGATTTACCGCCGCCGCTCATCCCTACAAAAGCAATTGTTTCTCCTTGCTTTATATTTAAAGTGATATTTTTTAAGACACGGTCATCCTTTTGATCGTAGGCAAAATCGACATTCTGAAAACTAATATCCCCTTTAACATCCACACATGGGACAGCTGTCTCCTTATCTTGAATATCGTACTTTTCATCTATCAGCTCAAAAACACGATCCATTGATGCGATTGACTGTGTCAGTGTAGTGGAAGAGTTCACCATTCGTCTCAGCGGATTATACAGCCTTTCAATGTATGCAAAGAAAGCTACCATAGCCCCTAAAGACAGCTGACCGCTGATTACTTGATAGCCTGAATAGGCAATTACGATTAATGGTGAAATATCCGTAATCGTATTAACCACAGCAAATGCTTTTGCATTCCAGCGTGTGTGATCTGTTGCCTTTTCCAAGAATGCACTATTATATTTTTTAAAGTGTTTTTGTTCATGATCTTCTGTTGCAAAACTTTTGATGACCGAGATTCCCTGCACTCTTTCATGCAAGAAGCTTTGCACTCCTGCTAAAGCCTGCGATCTCTCTCTTGTCAGCGTACGTAAGTTTCCGAAGAAATGTCTGATAGATAACGCATAAAACGGCAAAAGAATAATCGAGATAATCGTCAGCTTCACATTCATCGTCAGCATTATTCCGATCGTAATTAAGATGGTAACACCATCAAGCCATAAGTTCATCAGGCCAGTCAGGATAAAGTTCTTCGTTTGCTCCACATCATTAATTACGCGGGAGATAACCTCCCCTGCCCTTGTATTTGAATAATACTTCAAGCTCAGTTTCTGTAAATGAGAAAACAGCTGATCACGAATGTCATAAAGTATTTTATTCGACGTCCACTGGGCAAAATATTGGCGGTAATATTCAACAGGCGGCCTAATGATGACAAAGATGATTAACATTATACCCATCATCTTCAAAAGGCTTGTTATTCTCTCTTGTTTATCCAAGTCTGTTGCGTTAATAATGTCATCAACGACAAATTTAAGCAAAAGCGGAATGAGCAAAGGAATAGCGAATTTGATGATACCAATGATGATAGTTCCTATAATTTGCATTCGGTAAGGTTTTACGAAATGCAAATATCTTTTAATACTGTCCACATTCTCTCCTCTTTCCTTTCCAAAGTTGTTATGTAAATAAGTAATTAGAACAAAGCTTCCAAACAAGATGTTATTTTACCACTAGCACAAATCAAAACAAAAGAAAAAGCTTGCTGAACTCTCAACAAGCTATTCCTCCTTACTTATTAACTTCTGTACGTTAAATACCTTTCATACCATAAATCAATAAAATCTGGTGCAAAGGGACCTTTTCTTTGGCGTATCCACTGAATCAATTGATTAACATGCGATTTCAAGATACGGTCAATCGCATCTGGATACTTCATTTCCGCACGGTGACGCTCATACTCGTCCTCATCAAGGAGGTTGAAAGTCATATCTGGAAAAATTTTAATATCCAAATCATAATCAATATACTTCACTGCTTCTCCATCATAAATAAATGGCGAACTAAGGTTACAATAATAATGGATTCCGTCTTCCCTTATCATTCCAATTACATTAAACCAGTATTGGGAATGAAAATAGCATATTGCCGGTTCACGGGTGACCCATGTTCTGCCGTCTGATTCTGTAACAATTGTCCGATCGTTACCGCCTATTATTAAATTTTGCGTCCCTTTAAGTATCGTTGTTTCGTCCCAGATTCGATGGATGTGCCCATTATGTTTGTAGCTATGAATTTGTATTGGTTCACCCTCGATAGGTACGCCCATTATTCTCCCCTACTTTCATTTTGCGGACGCTTTGCAACCTACTTACATTTAAATATTCTAATTCCCAATCAAGGCAACAAAGAACAATTCCTCTTTTTTCTATTATTATAACGGTTAATAGAAAAATTTAAAACAAAAGAACCATTGAAATTGCAGAAGGGATAAGAAATATTTAATGTTACCTATCAAATGGAGCTTAAATTCATTTCGTTTTGCTGGTAAACCTTGATAACTTTTTCTGTCTGCATTTCAAATATTCGCTGAATCTCTTTCAGCTCCATCTCCATATTCAGGATCTCAACCTGCACTTCCTTCAGCTCTGTTTCCTTTTGCAATTGCTGCAATTGTGCCTCTATTTCCTCACACCGCTCCAGCTCACTTTGCAAGTACAGCAGCTTTTCCATAATCTTCATCTGTTCTCCTACTAATCCATTGAACACGTTCATGAACATACACATCCTAATTCATATTTTTAGCAAGGATTTAATTACCTCTCATTTTAAAAAAGATATTCTACTATTCCCTCTTCACTGCTGACTTTTAAATTTTGGTGTTTTTTTTGCTCTGTTGATTATTTCCACTTCAAGTCCCTATTTCCTTTGACTACTTCTGTAGACTAACAAGAGGTTTTGTCGAACTTTCCATTAGGAGTATACGAGGATTTTTTTAGGAGAAATAAGAGAAGACACTTTCCTCTAAGAAAAGTGCCTTCATCTTTTAGCTATAATTATGAGTTTTTAGATTTGTTTTGCTCTGCTTGAGCGTTTTGTCTTTTTACTTCTTGTACGTCAGTTTCGCTAGCGAATTCTGTACCGAATTGTTGACCAGAAGTTACTGAAGCGTTTTGTTGTTTTACTTCTTGGATGTTAGTACCAGTTTGTGTGCTACCTGCTTTTTTAGCCATTACTATCACCTCCACGAATATAATTTGTCCCGGATGCAGAAGTTCTATCCATTATTTTTTTAATTTCAATAAAATCCATATAAAAAAGCACGAGATTAACTCGTGCTTTAAATTCTACTAAGACCCTAATTAAGCTGTTAAATCTTTTGCAATTATTCCATAGTAAAGCTGTTAACCTGGGGGGCTATTGAAACTTAGCTGGAAAACAATCGCAAGCGAAAATGGAAGCTTATATCTTAATATTAATATTTGTAGGACTGTCCGCCGTCAATTGGAATAACAGTCGCATTGATGAAGTTAGCTTGATCAGACAGCAGGAATGCAACTAAGTAGCCAACTTCCTCTGGTTTTCCGAAACGCTTCATTGGGTTTGGTTCAACAAATTGTTTGCCGACCTCTTCCCAGTTGTCTGGGTCGATTTGCTTTAATGATCCTTCTACCATTGGTGTCATAATTGCACCTGGCGCGATCGCTTTAATGCTGACTCCATATTGGCCGTACTCAATTCCTGAGTTGCGAGTTAAGCCGACAACGCCGTGTTTGCTTGCTGCATAGCCGGATTGGTTTCCAACACCGCGGATTCCACCTACAGATGCAGTATTAACAACAGACCCAAAGCCTTGTTCTCTCATAACTTTCAATACGTATTTCAAGCCATAAAATACACCATTTAAGTTTATGCTAACGACTTTTTGGAACTCGTCTAGACCGAAATCTTCCGTAAGATCCTGTTTACCTTCAATACCAGCATTATTGAAAAAGCTGTCAATTTTGCCGAATTTAGCAACCGTTTCGTTTACATAGCTTTCAACTGCCTTCTCATCGGCTACATTTGCTGTAATAAGCAAAACTTCTGCTTCTGGTGTTGTTGCAAGCACTTGTTTTTTTGTTTCTTCTAAAGAAGCAGTATTTAAATCCACAAGGGACAGCTTAGCTCCTTCTTTCGCAATTTGCAGAGCGGAAGCCTGTCCTAAGCCAGAGCCAGCGCCTGTAATTAACACAACTTTGCCATCAAAACGATTTTCCATCGTCCTCTTCCCCCTTTTCATGTTTAAGCCGTAATTGAATTATTGTGCAGTATAACCGCCGTCTACTATCAAGCTGTTCCCTGTCATATAAGAAGAATCATCAGAAGCTAGGAACAAGACAGCTTTTGCCATTTCTTCTGCTTTGCCGAGACGTTTTACAGGTGTTGCTGCAGCGAGTGCTAATTTGCTTTCTTCTGGAATGATTGGTGTATCAATAAATCCAGGGCAAAGCGCATTTACACGTATATTTTGTTCAGCATATTCTAATGCAAGAGAGCGAGTTAAGTTAACAACGCCACCTTTTGCCGCATTATAGGCAGCAGAACCTGGTGAACCAACCCATCCGTACATGGAAGCTGTATTGACGATCGTGCCTCCTCCAGCTTTCAACATTTCGCGGATAGCTTCACGTGCCACTAAGAAAACACCATCTAAATCTACATTTACTGTTTGGCGCCATTCGGAATAGTCCAATTCATGTGAAGGCTGAACACGGCCAATACCTGCATTGTTGAAAACAATATCAACTTTGCCAAATGCATCTATCGTTTGCTTGAAGATATTAGCAACCTCATCTTCACTTGTAATATTAGCTTTAACGAACAGAGCTCCAGCGTTAAGCGCTTTCAATTCTGACTCGAAGGCCTTTCCTTTTTCTTCATTTAGGTCTACAAGCACAACTTTAGCACCTTCTGAGACAAATAAACGTGCTGTTGCTGCGCCAATACCAGACGCGCCGCCTGTGATTACTGCAACCTTATCTTGTAATTTTCCCATTGTAAATCCCCCTAAAAAATATGCTTACATATTCCTATAAAAAGTACTAGACTATTTGATGAATATGCTTAATTACAAATTAAATTTTACTCTTTTGTTCACAATTAACAATCATTAAGATATCATTAAGTGACTATTAGTTAGACACTTGCGATAAATCTGTCTATTTTCAGGGAGGTTTTTTTCATGGATCAAGAACATCCGGCAACAAATCGGCAAAACCGGACGAGAGAACATCTGAAGCAAGCATTAATAGAACTTATAAAAGAAAAAGGCTATCACGCTGTCACAGTTAAAAACATTGTGGACCATGCCTCCTATAACCGCAGCACTTTTTACATTCACTACCCTGATAAAATAGAACTGGCAGAAGATTTGCTTGTTTCAAAGCTGGAAGGTTTAGAAGCAGCAGTCGGCAAACCATACATGCATGGCCATAAATTTTATACAGAAAAGCTTAATCCGCAGTCTTTCAGTATTGTTGCTTACATATACAAAAACCGTAATTTTTTTGAGCTGATAAAGTATGAAGATACATTACCAGGATTACATACTAACTTCCCGCAGACTATTTTGAAAATCTATAAAGAGCAATTCATCTTTGATACAATTAACCATATCCCTGTTAACATGGATTATTTTAAACGCTATACGGCTTACGGCTTCTACGGGCTAATATTAAATTGGATTCGGGACGGCTTCAAGGAATCACAAGAAGAATTCATCAAAGAAGTAATTGAACTGACCAAGACTCATATTCAATCGTTTGAGTTTATTGGCAAATTAGCTCATAAACATTAGAAAGGACCGGAAGCCCCAGTCCTTTTCCTTATACTAATAAAGAGATTCCTCCATCGACAATAATTGTCTGCCCTCTTATCATACTTGCATCATCGCTAACTAAAAACATGACAGCATTCACCATATCATCTATTTCTACAATTCTGCCTGCAGGCGTTCTTTCTGCAGAATGATTTAACAGCTCTTCCCTGTTTGGGAATGACTTTAATGCCTCTGTATCAATCGCTCCACCAGAAACAGCATTAACTACAATATTCATTGGTGACAGTTCAACAGCTAAATACCTTGTCAATGCCTCCATTGCCGCCTTGCTCACACCTACTGTTGTATAGTTCTCTAAATATCGGATGGATCCTAATGAGCTGATGCTGACAATTTTCCCGCCGTCTTCCATTAGCCTTGCTGCCTCTTGCGCACAAAACAGCAGCGCCTTGCTGTTTATATTCATCGTCCAATCCCAATGTGATTCCTCAAGCTCCATAATTGGTCTCAGTACTCCAGATGCGGCATTGTTAATAAATACATCCAGTCTGCCAAATTCCTCCTTTATTTCAGTAAACATCGCTTTAATCTTGTCCACATCGCCGACATTCGCCCTTACTATAAGAGCCTTTCTGCCGAGTGCTCTGATTTCCTCTGCCGTTTCCTCTGCAGCCTTTTTGCTTCTTGCATAATTTATAACGATATCATAACCAGCTGCTGCGAGCTTCAGTGCTGTTGCTTTTCCAATCCCTCTAGAACTGCCTGTAATTAAAGCTACTTTATTTTCCATCTTTTTTACCAATCCCTTCCGTCATTATTTCGCTTCACATTTTACCTGTTCCATGCATAGTTCGCAATCAACAACAACACAATACTTATAGATAATAAGGGAAAGAAGGTGCTTATATGTATGTCGGCAGAGATATGACTGAACTGGCAATGATTGATAAATCTGAATGGAAAGACAGCGAACTCGCCTACTTTCATCATTCCTTGCAGCAAATGACCCAATACTTGAATGTGGAAGGTGTCTCTATCCATAGAAAAATTATCGAGGAAATCGAAAATCGCGGCGGGCTGAAAAGGCAGGAAGCCGATTGGACCCATGGCACAGAAGTCAGCTATGATTAAAATAAAAAATGCCTCTCCCAAAATAAGGGACAGGCATTTTTATTCTGCTTCAGGGATAAATTTGAGCATTTTCTGATGTGATACCGGAAAAGGATATGGTTCAATTTCCTTGGCATTCACTCTTTTTAATGTGTTTGTTTCTTCTTCAAGCTTGATAAGCTTCCCTTTATATACCGTAATCTGCCAGATAAGGTGTGAGAAAACATGTTCAATCCTTGTGATGCTTTCCTCCACTTCAATAGTTGCTCCATATCTGCTCAACATCTCTGCCTTTAACTGCTCTGCTTCACTTGTAAGTGTCTGCACTATTTCCATATTAGGAAACTCCCAAAGGTTGGCAAGCAATCCTTTATCTGGGCGTTTGTGAATTAAGGTTCTGCCATTTTCATCTGCTAATATGACTGCAGCTAGCTGAACTGTCTTCTGTTTTTTACTCTTTGTCTTTACTGGTAATTCACCTTGTGTGCCATCCATAAAAGCCTGGCAGTGCTCACGGACAGGACATAATAGACAGGAAGGAGATGTTGGTGTGCAAATAAGTGCTCCTAGCTCCATCAATGCTTGGTTAAAATAGGACGGATTTTCATGAGATATTAACATCCTCACAGCTTCCTCAAAGGTTTTTCGTGTTTTTGGCTTAGCGATATCTTCCCATATCGACAGAATTCTCGATAAAACCCTCATCACATTTCCATCTACGGCTGGTTCTGGTACACCGTAGGCAATGCTGAGAATCGCACCGGCAGTATATGGGCCCACTCCGCGCAATGTTGCTATTTCTGCTGGAGTATTCGGAACAACACCACCATACTTTTCTCGTACTTCCTTCACAGCACTATGTAAGTTCCTAGCACGAGAATAATATCCAAGTCCTTCCCAAGCCTTGAGCACTTTCTCCTCTTCTGCATCTGACAATGCATTAATGGACGGAAACAGTTCAATAAACCGGTTAAAATATGGAATAACAGTATCCACCTTCGTCTGCTGAAGCATGATTTCTGAAACCCAAACCTTATATGGATCCTTGTCCTTGCGCCAAGGAAGGTCACGCTGTTCTGCTATGAACCAATTAAGTAAGTCATCTCTAAATTGCTGTATGTCCAATTGGCTTTTTCCTTCTTCTTTCACTTTTACCCTCCACCATGTTAATATTTTGTGAAATGGGGAATAACATAAAATGTGTTCTTCTAACCCATTTTGGGCTTTTATGAAAACAATCCCAATGATAAGGTATAGATAATGTTTCTCTTTCACAAAGTAAACAGAGATAATTTTTTCAGTTAGTCTAAAATCAAAGTGTATCTTTACTGATAAAAAAAATAAAGCTATTTTTTATAGAAATTATTAGAGCATTATCCATTAATTGCTTATGCAAAATCAGGGAGGTAATTTATTTTTGGATACTGGGACACATGTAGTAATGGGATTAGCGCTAGGAGGCTTGGCGACTCTTGATCCAGCAGTTGCAGGAAGCCATGCGACAACAATAAGCGTGATGATTGCAACATTAGCCGGTTCTCAAGCTCCTGATGTCGATACTATATTAAAACTAAGAAATAACGCAGTATATATTCGTAATCACAGAGGTATAACTCATTCAGTTCCTGCTGTGGTACTATGGCCGCTAATAATTGTAGCTGTTTTATATCCGTTTTTTCCTGAAGCTAACTTGCTCCATTTATGGATGTGGACATTTATTGCCGTGTTCCTCCATGTATTCGTCGACATTTTCAATGCATATGGGACACAAGCTTTAAGACCATTTTCTTCTAAATGGGTAGCACTCGGTTTCATCAATACATTTGATCCAATTATTTTTGCTTTGCACGTAGTTGGTCTGTTTATTTGGGCTTTCGGAGCACCACCTGGATATACTTTCCTCGTGTTATATATCGTGTTGTTTTTTTACTATATACTCCGCTATCTGGCCCAAAGAAGGGTGAAGCATAAAGTAAAAGAAGTCATACCTGATGCAAACACTATCATCCTGTCTCCAACGATGAGATATGGCCATTGGCGTGTCGCCGTAATGACAGATGAGTATTTTTATGTCGGCAGAGCACATAACTATAAAATTGAAATTTATGACCAATTTAAGCGGATTGCCATTCCATCCACACCTGTGCTGGAAGCAGCAAAAACAGACAGCAACCTGTCTGCTTTCCTTTCCTTCTCCCCAGTATATCGCTGGGAAGTTACAGAGCTAGAGGATCAATATCAGGTCCGATTTATTGATTTGCGCTACCGCAGCAATGGGCATTATCCATTTGTCGCTGTCGTCCATCTCGATACAAATCTGAACATCATTTCCTCGTACACAGGCTGGATATTTAGTGAAGAGAAGCTTCAGAAGAAACTTGACATAATAACAAACTAATCTGCTTGCACAAAAAATCCAGCATCTGCTGGATTTTTTTAATGGAAGCTTCGCTTATTTTCAGCAAGAAAGTCTTTATACTTCGGATTTTCCGCTACAAATTCATGGAGATTTGGACCATAATTTTCTATCCATTGGCTTACAACCTTCTCCGTCATTTCTGCTCCTTTATAATCTCTTCCCGCCTTAGCATATGTTGTTTCAAAATCCTCCCACAGCAGCTCTACCCATGTCTGTGCCTGAATAACTGTTATACTTTCATTTATCTCAAGCAATCTGTCCACAAGTTTTTTTTGATAATCATACATGAAAACTACCTTCTTTCCTTATAATTAACGCTTATAGTTTGTTTAACTGATACAAATACTATTGATGTGCAAGTATATATTATGAACTATAAAGGAGGAACAGCCCAATGGTTAAAGGGGTAGATAATATAAATGAGAACAAATTTGAAGGTGAGCCAAGAGCAAAACCAGAGTATGCATCTAAGAGAGCAGATGGCACAATTAATACCCATCCGCAAGAAAGAATGAATGCCTCATCACATAGACATAAACAATAAGAAGAAATTGGCATAAGAACGGTTGCCCGCTCTTATGCCTCTTATTTTTTCAATAAGGAGATGGGGATGCCTTCTTCTTGCCCTTCACCATTATCTCGCGTGCCCCACGCAAAAATACCATTCATATAATTAATCGTGAAATGCACGCCAGGATCTCCCTCAATTTCATACACTTCACCTTGTTTAAATTGATTCGGGTCGAGCAAATATGCTTTTGCCATTACGATTTTCCGTTCGAGCACGGCAAATTCATTGACGATGCCCAGTTGTTCTGCTTTTTTGGCCTTATCATTTAACTGGGCGATTTCAGACCGTAATTCATATTCAGACATCAAGCTGTACCTTTTCGTTTGCAATTGCTTCAGTTCCCCCTTCTCCTTCTATCTTGCTTTATTTTATATGACAAAAATGCTTTCAGCAAAAAAAATGAACTAGCGTGTTACGTGTTAATCTTCAAAGCTCTCCAATTCGTCCAGATATTTTTGAATTAACTCAATGGAAAAGCCTTTTCTGTATAAAAACTGCTTCATCTTCTGTTTAAATTCATAGCCTGTATATGCGGAAAATTTACGCTGAGCTTTTTCGCCGTGAACGCGTAATGCAGCTAGCTCATCTTCTTCACCTGTCTCGTCTAAGGAAAGCTTTACTTCCTTAATAACCGAACCTGGATAACCCTTTCTAGTCAAAGTCTGCTCTACCTTTTGCTTGGCCATTTTAAAGGAATTCTTCTTATTGCTGCTTAAAGCCTTGGCAGCAATTTTTTCGGCGTTTGCGAGCATAACATCAAAAGGAAGCTCCACTAACGCTTTGCTAATTAATTCATCTCCCAGTCCCTTTTCTCTTAATTCTCTTCTAATTAGTTCAGGACCCTTATCTGAAGTGTTTTTTTGTGTTCGTACATAGGAATAAGCATAATCCTCATCATCCAGAAACTTCATTTCGTAGAGCTTGCGAATGACTTCTGCGATGACTGTGTCTTCCTCGATTTTCGTGCGCAAATGTGTTCGGACCTCTGCTTCTGTTCTCTTCATCCTTGTCAAATATCTAACAGCTGTATGATAGCCTTTACGGATTTCATCACTGTACTGTATTTGATTTAATAAAAGAGGATCAAGTTCCATCCCTTTGCGGAGCTGATACTTCACTAGGATTGATTCATCAACACTGAATGCATACTCTTCCTTGCCGGCTTTTTCCGTAAAAAGATTATATCGGTCGCTTAAATTTTTCTGCCTCGTAATTTTACTGATTTTCATCCCATTTTTCCCCCTTTCTCTATAAGTCGTCTGGCTAGGATTCAAATACATGTCAATATTATAATAAAAAAGAAAATATTTAGGGAGGATTACACAATGAATTTCCTGATTGCTGGCGGAACCGGCTTGATCGGTAATGCTCTAATAAAGAGTTTAACGCAAAAAGGTCATGCTATCTATTGTTTGACTAGAAGCAAAAATCGGGAGAACAGCGGACAATTATTTTTTGTTAACTGGGATGATGCATTAACAAGCTCTTCTGCTGAACTTCCTGCACCTATCGATATTGTTATTAATCTTGCTGGTGAATCACTAAACAGCGGCCGCTGGACATCTGAACGAAAAGAAAGAATCGTCAAAAGCCGGGTAAAGTCAACAGACAGACTTCTATCTATCATCAGAGAGCTTCCAAACAGACCAAAGCTTTGGATGAACGCCAGTGCAATCGGTGTTTATGGAACTTCCTTAAGCATGAAATTTACAGAAGAGTCCAGTCTAGGCAATGATTTTCTTGCAGATACTGTAAAACAGTGGGAAGCACATGCTGCTCATGCAACAGAGCAGGACATCAGAACGGTTTTTTGTCGATTCGGTCTTGTGCTCTCAGAAAAAGGGGGAGCTCTTCCGAAACTGCTTCTTCCCTATAAATTATTTGCCGGCGGAAATTTAGGGAGTGGAAACCAGTGGGCATCTTGGATACATATTAAAGATGTTGTTGCCGCAATGGAGTTTATTATAAATAATAATTCTATTTCAGGTCCAGTTAATTTCACAGCACCAGCTCCAGTTAAGATGAGTATTCTAGGTAAAGCGATAGGCAGACAGCTCGGCCGTCCGCATTGGCTGCCAGTTCCAGCTCCTTTTCTTAAGCTGGCATTAGGAGAAATGAGTGTGCTAGTTGCAGAAGGGCAGCATGTTTTTCCCTCTGTCTTGACTAAACATGGCTATACCTTTACATATGAGACGATAGATTCTGCCATCGCCAGCCTCTGCTGATGTATCTTTCCAACAAGAATGGAGACAATAACATTATCTTCATTTAGAAAGGATGTCAGCAATGGATAAGAAAAAAGCATTCAAAGGGAAACCAAAGCTTTCCAGCATGCAAGAGGTCACATATCAGCATGAATTTAAAATGGCGGATAGAGCTGCAAGCAGACAATCCGACCAAGGAAAACAGTAAGTCAATAAATACATTACATGGTAAAGCTGGGGATAACTTTCTAACTTATGAAAGCATTTTCATTTTTTATGCTTACATATCCCAACTTATCCACAAATCCACTAGGATAACCACATTAAAACTGTGGATATTGTGAATAAATCTGTGGAATACCACTCTCCTATAGTTTTCGCATGTGTATAAGTAAGTGAATAAGTACGCTCTTTTTCCACAGGGTCTAAACATGAAAAATCCACTAGCAATTGCTGGTGGATTTCGTTTTCTTAAATAATTAGTATAATTGCAGTAAATTTAAATGAATATATTAAATACTTCTGCCAGCAGATATCTCTTCCTGAAGCATTCTCAGTTTATCTTGATAGTAACAGTACTTTTGGAAATAGAGATTTCTATCTAAACCTAATGCCGCTTTATTTGATTTTTGTGAGTACTTGTTGATAAGCCTTGCATAATATCGCATTTTTAGTGTTTGGATAATGGCATCCACTGGTATTCCTCCCAAGTATTTTTTGTTCTCTATAAAGAACCTATAAGCAAAAAAATATTACCTTTACAGACAATTTCTTTATAAAGAACAAATGTTGTTTGTTATAAAGTGTTAATAAATTAATAATACGTCGATATGTTCGTTATGTCAATAACTTTTGTTTCTTATAAAGAACCGTTTGTTATTTTGAAAAAAACCCCAGTTTAACCGAGGTTTTTCTTGCCTTACATATGCACAATTTTTGTGTAGAAAGCATTATCTTTTAACACTATTTCCTTTTCTAAATAGCTTGATTTAATACCAAAGTGAGGCTGAAAATATTTAATTGCCTTTCTTCCCTCTATTAAAAGCTTTATTGCCCTGTATGGCATATTAATTCCTGCTAAGCAGCTGTAATGAAGGCCGCCTGACATTCTTGGATTGATTTCAAGCAGCTTCGGTATACCGTTTTGATATTTCACTTGGATATTATAGATAAACGGGATTTTAAGGGCTTCATTTATTTCTTTTGCCAGCTTTAAGAGCAATGGATTGTCCTCCAGCTCCCTGAGCCTGCCTTTTCCCTTTTTTCTTGGGATAGCAGCCATCAATTTACCTTCATACGACAGACAGTCAATGCTGTACTCATATCCATCTAAATATTCTAGCACCATCAAAGGCGGAAAGGATTCCTGCTGCTTCAATATTTGATACGCTGAATCCAAGGATATATTAGCACTAATCCCTTGATAGAAAAGCTCATCAATGGAATCAAGCTTTTCCTGAATAACTCTGAAGCCGTTCCCTCCCTCTCCAATAACAGGTTTAAAGCAGACTTTATGACCTTTTTCTTTTAATGTAAAATATGCTTTCTTGAATTCCTCAGCAGTGTTAACAATCTCATAATCAGGTATGTTCACCGCGGTTTTAAGTACCGGATGCTCACTCATCAGCTTATATGTAGCTTCCTTATCATCAAGAACCTCCATCAGTGAAGAATCAGGACATACAAGAACCTTTACGCCAAGCTCCTCAAACTTGTGGAGATTTTTTGAAATAAGTACATTCTCTTTTCGTGGAACAAATATATTTATGCGATGAATTTTGCAAAAGCGCAAACAAAATTCAATATAATCTTCCCCGCTAATATCTGGTTCGATAAATGCTGCATCACAGTAGCTTAAATATAATGCATGCTCATTAATGGAGGTGCCATACACCTCAAAATCATTTCCGTCAGCATTGTATTTGATCATGTCAATAAAGTGAGCAGCTGTTGTGAACCAATGATTAAACCATATTTTTTTCTTCATTTCTCTATCCTTTCCATAATACAAACATTGCAATTATCTCTCTCAAACTACTAGTATGCTCATGATTTTTTTATTTATACGCTAGACTAAGAAGGCTTGATATTACGCCTTTTCTACACTGCTGTACGTTTGAATTTTCTCTCTATTTGCATTTTAGAAGCTTCTTTATTAGTGAGTGGGCTTACAATTTGCTATAATATATTTAAATCTTTTAAAGGAGACTTGTTCATGACAAATTCAAAGAAGTTTATAGGATATGTAGGTACATATACAAAGTCAACTAGTAAAGGAATTTATTCCTTCGTGCTTGATACAGAGGAAAAGAAAATTTCGAATGTAGAACTGGCTGCAGAATTAGAGAACCCGACATACGCAACAATTTCTAAAGATAATAAGTTCCTATATGCTGTAGGTAAGGAAGGCTCACTTGGAGGAGTTGCCGCTTATAGTGTTGACCCTACTACTGGAAAGCTTGAATTCATTAACAAGCAGTTCACTGAAGGCGCTTCCCCTTGTCATGTTAGCGTAGATGAAAACAAAAGCTATACACTTACTGGAAATTACCATAAAGGAACAGTCGAGGCATACCCACTAAATACTGATGGAGCTGTTCAAGAATTGGCTGCAAAAGTTGAGCATACAGGCACTGGTCCAAATACAGCGAGACAAGAAAAGCCGCATATGCACTTCACAGGCTTTACACCAGATGAGCGTTTTGTCGTTTCTGTTGACCTTGGTATCGATAAAGTTGAAACTTATAAGCTGACAGACGGCCAATTGGAAACAGTTTGCAGCCTATCAGTTAAACCTGGAAGCGGACCAAGACATATTGCATTCCACCCGAATGGCAAATTCGCTTATGTGATGACTGAATTAAGCAATGAAGTTATCACATTATCTTATAACAGCGAAACAGGCGAATTGAAAGATTTGCAATATATCTCTGCATTGCCGATCGACTTTACTGAAAACAGCCAAGGTAGCGCAATTCACCTATCATCTGACGGCAAGTTTGTCTATGCTGGAAACCGCGGCCATAACTCTATTGCCCTTTTTAGCGTTAACAGCGAAACAGGAACATTGACTTTTATCGAGCATACTTCAACAGAAGGAAACTGGCCTCGTGATTTTGTGCTTGATCCAACTGAAAAGTTCATCGTAGCTTCAAATGAGCAATCGGACACACTTACATTGTTTGAAAGAGATGAAGCAACAGGCAAGCTGACATTGCTTCAATCAGAAATTCATGCTCCAGAACCAGTTTGTGTAAAATTCTTGAACTATTAATGCAGTAAAAAACCAAAAGAGATTTCAATCTCTTTTGGTTTTTTTTACGCTAAGTATGCTTCTTGAACTTGTTTGTTAGAAATAAGTTCCTCCCCATATCCTTCCAGAACAATTCCCCCGGTCTGAATGACATAACCTCTATTTGCGATTTGCAGTGCCTGAAAAGCGTTTTGCTCTACCAATAAAATCGTCATTCCGTCTCGGTTAAGCTCCTTAATAATTTCAAAAATCTGTTCAACAATAATAGGCGCAAGACCCATGGATGGTTCATCAAGCATCAGCAGCTCTGGCTGCATCATTAAGGCACGGCCAATTGCGAGCATTTGCTGCTCACCGCCGCTCATCGTTCCTCCTTTCTGGTCTATCCGCTCTTTCAGTCTCGGAAAATACTCAAACACTTTTTTTATTCTTGTTTCAATCAGTGACTTATCCTTTACAGCAAAGGCGCCAATAAGCAGGTTTTCCTTCACTGTCAGCTTAGGAAATATCCTTCTTCCCTCTGGAACTTGGGAAATTCCTAATATCGCACTTTTGTGTGCAGCAATGTTAGTAATCATCTTTTCCTTGTAAATAATGCTTCCTCTTTTGACAGGTACCTGCCCGCTGATTGACTTTAATGTCGTAGATTTTCCAGCCCCATTGCTGCCGATTAATGTAATAATTTCTCCATAGTTTACATGGAGACTGATGCCCTTTAATGCTTGGATGCCTCCATAAGATGCCTCTACCTCGACTAATTCTAATATTTTATCCATGTTAATTCCCCCCTTATGCAAGTGATACGGCACCTTTTCCTAAGTATGCTTCAATTACTTTCGGATTGGATCTGATATCCTCAGGCCTACCTTCAGCAATCTTTTCTCCATGGTCTAAAACGATGATATGATTAGAAATTTCCATAACAAGCTTCATATCATGTTCAATCAGAATGATAGTCAAGTCGAGCTTTGCGCATATATCCTGGATTAAATCAGTTAAGAGGGCCGTCTCTTTTGGATTCATGCCTGCAGCTGGTTCATCTAAAAGCAGTACACTTGGATTTGTTGCAAGGGCGCGGGCAATCTCCAGCCTTCTTTGCGCACCATAAGACAGATTTCCGGCACTTTCATTCACTGCATCTGCAAGGCCGACATATTCAAGCAGTCTGTATGCCTCCCTTTTAGCTTCCTCCTCCTCCTGTCTTGCACTCGGCAGCTGCAGTAAAGTGCCGATAATATTTCCCTTAATTCGGTTATGCATCCCAATAAGAACATTCTCTAGCACTGTTATCTCACTGAAAAGGCGGATGTTTTGAAATGTCCTTGAAATTCCGTGCTTGGCAACAACATGCGGCTTTAAACCGGCAATTTGCTTACCGTTCAACATAATTGAACCTTTTGTCGGCTTGTAGACTCCTGTTATCATATTAAAAAAAGTTGTTTTGCCTGCCCCATTTGGACCGATAACTGCTGTAATTGTATTCTTTTCCACCGCCATATCAATATTAGCATTCGCAATTAAGCCGCCGAATGTTTTCGTCAAGCCTGTCACCTCAAGAATATTCATTTATATATCCCTCCTTGCGACTGGTATTTTTGATTCCAGGTTTGTGTCTACCTTTTCCGGAGATTTCAGTTTGTTTACATCAAACCGGATGTTTTTTGCTGGAATCAGCCCTTGCGGACGGTATAGTGTCATAACTACAAGCAATATTCCAAAGATAAAACGCTGCATTTTAACAGGCGATAATGCATCAGGAATAGTAACAACTTGGCTGAGCCAGCCTGTAATTTCTGTCAGTACTTGCAAATTAAGAATAGTGACAACTGCTGCTCCTAAAATAACACCAGGCACACTGCCCATCCCACCAAGGATGACCATCACCAGAATGGTTGTCGATTCCAGATATGTGAAGCTTGTCGGATCAATAAACATCTGTTTTGCGGCAAAAACAACACCCATCATTCCTGAAAAGGAGGCTCCAATCGCAAATGCAGTCAGCTTTGTTTTTACAAGGGGGATCCCCATCGCCTGTGCGGCAATCTCATTTTCTCTGACTGCTTTCCATGACCGTCCCAGCTTCGTATGCTCTAGTTTTGTCACAGCGTAAATGACAAAAAGAAACATTACTAGAACAACATAATAATATTGATTAGGAAAGATAAGAGTCATACCAAATATTTCCGGCGGGCTGATGCTGGCAAGACCCATTGCTCCGTTCGTTATATTGACAGGCTTATCAAGGTTATTAAAGACAATCCGGATGATTTCTCCAAAGCCTAATGTGACAATTGCTAAATAATCACCTTTCACACGAAGAACTGGTATTCCTAATAAGACACCAAACAATGCGGCCACAAACAAGCCAATAATAATAAATATCCAAAAGCTGTTACCTGAAAGAGGATATTCACCGAACGGCATGAAGTTAGAAGCCTGTACTGTCGCAAATATCCCATATGTATAAGCACCAACTGCAAAAAATGCAACAAATCCTAGGTCAAGGAGACCAGCTAGACCAACGACAATATTTAAACCAAGGGCCATGCATACATAAATCCCGACCATTGTTGCTACTTCCATATAAGATTGGTATGTTGGTCCCTGACTTGCCGCATATGGAAGGATGAAACCTAAGATAACTAATCCTGCTGCCCATTTCCACTTATTGCCGAAGTTCATGAAATAGAGAATTAGCAATGAAAGCAGCAAAAGCAAAAAAGCTGTGACAGATTTCTGGGCAAGATAAAGGCTTGCACTTGTTACAGATACATAGAAGAAAAAGAGAATGCCTTGGGCAAGTTTGCTTGTTTTTAATGTGGTCATGAAATTTGCCATTTTACCCACCTACACTTTCTCGGCTACGGCTTTGCCAAATAAGCCTTCTGGTTTAAATATCAACACAATGATCAGTATGGCAAATGCTGCAACATCCTTGTATTCTGCACCTAATATTCCATCTGTAATGACCGACAGGTTTGCGGCTGTAAACATTTCAATTAGACCAATAAGCAATCCCCCTACCATTGCACCGCGAATATTGCCAATCCCGCCAAGTACTGCTGCAGTAAAAGCCTTCAAGCCTAAAATGAATCCAATATAAGGATCAATCGTCCCATATTGGACAGCAAATAGTACTCCTGTCGCACCGCCTAATGCAGATCCGACAAAAAAGGTGACAGAAATAACTTTATTCACATTGATAGACATGAGTGATGCAGTGTCCCTGTCCTGGGCGACAGCTCGCATTGCCATCCCCCATTTAGTTTTGTTAACAAAGAAGTCAAGACCAACCATTAAAATAACAGCAACAATAATAACAACAAGAAAAGAGGTTTTGAAGCTCGCATTGTTAGCACCTAAAAGGGAGCCCACTTGATGCTGCCCTGAGAATAAGGAAGGAGTGTTCAGGATATAGTTGCCTTTGTACAGCTCTGTGATAAAACGGACAATATCCTGCAAAAGAAAGGAAATACCGATTGCGGATATCAAGGCAATCAATTTGGGAGCCTTCCTTAACGGACGGTAAGCAACTCTTTCCATTCCCATCCCCATTAATCCCGTAATCAAGCTTGTGATGACAAGCATAATAATTAAAGACAAGACCGCCGGAAGCATGGAGGTCCAGCCAAGGCTTGTCAATACAATCAGCACTGCTGTTCCGACAAATGCTCCTGTCATGAAAATTTCGCCATGAGCAAAGTTAATCAGTTCTAAAATCCCGTAAACCATCGTATAGCCTAAAGCGATAACGGCATAAACCGCTCCTAAAGCAAGACCGTCAATTAAAACTTGCGGCAATGTTTGCAACACTTCTGTCAGCATATTCTTCCCCACACTTTTATAGTTTTTTTATTGAAAGATAAGGGCAGTCCCCTATGTAGTAATTGAAACGAAAAAGGGTATGAACACTCATACCCTTTTTCTAAAAATATGCCGTCCTTTTCTAGAAGATTGGCACATCTTTTAAAAGAATTTGCAAGGCTTATTGAGAGATCTCACCGTCTAATGTTGCCGGGTAAGAAGCTTCATCAAATTTATAAATGAATATTTTAGCGTACTTGTTATCTCCTTTTTCATCAAAGCCTACCTCTGTTACAACACCTTTATAATCCTGTGTTCCGCGTACTG
Organism: Bacillus sp. Au-Bac7; assembly: GCF_021341655.1. NCBI lineage: Bacteria > Bacillati > Bacillota > Bacilli > Caryophanales > Bacillaceae > Bacillus > Bacillus sp. Au-Bac7. The sequence goes on along the minus strand of NZ_JAJTTG010000004.1, from coordinate 226,006 downwards.
CCTCTGTCACTGCCTCTCGTGTAGGCATTTTGCCGTCATTTTCTTCAATGGCTTTTTCAATGCCTGCAAGCAAAACCCCGGCACTGTCATAAGCATATGCTGAATATGATTCAATTGATTTATTAAAGGCTGCTTTATAGTCGTCCGCAAACTTTGTGCCTTCTTCTGTTTTTGTCGTATCGCCTGCAACAGATGTCAGGAATGTGTTTTTGACAGCGTCACCGGCAATTTCAACAAATGCAGATGAATCAAGGCCGTCTCCACCCATAAATGGAATATCTAGGCCTTTTTCACGAGCTTGCTTTACAAGGATGCCACCCTCGGCATACAGCCCTCCATAATAAATCATGTCCGGCTGTTTAGAAGTAACTTGATTTAGAACTCCATTGAAGTCCTTCTCCCCGACCGTGATTCCCTCAAATCCTACAATTTCAGCTCCCATCTCCTCTGCAGCACCTCTAAAGGCCTCAGCCAATCCTGAGCCATAAGCGGTTTTGTCTTGAATAATAAATATTTTCTTTGCTCCTAATGTGTTTATCGCATATTCAGCACCAGCTGGGCCTTGGAAGTCATCACGGGCAACTACTCGGCTGACTGTCTCCAAGTTACGGTCCGTAAAATCTGTTGCTGTACTTGCAGGAGAAATACTGATAAGTTTATTATTTTCATACACTTCAGATGCTGGGATGGACACACCTGAATTTAAATGGCCGACAACACCTAGCACCGCTTGGTCTGCTGCTACCAGCTGAGCATTAGCCACCCCTTTTTTCGGATCGCCTTGGTCATCTTGTGCCTCCAGCTTCAGCTCGAAGCCCAAATCAGCGAATTTGTCCTGTTGCTGATCGATTGCCAATTGTGCTCCCAGCTTGATCGCTTCCCCTAATGTGGCACTTCCGCCAGATAGAGGTGATTGTGTAACAATCTTAATTACCTGTTTTCCTCCATCACTGTCTCCTGAGGAGTCAGAGCTGGAAGAAGCACATCCACTTAAAAACCCAAGTGCTAAAGTAGCTGTCATTGCGATTGATAATGCCTTTTTGGATAACATAGTTCTCCTCCTATTTGCTATGTACTTTTTTAAAGCGGTATTGCAAACAGATAACCTCTTCTGGCAGATGTGCCATCATTAGCTATACTTATGTAAGGATTATAATCTCGGATGAAACAAGTGTCTTTCATATTGTCAGATAATCTAACGGCATATTTTCAAAATTTTTTTATTTCCAGACATATGTTTTATTTCTCGAAATAACTGGTCTTTTCTTTACTTCTTTCCATTTAATAAAACAAGCTTCCCATTGTGCTTATCAACATTGTTAAACACAAAAAAACAGAAGGCTTATTTCGCCTTCTGTTTTTCATTTAAATCCACGGAGCATCTGTTTTAACCACTTTCGCAAATGCTTTGCTGTGCTCTCTTCTGTCTTTTCTTACTCTAACCCGCTGTTCTGCTGTATTAAAAAGCATATGCTCTTCCTCAGATTGAGGAACTACCTGTGGAATCCTTGTTGGCTTTCCTTCCTCATCAAGAGCTACAAATGTCAAAAATGACGTTGCGGCAAGCTTGCGTTCACCTGTTTTTAAATTTTCTGCCACCACTTTCACAAATACCTCCATTGAGGATTTGCCTGTATGTGTGACATAAGACTCAAGGCAAACCGAATCAGTCGGCCTTATCGGAATTAAAAAATCAACGGAATCGGTGGAAGCTGTAACGACATTGCTTCTAGAATGTCTTGAAGCACTAATTGATGCTACATCGTCAATATAGCTCATCAGCTTTCCGCCAAATAAAGAATTATGATTATTTGTATCAATCGGAAAGATTCTGCTTGTCTTTACTACTAATGAATCTTTGCAAAATTTCTCTTTGGGCATATTCAACATGCTGCACTCCTTTTGATGCCTTTCATGACGGGAAGATAAATATTTTAGTTGCTTTCTTCTTTCCATAATGGCAATTTCAATAAAAACATTGTAGTAGAACCATTGGATTTTTGTAAAGATAAAAGCCCTCCAAGCGCTTTTGCCAAAAGCAGGCTGTATGGCAATCCTAATCCAAGTCCACGCTCTACGTCCTTCTTGTTTTTTCCCCTGTAGAAGCGCTCAAAAATAAAATGCTGCTCCTCAACAGGAATACCATATCCATTATCCTCGACCGTAATTAAGACGTTGTCATTGTCATATTTAAGGCTGACTGACAGTTCTGCATCAGCCTTGCCTTTAATGGCATGAAGGCTGTTATTAAGCAGATTGACCACGATTTGCTGCAAGCGGACACTGTCGATATTGGCGAACACTTGCTTTTCCATACTAGTATAGGTTACCTTCACATCTTTTAACGCATCTGCATGGACAATTTCCCACTGATAGATAATTTCTTTAACAGCTGCTTGAATATTTGTCTTCTCGAAATGGACTCTAATAGATCCTGCACTAAAGCTGTTAAAATCAAGGAGATCCTCCACCATGCTCTGCAGCCGTTTCGCTTCCTTTAAGCTCATCGCTAAAAACTCTTTTTTTCTGTCATCTGTAATAATATTATCATTCACAGCTTGAACGAGGGCGCTAATAGAAGTAATTGGTGTTTTCAGCTCATGCGTCACACCTGCGAGAAGCTGTGTCCGCAGTCCCTCTAATGTTTGCAGCCTCTTCGTCATTTCATTAAAAGATAATACGAGCTGATGCAGCTCCTTTTCCTGAACATCTTCGTTGAGTCGAATATCATAATTGCCATTCATTAAGTTTTGTGCCGCATTTGCGACTTCCTCCACAGGCTTTGCCAGCTTCTTTGACAAAGAGTAGATTACAAGCCACCCAAGGATGGCAAGACCTGTCAGAAGAAGACCAAGTAATTGATATTCCTCTGTATTAATGCGGAGCTGATCATGGGGCTGGATAATATACACGTTTCCCGCCAACTTATCGTCTTTCAAGATAGGGGCAATTATAACAGATGCCTTTCTGTTATCGCTTAAGGTGATTGTCTCCACAGTTAAATCTTCCACCATATCCAAATCTTCAATCGCAGATGCTTGATCCGTATTATTTGGAGCAGGCTCCTTCATTTCTGACTTAGGGCTGTTCGGCTCCATGTCCTGCATAGGAGAAAGGAGATTTACCTCACCTGATTCAGCCTTAATATAAATGCTCATTGGCTGATAGATGCTTTGCGAATCCTGCCTGTCCTGCATAAATGGAAACCTGACGTCCCAGATATTTTCCAAATCTTCATCGCCTGCTCTTCCTGCTATTTCTTGGGCAACGAACTTCGTCAATTCAAGCCTGTTCGCCAAGGCATTATGGCGGATCCAGAGAATGGAAACTACTCCGATGATGACAAGTCCGACTATTAATGTAAATAAATATCGTTTTGTCCAATAATATAGAAGGGGTGTTTTTTCTTTATTTTTTTTCTTGAATATAGAATTGATAGCCGAGTCCGCGTAATGTTTTAATTTCCCCATATCCTGCATCCCATCCATTCAATAATTTCCTAATTCTTTTAATCGCTAAATCCACCGCCCTGTCACTGCCATCATAATCACTGCCCCATACGTGGTCCAGCAGCTGATCTCTTGTGAAAGTCTGGTTTGGGTTGCCAGCCAAAAAGAGCAGTACAGACAAATCTCTCGGTGTAAACGGAACTTCAATTCCATTTAAAAACACTTGGTGTGATAGATTATTTATTTTCAAGTTTCCATAATAAGTGACATCTTCCTCTGCCTGATATTGCGGGGAGCGGCGCAAAACAGCATGCACCCTTGCTATTACCTCTTCCGCTACAAATGGCTTCGTTATATAATCGTCCGCTCCTGTGTCAAAGCCTTTCAGCTTTTGATCTGTATCGGAAAGTGCAGTAAGCATAATGACAGGACATGCACTTTTTTTGCGGATATGGCCAAGCACTTCCCAGCCATCCATATGGGGCATCATAACATCAAGAAGAACCAATGCCGGCACTGTTTCTTCTATTTTATCTAACGCCTCTTGTCCATTGTATGCATAGCTCACCGCAAAACCTTCCTTCTCAAGGTAAGCTCCAAGCACCATGCTTATTGCCAATTCATCTTCAACAATTAATATATGCTTCATCTCTAATTAGTCCTTTTGTTTTTTACTCATTATACAAGAATAAAGGGATAAAAAACTATCACCTATGAAAAGAGGGTCAGGCTTTTACTATACTAGCAAAAGCCTGACCCTAAATATTACTGATACCTCAAGGCCTCTAACGGGCTTAAGTTTGATGCTTTGTTAGCAGGGAAGATGCCGAATATTATCCCTATTAAGATAGAGAAGGTTACCGAACCTCCGACAATCCACCAAGTGATCTGCATTGTCATATCAAGCATGCTTGACAGCACCTCAGCACTTCCAAGTCCAATCAAGGCACCGAGTATTCCGCCAAATGCACTTAAAACAACCGCTTCAATTAAGAACTGTAACATGATATCTTTTTTCTTCGCTCCAATTGCTTTTCTTATCCCGATTTCCCTTGTTCTTTCTGTAACAGATACAAGCATAATGTTCATGATGCCAATTCCTCCGACAATTAAGGAAATACTTGCGATACCTGCAAGCAGATATGTCATTGTATTGCTGACAGAATCAAGGGCATCAGATACAGAAGATTGATTGCGGACAGAATAGGATGTTTCGTCACCGCCGAATTGGTTGTATAAATCCTGCTCCATTTTTGCCATTCCAATTTCAACAGTATCCTCAGATGTCATTTTAACTGTAGCTGATGTTACATATGTTTGCCCGATAAAGCGCTGTGCTGTTGTTAAAGGAATCAATACTTGATCATCAACAGAGCCTGACAGTTCTTCACCTTGCTCCTCTAGCACACCAATTACTTTAAAAGTTGTGCCATCTATTTTAATAGTCTGGTCAACAGCATTTGAAAAACCAAACAGTTCTGTAGCAACATTGGCGCCTAACACGACGACCTTATTACGGTTATCCAAATCAATATCCATAATGCTGCGCCCAGAGCGGACCGTAATGTCATTTACATCTTCGTAGGAATTGTTAATCCCTGTTACAGTAACACCTTCGCTTGATGTTGTACCGTTTTTCAATGTACTGCTAGTAGAAACCGTCGGTGCTACTGCTTCTACCTCCGACAAATCTTCAAAGGACATGAGTTCATCATATGTGACGACTTCCTCATCGCTTGAATTGCCAGACAGTGATACGGAAACAGTTGTGCTGCCAAGACTGGAAACCTCTTCTGAAACCGATTGGGAAGCACCCATTCCTAAAGAGGTCAAGGCAATTACAGCAGCAACTCCGATAATTATTCCAAGCATCGTCAGAACGGCTCTAAGCTTGTTCATGGTTATATTCTTAAATGATATTTTTATTGCTTGCCCTAATTTCAAGAAACTCCTACCTCCTTTTCCTCCCTGAGTCTTCCATCTTGAATACGGATGACTCTCTTAGCCTGCTTCGCTATTTCAAGATCATGGGTGATTAATATAATTGTATGTCCTTGCTTGTTCAAATCCTTGATTAGCTTCATCACTTCTACTCCTGTCTTACTGTCCAACGCCCCTGTAGGTTCGTCCGCAAGCAGGATCGGCGGGTTGCCGGCAAGAGCGCGGGCAATCGCCACACGCTGCTGCTGGCCACCTGACAATTCAGTCGGCCTATGGCCAGCACGTTCCAGCAATCCTACCTTTTTTAAAGCAGTCAAAGCAACTTCTTTTCGTTCCTTGCTGTTCATTCCTCTGTAAATTAACGGCAGTTCTACATTTTCAAATGCCGATTGCTTCGTCAACAGATTGAATGACTGAAAGATAAAGCCAATCTTATGATTTCTTACATCTGCTAACTGTTTGCTTTTTAATTGAAAGACATTTTGCCCATCAAGGAAGTATTCGCCAGAATCTGGTGTATCCAGACAGCCGATCATATTCATCAAGGTCGATTTGCCTGACCCTGATGGACCGATGATGGCAATAAAGTCGCCCTTATTAATAGAGAAGCTCACATTATCCAGTGCCTTGACCGTTTCTCCGCCAAGTGTATATTGCTTATTTAAGTTCTTAATTTCTACAATTCTATTTTCTTCAATCATTACTGGTTAGCACCTCCGCCGCCGAAGCCGCCTGATGGCATTTGCCCTCCGCTTGGCATTTGTCCGCCTGATGGCATTTGCCCTCCGCCTGGCATGCCCTGCTGGCTGCTGCTGTCACTGCTTGATTCAAATGTTGGCAGAACAACTGTAGTTCCTTCTTCTAATCCACTTGTAATTTCAGCAACATCTTCATTTTCCAAACCTACTTCTACAGTCTGCTTTGTTGTTGCTGTTGCTGTTGAACCTTCCTCAGTTGTTGAAGATCCAGACGGGATTAGAACATAATATTCATCATCTTCTTTTTGTACTGCTTCGACTGGAACTGTTACTACATCTGTTTTACTGTCCGTTGTGATAGTTGCTTCTGCTGTCATCCCAACTAATAATCCAGAAGGTTTTTTAACTTTTACTGTTACCTCGTATTTTGCCACACTAGAACCTTCAGATGAAGTTGCCTCTTTTGCAACATTCGTTACTTCACCTGTAAATTCTTTGTCTTCTAAAGCACTTACTGTAATCGTAGCTTCTTGTCCTTTCTCAACTTTAGAAATATCAAGCTCGTCCACATTTACAACCATTTCTAAATTATCATAGTCTGTTTCTGTCAATACTTCTGTTCCCATTGAAACACTGTCGCCTTCTTCTACATTAAGCGCCGTAATTTCACCAGAGAAAGAAGCTGTAATCGGGTCAAGCGTATCATCTTCAAATGTAACAAGTTCATCTCCTTCTTCGACTTCATCTCCAACTGCTACATTCACCTCATCGACTGTTGCATTGCCGACAGAGGTTACTGCCTCTGTATTAATAGCTGCTATGCTGCCAGTTCCGCTCACATTAATTTCTACATCTCCAACTTCTGCAGCAGCGGTTTGTGTCGTTGCCTGTGCAGCTACTTGCTGCGTATCATTTTTTGTGAAATAAAAGTAGGAACCAAAACCTCCACCAATTACTACAACAATAACTCCGCTAACGATCCATTTCTTTATGCTTTTCTTCATCCTTCTTCTCATCCTCTTTCTTGTTATATTTTATATGCTTAACTTGCATTTTTTCTTAGTTCCAATAGGCTTGTGCCTCTTACAAGTAATAGAATATAAAAGAAATGTGTCAGGAATAAGTCGAGGGAAATATTTTTTAAAAGTTTCCCAAAAAATTTTTAGGAACGGCTTTTTACACACAAAAAAAGCAGAGAAACTTAGTTCTCTGCTTTATCTATTATTTCTTTGATAGTAATGGTGCTGTTACATCTCTCATTCCTACTAGTCCTAATATCGTCAAAAAGATATTTTGCGGTCCGATATGGGCATCTGTTGGATCGAAATACTCCTCTAAAGTGTGAAAACCGCCGCTGTTACTGCCACCGCCACCTAATGTCACAGCAGGAATGCCAAGGCTGATCGGTACATTGGAATCTGTGCTGAAGGCTTGTGACAGCACAGGGTTCAAGCCGAGAGAAGCTGCTGCTGCAATCGTTGTCTGCACAATTTCTCCTTCTGGGCTTTGTGCGCCTGCCGGTCTGTCACCTACCTGCTTAATTGTCACTTCAATCGCTGTCTTTTCACTGTTCCAGCGATTGTTCTCCTCTTCTGCCGAGTTGTGGAGAATATCCATGACCTGCTCTTCGAGACGAATAAGCTCTTCTGCAGAATTAGAACGCATATCAAGCATCATGCTGGCTTCTTCGGCAATTGTATTTACTGAAGTGCCGCCTGTTATAGTACCGACATTAAAGGTTGTTTTCGGTTCGTCAGGCGTTTTTATATCACCGATCTTACTGATTGCTCTGCCGAGTGCATGAATCGGGCTTGGGATACCAAAGTCGCCAAAGCTGTGGCCTCCTGATCCTTTATAAGTAATGTGGAAACGATGGCTTCCTGTCCCGAGATAGGTAATGCGCTCCGGATGTCCAGGCTCGATGGAAATAAAGCCGTCTATATCCGTCCTGTCCGCAAACAAGCCCTTTACTCCTCTCAAGTCGCCGAGTCCTTCCTCTCCCACTGTTGCTCCAAAAATAATATCGCCTTCTGTCTGAATGTTTGTCTCATTAAATGCTCGCACCAGTGTTAGTACAGCTGCAAGCCCGCGGCCATCATCAGAAATTCCCGGAGCAAACACCTTGCCATTCTCTCTTCTGACAACTATATCTGTCCCATTCGGAAAAACAGTATCCAAGTGAGCACATACGAAAATTCTTGGACCTTTACCAGTGCCAGGGCGAATTCCAAACACATTGCCGTGTCTGTCTTCCTGAATATCGTCAAGACCAAGAAGCTCCAGCTTCGCCTTATAAACTCTGCCTCTTTCCGCTTCCATAAAAGAAGGCGCCGGTATTTTTGTGAGCTCAATCTGCTCCTCCAGCGTTGCATCTGCATCCTTTAGCAAATACTCCAGCCCTTTTTGCACAAGGGAATGTTCCAGCAATTGATCAAATACACCTTTCGTTTTCACAGCAGCAACTTGTTCTCTCAAAAATTACCCCTTCTTTCATTTATTTCGTTTTACAAAATAGAATATTTTTATTATATTCTAAATTTTCTATAAATACTATCTTTCTTTTATAAAAACAAAAAAACCAGACCGCTATAAACGCGTCTGGTTATCTCATTTATTTCTCTACTAGTATTCTCCACTCATTGCCTGTTCCTAAATTATATCTGTTTGCCATCGACTTCTGGTTAATAGCGAGACTGAAATAATGAAGAGAATTCAAGTAGGCAATAGGTTCGCCAATAGCAGCGTCAGCAAAAGAATGACCAAAAAGAACTTTATCCTTGAAGATTTCTTCCTTATTATAATTGATTGTGACAGTTAATGTATCTCCATATTTTACTCCGCTTTGTTTTACCATAGACGCCGGGATATTCGTCCATATATTTCCGAACCGATTATCATGTATTTCAATAATGCCATTAAGCTCATTATTAGCCAGTACCGCTTTTACAACAGGCAATGTTACAACTGCTTCCTTTTCTGTGGAGTGTCCGATATCTTGGTAGCTTATTTGTCCTGAAGCAAGTCTCGCACCTGTATAGGCATAAATATCTCTGCCATGAAAAGTGTATGACTCACCGCTGTTTGGAAGGCGATTCTTTGTTTCATCAAGCACGCGAACTTCTTCTATTGCATGAAGCATATGTGTAATCGTGCCATTGTCAGGCGTGATTATGTAATGGCCTTCTAAAGTTTTTACAACGATACTCTTTCTGTCTGATCCAACACCTGGATCTACTACAGAAACAAATACAGTTCCTTTCGGCCAGTAAGACACAGTTTGTAGAAGGCGATAAGAAGCCTCCCATATATTAAAAGGCGGAATATCATGCGTCAGGTCAAAAATGCGCAAATCAGGTTGAACGGAATTGGCCACTCCATACATAGCTGAAACGGCTCCGTCACTTAAACCAAAGTCAGATTGCAATACTAATGCTTTCACTAAATCACCATTCCTCTCAAAGCTGCATTTTACAATTGGCTAATATTTATTATATGTGTGAAGAGAAAACATATTATGCACACCACAGTGCGTAGGGCTATTAATTATATTAGGATAAAATTATATTGACTCACATACCCTTTTAATGTAGGATTATTGTTTGGTTTTATAATATTTTCATATCGTGGTTCGTAACCATCCCACGTAAAAAAACTAAGGGAGAGAAAAAAATGAATACAAAAACACTTGCAGTAAACGGTGTGATTGCAGCATTGTACATTTCTGTCACTGTTGCAATTGCTCCATTCGGCTTTACGAATGTCCAGTTTCGCTTATCCGAAATGTTTAATCATCTTGTTGTCTTCAATAAGAAATACATTTACGGAATAGTTGCTGGAGTATTTCTAGCTAATTTATTCTTTTCGCCAATGGTTCCTTATGACCTTATATTTGGTGTTGGCCAGTCTATTATCAGTTTGCTTATTACCATAGTAGTTGGTCGCTATGTAAAAAACATTGTTAAGCGTATGATTATTAATACTATCGTGTTTACCTTCACGATGTTTATTATTGCCTTTGAATTGCATTTAGCATTGGACTTTCCATTCTGGGCAACATGGCTTACAACAGCAGTCGGCGAATTTGTCGTCCTTGCAGTCGGGATTCCGATCATCTACGTTATCAATAAGCGAGTTGATTTTGCTTCCTTGATAAATGGAACGAAAAGAACTTATTCTCCATCAAGAGATTAAAATATAACAAAATCACCTTAAAGATTTTAGGGTGATTTTTTTTATATGTTCTTGTGTAAAACCAGCTGGTGGCCGGCACTTCCGGCAGCACGCAGTCCTCTGTCTGCAAAGCCTGCCTTCTCATAAACATGCTGTGCAGCCTCATTGTCCTCGTTAACGGCAAGAATCAGTTCATCTGCAGAAGGAAACGAGCCCTTTATGAACTCAGGAAGTTGCTTTAGCATGCTTCCAGCAAATCCTCTACCTTGGTAACTTGCTTCAATCGAATAGGCGCGCAGCAATATGGCGTTCTTATTGCTGTGGTATTCCATCACACCTTTCCCTTTATGCAGAACGAAAAAACCTGCAAGCTGCAAATCCCATAGCAGCAGAAACGGATATCTATCTTTATCTGTGTCACATTGTTCCATTGCAGCAAGAGGCATGGCCGTCCACTGCTCCTGCCCCTTTTTCAAGCGGTAATTTTTTAAAAGTCTCCGATTCGCATCAGTGCATGGAACGATCTTAAGCTTTGCTTCCATCTTTACCACTCCTGCCTGCTATTTATCGAGCTGAATGACCGTTTTTAATTCGTGTTCCGCCTGCTGTCTTGTTTGGCTGCCGTCTACCTGGATGGCGATTGTTTCTTCAATTGCAGACAAAAGCTTTTGCTGAGTTTCTTTCAGTTCAGCAATCTCTAGGATTTGCCCCTGACTGCCGCTTGCATTCATACGGATCATTTCTGTGTTTTTTTCAATAATATTACCTGTGGTGTTGCGGAGACTGCTTTCTGTTTCCATTGCATGCTTTTGCCTCAATAATGTTAATGCAATGGACAGTTGATTTCTCCACAGGGGAATTGCTGTCATAATGGAAGACTGGATTTTCTCCACAACGGTCTGGTTTGTTTGCTGAATCAGTCTGATTTGAGGTGCTGTCTGGATGGTAATTTGTCTGCTGATTTTTAAATCGTAGATGCGTTTCTCCAATCTTTCAGCAAAGTCCTCCATATCCTCTGCCTCCTGCATTTTCATTTCGTCCTGAAGCTCTAATGCAAGCTTTCTCTTGTCTGGGATTATTTGCTCCTTTACCTCTGCAAGCTTTGTTTCTGCAGCTGCAATCAGTATATTTAGATCATGGAAATACTTTTTGTTGCTTTCATAAAGCTGCTCCAGCAAATGAATATCTGAGATAAGCAAATTTTTGCTTCTTGTAAGCCTTACGCTAATCCTGTCAATCTGAGCACTTGTTTTTTGATATTGAGACAGTATCTCCTGCACAGAAGACTTTGCTCTGCCGAAAAGACGAGAAAACAGCCCCTTCTTTTTAACCGATAATTCATCAGGATTGATGTCATCAAGCCGCACCATTAAATCCTTCATAATACTGCTTACTTCTCCTACATCCTTTCTTTGGACATGGTCAATCATCGTCTGTGAAAAAGTAAGGAGCCGTTTTTGCGCATCATGTCCGAAATTTATCAGGGCATGATGACTGGACCAATCGAGGCTATCGGCAAGCGCTTTCGCTTCAAGCTGCTCTTGTTCAGATAAAACAGGAAAAAGGCGATGTGAATTCGCCTTTTCTGCAGGACTATTCTGCAAGCTCTCGTTTAATTGAATTTCATCCCTTTCGGTCATTTTAACCTCCTGCTTTCATCAATTGGCTTATTATCTAATTTTTTGCTGTCCAAAGTATGACGAACTACATCCATCTCGAAATGCAAGTCATCGATGTCATCTGCAAGAATCTCATGAAGATCCTCCTCCAGTGTGAATGACAGCTTCTCTAAAGTAATTCTCGTTTCAGTCAGCGTTTCCTGCAAATCATAATTTTTCTTTGGCTGGGCAGAAAGCAAAGCGTATTTTTCCGCTATTTCTACAGCAGAATCCAAATGGGAATAATAGAACTTTTCCGCCTTGTAGAATCTTTTCGGCTCCTGTTTTGTCAAACGGTAGATTTTTTTCGTCACCCTGATAAAATCAATTCTCTTCTTTATAGACGGCAAATGGCGGATTTGTAACATCGCCCGATTAAGCCTCGATATCTTGCTGTTTGCTTCTTTAAGCTGTTTTTGAATAAACTTATACTCTTTTCTTGTCAAAGCATGCTTCTTTAAAAATCTGTGGGAGCTGATTCCATCGGCTAGGAAATAAGCAGCAGTCCCGAGTCCCACCGCATATATGACTGATAGGAAGAAACCTTGATTGAATGCAAACATGCTAACAAACCAAGTCAATATCCCTGTTGGCAGCGCAACACCCGTTCGGATGAGAAAAAGCAAAAATGAGTTCAATTTGATCGACTCCTGACTTTACGTCTTTTATTTTTATACGAACTATGTGAAAAAAAGGTTTCAATTATATTACTCTTATGCTTATACAATAACGGATAAGCAATATTTTTTCCATAGACTTAAAAAGGAATCGCATCTAAGACTTAAGACGTAATTATCATAAAACAGCTCCTTTCCTTATGCATATACGAACTCTCTCAAAAACATGCAAAAAACCCCTCTAAAGAAATATCTTTAGAGGGACTAGCAACTATTTACATATCAGTACTTGTGTGAAGGCTGCATGTTAGGCAGCTTCTGATTAGATTTTCTTTCCGCTTTACCTTGGTATGGCGGTTTGATTGTGAATGCAATTACCAAGGAGATAATGCAGAGAATCGTCAAGATAATGAAGGTTGGAATAAATCCTCCTAAAAGTGCTGCAATAAAGGAACCGGCCAATGCACCGATGCCAAAACCTTGATAGATTACACCGTAGTTTTTGCTTTGATTCTTTAATCCGAAGAAGTCTGCTACAATCGTAGGGAATACAGTAATGTTTCCACCAAAGCAGAAGGCAATAACCGCAACACAAGCAAAGAATATCGGGAAGTTTAATGGAACAAAGCTCAATGTTGCTACAGCAATTGCCGTTGCGAATAATGCACCTGAAACAACTTTCAATCTTCCGACTTTATCTGACAGCGCTCCTAAAACTATACGGCCTGTCGTATTAAAGATTGCAACTAATGCTACTGCATTTGCAGCTGTTGCTGCATCGAGACCTGCAAGACTAACACCGATATCCTTAACAATACCAATCAAGTATAGTCCGCTCATGCATGCTGTAAAGAAAATGACGAACAGCAGGTATGCCTGTTTTGTCTTCAGCATTTCCTTCACTGTATAATCCTTTGTAGCAACATTTCCTGCTGCTGCACTTGAAGTAACCTTTGCTTCTCTCACTAGGAAAGAGCCGCCGACTACCATAATCAGAACGATGATACCCCAAAATAAGAAGGCTGACGTTACACCGTATGCACTTATAAAATGTCCATTAATATACTTAAACACAAGACTTCCAGTTCCGTATGCTCCTACTGAAATACCTGAAATAAGACCTTTTTTCTCTGGGAACCACTTAATTAAATTCGATAATGTTGTAATATACGCTGTACCATCGGCAAAGCCGACAACCACTCCTGCAAGCACATAAAGCATTCCGAGTGATGAAGCTTGAGAGCTAAGAATCAACCCTACGCCGAGCAATATACCTGATGCAGCGATTAGGCGGCGAATTCCCCATTTATCCTGCAGGCGCCCTGCAAACAATGTCGCAAATGCCAATGCGAAGCTAGTAATAGAAAAGGTGATAGCAACAGAGCTTAATTTCCAGCCAAATGCATCAACAAGCGGCTGATTGAACAAGCTCCACGTATATATTGTACCAAGACCCATTTGAACAATGATTGTACCGATGACAATTAACAGCCGGTTTTCTGTGCGGTTTTTCATCTGAAATCTCCTCTTTTCCTCGTTTCGGTTCTTCCTATATAAAACTCTTAACTTAAGATTTAAGCGTTTTCTTTATAGAAGGATTATACCTCCGAAACTATTCATAAAATCGTTTTCAGAATGAATTGCAAAGATTTCGGAATGAATTGCATTTATAGCTGCATAATTTGTCGGAATTCCTTTACCTTGCTTCTGCTTACAGGCACCTCTCCTTTAATGTCTTTTAATCTTAAAATATACGTATGATTAAACCAAGGGACAATCTCATGGATCTTTGTAAGATTGACTGTATAAGAGCGATGGCATTTAAAGAACGAATCTTCAGGAAGCTTTGCATGAAATTCTGAAATACTCATCGGCATCATATATTCATCTGTTTTCGTATAGACAATCGTCACCTTCTCACTTGCAGAAGCATAGTAAATATCGTTCACATCTGTTACAATAATATTTTCATTTTTACGGAGATTGATTCTCCTGCTGGCTCCTTGATCTGCAGCAGGCTCCTTTTCTCCCTTGTCTTCCTCTTTGCCATAGTCCTTCTCAAAAGCTGTCTCCAGCTTTCTCAGCATTGCGGCAATTCTTTTTTCATCATAAGGTTTTAAAATATAATCGAACGCTTCAAGCTCAAAAGCTTGCGCTGCATGCTCCTTATAGGCTGTCGTAAAAATAATATACGGCTTTTTTGCAAACAAACTGATATTGCCGGCAAGGAGCATGCCATCAAGTGATGGGATATTGATATCAAGAAATATCGCGTCTACTTCCTCCTCCTGTAAAAACTTAAGGACATCAAGCCCATCCTCAAAAGCACCAACAATTTCAATACCACTATGTGTTTCGATTAAATATTCCAGCTCTTCTTTTGCTGGAATTTCATCCTCTACAATTATTGCTCTCATTGTTTCTCCTTTGTTATGTCAAAATATACTTTTGTACCAGGATTCAATCTTTCAATCACAAGTCCTTTTCCATAAATCAGCTTCACTCTTTCATGCACATTGGAAAGACCTATTTGTTTGGATGACATTTCGCCGCGGTACAGCTTATCAATGATTTCCTGTTTAATTCCTTCACCTGTATCCTCCACACTGACCCTGATAGTTTCCTCTTTGTCCTCAACTGAAATAGTGATAAGGCCAGGTGCTTTTCTTTTCAATATTCCATGGACAACGGCATTCTCAACCAATGGCTGGATAAGAAGGCTCGGCACTTTAATGTGAACATCATCTATATGGTATTCAACTTGCAGCTTGCTGCCAAACCGAGCCTTTTCAATATCGATATAATCCTGGACTTGCTGTAAAGCAAGATGAATGTCAATTAATTCATCTCCTACCTCTAAGTTATATCTCATATATCCAGATAAACTGATTATCAATTCCCGAGCTTTTTCGGGATTTCGTCTTGTAGTTGAAGCAATTGCATTTAACGCATTGAACAAAAAATGTGGATTGATTTTTGTCTGTAATGCCTTCAATTCAGCTTTATTGGCTGCTTCCTTTATTTGTTCGACTCTGGAAACCTCCATTAATGTAGAAATTATTTGGGCAAGCCCAATCGCCATCGTTTGAAGTGTATGAGTGATAGTATATGCTTTGCGGTAGTAAATCTTTAATGTACCAGTTACCACTCCTCTTTCTTCAAGAGGGATGATTAGCAAACAATGAATTTGCGGTGTATGATGGTCTGCAATATTATTGCGGATTGTTATCTTGCCGCTGCTTATCGTTTCCTTCGTTAAGCCACTGATAATTTCATGTCCGTTTTTATATTTTTCTTCACCAAAGCCGACATATGCAAGAACATCCATCGTATCGGTGATAGCCACAGCATCTGCTTTAATCTCCTTCTGGATAATCTTGCAGATCTTATGAAGCGATTCACTGTTGATAGACCGAAAATACGGCAAGGTTTTGTTAGCAATACCTAATGCCAGCTGTGCCTGCTTTGCAGCAATTCTCTCTTTCTCTCCTTCAACACTCGCAATCATCAAGACGATAAAGCCAATGCTGACTTGTCCTAATATCATCGGCAGAGCGATTTTAGCAACAATATCCACACCTAGAGAGAACGGCTCTGCCATCACAAGAATAAGCACCATTGTCAGCATTTCGCAAATCATACCAGCAATGATTCCGTATACCCATCTCTTTTGTTTCTTTACACGGAAATAAATAATGCCCGCAACAATCCCTGCCAAAATGCTTGTTATTAAACAAGGCACAGAGGTGACCCCGCCTATATCAATTAAATAACGATGAACACCTGACACAATTCCAGTGATGATTCCGACCCACGGTCCAAATAAAATCCCGCCGGACATAACTGCAATAATGCGGATATTAACAATCGAACCTTCTACCTCGATTCCCGAATACGTGCCAAACAAAGCGAAGGCGCAAAATATGATCGTAATCAGCGTCAATTCTGTTGGAGAATGATTTTCCTTCTGCAATGTTTCCTTAAATTTCGGCACTCTTGATAAAAAAAACAGCGTAATAAGCAGTAATGCTGCCCTCTCAATTAATTGAATGAGCATTTGAATTTCCATTGACGCATACATCTGTAATCCTCCTCTTGATGCCATTATGTTATGTATGTATTTTCTTCTATTATATATTAGCAATAAACAAGGTTAGCTTCATCTGTTTCCAGATAAAAGAAAAAAACCTGCCAAATCATTAGCAGGTTTTCCTCATTAACGCTTATTGCTTTTTGGATCAAGTGCGTCGCGAAGACCGTCTCCAATAAAGTTGATGCAAAGTACCGTGACAAATATACAAAGTCCTGGCGGTATCCATGCTTCAGGGCTGTTCCGTAAAATACGGATGCTTTGTGCTTCAGAAATCATATTCCCCCATGTTGGTGTTGGCTGCGGTATTCCAAAACCGATGAAGCTCATGGCAGATTCAATGATAATATAAGTTGCCATCATCAATGTAGCGTTAACTACAATCGGCCCAATAGCATTCGGAATAAAATGCTTAAAAATAATGCGGAAATCGCTTGCGCCGATTGCCTTTGCTCCTTGAACAAATTCCTGCTCCCTCAAGGACAAATACGTTCCCCTGATTATCCTCGTTAAATTCGGCCACGAGGTTATCGCAATGATTGCAACGAAGCTGCCGATTGACACCTTTGGCATAATAGAAACTACTGTTAAAGCAATAACAATAAATGGAAGCATCATGATGATATCAGCGATACGCATGATGATCGCATCAACAATTCCGCCATAGTAGCCGGCAATGGAGCCTAACAGCACACCAATTACTAACGTACAAACCATCGCAGAGAATCCTACGATAAGAGAAATTCGTCCTCCATATAATAGACGAGCAAGATTATCCCTTCCTGAGCCATCATTGCCGAGCGGGTGATCAGCGCTTGGTCCCCGTTCAACCAACAGCAAATTTGACTTAGTTGGACTTTGGTCTGTAATCAGCGGTGCGAAAATGACGGCAAGGATAATAATCGTTAAAACAATAACACCAAGCACTGCTAATTTATTCTTTAAAAATCTGCCGAGTGCAATCTGGCCAGGAGTTTTACTTTTTTTATTTTCTACCTTTAAAGGTAAGTTTGGTTCTGTTTCGATCGTTTGTTGTTTCAGTTCCATTGTTCATTCACCTCACTCGTATCGAATTCTCGGGTCAACAAGACTGTAGCCGATATCTGCCAGCAGATTTCCCAGCAATGTAAAGAAGCCGATCATTAAAGCAATGACCATGATGACAGGATAATCCTTGCTGGAAATAGAGTTAATGAACAATGTCCCAAGACCAGGATATTGATATACACCCTCTGTAATGATGGCTCCCCCTAAAATGGCGCCAATCTCAAATCCAAGCAATGTCACAATCGGAATCAAGGCATTTCTTAATGTATGCTTGTACAATACTGTATTTTCTGTCATTCCTTTTGCTCTGGCTGTACGGATATAATCTCCTGACAGCACATCGAGCACCTCTGAGCGCATATAGCGAGTATATGTAGCCATTCCACCTAAACCTAATGTTAATCCAGGCAGGATTAAATGATGGATTTTATCCCAGAAAAGCTCTGCTCCTTGCAGATTCGGACTCGAGACCGTTCCTTGTGACGGGAACCAGCCGAGCTGGATGGCGAAGAAATAAATTGCCACCAAACCGAAGAAGAAACTCGGAATAGCAAGCCCGAAAAAGCTGAAGGTTGTTACTGTGTAGTCAAGTATAGAATATGGTTTTCTTGCTGAGTAAATCCCGATCGGAATGGAAAATAAAATCGTAATAAATAAAGAAAAGGTTCCTAGCGTGAGTGTATTGCTAACTCGTGATTCAAGCAAGTCAGTTACTTCACGTCCCTTATACACAATTGATTCCCCAAAGTCCCCCTGAAGCATATTTCCTAACCAGCGGAAATATTGCACATAAATTGGGTCATTCAACCCTAAAGCTTCTTTTTGCTGTTCATATACTTCTGGGTCTACATTCGGATCAAGCTTTCCAGTAAAGGGATCGCCAGGAGCCGCCTGCATTAAGCCAAACACGATGACAGTCAAAGCGAATAGCATTGGAATGAACACTAATACGCGACGAATAATATACTTATACATTGCTCCCCCTCCATTTCTTATGATGTAAATATAAAGCTGCTAAAGTTGCAGCCGGATTGAACCATTATTTGGTTCATTTCGTACAGACCGCAGCACCACACGAAATGAACCAAAATAACAAGAATTTAAAAGGGGCTTTCTTTAAGGAACAGGCCCCGCATATAAGTAAATTTCCTGTTAATATGCGGAATTTCCCAAAATACGAAAGCCCCATCTAATTAACCTTTAATTACTCAGTCACACTCCATAAATGTGTGTTGTTCAAGAATGAGTACGGCAATACATCTATGCCTTGAAGACGTTTGTTATGCGCCCATAAGCTGTTTTGAGCATACAGGATTAATGCTGGAAGATCTTCAGAGAACTTCACTTGCCATTCGCTGTATTTCTCTTTTCTGTAATCCTGTTCAAACGCATCTGGTGGTGTAAATGCGTCTTTTAACAGCTGTTCTGCTTCAGGGTTATTCCAACGGGAATAGTTGTAAGCAGCATTAGCAGACCATAAGCCGCTCGGATCTGGGTCTGTGCTGTCTAAGCTCCAGCCAAGCAAGTATAGATCCCAATCTTGTGCATTCTTTTCTAGGTCTTCAAAGTATGCAGCAGCTTGTTTTGGCTGACGCAAGTCAATTTTGATTCCGACAGCTTCAAGATATTCTTGAATGATTGGTGCTGATTTTTCACGAATTTGGTTTCCTAATGGATAGTTCAGGTTCAACACCCACTCTTTTCCATCTGGATCTTCACGGAAGCCGTCGCCATTTGTATCTTTATAGCCTGCTTCATCTAATAGTGATTTTGCTTTTTCTGCATCAAATGCATATTGGTTAGGCTTTGTATCATCATATGCCCAGAATTGTGTTGCGATAGGAGAGTTTTGAATTACCCCTTTGCCGTACAGCAATCCGTTGATGATCGCTTCGCGGTCAACAGCATAAGCAATTGCCTGACGGACTTTTTGATCGGATAGCTTCGTATTTTCTGTCCATTTTGATGGATCGATAGATGTGTCGCCTTGTTCACGATGGTTAACCATCATACCTAATACTTGGTAACCGAAATCTGGCTGTTCAATAATTTCAACATTTTCATTTGCAGCAACTGTCTCATAATCTGCAGCCTGGATACCAGTTGGATCTGCTACAAAGTCCACTTCACCGCTTTCAAGCATACCTAGGATGACAGATTGGTCTACAACCTTCCACACGATGCTGTCAAGTTTAGGTGCACCTTGCCAGTAGTCGTCGTTTTTCTCTAAAACATATTGCTCGCCTTCTACAACGTCCGTTAATTTAAATGGACCAGTACCAACAATTTTGCCTGCTTTTGTTGTGCCTTCAGCTTTTGGCATGTCAGCAATGGCAACATCTTTAAAGATATGCTCAGGAATGATTGGGAAGCTTGAATCAGAAAGGGCCAATACATTCGGCTCAGCGAATTTGAATGTTACAGTGTGGTCGTCAACTGCAACAACACCTTGGAATTCATCTGTTTTGCCAGTAGAGAAATCCTCATAGCCTAACAGTCTTGAAACATATTGTGTACGCAGACCGCCAGCCTCTACATAACCAGGGCTTGCAATCGATTTGTATGTAAATACAACATCGTTTGCTGTGAATGGCTCGCCATCATGCCATTTCACGTTTTCTTCTAAGTGGAATGTCACTTCTGTTTGGTCTTCGTTAAATTCCCAGTCTTTTGCTAATTTCGGAATAAAATCAAGGTTCTTATCTTGTCCTAATAATCCTTCATGCGTTAAAGTTAAGATATTGTTTTCATATGCATCAGCATAGAAAATTGGGTTGAATAAACCAGCAGGAGCTGTATCCATCGCACCAGTTACCGTGCCTCCATCAACTGCTTCGCCAGGCTCAGAATTCGTGTCGTCGCTTGAGTTGCTGCACGCCGCCAAGATCCCGAATATTAAGGTAAAGCCTAATACAAGTAACCAATTTTTCTTTTTCAACGTCTTTCCCCCTTAAAATAATTATCTGTAGAAAAAGCAAACCAAACTCAAAATCGACACACCACCTCCTTAAACGGCAGAATACTCAGTCTTCCTTCGTGTATAAGTGACAAGCAACGAAGTGGCCTTCTGACACTTCCGTTAAATCAGGGCGCACGATTGCACATCTTTCATGCGCTTTCGGACAGCGTGTTCTGAATGTACAGCCTGTCGGTGGATTGGACGGGCTTGGCAAATCCCCTTTGAGGATAATCTTTTCTCTCTTTCTTGTTACATCCGTTGTCGGAACTGCGGATAAAAGCGCCTGTGTATATGGATGAAGCGGTGTTTCATATAGACCTTTTTTCGGTGCCAATTCCGCTATCCTTCCTAAATACATGACTGCGACACGGTCACTTATATGTTTAACAACACTCAAATCATGGGCAATAAATAGATAGGTTAAATTGAATTCTTCCTGAAGATCTGCCATCAAGTTAAGCACCTGTGCCTGAATGGAAACATCTAATGCAGAAACTGGCTCATCACAGACAATGAATTTAGGATTCAGCGCTAGTGCTCTCGCGATGCTGATCCGCTGTCTTTGTCCACCGGAAAACTCATGAGGATACTTCGATTTCGCATCTGCCCGAAGCCCTACCTTCTCAAGTAAGCTGATTGCTTTTTCTTCCCGCTCACGTCGGTTTAAGTTCGTCTGAACTAGCAGCGGCTCTTCAATCAGCTCTTGAACACTCATTTTTCCATTTAATGAGGCAAATGGATCTTGAAATACAATCTGCATATCCTTTCTAATGGGGCGCATCTTTCTGTTGTTTAAAGTTGAAATATCCTTATCTTCAAAGACAATGCTGCCTTCTGTCGGATCAAGGAGTCTTAGAATAACTCGTCCTAGCGTAGATTTTCCAGAGCCTGATTCACCTACAAGTCCAAGCGTTTCCCCTCTGATAACATTTAATGAAATATCATCGACCGCCTTAACGTTGCCAACTGTATGCTTTAGGACTCCGCCCTTAATTGGAAAGTATTTTTTTATGTTTTTCGCTTGAAGTATGTAATCTTCTTCTGTCTTTTTTCGTAAATCTTGCTCCATTAATGACATAAAATTTTATTCCTCCTATTCATACAGGTAGCAGCGCACCTTATGGTTTTGTTCCACATCTAGAAGATTAGGATTGCTAACACGGCATTTATCCATTACATGTTTACAGCGGTCAGAAAAACGGCAGCCAACAGGAAAATCATAGGCAGGCGGTACTGTCCCTTTAATAACACCAAGTCTGCTTACGTCATCCTCTAATTTCGGCAAACTTTCCAGAAGTCCATTCGTATACGGATGCTTCGGCTCAATGAACATCTTGTTTACTTCCGCCTGTTCAACAATCTGTCCGCCATACATAACCATGACCCTGTCAGCATATTCAGCTACGACACCTAAGTCATGCGTTATCAGCAGTACTGCCATGTTGAACTTTTTCTTCATCTCATCTAACAAATCAAGAATTTGCGCTTGAATCGTTACATCAAGAGCGGTTGTCGGCTCATCGGCAATCAGCAGCTTCGGCTCACATGAAATGGCAATAGCAATCATCGCACGCTGACGCATCCCTCCGGAAAGTTGGTGAGGATATTCATTAATTGTCTCTTCAGCCCTTGGGAAGCCGACAATTCTTAATAGCTCAACGGCTCTGATTCGCGCTTCTTCCTTTGAGACTTTTTTATGCTTGCGAATTGTTTCCATAAGCTGATTTCCAATCGTGAAGACTGGATTTAATGCGGTCATCGGCTCTTGGAATACCATGGCAATCTCACTGCCCCGCAGCTTTGCCATCTGTTTGTTAGAAAAGGGGACAATATCCTCGCCGTTAAAGCGAATCTGCCCTCCCTTAATTTTTCCCGGCTTTCCGACGAGCTTCATTATAGACAGTGAGGTTATACTTTTGCCTGAACCTGACTCACCAACCAGCGCCACTGTCTCACCAGGATTTATAGAGAAATCAACGCCATCCACAGCTTTTGCAACTCTGTGTTTATCTACTTGAAAATACGTTTTTAAACCTTCCACTTCTAATAACGCATGTTTAGTCATATACTCACCTCTGCTAAAATCCTTGAATTATTGTGTTTTAAGTTTAATTTCTTGGGTAGTAATAAATTGGTAGGATGAAATCTGATAATCAATTTTGAATTGAGGGAACTTTTTAATTAAAAAAATTATTCTGAAAATAGAAACCGTTTTGATAAATAATATAATACCTTTCTATTATTCTTGTAAAGACAAATTTTTCAGAAAAATAGATTTTTTGTAGAATCATCTAGGTTTTTAGTAGAAATCCCCACTGTTTTCCTCCATTTCTACTATTGTAGATACAACTCTCTAAAACGAAATACAGTATACAAATATAATAACTATTCTAAACAGCTATCCATTCATGATTTAAATCCTGTGCAACTAACAACTAATATAATTATAGTGAAAACTTGATGTAACTGAACGAGAAACAAAAATCGACAATTAATAAAGACAATTGTTTCTTTAGGGTGGACAACAAATGTCCACAACTAAACCGATAAAATATATTGATATAACAATAAAACTCCTACTAAAATACCGTTTAGTCTTTCTAAACTTAAAATAATTAAATTATCCTTTTTATATATTAAAAAAGAAATTTAACTATAAATACGTCCAAACATTATTAAATATGTGTAAAAAAAACGTTCAGGTGAATAATATTATTCCTTTTTATTGTTATCTATTTAAAGGATTAACGGGGAAAAGGAAGCCAAAAAAGCCTCCTTCATAGATAGGGGGAGGAGATAGTTTTGGATTATTGCAGTATGTATGTAAACTAAGAGATGATTATCGGGACATAAGCTTATCCATAATATCATCGCTAAGCTCCTTCATGATTTCCTGTTGTGAAATGAGGTCGGCGTCCTTCATCATCTGCAAATAAAGAGCCGTTTGCAGCAGCAAAGATTTTGCTTCCTCTTCCGAAAGGTCTTTTATGTTTTTTTGAAGCTCACTAATCATATATACCTCCATCATCAGCATGTCACTATATCGCCAATTACTTATTTTAACGAAATATTATAGAATTTTCCATTAGAAATGCCAACAAATCCTCTAGGTATTGCTTTAATATAGATAAATTATTTTGAGCAAAAAAAAGAGCCTATAGATAGACTCTTTTTCGTAATCTTATTTAAAAACGCCAAAAGGTTTTCCGATTGGCAGTACCGTTTTTCCAAAATGAGTATTCAGCACAATCGCGCCACATCCATAGAAGGATAACAGGGCAATACAAAGCTCTGCCACACCTGCAATCATATGTGTCACTTCATACATCACATCAAAAGAACTTAAGGACAATCCAATAAATAATATATCAATAAAAACAAAGATAAAGAATAATACCTTATGTGTTTCCATTGCCCCAATTGTCATGAAAAGGCTGAAAATTAAATAGCCGATAAATGCAAAGCCCAGCTGTTTAGGGTCAACATTTTGCGCCAATACCTCGCCAAACGCTCCAAGTTGGAGTAACCAGGAAAAGCCTACGCCAAACCAGAATAGACCAAATGCTGCAAAAGCAGTTGTTCCAAAAATATTATTATGCTTCGCATCAAGCAAAGCAGCGATCAATTGAGCCAATCCACCCAAAAAGAACGCCCACGGCAGAATAAAAGATAACCCTTCTGTTAAACCAAGTTTTTGTGAAGATGCCACCAATGTCACCATTGCCAGACCGAATAGTCCAAGTGCAGATGGATCTGCCGTCACCATTTTTACTTGGGTATAGTTCTTGTTGCTCATAAATTCCTCCTATAATAAAAAAACATACTTATGTAATGTATAAGATTAGCAGGAGTGTGTCAATCCTATTTTTCATAAAAAAACATCCTTGCAATAGTTGCAAGGATGTTCAAACTTTAATAAAAGCTTTGTTCGAGTTCATCTATTAAGCTGCCAACATAAGCAACCGCTGTACTGATAGGTTCAGGTGTCGACATATCCACATTTGCAAGCTTCATTAATTCAAGAGGTTTTACTGTTCCCCCTGCCTTAAGAGCCGCAAGCCAACGATCTACAGCAGGCTGACCCTCTTTTTGAATCATTAACGCAGCAGCAGTGGAAGCTGTCAGACCTGCTGAATACGTATACGGATAAAGACCCATATAGTAATGCGGCTGGCGCATCCAAGTCAATCCTGCTCCCTCATCCAACTCCACACTGTCGCCCCAAAATGCTGCAAGCAGCTCGAGATTTTGTTCACATAACAGTTTGGCGGTTATCGGTGTTCCTGCTTCAGCAAGTTCATAAATACGGCGCTGCAGCTCTCCCTCCAATATATGTGTCACAAAATTATGGTAGTATGTCCCGAGTGATTGGAGAATAACCCAACGACGCATTCTGTCATTATCCGATTTTTCTAAAATATGTCTGCTGAGCAGCATTTCGTTCATGGTTGACGGTGCTTCCACAAAATACCGTGATGGACGTGTATTAGAAATGGACTGATTCTGTCCTGCCAAAACGAAATGTCCTGCATGTCCGAGCTCATGTGCAAGAGTAAATGCATTTCGCATGGAATTATTCCATGTCATCATAATATACGGATGTGCTCCATATGGACTTGAACAAAAGGCGCCAGATCGCTTGCCAATATTATCTGCTCTGTCTACCCAGCGGTTCTCAAGTCCTTGTCTCATAATTTCTGCATAATCCGGCCCCATTACCTGCAGTGCTTCAAGCACAAGCTCTGCTGCTTCATCATATGTCACTTCAGGATTAAAGTCTGAATCAAGAGGAGCTTTTAGATCACTGTACAGCAATTTATCAAGACCTAGTGCTTGTCTTTTTAATGCGGCGTAGCGGCGCATATGAGGAGCAAGCTCTGTTAATATTGTGTCAAGCTGGTTATGGTACATTTCCTTTGTTACTTGCTGTTCAAATAACAGCATATCTGTAACAGAATCATAGTTACGCAATCTGGCTTCAACCACTTGCTTCTTCACTTCTGTTGCATATGTAGCTGCATATGTATTTTTGTACTGATTTAATGTTTGAATGAAAGCGTCATAGGCATTACGGCGAATTTCCGTATCAGGCGACTCCTCATACTTTGCATATAAATTAAATGTTAAAGGATACTCTGTTCCATCTGCTGTTGTAAAAGATGAGAAGCTCATATCTGATGTTTTGCTGCGCTGGTAAATCATATAAGGAGCTTCATGAATCTCACTGTATGCAGCTAAGGCTTCCTCTGTTTCTGGGGAAAGTATATGAGCTTTCGCCTCAAATAAATCCTCCAGTGTTTTTTTGTAATCCTGCAACCCGCTTTCTTGATTCATAAACTCACGGACTTTCTTCTCCGATAGAGCAAGTATTTCTGAATCAATAAAGGAATTATTTGCGCGTGCAGCAGCATAAACAGATGCCGCAATCGCCTCATTTGCTTGATTATTAGGGTCTGTCCCATCGGCGGATTGAAGCAAGCTTGCATATGTAAGTACACGGGAAAGCCGTTCAGATAATGAATCCCTTTCAAGAAGGCACTGAAGTAAATTTATCGCACTGTTTCCAAGACTTCCTCTATATTCAGCAAACTTTTCCATGTCTTGGGTAATAGCATCGAGCTCCATTTTCCATGCTTTTTCACAAGGAAATAAATCGGTTAAGTTCCACGTTTCTTCAACAGAAACATCCTTCCTTGCCAGCGTCTTACCTTGCAGCTTATTCATGTAAGCTTCTCCCCTTTTTCATATATTTCGCCATTCGAAACGAATAACTTTATTATATAAGAAAACTGTAAATTTTCAAATAATTTACTAAATTAATTTATAATAGCAAATTCTTTACACTTTTCTACAACTTACTCCATATAAACATGTTATTTTATAAGAGCATTTAATTTTTGTATGGGAGGCAGAAAATGAAAAAAAGCTCAAAAATTTTTGTTTTGCTTGCAGTAATCGCTGCTATAGCGGTGTCGTCTTATTTCACAGTTTCACCGAGAGCAGCCACTCTTTCCGTAACGAATGCAATTAAAACTCAAAACGGGTCAGTTCAGACAGTAGAAGGTTACATAGTCGGAAAGCCCATTTCAGCTTCCTCCATTCAGACGAGCAGCTTCTCTGACGATTATGCCCTAGCACTCGCAGACAGTCCAGCAGAGAAAGCAACTGGCTCCATGCTTTATGTTCAAATTCCCTCCTCCTTTCGAGGAAGCTTTGGACTAAAAACGAATCCAGAATTAATTGGCACGAAAATAAAAGTGACTGGCAGCACTGCCGCCTACTTCTCTCATCCTGGTTTAAAAAATGTAACAGCTATGTCAATAAGTGCTGCAGGGGAATTGCCCGAAGAGCCTGAAGAAGATACAGGAAGCACACCTACACCTTCTGATAACTATGAAGGTTACTATAACAGTGCCTCAGGTAAAACTGGCGAAGCTTTAAAAACTGCTTTACATGAGATTATTGATGATCATACAGAGCTTTCCTACAGCGCGGTTTGGGATGCGCTGCGTCATACAGATGAAGACCCTAACAACAGCAATAACGTCATTCTGCTTTATACAGGCAGATCGCAAAGCAAAACGACTAACGGCAGCGGTGTCGATTCATGGAACAGAGAGCATGTATGGGCGAAATCCCATGGTGACTTTGGCACAGCAATGGGAGCAGGAACAGATCTGCATCACTTGCGACCTACTGATGTTTCCGTTAATTCATCACGTGGCAACAAGGATTTTGATGATGGAGGAACTGCCCAAAAAGAAGCGCCAGATACATATGCTGACAGCGATTCTTGGGAACCGCGGGATGAAGTTAAAGGCGACATTGCACGTATGATATTTTATATGGCTGTGCGCTATGAAGGTGATAGCGGCGAACTTGACTTAGAGGTAACAGAAAATGTGAATAACGGTTCTGCCCCGCTCCATGGCAAACTGTCCACATTGAAGCGCTGGAACGAACTTGATCCTGTTGACGATTTTGAAAGAAACAGGAATGAAGTAATTTATCAAGATTATCAGCATAACCGCAATCCATTTATTGATCACCCTGAGTGGGTAGAAGTTATTTGGTAAAAGCAAAACGGGCCGGCAAACAGCGGCCCGTTTTGTTATTGACGTTTTTTTGTTTTCTTATTATTAAGCTTTTCTGCTGCAGACAATGGTTCATTTGCGAATTCATGGTCGTAAGCTTTTGAAAAGTTCCCTTTTATGTCTTCTTGCTTATCACGTTTTTTTGTAGTCATAATCTTCACCCCCAAAGCTTATTGTACGTAACAAATTTTATTATTATGTACAGCATAAGCAGTGGGTGCGATTATCCTTTACCATGCATGACTTTTTTAAATACAGTCTGCTTTAGGCTGTCATCCTTCTGATAAGCAATCGCTGCTGCTGCCAGAAGCATAACGCCTGTCAAAATGAAAACACTATATGCAGGGAAAATACCTCCTAAAAATCCACCAACCATTGGACCAATCATACCGCCAATTTGGTTGGCCGTCTGGTTCAAACCAAAAGCTCTGCCGCGGAAATCCTCTGAAGTTGATCTAACGACAAGTCCGTTCAATGCAGGGAAAACGGCGCAGAAGAAAATGCCGAAGATAAAGCGGGTAATGGAAAAACCCCAAATATCTTGGAAAATGATTTGCGAAAATGTGCCTAATCCGCCTCCAAGGAGGCCGATAAATAATATTCTGTTGAAGCCGATCTTATCAGCCCATTTCCCCCAGTACGGAGCAAACAATACACTAGCTATCCCAGGCAAAGAGAAAACAACCCCCGCAAGCAAAGAAGCATTTTCTTTAGAGCCGCCAAGATCAACAATGTACAGCGGCAAAATAGGTTCAATCGAAAGGATTGAGCAAGAAGTGACGACTGTCAACAGCATGACAAGCATAAGCGGACGGTTTGACCACGCAACCTTAATGTCATTTTTGACAGAGCCCTTTTCCTTGCTAGGCTTGAAATTCTCTTCCTTCACAAAAAATATAATCAGGAATGTTGCAAGGAAAACAATGAACCCAGCACTCGCAAATGCCAGCCTGTTGCCGACTAGCTCTGAAAGCAGTCCGCCAAGCAGCGGACCGACTATTCCTCCTGTAGCACTTGCGGTGGAGATCATCGATAAAGCGTAACCTACTTTCTCTGTCGGTGTATTCGTCCCGACTAAAGCAATTGCCCCTGGAATAAAGCCGGAAAGAAGCCCTTGCAATATTCGTAAAACCAATAACTCATATGGGTTAGTCACAAAAGCAGCTAATGTGTAGATAATAAATAAAACGAAGCCTGCTCTGACTATCATTGGCTTTCTGCCATACTTATCTGCTATCCTGCCCCAAAACGGCGAGGAAAGCGCTCCTGCAAAAAAAGCCGAACTGAACAAAATGCCTGCCCATAATTCTGTATGGTCATGAACATTAATCTCCAGCAGGAAAATCGGCAAAAACGGGATGACCATATAAAAACTCGCTGCCGTAAAAAACACTCCGACCCATAAAACAAGCAAATTACGCTTCCACCTTAACATGCCGTTCGCGCTCCTAAGCTGCATCAGAGTATATCCGATGAGTAGTTTCAATATTCTCAATAATAACATATATAGGAATTACTTTCATTCCCGAAATTTATGTTTCACGAAGAAAAGGCTGCTGCAATGGTTACTCTGCCTACCTTTAGAAGCTTTTCGACTATTTTGTGAAAATTTTTCGTGTAAAAAAAATGTACAGAGCTGTCTGTATATTTCCCTTACATAATATTATAACTCTGAATCCTGTAAAGCCTTTTTCAGTTTCAATACCTCGTCCAAATCAAGGGTAACCCCCTTGCCCATTTTCTCATGATTTGGAGCCCAGTCCCGAATATCGTACTTCGGTTCCCTTCCATTCCAGCTAATTAGATTCAGCTCTTTCGTCCAGCCTTTCGGCGATTCAGACAGGACTGTAATATGCTCGGTGATTTCAAATTTTATCTCTGCCACAAAACTACCTCCTAATATGTATATGAATGCTTAAATTATTTAACGTATATATTCTTATATTATATATCTTCTGCAAAGATTTAGGCGCTTATTTACATGCAAATAAAATAGGCGGGCTCTTACCCGCCTAAGAAAAGGTTGTCCTTGGCTTTAATGACGCATTGTCAGCACAATAAATAAATAGTAGAGTATCCAAACTAAAGAAGGAAGAGCTTCAGGAAACATCATTTATTCCCCCTTCCTTTTATTATTAATACATCATATGTTCACCTCTACTGTTTTGTAAGCGTATTCCTATAGTTTTTCGACTAATTTTTTAAAAATAGGTTCAAAAAAAAGCACTCTTGGAAGAGTGCTTTGCAGCCTTTAACGATCTCTATTTACAAAGTAGTCTAATAAGTGCTTTAGGAAAGCCGGATTTCGGGGGTCCTGTTCTAATGACTCCACAGCAAGGCAATAATGCTCCCACATTGCTTTTTTCGCTCCTTCAATCCCGAGTATAGATACAAACGTTGTCTGGTTGTTGTCTGCATCAATGCCAGCCTGTTTGCCAAGCAAGCTAGTATTACCTTCCACATCAAGGAGATCATCCTTAATTTGAAAAGCGATGCCTGCATGGTAGGAGAATTTTTTCCAAATGTCCATTTCCGCTTCACTTGCTTGTGCAAGTATAGCCGGCATCAATAAACAAACCTCAAATGCCATGCCTGTTTTGTAAAAACTCTTTTTGTTCAATTCCGCAAGAGTCAGCTGTCTACCTTTCGAGTCAAGATCCATCGCCTGACCTTTACACATATCCGCCGTTCGTTGAGATGAATATTTAATCAGCTGCAGTACTGCCCGCGAATCGAAGGAGTCGATTGAGGTCTGCTCCTCAACTGCCTTTTGTGTCAGAAAAAGGCCCGTCAATTCAGCAACCGCCGTATTAGCAACTTGATGCAATGTTTCCTTCCCTCTGCGAATATTGGCATTATCCTGTGACGGCAGATCATCAAAAATCAATGATGCTGTATGCATATATTCCAAGGAACGCAATAGCGGCATCAGTGCTTTATCGTCCAAGCCATAGCCTTGTGTGCCCATAAACCATGTCATAATTGGTCTTAACCGTTTACCATCGCCAATAAGACTGTAGTTCGCCCCATCAGTAAGAGGCTCATGATGCGGACCGTCAGCTGATTTGGTAATCGCAAGTGCGCTGTTAATTTGACCTCGGACCTCTTTAACCTTTTCAAAAAACTCCTCCCGCTCCCTCTTATCCCTTTGGAGATTTTCAACCATATGATCTCTTAAAAGCTTATCAAAGAAATCAACATCATCAGCCTTCTTGACCATCTTTTGAATGAGACGATTAAACTCTGGCATACGAGAGGCAAAAAGCTCCATTGTTTCATTATATTTATCATTGCCCCACTTTTTCTTAAACCGTTTCAAGCCATTAATGGCCCTGTCTAATATGACCTCACATGTCTTTTTATCTGAATGATAGACGTTGTGAATCAAATGGGATATCACTGTCCAATACAATTCATACGGATTGACTAAGTCAGGGCGTACAGTATGATGCTTCATATAATACGTATACGGAGTCACAGCTCCTTCCTGCCAGTCATCAAACATATCAGCAAAATCATCTGCAAGCTGATTGTATATACCATAGAAAAACGACCGCTTTTCAAAGCCTTCTTCAAGCTCCGCACTAATCACAGACCTGACAATCAGCCGTGAAGACGCAGATTTTAAGATGACTGGAATAAACAACTCTTCATTTGTATATTCGCTGTTGGAAAGGTCCTTGTCACGATCAATCTCCTGTGAATGGAAAAACACATATGCCTGCTCTAAAAATGGCTGAATCGTTTCTTCACGCTGATTGGTCTTAATATATTCAAATGCTTCCCGCAGTTCAGTATGAACATAAGCAATCAATTCTGCATTGGCACCAGACCAGTCACCTAATTCAGGCACACTGCCTGTTGTCAGTGCCGTACGGATTAAACCTGCATATCGTCTTTCCTCATCTGGCGACAATATCTTCGCATCGAAAAGGTCATCAATAAACGGATAAGTTAAGCCATAAGAGTAACCAAGCCTAATTGCTTCTCCAAGTCTTTGGGAGCGGACAGCCTGAGCAGTATCTTCAGGCAAATCGTCAAGAACATGCATGATAACACCAGCAATAATTTTGATGAGCTTGCGCTGTGCATTTGCTGCATCCATTCCCTCTGGAATATGAATGGAGACGGACTCAAGCTTAGCCATAAGCCAAATCATTGTCGGTTCTATTCCTTCCTTTTCCGCAAACCGGTATAAGCCAGCCATGCTGAATACCCCGATTTTTTTCTCATTACTGCCAGTGAGATGCTTTTTTAAACTTTCAACAGAGCGTCTTATGCCTCTAAGCGTTGCCTGTGATTCTAAAGATTTGCCCAAGTCCCTCATATAGAGGTAGGAAATGCTCCGATCGAGATAATTATCAAGCTTGCCTGTGTGCTTAAGCCACTGAATATAGGGCTGATATCCTGACGGTGATTGTTTGCCCTTGCTTCTTGAAAAAAAGGAGAAAAGAGAAGGATGGTGAATATGATTATGCTTCCATTGTTGAATATCATTAGTGAGGATAGGAATAAAAGCCTTTTTTGCAACCTGCCCATAAAGCTCCTGAAAATATAGAGACGCCTTTTGCTCCTCTTTAGAGAAACAAACCTCGGCATTAATTGTAAACTCCTTATTCATACGGTAAAGTACCTCAAATCTTTTCATTTAGCTATCTACTTAATAATATAGTACTAGAAAAACAGGTTTATAACCAGAAAGGAGTACCTAGCAAAAATACCCGTTTTGTTAGGGGTAAATTGAAAGCCTTACCATATCCAGACTATGTAAAATCCATTGCTTCGCTATAGCTTTTCGCTATATCCACTTATCTAAATTAACAGTTACTCTATACTTGCTTTAACATGCTATTATACAAGCACAATCTTACATAACAAGGAGAACAAAGAATGACAACAAAATCAACTACGCTTAAAACACGCAGCATCAACCCGTCTGATGTAATTGCGGCAAGCAAGTTCAATCGCTTTCATTTATTAGTATATTTATGGTGTGTATACGCAATTGCATTTGATGGTTTTGATATAGCCATGTACGGTGTTGGCCTGCCATTAATGATGGAGGATTTTAACCTGACACCTGTCGAAGCAGGAGCTGTCGGGAGCTATACCCTTGTCGGAATGATGCTCGGTTCCTTCATTCTCGGTCCTGTAGCTGATATTATCGGCCGGAAAAAGGTGCTGGCAATCTGTATGTTCCTGTTCAGTGTATTTACACTTGGTTCTGGATTGGCACCTTCGGTTACTATCTTTACAATCATGAGATTCATCGCATCAATCGGAATGGGCGGACTGATGCCAAATGTTATCGCTATGATGACCGACTATTCCCCTAAGAAAAATAGAGCATTAATTGTTGCAACAATGTACTGCGGTTATTCTGTCGGAGGAATCTTAGCATCGCTGCTGGGCATGTACTTGCTGGAGGACTTCGGCTGGAGAATATTATATTGGCTTGGCATTCTGCCATTATTCACATTGCCAATTTTCATGAAGAAATTCCCTGAATCAGTATCGTACTACTTATTGCGCAAGCAAAATGACAAAGTAGCAAACATCTTGAATCAAGTAGACCCAAACGGCAATTATCAATCAACAGATAACTATGTAAGTACAACAGGAAAAGAAGCCGAAAGCGGCGCACCAATCAAAAAGCTGTTCTCAAACGGCCGTGCAATCAGCACATTCGCTTTCTGGATTTTCGTAGTCTGCAGTCTCTTAATGGTATCAGGCCTAAACACATGGCTGCCAAAAATCATGCAGGAATCCGGCTATGGCTTAACATCCGCCCTTTCCTTCACACTTGTGTTAAGTGTCGGCCAAATTATCGGCTCATTGCTTGGCGGCTATCTCGTTGACAAAATCGGCCATCGCAACGTGTTAGTATCCATGCTGCTGATCGGCGCAGTCTGCTTCGTTGCATTAAGCCTGACATCAAATGTAATCCTGCTGTACGTATTAATCGCACTAGGAGGAGCTTGCACAGGCGGAACCCAAAACCTGGCAAACCCGTATATTTCTGAGTTTTATCCGAAGGAAATCCGCTCCACAGGAGTCGGCATAACAGTAGGATTCGGCCGGATTGGCTCCATTCTTGCCCCGACCGTTATCGGCCTGCTGCTGGCAACAAATCTCGAACCGAAAAGCGCCTTTATGGCTTTTGCGATTCCGAGCATTCTTGGAGGAGCTGTCCTATTATTGGTGAGAGAGAAATACGGCAGCTTCGACCGACTCGGTGCTGCATCGCGTGATAATGTGGTGTTAAAGGTGACAGATGAGGTTGGGAGCAGATAGGCAACAGATGAAGGCAACGGCTAGTTCGTTGCCTTTTTTTATTACATATTTTTTAAGCTTAGCTATTCTGACTAAATGTTAAAAATTACTTGTCCTGCCACTTAGTAATATCCGCTACCTAAATTCACCATCGAATCCCGAGCTGCTAGTCCCATTTTTGAAAAGCAGCAACCCATTAATAAAGCTCAAAAATTCACACCAATAAAAAACCCCATAAAGCAAATAAAGTTACCTCTATCCGCCTTATTGGAGCAGCAATTTTTATTTTGCATTTTCATCTGGCTGATGAATCCCAAAAATATTCCCCTCTGTATCCTTATAATAGCCTTGCCAAGCCATTCCAGGCAGGGCGTATTTCGGCAAAGCAACCGCGCCGCCATTTTCGAGAATGATTGCTTCAGTATGATTATAATCTCCTACTCCCATCGTACAGGCAAAGCCGTTTAAAGCTTGATTTCCTTCAGGATCTGAACCTTGCCGCTGCACTAGTGCTCCATTTATTCCCGGCTCTTCCTCTGTCCCTGTTACTGCCCCAAAGTAAGGCATTCCTGCATATCCCGTCCAATCCTGAAACGTCCAGCCGAAGACCTCTCCATAAAACTTCTTTGCCCGTTCCATATCACTTACATGAATCTCGAAATGTACTAATCTTCCCATGGTTTCCTCCTAGGTATATTAAAAATGAGACTGCTATTATTAATTCCGTATTTCTTATAATTTTTCCTATTCAAAATGCAGAGTCTTGAAAAGTTTTTCATCCTCTATTATTAGTTGAAAGGGCAATTTTAAAACCCCAATAAATGATTTATTGGGGTAATCCCGTTATCCCTTTAATAGACTCCAGAGATAAACAATAATTACGGGAAGATTATATGCTTCTGCCACCCTCACCGAATCGGAACACACAACTCACAATAATGCTCCTCAACAAGCTCAAGGATGTACCTCTCCAACACAGGCCTCGTTTCATCATGCTTTAACCCTTGTTCATCTAATACTAAAGGAAATTCAACCCAAGCCTTTTGAACAGCTTCTGCAGTGTGGGCAATTTTAAAGACTGCGTACTTCCCTCCACTCATATGCCCAGTTTTGACTTCCTCCCTATCTGTTACAAACCCTTGTGGGACAATTAAGCATGTGTCGTATCGGCAATCTTGTGGTGCAGTTAACAGTGGATTGTCTTGGGCAATACCGAGAATGCTAGATTTCTGATTCAGTAAGTTATTAGCCTTCAGCCAGCCTTTGAACTTCTTCATTAATTGTTCGTTTCTACGTCCATACGGACCAATTTGTCTCATATAGGCTACTAGGCAAGACGGCATGTTTTCGATTCTAAGTTTCATTTCATATCCCTTTCCAATTAAAGTACATCGATGTCTGAACACATCGTATAATGTACTAAAATGGAAAACAACTGGAATTTAAAAAGTTTTCGTTTTTTTTACCTTCCGAGCTCGTCAGGAGCAGCGATTACTTGGATATTATGCTTTTCTAGCAGTTCAAGCATATTTTTCGGTATTTCTTTTTCCGTAATGACTATGTCGATGTCTTCTAAGCCGCATACTTTTTGAAAAAAGGTTTTATTAAACTTCGTAGAGTCTACAAGGACAATAACTGTATCAGCACACTTTACCATTTCACGGTTAAGAAGACCTTCCTCTTCAATAGATGTAGACAGACCAGTTTCAGATATACCGCAAGTTCCGATAAAGCATTTGTTCACTTTATAGTCTTGAATATCTTTCATTGCCCGTGATCCGTATATAGCACGGTGATTCTTTGACAGAGTTCCGCCTAACAGGTTAATGCGGATGTTTTCTCTTACTAATAAT
Organism: Bacillus sp. Au-Bac7; assembly: GCF_021341655.1. Lineage (NCBI taxonomy): Bacteria > Bacillati > Bacillota > Bacilli > Caryophanales > Bacillaceae > Bacillus > Bacillus sp. Au-Bac7. Next base: position 190,157 of record NZ_JAJTTG010000004.1, on the reverse strand, counting down.
TCATTGGCCACATCCATTGAGTTCGTTACAATATTATGGTTCTGGCTTGTTAAGTATTTTGTTAAAGCGAGTACTGTTGTTGATGCGTCCAAAATAAGATGGTCTCCATCACGAATCAATGTGGCTGCTAGTTTGCCAATCTCATTTTTTGCTTTTAGTGCCATTTCTGCACGCTCATCGAAATTATAAACCTCGTTGGATAATTGTGCTCTTTTTGCTCCGCCTCTGATTCTAATTACTTTTTTTGCTTCTTCTAGCAGTATTAAATCTCTTCGTGCTGTATCTTTAGATACATGATTCATTTCACAGATTGTTTCTATATCAACTCTCTCATTTACATGTAAATATTGGACAATTGCTTCGAGTCTTTCATCTTGTAACATTATTTCACCTCGTTCTTTTATTATAAGTTTTTTTAAGTCGATTTGCAAAATATTGCATTTTATTTAAGTTTTTTTGCTTGAATATGCATTTTTAGTTCGTTATGATTACTGTAAACAACTATGTATAACTTATTTCTCCTTAACTAATTATCACAAAGAAAGTGGTGACACAATGTCTTCATCCTACTGGCTAACAAATGTATGTTTAGAAAAAGGTTATCGCTATGAACATGGGGCGATTATTGGCACAATAACGGAAAACTGCCACCTGTTTGTCGAAAATGGCAAAATCGCCAACATCATCTCTGCTGATACGTTGCTGGACGATCATTTACCAAAAAAAGATGTTCATAATTTATTAGCTTTACCCTCCTTTGTTGAAAAGCATGTTCATTTAGACAAGACATTACTTGGAGATAAATGGCGTGCAGTTACACCTGTTTCAAGCATTTTTGAACGGTTTGAACTTGAAAAAAACGTGTTGCCCACCCTTCCAACGACAACAAAAGAAAGGGCTCAAGCACTTATTGAAGTTCTGCTACAAGCTGGTTCTACACATATTCGCACACATGTGGATATCTATCAAGAAGCAGGCCTAAAAAACTTCTTTGAGGTTCAGGAAGCACTTGCAGAATATGAAGGGAAATTATCTTACGAGATTGTTGCTTTTCCACAGCATGGCTTGCTATTGAATAACTGCGCAGATTTAGTAAGAGATGCTGTCCGCAATGGAGCAGGCTTAGTGGGTGGTGTTGACCCTGCCAATGTTGATGGAAATATGGAAAAATCCTTACAGCAGATGATGGATATTGCTGTGGAAGAAAATGTAGGTATTGATTTGCATTTACATGATCCTGGTCAGCTTGGGTTAGCGACAATTAGAAGGCTGGCAAAACTGACAGAAGAGGCCGGCTGGCATGGACGAGTGGCCATCAGCCATGCTTTTGCATTAGGAGACATGGGTAAAGGGGAAGCTGATGAAATGGCACAGATGCTTGCAGAACTTGGCATTTCCATTATTACTAGTGTACCAATTGGCAGAACCATCCCCCCCGTCAGCTTTCTTCATGATAAAGGAGTTCAAGTTGCAGTTGCTTGTGACAATATTTTTGACTCATGGTCGCCCTTTGGCAATGGAGATATTTTAGAGAGAGCCAGCACATTAGCCCAGCTTTCCGGCAGATCAACAGAACAAAAGCTTGCAGAAACTCTTGGTTTTATAACAGGCGGAATTACACCATTGAACAAAAATGGACAGCAGGTTTGGCCGAAAATCGGCGATGAGGCAAGCATTGTCTTTACAGAAGCAAGCTGCTCTGCTGAAGCAATTGCCAGAAGATCAAACCGCCCATCAGTTCTGTATAAAGGAAAATTAGTAGCAGGTGGATTTACGAAAGGATGATTCATAGATGACACATTCTTCTTATTGGCTGAAAAATGTCCGTTTAGAAACAGGATATCAATTTAAAGACGATATAGTTACTGGCACAAACACATCCATTTTCCATATTCTCATTGAAAACGGAAAATTTGCTGAGATTGTTCCTGAGTCAACATTCATTAGTGATGATGTTATCAAGTATGATGCAAGAAAATCTCTAATGCTGCCAACATTTAAAGAAATGCATATTCACATTGATAAAACTTATTATGGCGGTCCATGGAAAGCTGTTACACCAGCAAAAAACATCTTTGATCGCTTTGCAGAGGAAAAAGAACTGCTGCCTCAACTGCTGCCGACTGCCAAAGAAAGAGCAATGAAAATCTTAGATTTACTGATTGGGTTCGGTTCAACCCATGTCCGCACCCATGTTAACATTGATCCTGTCATCGGACTGAAAAATTTAGAAGCTTCACTAGAAGCTCTTGCTTCCTTCTCGGGAAAGATTTCACATGAGATTGTTGCTTTCCCTCAGCATGGTTTGCTTCATTCTGGTGTAGCGAGTCTTGTCAAAGAAGCACTAACAAATGGTGCTACACATGTTGGCGGAGTGGATCCACATTCAGTAGACAGGAATATAGAAAAATCGTTGAATACGATTATAGAGATGGCCGTTGATACTAATTCAGAGGTGGATATCCATATCCATGACAGAGACCATTTAGGGTTGTTTACAATGAATCGATTGGCTGATTTAACGGAGCAAGCAGGTTTGCACAACAAAGTAACCGTCAGCCACGCCTTTGGATTTGCCGGTGTTCCTGATATAAAAGCTGCTGAACTGGCCGAGCGCTTTGCTCATCTTGGAATCGCAGTGACTACAACAGTCCCTATTGGTAAATTAATCATGCCTATTCCATTATTAACAGAGAAAGGTGTTCCAGTATTACTAGGCACAGACAGCCTTACTGACCATTGGTCCCCGTTTGGCAACGGCGATAATTTAGAAAAGGTTGGCCGTCTCGCAGAGCTTTACGGCTATGTGGATGAATGGTCTTTATCACAGTCACTGCGGTTTGCGACTGGGGGAAAAACACCGTTAAATAAGCAAGGCAAACAAGTTTGGCCAATTGTTGGAGATGATGCTGATATGAATCTTGTTAAAGCATCATGCAGTGCTGAAGCAGTGGCAAGACGGGCAACTAGAGAAGCAGTCTTTTATAAAGGAACATTGCTATCAGGGTCTCTTTCCCGCTAATACCGACAAAGGATAAAGGAGGGAAAATTCTTTTTGCGAACTCTATTAATCTTATTTTTAACCACAATCATTTTGGTTGGTTGTCAAGCAGCTCCAGAACAACAGAAAACGGCTAACCAAGACAAAGAGAACAACTCAGAAGAAACAATGATGAAACATAAGGAGGCTGACTCAGAAGAACCGATGAGTAATCAAGAAAAAGAGCAGTTTTTTCAAGCAGTGGAGACTGGCAATATATCTGAAATTACGAGTTTCATAGAAAAGGGAATCGATATTAACAGTGTCGATCAAGAGGGCCGGACTGCAGCAATGGTTGCTACTTACAACAATGATCCTGAAACAGTAAAGCTTCTGATTGAAAATGGTGCTGATGTTAATATTCAAGATAATATGAAAAATAACCCTTTCTTGTATGCTGGGGCAGAAGGATATTTAGAAATTGTTAAGCTGACTATAAATGCTGGAGCAGATCCAAAGCTGGTAAATAGATTTGGCGGAACAGCATTAATTCCTGCATCTGAGCACGGCTATGTGGATGTTATTAAAGAGCTTCTCGACAACACGGATATAGATGTTAACCATGTTAATAATCTTGGCTGGACAGCTATGCTAGAAGCAATTGTGCTTAGTGATGGCGGGGAAAATCAACAGGAAACAATTCAATTATTAATAAAGCATGGAGCAGATGTTAACATCCCTGACTCGAATGGGGTTACTCCCCTTCAACATGCAAAGGAGCTAGGTTTTACGGAGATAAAAGATATTCTTATAGATGCAGGCGCTAAAAAATAGGAAGAGGGGCAAGTTATAATTGGATAACTTGCCCTCTTCCTATTTTTTTGTGAATAAATTCACATAATATTATATTATGCTTCCTTCTTAAAAGACTTAACAACCGCTTGTGTCTTTTCTGAAATATTATACCAATACGCAGCACCTACAAAAACAGCGCCTCCGATAATATTGCCAAGTGTTACTGGCAGCAAATTAGCAAACATCCCCCCAAAAGAGACTGTCTCAGGATGCGGGATGATTAATGCAATAGATAGCAACGTCATATTTGCAATGCTATGTTCAAAGCCAGAAGTGATAAATGCAAAGAGACACCAAAATATCATAATTAATTTAGCCGTTTCATCCTTGAGCTTCACGGAGCACCATACAGCTAAACAAACTAATATATTACAAAGAATGCCGCGGATAAGCAATTCCATAAAAGGAGCATTCATCTTTGCTGCTGCTCCACTTGTTACAAAATCTGCTACACCGCCAATAGCTAAACCAGAATAACTGAATAATAATGCCACAAGGATAGAGCCGATAAAGTTGCCGATATAGCTGAATCCCCATACTTTGCCCGTGTCTTTCCAGGTCACTTTATTTTCCAGCATCCCAATTGTCATCACCATATTATTGCCAGTAAAAAGATCTGCGCCTGCCATAATCACTAAGCTCAAAGCAATACCAAAGGAGACTCCCATGATAATTTTTGTACCAGCAAACTCAGCTGGAGCCAGCATACCGCCAATTGTAAAAATAAGAATTATCCCTAATCCAACGAAAAAACCAGCAAGCATTGAGCCTACTATATACTTACTTTTGTTTGCATTAAGTGCATTTGTCTTCATTAATGCAGTGTTACTAAAAGCTGTAATTACATCTTTCATGTTAAACACTCCTCATCTTGCTTCATTTCCCCGTTCAGCCATTATTTGCTCTTGCATCCTTTCTAACAGCACCTGCTTCAGGCGTGAATCGTATTGCAGCGGATCACAAAGAATGACCTCTTGGCGGCTGTTCGCAACAGCACTTTCCATTCTTTTTAACAGCATACCTGTAAATAATAGATATGGGACAATATAAATTTTGCTGTACTCTTGCTGAAGTTTATTCAACTCATTAACAAAGTCCGGCTTACCAGCAGTTAAAAAGGCAGTATAGACAGGTGCATCTAATCTGCGGTAAATATGATGGCTCATTTCCAACAGCTTCAGAATTGGTTCAGGATCACTGCTGCCTCTGCCGACAATTAGAATACTTCCTTCATTGTCGATTCGTCTTTCTTGAATTCGTTTTATGACTAAGTCTATCATTTTGGGATGAACATCAAATGGTCTAGAAACATAGAAGTTTACCTCTGGAAATATCACTTTCATTTTAGCTAGCTCTTCTGGAATATCTCTCTTAAAATGAGTTGCCGCAAACAGCAAAACAGGAACTACTAAAATATCTTTTGCTCCGCCTGTAATTACCTTTTTCATTGTTTCAGAAATTGATGGTGAAACAAGCTCTAAAAAGGCAACTTCTTGAACCTGTATATTCACTTCTTTTTTTACTTCTTCAACAAACGTTGTAAACTGTTTGTTTCCTATAGGCTTAATGCTGCCATGTCCAATGTATACAATTGCGTCCATTCGTGATCACGCATCCATTCTTTTTTATCTAATTCTTGCTGGACCTTCTCATCTACACGCCTGAATCCCATTTGTAATGCATATTTTTTTACTGATTGACCTATTGCAGCAAAAGACAATTCCTTAGGATCTCTTTTAGTATAATAATTCCATTCTTGCAGAAAGAGATCGATTGAGCGTTTATTCGAAAAAACAACTGTTTCCCAAGCATCTTCTGTCAATAATCGTTCATTTATCTCATCAAATCTAGTATCGATATCCACATGATGACTTGGTATTACGAGCAAATTATTCGAAAATGTATTTTCAGTTAATGCCTGCATGTCACCAATTAAAACCGCTTTGCTTCTATCAAAGGATGCCTTATTACTGTGCACTCCTCTTTTTTGTAGCTCTTCACGGACTTTTTCAGACAGATGTTCAATCCGCCGCGGAAGATTCCTTATATCATACCCAGCCTTAAATAGCTGGGAGAATAAGATATCTATTCCTTCCGGAGAAGCAAAAATTAATCTTTCAGCTTCCATCACTATTTGCAATTCTTCATTTGAAAAGGAATGAGGGATTGTTAGTAAAGCAGGAAATGCATAAGCTTCTGCTCCGTTGATTGTAAAATGCCTTTCAAGGATGCTTTCTTCTTGGTCACCTGCAATCAGCAGCTTTCGTTGATAAAAAGGTTTTTTCTCAAACCAAGCAATGCTTGACCGCAGCTTGACCACATCACCAACTATCGTTAAAGCAGGGTTTTTCACATTTGCTTCCGTTACCTTTTCAACAATTGTCTTTAACGTGCCTTCTACCACCCTCTGTTTTCCTAAAGTCCCCCATTCAATAACAGCTGCCTTTGTATTACTAGCATAGCCTTCTAATAGTAACTGCTCGCAGATGTCCGGCAAGCCTTGTACCCCCATATAGTACGCTAGTGTTTCTCCTGCCGCTTCCTGCTTAGGTAAGGATGTTAAACCTTCATTTTTCTTGCATCTATGCCCTGTTCTAATCGTAAAACTATTGCTGTAATCGCGGTGCGTTACTGGAATGCCTGCATAGATGCTCGCGGCAATGCTTGCTGTTATTCCAGGCACTATCTCAAACGGTATATTGTATTTGGCAATTGCTTCTGCTTCTTCGCCGACTCTGCCAAAAACAGAAGGATCACCGCCTTTTAACCGGACTACATATTTTCCCTTTAATGACTCCCTTACTAATGTTTCATTAATCTTTTCTTGCCGCATAATATGATGATTTGGCAGCTTTCCGCAGTATATGAAAACACAGTCATTCTTTGTGAAGCGTAAAAGCCGCGGATTGGCGAGACGGTCGTACAAAACAACATCCGCTTTCCGTAAGCACTCCATCCCCTTTGCAGTAATCAAGCCAATATCTCCAGGTCCTGCTCCCACAAATGCTACATACCCCTTGTTTGTTTTCATTTTTTACACCATTACATAAATTTCGTCGTCTTTTATTAATGTTTCATATACTTCTACACAGCCCTCGTCTGGTTTTTGCACGAGCCCTGTAACTAAAGAAATCTTCCAATCATGCAGCGGGCAGAAAACATACTCTCCAGACACAATACCCTCTGCCAAAGGGCCGTTTTGATGTGGGCAGCGGTTCTCTATCGCTCTTACTTCACCATTTGAAAGATGAAATAAAGCAATTGATTTTCCTTTCAGATGCACTTCTTTGCCGATTTGAACTGGCAGATCCGCTTTTTTCATAATTTTCGTCCATTCTTTTGTTGCTGTCATTTTTACTTCCCCCTCCATTTTTATCCTTAACGATTATCCTTTAATTACTTCATACATTTCTCGTTTCGTTTCATCACTCAATATGGAAGACCAAGCCTCTTTATATGTTAATCGCGCCTTTTCAAAACGGCTTACAAACTGATTAACATTCTCTTCATTTAATAGTGTTTCTTTCACCTTATCAGCGCCTGTGCGCTCTACCCATGGAGCTGTTCTTTCTCCGTAATTCGCATTTTCCCGGTAATATTGTACATATGCTTTTGCAAATGTTATAACCTCTTCTTCTGTTTTAACAGTAGTTAAGCTGTCACACTCTCGAACTTCGGTGCCTCCATTTCCGCCGAAATACAGCTGATAGCCATTTTCTACACAAACAACCCCAAAGTCTTTTGTCAGCACTTCAGCACAGTTACGCGGACAGCCAGTAACTCCCATCTTCATTTTATGCGGCGTATCCACCATCTCTATCGCTTGTTCAAGTTTAATGCCAAGCCCTAAAGAGTCCTTAGTCCCAAAACGACAGAATGTTGAACCGACACAGGATTTGACGTTTCGAAGTGATTTAGAATAAGCATAGCCAGAACGCATTCCTAAGTCTTCCCATACATGTGGTACATCCTCTTTTTTCACTCCGTACAGTCCGATGCGGCTTGCACCTGTAATTTTCACTAACGGAACATTATACTTTTTCGCTGCTTCGCCCAGTTTAATTAATTCGTCTGCCGTCGTTGTTCCGCCATACATCCGAGGGACAACAGAAAATGTACCATCTTTTTGAATATTTCCTTCCATCTTTTCATTCACGAATCTTGATGCTTTATCATCCTCGTATTCTTCCGGGAACAGCATGCGCATATAGTAATTCAAAGCTGGACGACATTTAGAACATCCTTCTTCACTTGCAAACTCAAGAACCATTCGCACTTCCTTCGGTGATTTCAGCTGCTTCTCTTTTATTTGTGCGACTACTTCGTCACGAGTTAATGCTGTACAGCTGCACATTCCTGTCTTTTGCAAAGATGCATCAAAACCGTCTCCAAGGGTATGTGCTAAAATACTCTCTACCATTGGTTTACATTTGCCGCAAGATCCGCCTGCTTTTGTACAGCCTTTCACTTCTTCAAATGTGCTTAGTCCTTGCTCTAGAATGGATTGGACGATTGTTCCTTTTGTTACCCCGTTACAGCCGCACACTGTATCTTCCGCACTCATGCTTGCAACTAAATCTTCTTCTCTTTCCTGACCCGCTTTACTCAAAACAGACGAGCTTGTGTATTCACTGATGTCTGCCTGTTTTTTCAGCATATTAAACAGGCGATTGCCGTCTGAAGCGTCTCCGTAAAGAACAATCCCCACGATTTTATTCTCTGTTACTAAGATTTTTTTGTATAATCCTGCAAATTGGTCATGAACAATAATTGCTTGCGTATTTTCATCTTCATGGATCTTTCCACCTGAAAATAAGTCACAGCCGGCTACTTTCAGCTGAGTAGAAAGCACACTTCCTTGATAGCCCTCACTCTGTCTCCCTGTTATATAATCAGCTAAGACAGTACCTTGCTCATAAAGAGGTGCAACTAATCCATATGCTATCCCGTTATGTTCCGCACATTCTCCGACTGCATAGATAGAAGGATCAGATGTTACCATATAATCATTAACAATAATTCCGCGGTTCACTTCTAAGTCAGCTTCTTTAGCAATTGCAATATTCGGACGAATCCCGACAGCCATCACAACAAGATCACATTCAACAGATGATCCATCTGTGAACGTTAAGCCTTGCACACGGTTCTCTCCATAAATTTCAGCTGTTTGTTTTTCCATCAAAAACTTCATACCTTGTGCTTCCAAATCTTTTCTTAAGAGATTCGCTGCTGCTGCATCCAGCTGCTGCTCCATTAAGGTCGGCAATAAATGAACAACATGGACATCCATGCCACGGTCAATTAACCCTCTTGCCGCTTCTAATCCCAATAAGCCACCGCCAATAACAACAGCCTTTTTATAGTTTTGAGCTGTTTCCAGCATTTTTTCTGTATCTTCAATCGTCCTAAATCCGATAACTCCTTCTAATTCACTTCCGGGAATCGGCAGGATAAAGGCACTCGATCCTGTAGCAATAATTAGCTCATCATAGTTAATGAGTTGGTTTTTATCTGTGACTAGTTCTTTTTTATTTCTATCAATCTTAATAACCTTTTCTCCCGTTATTAAGTGAATGTGATTTTCCTCATACCAGCTCCAGTCATTAATGTAAATATCATCGACCGTCGTCTTTCCTTGCAAAACATTTGAAAGCATAATGCGATTATAGTTTGGATAAGGTTCATCTCCAATAATGGTAATATCAAAGCTATCAGTATTTCTCTTTAGTATTTCTTCAACAGTTCGGACTCCTGCCATGCCGTTTCCAATCATGACTAATTTCTTTTTCATTGTCTTCCCCTCCAAGATAAGGACTAGAAAATCGATATGATTGTGAAATAAATCACATATATAGTTGTTACACTTAAACTATAAGTTTTTCAAAACTATATTGAATATTCCCCCCTAAATACAAAACCTTATAAAGAAGTAGTGGAAATGCATCTTTTATAGTTCCATTATATCTGCTTCATTAGGTAGAAAAGACTTAAAAATTCGACGATTTTATGACAACTACTTTCATACCGTTAACCTAATAAAAATTTCCAACGCCGAAAAAGCCTTTAAACACTATTGAAATAAGGCTTTTCATTAGAAATCTTGCGCCATGTTAGCCTATAATAAATAGAGGTTTATTATTCACACAATTGTCACAATATTTAGCGTAGCAAATTGTAAGCGCTATTTTTTTAGAGGAGGTTATCATTTTGTCAAGATTAGCGAACAAAGTAGCCCTTATTACTGGAGGAGCAGGCGGAATTGGGAAAGTAACAGCAAAACGTTTTTTAGAGGAAGGTGCCAAAGTAGTTCTAGTAGATTTATTTCAAGAACCTCTTAATCAGGCAAAAGCAGAATTAGAAGCCTTCGGAGAAGTTATCGTTATACAAGCAGACGTATCCCAAGAGGAAGATGTGAAAAACTATGTAAAGAAAACTGTCGAGAAGTTCGGCAGAATAGATGTCTTCTTTAACAACGCAGGAATCGAAGGTAAAGTAGCTCCAATCACAGAACAAAAAGTAGAAGACTTAGACAAAGTTCTTGCCGTTAACGTTCGCGGCGTATTCTTAGGACTAAAACATGTGTTAGCCGTCATGAAGGAACAAGGAAGCGGAAGTGTTATCAATACTTCTTCTGTAGCCGGACTAAGCGGCAGCCCGAACGTAACACCTTATATCGCATCTAAACACGCAGTCGTCGGCCTAACAAAAGCCACTGCAGTAGAAGTTGCTCCATACAAAGTACGTGTCAATTCCGTTCACCCGTCCCCAGTGAACACAAGAATGATGCGCTCATTAGAAGAAGGCTTCGCACCAGGACAAGCTGAAGCAGCGAAAGCAGACATGGAAAAATCAATTCCATTAGGAAGATACGGAGAATCCGAGGACATCTCCAATCTCGTTCTATTCCTTGCTTCGGATGAAAGTGCGTTTATTACAGGTGTGCAGTATCGGGTTGATGGTGGTATGGGGGCTTTGTGATTTAAATAGAGAAATAGTCAGTTCCTCGTTTTTGTGGAGCTGGCTATTATTTTAATTACATGGAATTATAATTCACTTAAACTTCACTTTTGGAAAAAAAATAGACACAACCCCTGCAAAGCTTTTACAGGTGTTGGTCTATTTTTTTATCATTATTAATTGTAAAAACATGATCTTATCTTAACTGAAAGTGTCGTCTTTTTACTTCTCTAGCAAGTTAACACATTTCTCCATACTCTCTATCACTTCTTGCAGTGATCTATCTGCCATACTCGCTAATTTCAAATGATAATTCTCGAATGGAAGATGCTTTGTAATTTTATTTGGAACTACTACACAGTTTAGACCGGCTGCAAGTGCAGCTTTAGAACCATTAGCTGAATCTTCAAATGCTATTGCTTCTTGCGGATTAACTCCTAAAAGCTTGATTGTATTTTTATAAAGCTCTGGATCTGGCTTCACTTTTTTGACATCATCTCTTGTTTGAATAACATCAAAATAATGAAGGATGTCCAACTCCTTTAAAAAATGTTCAACCCAATCCCTATAAGAGCTTGATGCCAAGCCAATCTTTAACCCTAGCTCTTTAGCTGCTTTCAAATAATCCTCGATTCCATCTCGTGCAAAAGGCTTACTCAATTTTGCTTTATGTAAAACAGCTGATTTTTCGATGATTTCGTCTCTTGTTAAAAGCCCATTCGATTGGCTTAGGATAAAATTATAAAGGCTGCTAGAATCAGTGCCAATATGGACAGCATATTCACTTATTGGCAGTTTTCCTGGTTCCATTTCTAAAATATCACAAAAACTTTCATATAAAGCGTATTCTGTATCAATCGTTAATCCGTCAAAATCAAAAACAATCGCTTTTATCATCTGCTTCCCCTTCTTTCCACTTAATCCAAAAGGCTTTTATTTCCGTATAATTCATACCATTCTCTACTGAATGTTTCTACATTCTCTTTAATAGATGGAACTTTAAGAAATGCTTCAATAATGTCTGGAGAAGCTGTAACCCCATGTGCTCCTGCTAGGCAAACCTCTAGTACTTGTTGGGTATTTTTAAAACTTGCTGCTAATACTTCACAATTAAAATTAGATTTTACGAATATTTCTACTATATCTTTGACAACTTGGATACCGTTGCCTGTCAAGTTATCAATTCGGTTCACATATGGAGCTACATAGTTTGCACCTGCTTTGGCAGCTAAGTATGCATTTAAGGGAGTATAAACTGTTGTTGCTAATGTCCGAATTCCAATGCCGCTCAACAATTTAATTGCTTTTAAGCCTTCGCTTGTCACAGGTATCTTGATTACTATATTCCCTTGTAATGACTTCTGAATGTACTTTGCTTCTTCCACTATGTTTTCTGCCTTGTCAGCAATTGTTTGCACAAAAAGTTCCTTCTCTACGCCTAGACTGCTTTGGATTTCTTTTAGTAAAGGTAAAAAAGGTTTGCCTTCTTTAACGATAATACTTGGGTTTGTGGTTACGCCGTCAATAGAATAGTATTCAGTAAGCATTTTAATTTTGTTTATGTCTGCAGAATCAATGAATAGTTTCATATTTCCACTCCCTTTAGGAAAAAATAAAATAGCTTAACTTCCGACGACCATTTATCTGATTACCTAGAAATGTTAAGCTATTAACTTTACTGACAAAAAATAATTAATATATTCGGATGATGTCGCCTTGCTTCACATCAGCTATTTCACTGTCTTCTAAATATAGCGTTCCTGGTAATTCTGGATTCTCCGATCCATCAAATTTGAGAGTGATATGTCCTAGGGCTGTCAGGTTTTTTTCCACAGCATCTCCGACCGATGTAATTGTATAGTTTTTATCCCCTAGTTGAAGTGTATCTCCTGCTTTTATTTCATTGTCAATATTATTTACCGTAATGGATAAGCAATAATCAGCAAGTTCTGCTGGTGCATTTTCTCCAAAAAGAATCAACATTTTGTCGCCAAGAAATGCGGATACTGAAGGACCTATTTTATTAATGACTGTTTCATATTTCTTTTGCATGGTTTTTTACTCCTTTTACTCTAAAATTTTTTGTGCTATTCAAACTGTGTTGTTATATGGTTATTCATAAAGTCCAAAACTAGCAAGCCAAGCGATAAAAACGGTTGGCGCTCCTGTCAAAAACCTGCCATACAGCACAGCCGGCACTCCGACTTCCACTGTCTCAGGCTCTGCCTCAGCTAATCCTAACCCTACGGGAACAAAGTCGGCTGCAGCTTGTGAATTGATTGCAAATAATGCAGGAAGTGCTAAGTGTGGTGGAATATTGCCTTTACCGATTTCTACACCAATTAGTGTTCCTACTACTTGAGCAATAACAGCACCAGGTCCTAAAAATGGTGATAACAGCGGGAAGGAACAAACAAGTGCTATCGCCATCAATCCCCAAACATTACCGATAAATGGTGATAAAATACTTGCAAAAAGATCGCCAATGCCTGTTTCTAAGATAATTCCAATTAGCATGGCAACAAAGGCCATAAATGGAAGGATCGTTTTAATTACGGTATCAATTGCATCTCGGCCTGCTTGATAGAAAACACTTGTGATATTCCCCATTCCCATGCCAACTCTTGCCATTAAACCTTTTGGTTTCTGTTGCTCACTAATTTTTTTGCTGGAATCATATTTATATTCTTTTTCTTCCGTTTTCTCAGCAGGAGTATTCGCTGTGTTTTGCAGCACTTCCCCGTCTGCAAGCTGGATATTATCTTTTTTTACACCTGACACATAGATGTCTTCCGTAATATGTTTCGCCAATGGACCACTTTGACCTGTAGGCATTATATTAATTGTTGGTATGCGTTTTTGCGGGTATAAACCACAACGCAATGTTCCGCCGCAATCAATAATGACACATGCCATTTCTGTTTCAGGAACACTTGTTTTAAAACCATTCACTAATTCACAACCAGTTAATTCAGCAATTTTATCTGCAATATCAGGTTTTTCGCCACCTGTAATATACACAACCTTATTTTTTTCTTCTGTTGGTGTAATGACTAATGGTCCGCCAAATCCGCCTGAACCTTTTGATATTTTAATAGCTTGATATGTTTTCATTTTCCTTCACCACCATTTATTATAGTTTAACAGTATCTTTTAATTTTACATTTTGTTGTTTAGCTACATAGGCTGTCATATAATCTGTGATCCAGCCTCGCAAGAAGTTCGTTACAATCCCAACTAGGAAATAACGAAGAGCTAATTCTGCAGTATCAAAACCTAGTGCCGTAATCCCTGCTGCAACACCTAAGAAAACAAATAATTCTCCTGGGTTAACATGCGGGAATAACCCGTTATGAGTGTGGCATGAATAGGAAGCAGCTGCGTAATAGCTTGGCTTATATTTTTCAGGCAAGAACTTGCCTAATGATAATGTCATTGGATTAGCTAAAATAAATGTACCGATGATCGGTAAGATAAAATAGCGGGTAAATGGGTTTTTCGCAGACTTTCTTGCCAGCTTCTCCACCCTTTCTTCCCCTACCAAACGGACAAGTGCATTCATCGCAACCAGCAGCATGATTAACAAAGGAACAATATCTGTTACCATTCCTATAAATGTCTCGCCCCCATGCCGGAACAAGTCCATAAATTTCTCTGCGCCTTTAATTAAGATATCCATATACTAATCTCTCCTTTTCTGTCAGCTTTTTTTAGGAATTAGATAATCAATCCAGCCTTTTTTAACTCTTAACTCTCCGCCTTTAGAAATAACATCGTAGCTTTTTAAAGCATCTTCTATTGCATACTTTGTTAATTTGTTTATACCTTTATAATCTCCATCTGAAATTTTCAATAGATTTTTCCCTTCAAACCCTTTTAGTTCTCGCACTCGGGAAAAAACCGTAACTCCTTGCATTTTAGCGGCTTTTATAATGTTATTTCGCTTATCAATGGCGAACATAACAACCGTTCCTGCTCTGAACATACCGGTTTTTTTGCCAATAGCTACACGGCCTAAGCGCCTTAATTCACTATACTTCCTATTGAAATGTTTAATTTGTAGAAAACCAAAAATACTTTGTAACAGCCATGCAATACCAATCAATATAATAAATCCTAAAAACATTTCCTTACCCCTTTTCATTAAATTCTCCAGCTGCAAAGATAAACGCTTACAAAATATTGCATAACGATTAACTAAACTTACTAATCTTTTTTAAACATTCTGATACATCCTCATAATTTGCTGCACTAGCTAGCTGGTTTATCACCTTTTCGTCATTTGCTATTCGAATAATTTCATCATAAACACTCACTAGCTGATGTTCGGTCATTTCAGATTGTTGTTCTGGAATGCCTAATAAGAAAATAAGTTTTATATCTTTTCCATCAGAGATTACTGTATCGGGGAAAACTCCTAGTGCCAGCTTAATTTGATCAGATTGATAATTAAAGGTATGTGGTATTGCAATGTAACGATCAAATACCATTGATCCTTTTTTCTCTCTTTCCTTAAGTCGGTTTATGAACTCATGATCCAAGTGTCCGGTCTTAACCAGTTCATCCACCATCGTGTATAAGTTATCATGATAATCAACCTTACTATTTAAAAGGAAGAAGCTTTCTTTGCTTATTAAATGATTTAAAATGGATGAATGCGAATTAGAATCAGCCTTTATCCTAAACGCTTTCATATATGCTACTTCTTCTATTTTTCGAGAAATAGCTTGTTCATCAAAGATTTCATTTATCAAAATAACCGGTTTGCTAGTTTGAATAGAAAGTTTTACTGTAGAAAAGATAATATCAAACTCATTTAGAAGTTCTTTTGTTACCTCTGTTTCTGAGAAAAGTTTTAATTCTGTCTCTTTATTGAGGATGCGCTGCAGCTGATTGGAGACTAGCTTAGCTGTTCCTCTTCCTGTTCCACAGATAACTGCTGCTTTTCTAATGCTTTTAACCTTCACTTCACTCTGCGAAATGAACACCCCAAAATAGAAAGCGATGTAACCGAGTTCATCATCTGAAACATCTAAATCATATTCCTTGTTAATGATGTCCCCTGCAATCTTTGCCATTTGAAAAGCTACTGGATACTTTTCTTTGACATCCATTAACATCGGATTTTCTATTCGCAAACCAAACATTAATCGGTTAATCATAAATGTTAAATGATATTGCAAATCGATAAAGAATGATTCATTTTCTTCGATAATATCTTTTTTGAAGCCAATATTTTCGACAATTAACTCTAGTAATCTCTTAATCTCACCTGGTATTGCAATATTTTCTATTGAGCGATTATTTGTTGGCGTCCTTCTTCCCGCGATTGGAATAGTAATGAAAATTATCTCACTTTCCGGGATTGTGATTGGAAGACATTTTTCAATGACGGCGGCAATCTCTAAACCGATTTGATAATCATGCGTATGCTTGAGCTTTAAATGACTGTCCTTTACTTTTTTTAATGGTTGATTTTTCAACAGTCGATCGAGCATTACTATTACAAATTCCATCAATCGCTTTTGTGTACTAGATTCGAAATCGTGGCGGGCAGCAATTGTTGTTATTTCTTCTTCGATGTCTTGATCTAATGGATAGGACCTGTAAATCATTTCAAAGACATTATTGATGATAAAAAAGCGAATATCCAGCTCGACACCATCTAAGCTAATTCCTGTATTTGGTTTACCATGAATTTTAAGATTATAGGCTTCCAACGATACAGAAGCTTTTTTCAATTCATTTACGAGTGTGGTTCGGCTTATATTCATCTCGTAAGCCAGCTCATCTAAAGTGATTATGACCTCATTATTAATAAGCCTTTCAATGATATAAGCTATACGGCGCTTCGATGAATCCATTAAATTTTTTTTAGAGCTGATGTGATTCATTAGAAGGTCAAAGCTAGATTGATCTTGTATGGATAACCAGAAGCCTTTGCCTCTTTTGTTATCAAGACATGCAATGCCCTCTAATTCCTCATTTACCTTCTTGATATAGTTTCGGACAGATCTAGTTCCTACTCCTAAAGCTTCTGCTAAAAACTCTAAAGAGCTATAGTCTCTTTGTTGCGATAATTCTATAATCTGAATTACTTTATCCTCTAATGTAAAGTCAGACATTCTACCACCTCTTTGCTAAATGAATGCCAAAACAGCAGGTTAGAAAAACTTAAAGTGAATGACAGTCAACCTCGTTTTAAACAATCATTAAAGGCATTCTGACTTCACTGTTAACCTCTAGATTTTCCTCCTGAAATATTCAATGTTGTACCCGTGATATAGCTGGAACGATCGGAAGCTAAATAGGTTACCAAATCGCCAATCTCTGTTAGTTTGCCTTCTCTTCCAAGAGGAATGGATTTGCTGTAATCTGTGGATAATCCATCTACAGTAACGCCGCGAGTGTATGCTAACGCTTCATTATAAGCATCTGTTCTTAAACCTGTTGTTTCAATGATACCGGGAGCAATACCAACAACTCGGATATTAAACTTTCCAAGTTCCTTTGCCCATGCACGAGTGAAAGAAATAACGGCACCTTTTGTAGCAGAGTAACAGCTTTGCCCAGCAGAACCTTCTTGACCAGCTTCAGACGAAACGTTAATAATGACACCTTTCTTTTCCTTTAACATTTCCTTAGCAGCAGCTTGAGCAAAAAGATAAGGACCTTTTTGATTTACTGCTACCATAAAGTCAAAATCACCCTCGCTCAATTCATATTCCGGTCTTTCCCCTTTATCATCCACTAACAATCTTGGCAAGTTAACACCAGCATTATTTACTAAGATATCTACAGTGCCAAACATTTCAACTGTTTTAGAAACAGTGTTATCAACACTTTCTTTATTTGTCACATCACATTTTAGAAAATAAGAACCATCTTCTCTAGCTCCTTCTTCTCCATTTAAATCTGCAACTACAACTTTAACTCCATTATTTAAAAGTCCCTTCGTAATTTCCAAACCAATACCAGAGGCACCGCCTGTTACGATCGCAACTTTTCCTTTTAAATTTAACCATGTATCACTCATTAGTAATTCCTCCTCCACATTTGTGTTTTGAAAGCACTTTCTATCACTGATTTCAGTATAGGAGGAATACTAAAATAATTTAATACAGACTTTTTCACACAAAAGTGAAAAAGTCTGTATTATTACTCTGTTTAATTAAATACATGGTTAATTAGGCATTTTGTTAGTGAAACAATACTTAAAATAAACCCTACAATCGCAAATTATTTTACGAAAGCAGGGTCTGATTTGCTTTATGTGATTGTTATTTTAATACGAGCTGTGCCACACATTCAACGTGCGCTGTGTGCGGGAACATGTCCACAGGCTGCAAATACTCTACCTTATAATCCTTGCTTAAATAATCAATATCCTTCGCCAATGTTGATGGGTTGCAGGATACGTAAATAAACTTTTTCGGCTTGACCTTTTTGATGGCGTCAAGCAGCTTACGGTCACAGCCGGTTCTTGGCGGATCGACTACTACTACGTCTGGGCGCCAGCCTTCTTCGACCCATTTTGGAAGCCAGTGCTCAGCTGTGCCGGTTACGTATGTGGCGTTTTTGATGCCGTGTCTATCGGCATTTTTTTGGGCATCGAGAACGGCTGCTTCGATTGTATCCATGCCGCGGACTTCGCTGGCACCGTCTGCAAGCCATAAGCCGATTGTTCCGACTCCGCAATAGGCGTCAGCAATCTTCTCTTTGCCTGTCAGTCTGGCTGCTTTTTTAACTTCGTCGTACAGCTTGACTGTTTGCACTGGATTCAGCTGGAAGAAGGCGCGGGCTGACAGCTCAAAGTTCAAGTCACCGAGTGTTTCCTGGATAACTTCCTCTCCTCTTAGATGAATCGTTTTCTCGCCAAATATTAAGGATGTTTTGTTGCCATTAATGTTTTGCACGAGTGACTTCACTTCAGGCAGACGTTTTTGAATTTCCGCCATAATTTGCTTTTTGCGCGGCACTTCTTTTTGGGTCGTGATTAAGACGACCTGTACTTCTCCTGATTGGAAGCCTGCTCTTGTTACAATGGTACGGACGATGCCTTTTTGGGTCCGTTCATTATAGATTGGCACCTGTAGCTCTTCTAAGATGTTGCGGACTTCTTCTGACACTTTGTTAGTGAGCGGGTGCTGAACCATACAGTTTTGGATTGGCACAAGGCGATGGGAATCAATACCGTAAAGCCCTGCGATCACTTTGCCGTTTTTTTGCTGGCCGATTTGGAATTGGCTTTTGTTACGGTAATTCCATGGGTCTTCCATACCGATTGTCGGACGGATTTCGAGATTTTCAATTTTCAGCTTAGTATGTCTTTCAAGTGATTGAATAACAATATCGCGTTTTTCGCGAAGCTGCTGATCATAAGCCAAATGCTGAAGCTGGCAGCCGCCGCATTGTTCATAAAAAGGACAAGGTGCCTGTACACGGAATGGTGATGCTTTGCGGATTTTTTTGACCTTTGCCTCTGAGAACTTCGGCATAACTTTTGTTGTCTCAACAACAACCTCTTCCCCTGGAAGGGCGCCTGGGACAAAAACGACCTGCCGTTTAAAATAACCGACACCTTCTCCGTTAATTCCGAGCCGCTTAATTGTCAGTGGGAAGGTTTGTCCTAGCTTTATTTTTACCGTGATTGTTTGTTTAATATCATTCATTCTTTTGCTCCTGTAATTAGGTTCTATTTTTTATTCATTATAATCAGTCTAATCTGCAACCTTTATACTAATACTTCTTTATTCGATAATCTAGTTATCCTGCAAATAAAAATCCCTCAAAATGAATTCTTTGAGGGATTTTTTTCTTATTCTATTCTAGCCCTTTTCTTTTTAAAAAGAAACGCACATGCACCAATCACAATCATGGCAATACCTGCCAGTAAATAATTGAAGGAATTTGTTGCCGTATTAGGCAGTCCATGTCCTTCCCCTTTCACACTGTCCTTCTTACCATCTTCCGTCGTATTACTGCTTCCTTCTTCGTTATCATTCGTGTCATTGCCGCCACTTTCTTGACTGCCGTTATCGTCCGGTTTATCTGTTCCATCTTCTGGACTTGGCGTGCCGTTCTCATCCGGCTTGTCTATTTCTTCTTCATCATCTGGAGCTGGTGTTTCTGGTTCCGCAACTACTGGAATTGTTCCAGTAGTGTAATAGTCCTTAACCGCATCTTCTGTCAAAGCAACAGAATCATACACAAGCACTTCATCCATCAGCCCTTTGAATGGGGTGTCCCAATAATTCACACCTAGAGCGAACAGGGCATTTTTGTCTGTGAAAACATTAAAGAATTCTGTGCCGCTAAATGCTTTTTCGCCATTGATATAAATATTGATTTGTCCGTTATCAACAGTAAAGGCAATATGAGACCATTCATTGACGGGAATTTGTGTGCCTGCATCTGCATCATACCAACCGTCGCTATTCGACCAGATCATGCTGTTATTGCTGACAGCATCATTGCCTTTCGGTACAAAGCTAATCCAGTTTGCATCTGTTTTGGCTCCAAAAAACGCAGACGTATAATTAGTAAGCTGCTCAGGGTTCAGCCAGAAGGATACGCTGTATTTATTGCTGGAAATCAGTCCCTTTGGCAATAGTACGCCTGATGCACCGTCAAAAATTGCACCTTGGCCAGTTTTACCTTCTGTGTAAGAAATTGTACCACCTGTGTTAGAAATGAGATTTCCTGTTGGCTGTCCATCTGCTTGCGTGCCTGTGCTGTCCTTTAAATCGCCTTCAAACGCATAGTGTGCAGCAAGTTTGCCTTGTTCCTCTGGCAAGACCGTAATCTCAAAGGCTTTACTAGCCGTAGCTTCCCCTTTTGTGATTGTTGCCGTCAATGTCACTTTAACAGCCTCTCCATTAGTCGGTCTTGTGACTTTTCCTTCACTTGTGACAACCTCTTCATTGGAGGAGCTCCAGCTAATAACCGCACCGCGCAGCCCTTCTGTTACAAGCTTCAAGTTGCTGATAACCGCTGTTGTATCACCTAAATCAAGACCAGCTTTCACTGCCTCGACTATTTCTTCATCTGATTTACTTTCCGCTTTGCTGCCCCAGACAGATACACCTTCATCTGATGTAGCTGTAAATGTCATTACATTCGATTTCGAAGTTGGGTCCCACTGGCTGACAAACACGCCATTGTATACCTTACCGTCAATCGTCAGCTCTGCTTTATTAGAACCTTGTTCCTTCCACGTACCTGAAACCTGACCGGTAATGCTTCCATCATTGTTCAAACTTATTAAAACAGACTGTTTAATGTCTGCTGAAATATCTTTGCCATGGTTAATAAACTTATAGTCGCCGGATATATCCGCTGCAGCTACATCCTGCAGGCTTTCACCAGCATATTCATATGGAGACACAACAGGCCAAGCCTCGTCGTTCATATACATTTTGTGAACACGAAGTTCATGCTGCTCTCCTCTTTCAGGAAAACGGGTATGGAAAATTAAATATTGTTCATCTGTGCTTTCATCGTAATAAACAGAGTTATGTCCTGGTGAGACATAGCCTGTGCCAATTCCTGTTCCGCTTTCCCCAATCTCTCTTTTGAACAGGTAGCTGCCCATCAGCTTAACGCCATACGGTTCAATTGATTTGTCGTCGAATAATGGCAATGTCGGATCTGCCTTTACATTCGTCATATCATTGCCTGCCGCGTCATAATACGGACCATCTGGAGTTTTTGAACGGACGACCCTCATGTTGTAGCCGCCAGTCGAATCCAATCCTCCAAACGACAAGTACATATAGTAATAATCTGTTTCCTTGCTGTATTGAATATAGGCGCCTTCAATTCTGCTGTGATTGCCGCCAAGAAGCTTTTTCCCATAGCCTTGGCCTGGAAGCTGCTTGCCTGTTACCGGGTCCATTTCAAGGATGAAAATCCCGCCGGAATAGGAGCCATACACCATCCAAAGCTTGCCGTTTTTATCGAAAAACACATCAGGATCAACAGCATTCGGATGCTTTGTCGCATCATAAATCGTGCCGTCCTCGCTTTCCTCATCCCACATGCCTGATTTCAAGATAATGCCAAGATCCTTGTATGGTCCATCTACACTATCAGAAACGGCAACACCAAGTGCTGAACGGGGAGAATCACCTTTACAGGCATTATAGTACATATAATATTTTCCATCCTCAAGCTGGATAACATCTGCCGCCCAGAGTGTATCGGACTCTGCCCAATCAAATGTTTCCTTCAGCTCTTCTAAAACATTCTCAAACAGAGGATTTTCTGCAGACACAGTGGAGGAGACTTGCTCCCATTGCATAAAATCCTTCGTTTTTGCAGAGGCAAGATGAGAACCGAAAACATAAAACTCCCCGTCTGCCTCAATAACAGAAGGGTCATGAACAGAAGCCCTTTTAAAGACCGGCTCTGTGGCAGCCTTAACTACTGCTGAATTTGTGCTTAAAAGAAAAAACTGCGGAATTACGAGAACAACTGCCAAGAAAAACATCAAAAACCTTCGAGATCCATTCCTTTTCATTGTGAATTCCTCCCTGCCGTGTCAGCTTTGTTGAGTAGCATTTATACTTGTCCATTTAAGCCAATACGGTTTCTCTATTATTGCTACGAAAGCTTATCCCCTCTTGCTTTAGCTCTATTATGTAAACACTTTCATAACTTTGATTATCGTATTACACATATACGTACGTGTCAATATATCAATTATAATTGTTCGTACATATTTACGAATAAAACAAGCAACTTATACGAATGAATTATCAAGAAAACACCTTTTTCTTTAGATTTTTTTACCATTAAATAGACAATCTAACAACAAAAGAGTAAAATTACACTAAAATGGAGGTGTTGTAATATTGGCTAAAAATTTATTTGTTTTTTTAGTTTCGCTTGTAATAATCGGATTTTCTGTCTACCTATATGGAGAATTATACGGATTTTCCTGGATGGAAAAAAAGTCTGAAACAGCTGTGTTGCAATATTTAGAGGCTAACGGAGAACTTGAGGAAAACATCAAAAAAATAGAACCGTGGTATGATGAAAAATCAGGTCATTATTACGTCACTGTCGTATTTAAAGATGAAAAGGGTTTAAACTATGAATTTATATATAGACATAAAGAAGCAATCTTTATTAATACGTATGATAACAGCAACAATGAATATGAAGGCAAGCATCTTCAATAAAAAAACAGCTCATTTGAGCTGTTTTCATTTTTATTTAGCTGGATGAAACACTATTTCAGTTCCCTTCTTAGCGGCTTCCTCTTTGTCCATGCTTTCTTGGAGTGCAGCCATTTTCTTTAGTGACTGAATAGCTGTTTCAAGATGTTCTGCGGCAGGTTTCGTTGTGAAAAGAAGGTACTGCAGACCATATCCGATAAAATAAATCGGTCTCAACAGCTTCTTCACATGCTTGTTTCGGATGATGTACAGCTCATATGCAAGTGCCAGTACAACGAAAAGCACAACAATACCGTCGATTTGATTAGAATAGGGAATAAGCCAAACCGTTACACTGAAGAGCGCAATAAAAATGACAAGATTCAAATGGCAGTCTTCGCTGATGCGGGACTGGCTTTGCACATTTTTTAATGTAAGGTCTTCTCTTCTATTAAAACAGTTGGCTGCCATATGTTCGGCAGCATGGTACTTTCCGAGCGGTGTGAGCTTGTAGATCAGTAAGTATAAAATTATAAGTAGTATAACTGCTGTTTCGATCTCTGCTGCACTTAAACCTCCGATTGACCAGCTTCCTTTGGACATGACAAAAAGAAACGTAAACCCAAAAGCTAATATAGACAAAAACGACTTCCATGTATCAAGGAATGATGTGATGAAAAACCACATACCTCTGACTATCGGCACTCTTTTTAAATATTTATCGATATCAAAGTCATCTATATCCTCTTCTTCCCTCCCCTTTATTTGGTGGGTTGTCGTAATCTTGCCATCTTTTCGGATTGATTTAACACTAACATTTTTTGAATGAAACTTTACGCCATTAAAAAGCGCTTTTCCTCCATAGTTCATAAATGTCTCCATTTTTCACAAGATTTTTTTCTCTTCCTTTATATAATATATTCCCGAATTGCACAATACATGTGTTAGCATAATCATGTTTGTCTAATTTTATAGACGTAAAGGCTTATCCGTTGGTTTCATGAAATCATTCAATACTTCGCCATAAATATAAAGAAGCATAGCTTAAATATGGCTCCCAAGCCGGAATCATTGCCTCCATTTGCTCTTTTGTCGGCTTGGCCTTTAAGCCAAGCAGCTTTTTTAAGGCATTTTGGATGCCGATATCTGCAATCGGGAACAGATTTTTCCTTCCTAGCCCAAACAGAAGCACATTTTGAATTGTCCATTGCCCAATTCCTCTGTACACTATCAGTTCTTTCATAATTTCTTCCTCTGTTTTATCATGCAGACTCTCTATATTCATTCTTCCTAAAGCAATCTCCTTCGAAATATCAATGATGTATTCAGCTTTTCTTGTACTGAATTGCAGCTCTCTTAAGTTTGCCACTGTAAGGCTGGCAACACGTTCTGGTTCCGGGTAAAACCATGCTCCGTCTTTTTCAAATCCATATGTTTTCACAAATCTTTCTGTCAATATATGGGCAAACTTTAAATTAAGCTGCTGATGGATAATGCACTTCACAAGACAGTTATATGGATGGAAATCAAGGACAAGCGGTGTTCCGAAATGGCTGTTAAACAGCTCGTGTAATTGTGTGTGCTGGAAATGTTCATGCACCTCGATAAGAGAGCTTTCCCATTGAAAAATCCGCGTCAGCTCTCGAATAACACTCTCTTCAAATTCGTCCGTATAGCCTTCTATTTGGAATGCTGGCTTCTCTGTTGTGCCAATCGCTACTACAGTTGTAACCATTTGCTTTTGACCAATAACAAGCGGAACTTTAACAGACCTCTCCTGAAAATCTATTTGCTGCAACGGATCTAACGCTAATCGGCTTAACACAAGATCAAAATTATATGGTCCTGCAACTGGAAGAATATGCAATAGAATCACCTGTTCTGTTTTCCACTCATTATAGCATGGATATATGTGGAAGTTCTATGCATTAACTAATCTTTACAAAAAAAGAAAAAAGCCCGATTTAATTCGGACTTTTCTCTTTAGCTTTTTGCTGCTTTTCCATAAAGTCATCAAGGCTTTTAAAAGTATAGCCTCTTTTCTTTAAGTCTTTAATCGCAGCTTCTAACGCATCTGCATTATCTTTTGATACAGTATGCAAAAGCATTATGCAGCCAGGATGCGCCTGCTTCATCATATTGTCGTAGCTGTATTGCCAGCCCCTTTGCTGATCGGTTTTCCAGTCAACAAACGCTAAAGACCAGAACACTTGTGTATAGCCGAGATCTTTAGCAAGCTTCAAAGTACGTTCACTAAATACACCGCGGGGAGGCCGTAAGTATTTCATCCCTTTTTTGCCTGTAATCTCTTCTGTTTCTTTCGCCACCTTATCCAGTTCCTCTTTTAGTCTAGAATCAGATACTTGTGTGAAATCAGGATGATGGTACGAGTGATTCCCGATAATATGCCCTTCATCAGCCATTCGTTTCACCAAATCTGTGGCGCTTTGTAAGTAATGTCCTGTTACGAAGAAGGTTGCTGGTACCTTTTCTTTTTTCAGCACATCAAGGATTTTCCCTGTATAGCCATTTTCATAGCCATTATCAAAAGTTAAGTACAATACCTTCTCATCGGGGCTGTCCTTATAAAATGCTCCATATTTCTGGAGAAGTTGATCAAGCGGCTGCCCTGCTTCTGCTGGCTGCTCATTGCTTGATTTTTTGAAGCCCCAATGCTGAGGCTGGTTGGAAACGTTCGCCAGCACAGGATGCTGTACTAGCATAAATAATGCAAAAAAAGCACATATTAGTTTAAACTGCTTCACCTTTCTCCCTCCTTTATAAGCTATCTAAGCTTATTATTTGTTGTGACAGAGGGAGTATGATTGGTAAATTAAACAATCAACTATAGACAGCTTCCTTGAACTGAGAAAGTTTTTCCAATGATGACTTCTCTATATCCTCGTGCAAGGAATTGCCGTGTGAATCCATTGTTACAACGGCACGGAAATTCTCGACTTGAAGATGCCACATTGCTTCCGGTATGCCGAATTGCATCAGATCAACACCTTGAACAGACTTAATGCAGTCAGCGTAATATTGAGCAGCTCCGCCGATTGCATTTAAATAAACACCGCCATGCTCGCCTAATGCTTTTAAGGTTTTGGGACCCATTCCGCCTTTACCCATAACAGCGCGGATGCCGAATTTTTTCATAATATCGCCTTGATACGGCTCTTCACGAATACTCGTTGTTGGTCCTGCTGCCTTTACATGCCATACATCATCTTCACTTTTAAGCATAACCGGACCGCAATGATAGATAATTTGTCCATTTAAATCAATTGGTGAATCGTTTGTGCTCAAATATTTATGGATTGCATCTCTGCCTGTATACATCATTCCGCTGATTTCAACTACATCGCCGACCTTTAAGGAACGGATTTTTGCTTCTGGTATTGGTGCTGTCAGCTTAATAACTTTATCCTCTTCTTGTGAATCAGCTTCTTGTTTGCCTGCAAAGTTTATTTTCTCTCCATCATCATATTTCCACGCAAGTATACTGCCTGATATGGCGTCAATCTTAATTCCTAAGCGGCGGAATGCCCAGCAGTTATAAGCGACAGAGACAAAGAAACTTGCTGGAATACGGTTCATCACACCAATCTTGCAGCCAAGCAAGGTTGTTTCACCGCCAAACCCCATCGTACCGATTCCAAGCTTATTAGCATTTTCCAAAATATACTCTTCTAAGGCTGCAAGCTCTGCGTTTTCATTGATATCATCTACGGAACGGAAAAGCTGCTCCTTAGCCAGATCATAGCCGCTTGAGCGGTCGCCGCCGATGCCGACACCGATAAAGCCTGCACTGCAGCCTTGCCCTTGGGCCTGGTAAACAGAATGGAGGATGCATTTACGGATACCGTCCAAGTCTCTGCCAGCTCGGCCAAGACCATCAAGCTCACAAGGCAGGCTGTACTGGATATTCTTGTTTTCACAGCCTCCACCTTTAAGAATAAGGCCAATGTCTATGTAGTCTTTTTCCCATTGTTCAAACTTAATAACAGGCGTTCCTGCTCCTAGGTTGTTGCCGCTGTTATCTCCTGTCAGTGAATCAACAGAATTCGGGCGAAGCTTCCCCCTTTGTGTCGCCAATTCCATGCACTCATAGATTACAGCTTTTATTTCAAGCTGATTTGTACCGACTGGTGTCTTAATTTTAAAGGTAGGCAGACCGGTATCCTGGCAAATGGGCGATACTTCCATATCTGCCATGCCTATATTGGCTTGAATTGTATCAAGGCTCATTGCCGATCTTGTTCCTGCGTTTTCCCTTAGCGCTGCCTTTTTAATAGCGCGGCGGACATCTTTTGGAAGATTTGTGGATGTTTCTTCAATCAACTGATAAATGCTTGTTTTTAAATTCTTGATATTCACTAATTTTCTCCCCCTCAACCCTTTTAACGATCTTTCTCTTAAATTATACTCTTACATCGGAGTTTGTGAACAGTGTACTGAAATCGTTTACATAAATACTAACAAAAAAAGCCCCAACTGGAGCTCTTCGCTAATTAAATGTCTCTATGTTTAAATTCATTGCATTTCGATTCAATATCGTCAATCATTTCAATCAAGCGGTCAATATCCTCAAGCTCCGCTTCTTCTGGATCAATCGCATCCAATACATCAAGAAACATATTTAATCTCGTTTTTAAAAAATCAACTTGTTCATTTTTGTCTGTAATCGAACTGCCCAACAAAAATCTCTCCTTTCACTCTCATATCCATCGTACCGAAAATATTAGCTTCCGGCAATCTTTTTCCTCTATTCTATATGTTTGCTCAATTCCGCTGATTTTACACCTGTGCTTCTCTTTCCTTTCTAAAAAAAGTCACCTATAGGCATTATAGGTGACTTTTTTTATGTTAAACTATACTATACGTGCGTCTGCTCACATAATTATAGGGTAGCCTTTTCCCTTTCCATCAGGGAGTGGTCCTGTGCGACTACTGGCAACAGCTGATTGTCACTGGATGAGTTTCCGTTCATGCCAATCTGTTCTTTTGTCTGTTGCAATTTATGTTGGATAGACTGATATTGGCGTTTCGATTGAAAGTAAAGCTGCTTGAAATCGCCTGCTATTTCTTTTAAATCTTGTGTCCTTGCATTGATTGTGTTTTGAATATGCTGAAACATTGTTTGGCTGTCATTCATAACCTCTCGCATTGTATCACTTAAATAATGCAGTTTTTCACTAGTATCTTGCTTTACCTGACTAGGGTTTTCTCTCAGCTCATGCACAAGCTGGTTGGTTGATTCCTTCCACTGCTGCACTTTCACCTTAGCATTTGTCCTTGTTGTACGGTCCATGAGGGATAATGTTGTCCCAATGACACTTCCAATGACGATTCCAGCCAATAGTTTACTGTTTCCCTTGTTTTCATTAGACATAAGATCATCTCCCTTTTTATTATCATTACTTGTCTTTTCCCGTCTAATGAATACTTAAACAAGCGGGCGCTTTATTTCGCAATTTTTTTAAAGGAGCAATATCATGATTTCTCAAAAAAATCCGATTGTAAACCCTAAGAATGATCCTTGGGAAGCTTATATGGATATAACTCAGCATGGAGGGCTGACACTCTCCAATATAGAATTTACGACAACAACATTATGTAATATGCGCTGTGAGCATTGTGCTGTCGGCTACACCCTTCAGCCGAAAGACCCGAATGCATTGCCGATTGATCTGCTTTTAAAGAGACTTGATGAGATTCCTCATCTCCGCTCTATGAGCATCACAGGCGGTGAGCCGATGATGAGCCGCAGATCTGTCGAAAACTATGTTGTTCCGCTGTTCAAATATGCCCATAGCAGAGGTGTAAAGACACAGATTAACTCCAATCTGACACTAGGTCTTGACAGATATGAACCAATCATTCCATATTTAGATGTTTTGCATATATCTCATAACTGGGGTACGGAAGAGGAGTTTGCTGAACGAGGCTTTGCGATGATGGCAAGAAAGCCGTCTTACGAACAAAGAGGCAAACTTTTCAAAAATATCATTACTAACAGCAGGGCATTAGTGGAAGCAGGTGTGGTCGTTTCTGCAGAAACGATGCTGAATAAACAGACACTTCCTTACTTAGAGCATATTCACCGTCAAATTGTTGATGAGATGAAATGCCAACGCCATGAAATACATCCAATGTATCCATCTGATTTCGCTTCAACGATGGAAACATTAACACTGGAGGAAATGCGTCAAAGCATCCATCACTTGCTAGACATAAGAGATGAAAATGTCTGGATGCTGTTTGGAACACTGCCATTTTATCCATGCAGCAGTACAAAAGAAGATAAAGAGCTGCTGAAACGCCTGTATGCAAGTAAAAATGTTACTGTCCGCAACGATCCTGACGGCCGTTCCCGTCTGAATGTTAATATCTTCTCAGGAGATGTTATCGTTACAGACTTTGGGGATACACCACCATTAGGTAATATTCAAACAGATAACCTGGAAGATATATTCCAAAAATGGCTGGCAACAGATTTAGCCTCTTCCCTTAACTGCCACTGCCCAAGTGTGCAATGTTTAGGTCCAAATGTGCTTGTTAAAAACAGCTATTACCGAGATATTGATTTCTCGAAAAAAGCAGCATTAATTCAACGTTAAAAAGTGAGCAGCTAATTAGTCTGAACTAATGCTGCTCACTTTTTTTATTTCGGCTTTTCGCTGGCCACAAATCCGAAGGAAACATGATCTTGAACTGGAATCCATGCACCAATACCTTGGGACGTTACATTTTTAACGACAATTGATTTCTTTCCGCCCTTCAGCATTAAATACACTTCTCCATATGTGACCTTTCCTTTTTCATTCACAGCAGGTGCGTATCCATATAAATAGCCTAATCTTTTGGCAGGAATATTATAAATCTGGTCTTTTTTCGTGCCAGTTCCTATCACTGTTTCAAAAGCAAGCGGCAGCCCGGAGTTCTGCATTGCTTTGAGCATCATCATTTTTTTGACTTCCTCTGCATTCGGAATTTTTGCAGTCAGGCCGCCTCTGATGATTTTCTGAGACTCTTGCACATAGTGTATTTGATATGGCGCTTTTCCGCCTCTGTTGTCATAAAAGTTTGTGTTTATCTTTTGATACTCCCAGTTAGGGGCTGTTTCTGTTGATTCATAATTTAATGGCCATTGACCCAAATAGACTATCGCCTTATATCCTATCGCAAATGGTGTGCTGTTGACCGTTGTCTCATTCAGCATGCGAATTAAGTCAGGATTTTCAATTTTCACCCTTGAAGAATCAATAAGCGTCTGTGTCAGCTCACTCGGCTGCAGCTTCGGCAAGTCCTGCGAAGGATTCGGATATGTGTTTTCCTTTGTGATGTTCATAGCTGAATTCGGAATGGCAACCAGTTTTGATTTTGGCATATCTTGCTTGTCTTTCGGTTTTTCTGCAAATGCTGGCGCAATATTAGGCAGCATCATAAGAAAAGCTAGTAGAATAATACCAATTCGTTTCAACAAATTAAAGAACTCCTTTCAAACATAACAGTAATATTTACTGTTATTTTTTTCGGAGTTCGCCTAGATTATGCTTCCTGTCAAAAACAATTTTTTGCATATCTTTATTTAAGCGCTAATTTGTCCATTATTCCACAGCAAAGCGGATGAAACACTTGAATGGCAGGTCCGATTCCAAGAGCAATAATCACTGTTCCGACCCCAATTGGTCCGTTGACTAAAAAAGCAAATACTAATGCCAAAACCTCGCCGATCAGCTTGGAAGCCATGATATTAAGTCCAAATCGCTCTTGCAGGCTGACCATGAACTCATCAATCGGATTCAGCGGAAAGCTTGCCTGCAAATAGGTAGCAATCCCTAAGCCGATAATAGCGAGTCCAGCAATAAGCAGAAGCAGCTGATTAAGGAAAAGAAAATAATTAAAGACATTCGTAAGATGCGCCATCCAAAAATCTACGAAAAAACCTAAAATGAACACAGTGAATAATGACAGCAGCTCAGGTTTTCTCATCAATAGAAGTGCATTGACAAATATCAGCAAGATGCCGATAATAACTATCCAGCTGCCAATTGTCAAACCTAACAGTGCTGACAAGCCTACATTTAAAGCATCCCATGGCCCTGCCCCTAAGTTTGCCTTGATTGTCAATGTCGCGCC
This sequence comes from Bacillus sp. Au-Bac7, assembly GCF_021341655.1. Classification (NCBI taxonomy): domain Bacteria; kingdom Bacillati; phylum Bacillota; class Bacilli; order Caryophanales; family Bacillaceae; genus Bacillus; species Bacillus sp. Au-Bac7. The sequence goes on along the minus strand of NZ_JAJTTG010000004.1, from coordinate 159,062 downwards.
GAATGACAAAATCAATAGTCCGATACCATAAAAAAGACTGCGGTAAACCATCGCCATTCTCCTAACTCCCCTCCCGTTTTAATGCTCGTCTTTTATACTTATGCGCACGTCACAGCAAACTTGTACAAAAATGTAAAAAATAAATTATCAGAATATTTACATTTATCTAAATTTATATTATACTAGGCTTATCAAACAAAAGGAGGGCAGCTAATCAAATCGCTTATCACAAAAGGAGGATAGACCATTTTTGGCAAAGCATCAGTTTAGTATGTACAGTATTGTCTACTTAAAAAGAATTGGTGGTGGTCTTAATGGAAGCGACTTGATTTTGTCCCAGAACACATAAGCACACAATTATATACTTATCTTTTCATTTAAACTTAAAGGAGAATGCCTTCTAAAAAAAAACCGTCCAGCTGTAAAGAAAGCTGGACGGTTTTCTGTTTATTTAGGCGAAAAAACTTACAACAAGTAGAATCCTACTCCCATAATCAAGTAGGCAGCAAGCAATGTTGCTCCTTCAAACCAGTTTGTTTCTCCGTCATTCGATATAATAATCATGAGCAGTACAGCTGATGCCATGGATACTAATTCTGGAAGGCTAAAAACAAGGGACAAGTTTGTCGGGAATAAAAGGGACAGCAGTACAAGCACCGGTGCCACAAACATCGCAACCTGTAAGGTTGAACCGATTGCGATTTCAACAGAGATGTCCATCTTATTTTTATACGCCATAAGCACTGCCGAAGCATGCTCTGCCGCGTTTCCGACAATCGCGACAATAATAATCCCGATAAACAGCTCTGACCATCCGAATGATTCAGCTACAATCTCAAATGTATGTACAAGATTTTCAGAGATATAGGCTACCGCTAATGTGGCAAGTGCAAGTATTAGGACACTGCGCTTCACGGTCCACTCAGGCTCCTCATGATGGCTGCTTTCTGTACCTTCTTTGTTCTCAGATTGGTATACTCCCCTGTGTGTAACAAGCTTAAAGAATAGTGCTGCTAAATATAACAAAATAAGGATAATGGAAATTCCCACACTTAACGTTAAGGTTTCTGAGTCATCCATTGATACGGAGAAGACCTCTGGAATAACAAAGGCTACGATAACAGCAAACATCAGCAAGCCAGAATTATGTCTTGCATCAAACACATTATATGTTTGGACCTTGTACTTAAGGCCCCCAATAAAGAATGACAGCCCTGCAACAAGAAGCAGGTTTCCAAGAACGGATCCTGTTAAGGAAGCTAAAACAACCTCTGTCAGTCCTTCTCTCAAAGCAAAAATTGCAATAATCAGTTCGACTGCGTTTCCAAACGTGGCATTCAACAGCCCGCCGATTCTCGGTCCAGCGACAATTGCTAAACTTTCAGTTGCTCTTCCCATAAAGCTAGAGAGGGCAATGATTGTTAGACAGTACACGATAAACATTACAATACTCGGCCAGTGCAGCAAAGAACCAATAATAGATATTGGAACGCCGATGAGGACTGCCACGGTAAAGATTTTATTCACCATTTTCCCCACTCCTTTTATTTTTAACAATTAACATTCCCCTGTTTATAAATTTCCTAAACATTTTTTAAAAACTTCTCCTCTTTTAGGCTGTAATACTCCTTTATAATCCGCATTACAGACCAATATATTTCAGCTTTATCTAAACCATTCCATAATATACCAACAAAATCAGCTTTTTTCAATAGATAATAGGGTATATAAAATATAGACAAACCACCCATACTAACTAAGAATGGAAAGGAGTTTTTTTATAATGAATGACGCATTACAATCAAAAATACTGGAACTGCTCGATAATCACAAAATAGGCACATTGGCAACCATACAAGACGATAAGCCGTACAGCCGGTTTATGCTGTTCTTTCACGATGAATTGACTCTTTATACAGCAACGAATAAGGAAACACATAAAGTCGATGATCTCGGCCAAAACCCTAATGTCCATATACTGCTTGGTGTTCAGGATGCTGGATTTTCTGGTGCCTACTGTGAAATTGAGGCAACAGCTACAATTGAAGATTCTAAAGAGAAAAAAGAAAAATATTGGAGTGACAAGCTTAGCAAATGGCTGGGCGGTCCAGATGATCCAAATTATGTGCTGCTCCACTTGAAGCCGCAAAAAATCCGCTATTTCGCTGATTCTAGTTCTAAAGCAGAGGTTTTAGAGCTGTAATAAGATAAGAAAGCTGCCGCAAATTCTGCGGCAGCTTTTTCTTCATTATAGGGATAATTTTCTTGTTGCCAATACTTCCCTTTTTAAGTTACCATCATTTAGGGATACTAAATTTTTTCTACCACCATAAGGAGTATTTTACATAATGACTAAAAATAAATTTGCGATTTTAATCAGCATTGTCTCCATCTCTGGCTTTAGTCAAGGAATGCTGCTTCCGCTGATTGCTGTCATCTTTGAAAATGACGGCCTGTCCTCCAGCATGAATGGATTAAATGCGATAGGCTTATATATCGGCATCCTGCTCATCTCACCATTTATGGAATACCCGCTTCGCAAATACGGATACAAACCAGCTATCGTTTTCGGCGGATTGCTCGTCATTATTTCCTTGGCTTTGTTTCCACTATGGAAAACATTCTGGTTTTGGTTTTTACTGCGTCTATTTATCGGCATTGGCGACCACTCTCTCCATTTCGCTACACAAACATGGATCACTACTGTATCCTCTGAAAAGAACAGAGGCAGGAATATTTCCTTATATGGAGTTTTCTTTGGAATTGGATTCGCCGTAGGACCACTAATGACACCATTAGTGAAAGTAAATGAAGCATTTCCTTTTATGCTTTCATCTGCTCTTTGTTTCACAGCGTGGATTTTCACTTTGTTCTTAAAGAACGATTTCCCTGAGCAGACAGCTGAAGCTAATAACTTCAAAGAGACGATTTCCCGTTTTTCTGCTGCTTTAAAATATGCCTGGGCTGCTTTTCTTCCACCGCTTGCATATGGTTTTCTGGAATCAAGCCTAAATTCAAGTTTTCCTGTTTACGGACTCAGACTAAATTATGAGGTTTCTGAAATCTCTATTTTATTAACCTGCTTTGCGATAGGAGCGATTGTGTTTCAGTTTCCCCTTGGTATTTTAAGTGATAGTTTTGGCAGAAGAAGAACTTTAGTTACAATCCTTTTTGTCGGCTTTGCCTGCTTCCTGACAGCAAGCATGGTGGAACATACCTTTATTGGTCTCGCTATCTGTCTGTTTGCCGCAGGTATGGCAGTAGGCTCTACCTTCTCTTTGGGTGTCAGCTATATGACTGATTTAGTTCCGTCGAGTTTATTGCCGACAGGAAATCTTTTGTGCGGGATGGCATTCAGCATCGGCAGTCTGACAGGCCCTTATCTAGGCGGACTATTTATAGAATATGTGAATCATCTTAGCTATTTCATCGTCATAAGCATAATGCTATTAATCCTAGGCTTAATCATCTTTATTTCTGGCAGTCAGAAAATCCAGAAAGAAGTAAATTCAGTCCCAAATTAAGGCAAAAGTATACCAAGTGCTTCCGTTTTATGTTAGGATAGGAATAACTAAATAGTAACGAACAGCAGGAACCTCTATTTTTCTATATGAGAGCCTGCATAAATTTTGCTGTCACCTATACAGGTGGCAGCTTTCGTGTTTTTTAAGGGTAATGAAGCTGATTATCTTTCTCATGTACAGATGATAAAACTAAAGGAGGAATAAATATGTTGACGGAAACGAAACCACTTGCACATAAGGGTTCTGAATCACCTTCCCTATTTTCCGAAAAGATTATGCCGCATCTTGAACTAATTGCGGCAGGTATAAGCGGTCTACTCATTTTAACTGGGTGGTTTATGGCCCATCAGGAGGAACAAACATTATCTGTTATCTCCTATGTGCTCGCCTTTATTATCGGCGGTTTTGCTAAAGCAAAAGAAGGCATTGAAGAAACCATTGCCAATAAGGAATTAAATGTGGAAATGCTGATGGTTTTTGCTGCAGTTGGTTCTGCGATAATTGGCTATTGGACAGAGGGTGCCATTCTTATCTTTATTTTTGCAGTTAGCGGAGCACTGGAAACATACACGATGAATAAAAGTCATAAAGAAATATCTGCATTGATGGATCTACAGCCTGAAAAAGCCTGGAAATTAAATACTGACGGTACAACAGAATTAATTCCTGTCGCTGAACTCTCCATCCATGACAGAATATTGATTAAACCAGGTGAAAGAGTGCCGGCTGATGGAAGAATATTATCTGGAACAACTTCTATTGATGAAGCGGCAATTACGGGGGAATCACTGCCTGTTACAAAAGACAGCTCTGATGAGGTTTTTGCGGGAACAGTGAATATAAGCGGCTCTATCACAGTAGAAATTACGAAAAATGCACATGAGACACTCTTTCAAAAGATTATCGCTCTAGTTCAGTCAGCGCAGAGTGAAAAGTCTCCTTCGCAAGCATTTATTGAAAAGTTTGAGGGCACTTATGTTAAGGTCGTTTTGAGCATTGTTGTTATTATGATGTTCCTGCCTCATTTCGTACTAGGCTGGAGCTGGAATGAAACATTTTACAGAGCAATGATTCTTCTTGTGGTCGCATCCCCTTGCGCCCTTGTTGCAAGCATCATGCCAGCTACTTTATCCGCTATATCTAACGGAGCACGAAACGGAATATTATTTAAAGGCGGCATTCATTTAGAAACTTTAGGTGCAGTGCAGGCTATTGCCTTTGATAAAACTGGAACACTTACAAAAGGAATGCCTACAGTAACAGATATCCACGTTAAACAAGGATATTCCGAGGAAGAAATTCTTTTGTATGCTGCAAGTATTGAAAATCACTCTACTCATCCGCTTGCAAAAGCAATTGTCGAAAAAGCTGCCTCAACCATCAATAAGCCGCTCCTTACGCTTGATAGTGTTCAAAATCTGTCTGGCTTTGGTGTAACTGCACAACTAGACGATAAAGAATGGAAAATCGGGAAGGCAGAATTTGTTGGTCAAGACAGTGCTCTAAGCTTTAACCCTACTCTTTTTAATCAGTTGTCAGAGAGTGGGAAAACCGTTGTGTTCGTCAAAGCTGGAGATGAGATTATCGCTTGCATCGCCTTAAAGGATATTGTCCGCACAGAGGCTAAAGCTGCCATTCAATTATTAAAGGACTATCAAATTCATACTATCATGCTTACAGGTGACAATGAAAGAACAGCGAATACAATCGCCAAAGAAAGCCATGTTCAGGAATATATTGCAGAATGCCTTCCTGAACAAAAGGTTAGTCATATAAAAAACCTTAAGGAGCGTTATCCGATTGTGGCGATGGTCGGTGACGGCATCAATGATGCCCCGGCATTAGCGACAGCAAATGTTGGTATCGCCATGGGTGGCGGCACAGATGTTGCCCTTGAAACAGCTGACATTGTCTTAATGAAAAATGACTTGCCAAAGATTGCTGAAGCGATAAAATTGTCAAAACGAATGAATGCTATCATTAAGCAGAACATTATATTTTCGATATCTGTAATTATGCTGCTTGTAATATCAAATCTTCTTCAAGCAGTAGACCTTCCATTTGGGGTGATTGGCCATGAAGGCAGCACCATTCTTGTTATATTAAACAGCCTCCGTCTTTTAAGAGGCTAAAAAAAGGCAGCCAATTGGCTGCCTTTACTTATTTAGTGATAACCATTTTGTCCATTTGAAGAACCAGATGTTTTATGCTTCGGCTTACTTTTACTGTTTTGTTTAGTCTTTTTGCCCATTCGTTATCACCTCTTCAGTAATAGTTTCCCCAAGCTTAGTGTGTGATGACGAACAGCTTTTATGATAGGTAAAAACCGGTTAGCACTGTAAAGTATGCCAAGTTTAGCAAGGCTTCTTTTTACGGCTTGTGAAAATGGCATTAACGATACCGCCGATAATAATAATGATGCCTGTCAAATAAAACCAGATCATCAATACAATGATGGCGCCAATCCCGCCATATGTTGCCGAATAATTACCGAAGTTGCCTACATAAAAAGAAAAGCCTAATGAAACTGCAACCCAGCCCACTGATGCAAAAATAGCGCCTGGAACAGCACTCACACAAGTGATTTTCTTATTTGGTGCAACCCAATATAATGCTAAAAATACAATGAATAAAATTACTGGAGTCACTAAAAATCGCAGTGCTCGCCAAACACTTAAAAACTCATCCGATAAACTAAACTGAGAAAATAAAAACACTCCTATCTGTTCGCCGAATACTGGCAGCAGCAGTGCAATAACCACTACAGCAATCATACCTAATGTCAGTACAACAGACATCGCTCTTGCAACGATAAAGGAACGTGTTTCTTCTACTTCATAAGCTTTATTAAATGCCTTGATAATAGCATTTAAACCATTTGAAGCAGACCAGATTGTTGCGATGATACCAAAGGACAGCAATGTCCCATTTCTGTTCAGAACCTGCTCCAGGTTTGTTTCAATAATATCCATACTTTCCCCTGGAGCAAAGGTTGAAATTAAGTTTAATAAATCATCCTTTGTGATAGGTAAATACGGCAATAACGTCATCATGAAAATGATCAGCGGAAAGATCGACAGCAAAAAGTAATATGCGAGCTGTGCCGCTAAATCAAATACATCATCATTTTTTATTTTTACTGCCAGCTGCTTAACAAAGCCCATTGCCTCTCCCATAAAACTCCACCTGCCTATATATCGGTTTAGCTAATAATGTTCTTTTCCCCTACTTCATGCAAGGACAAACCTTTTATCAGCATTTATCCCCTCACTAGGCATATAAGCTGTTTAGTGTGTATACTGCGGCAAATACTGCGTGCTGGAAGTCAAACCTTGTGGCTTGTACTCTTCCTGAGTACCATCAGTAGTAAATGCTTCCTTCGTTTCTTTCACAATGCTTGCAATTGTCGGTGTAACTTCTTTCAATTCTTCTACCTTATCCAAAATGAAAGCCACATCATTGGAGACCTTCTCTGCTGTTTGCTTCACCTTCTCAGAAGTTTCTGTAATGCTCGAAGACATCGTGTCAAAGTCAGTGATTGAAGTCGTTAAGCGCTTCATATTGTACATGGAAGCCTTCCTTGTCCGTTTATCAAGCATACTCAACGAAGCTCCTATCAAACCGCCCAATAAAAGTCCTTTTACTAAGCTAAGCTGTGCCATTATGCATCTTCCTTCCTTTTAAGAGTTAGCGGCAATCACAAATGGTATTTACTTCTAATATCCTGAAGCAAGCCTTGACAGCCCACCGTTACCATCTGGAATACCTCATCGAAATTGCCTGTATAATAAGGGTCAGGCACTTCATCATATACCCGAATTTCGGCAAAATCCATCAACAAATGAACTTTATTTTCCTCGAGCTGCTCATTTAGAAGCCTGATATTTTCACGATTGCTGTTATCCATCGCTATTAAATAATCAAAGCTTTCCAAATCAGCTGTATGAAGCTGCCTTGCTAGTATTCCTGCATCACTTATTAGATTCTTTTTTAGAATCTCCCTTGTACCTCTATGCGGCGGATTACCTATATGCCATCCACCAGTTCCTGCTGAATCGCATGTAATGCTGTCCTGCAAATTTTCTTTTTTTACAAGATCCCGAAATACTGCCTCTGCCATTGGTGATCTGCAAATATTTCCTAAGCAAATAAATAACACACGAACTTCCATCCTATTTTCCCTCCAACTTATTTAGAACATACATCATTTCATTTAGATGTTTTGTTTTTAGCTTATCGTAATTTACTTCCAATTGAAAAGGCAAAATTAAATTGACATTTCTCTTTACACATGAAAAGATAGAAAAAAAAGTGGGACATAGATTAAACATGAATCAAGGCCTGCATAAAGGAGAGATATCTTTTGAATTTAGATGTTAAATCGACTGAAAATGTGGAATACATGATTGAACAAATAAAAGAAAAACTGAAAGTACTGAACCTTGGAGCGATTAAACCAACACATTTCGATGAAGAAATGTATACAGAACTGAAGGAAATTTATGATCATATCATGAAAAGAGATTCCTTCAGCCCGAATGAAATGCAAGCATTAGCAGAAGAATTGGGAAATCTCCGCAAAAAATAAAAGAGAAGGCTATCCTTCTCTTTTTTATATACCTTCTTCCTGGTCTGTCAGGATAATCGGCCCGTCCTTCGTTATGGCTATTGTATGTTCATATTGTGCGGAGTATGTACCATCTTTTGTCCGGGCAGTCCAGCCATTTGCGTCCATTTTGACAGGATATGCTCCGATATTAATCATTGGCTCTATGGTGAAAACCATGCCTTCTTTAATTCGCGGTCCTTTACCTTTCTCGCCAAAATGAGGCACCTCAGGTTTTTCGTGAATAACAGCACCAATACCATGGCCGATGAAATCTCTTACAACAGAGTATCCCTCTTCTTCTGCATATTGTTGAATGCTAGCGCCAATATCACCAATCCTGTTGCCAATCTTCGCTTGCTCAATTCCAATATACAAAGCCTTTTTTGTAACTTCCAGCAGCTTTTCCGTTTCATCAGATACTGTTCCAACCTTATATGTCCACGCAGAATCAGCCAAGCCTCCATGTAAATTCACAACCATATCAACTGTGATAATATCACCAGACTTTAGCTCCTCCTCTCTAGGAAATCCGTGACAAACCTCATCATTAATGCTTGCACAAATGGCATAAGGGTAATCACGATAGCCCTTTTGCTCAGGCGTAGCACCTCTTTCCTTTAAGAAACCCTCAACAAACTTTTCTATCTCCATTGTAGTAATCCCAGGCTTTATCATTTTTGCAATCTCTTTATGACAGGCAGCTAAAATTCGGCCAGCCGCTTTCATCTTTTCGATTTCTCTCATCGACTTCAGTACAATCATGAATTATATTCTCCTTTTTTAGTTGCATGTTATTATTTTCTTTATTGCATATCTTTATCAAGATTATAAGCAAAAACGAAAAAAAATGCCTGCTAGTAAACTAACAGGCACTTTTTTTAAAAACCTTTATTTTTCGAGCAGCTTTAATGATTCTCTTGTGAAAGCAGGAATATCTTCTGGCGTTCTGCTTGTTACAAGCTGTCCGCCGCATACAACAACTTCTTCATCCTTATATGTTGCACCAGCATATTCCATATCGACTTTGATAGATTTATACCCGGTAGCATTTCTGCCCTCTAATGTCTTTGCTGTGATTAACAGCTGCGGACCATGGCAGATTGCGAATACTGGCTTTTTGCTGTCCATAAATTCTTTTGTAAACGCAACAACACGATCATCACCGCGCAGCTGGTCAGGAGAAAATCCTCCAGGAATAAATAAAGCATCAAAATCACCTGCAGAGACCTCATCAATTCCTTTATCAATCTTAACCTCAGCGTTGTTCTGTTTGCCTGTCACCGTTTTGCCGGCCTCGAGTTCAATTGTTACTACATCATGGCCAGCTTCCTTGAAGGATGTTGCCGGCTCCGTATACTCTGAATCCTCGAACATATTAGTTATTAATGTTGCAATTTTACTCATATAGGGAACATCTCCTTCTATTTTTGATTTCAGAGATAAAGTTCCCTTATTGGACAAGATAAAACATCCTTTAATAAATTTTATTCATTTCTTCTTGCAAAATCTACAAATCGAAACTTATCTGGCCTGTGTCTGGATTCTGTATATTGAAAAAGGGCAGCGTTTTCAAAATAAATATAGTTACTAACGACCACAATGGCCTGAAACCCCTCTAAATCAAGAAGGCGATAATCCTCCTCAGTAGGTGTTTCCACCGTGAATTCCTTTCTCGCAAAGCCGATTTTCAATTTTAAATCCTTTTCAATATAGTCAAAAATAGAGCGTCTGCATATTTCCTTTGTCAGACCTGGTACAAATTTTTCAATAATATAGTCTTTATCCAGGATAATCTTTTCTTTATTAATTTCCCTTATACGTAAAACTTCCCAAATGGATTCATCCTTCTTCAAGTTCATTTCCTTTTGAAGAACAGGTGACGGGTTCTTTCTCTCAAAGCTTTCAATATGTGTCACCGAACTGGAGCCCATTTTCTCTGCTAGTTCTTTAAAGCTTACAAGACCGGATATTGGGAATTGCAGTTTCTGCATATCCAGGACAAGCGACCCTTTGCCGCGCAATTTCTGAATATATCCCTTCTGAGCAAGAATGTTCAACGCCTTGCGAATTGTTTCGCGTGAAGTGTTATAGCGTTCAGCCAGTTCATTCTCAGAAGGTAATATGCTGTTTGGGGCATAACTGCCGTTTCTAATTGCTGTTTCTATTTCTTCAAATATAATTAGGTATTTATTCATCCTTATCACCATCGCTCAAATCTTCCTCTATCTTCGCCTTTATTCTACCTTTTTTATACGAGCTTGTCTAAATACGAAAAAAATAAAATAATAATAAAAAAAGGTTTAAATGCTAACAGAACAGGGTATTGGATACGATGACACTTTATAAACACTGCTCTTATTAAAAGTGGAAGCATTAAAATTACCAGCAAATAAGGAATAATTGTATATTTTATGAATTTTTTTTGGTAATATTAACAAAACCATCGAACAATTCGTTCTTTATATGGAACTTTTGGATTATATTTGTTATGATATTATTACATATAGTGATAAGGTGTGTGAGACTGTATGATCGGTGATCGTGTAAAAAAACTTCGCTTAGAAAAAAGAATGTCCTTGTCAGAACTTGCTGAACAAGCAGGTGTTGCAAAATCTTATTTAAGTTCCTTGGAGCGGAATCTCCAGTCAAATCCATCCATACAGTTTTTAGAAAAAATAGCTACTGTTTTTAATGTTCCTGTAGATCATCTAATTAATGAACAGCAAAATAAAGATGATCTTGATTCAGAATGGCTGAAAATTGTTAAAGAGGCAATGGACTCAGGCGTTTCCAAATCTGAGTTTCGCGAATTCCTTGAGTATAATAAATGGAGAATTGAACAAAAAAAATAGAACTTTTCACAGTTCGCTTAAATAAGATTACTTAAAGACACAAATATTTTGTGTCTTTTTTATTTTACACATGCACCTAAAGGGAGCAGAAATAACTTTCTTGCCCCTTAAATATTCTGAATATTATAATAATTATAAGCGCAGTTAAATGAATGCATTCATATTGTCTTTAGGGTGTACAGAGTTCTCATTAGGATACTATATTAATTAAGCAATCTCTTAATCGTTATGGATGAAATTGCGCACATCTTGTATGTCCAGCCCGATACTTTTAGCTTCCTTCATTAACTGAATCCATTCTGTGTCTAGTTCTTCTACCATTAATTTTTCTTCAATCACTTAATTATGCCCCTCTCCCAAAAATACTTTTCTTTGTACTTTGGCAGTCCGGCTGTCATTGTTCAGAAACATTAGACCCGTGACTTTGCGTCCCAATCTTTCGAATTGGTTTGCCCTTCAATCTTTTATGCATTTAATTATATATCTTTTCTTTTTTCATATGTGCAAAATTTTGTAAGAAATTTATACATTTTACCAAATATTTTTCTACTTTTTTCTACAACAATACCTTTTCTTATTACAATATAACGTTAATTTTGTGGGGAATTGTTATATTTTGTCGAACTCCCCCATGAATCCTCTGGTTTCTTTTTTAATATATTGGTTTCTATAGGACGACAATACTTTTTTAAAAGAGTAATTAATATGAATTTTTTCAAAGGTCATTGCATCAAAAAATGGGTATTTTGTCAGGTCATTGTTGCACACCGGACAGAACCATTCCCCTCTTTCTGCGCTGCTGTAAGATGGTCTGTTGCACTTATCGCAGTTTTTTCTATACATAATCCACCTGCTAACCTATTAGTTTCAAATATATGCTTTATGAATGAACAAAATTAGTTCTTTTTAAATGATTTTTCGTTCTTTTTATCGAACCGATGAGTTTAGTATAGTTCAATTATCTCATTTTGGAAAATTCTAAAATCCGCTATTTTTTCTCTTTAGAGAACGGTTATCGTTCTTTTTCTCGAATTTTCTCGTGAATGCTAGCTTTTTTGTATTTTTTATTGAACAATTCGTTCGTTATAATGAAAATGTGTTTAATAATACATAAGGAGATTATTCTATATGGTTGGTGCTGCACTAAAAAGACTGCGGTTAGAAAAAGGCTATTCCATTAACGAGCTATCTGACCGTGCAGGTGTTTCGAAGTCTTATTTGAGTTATATTGAGCGAGGCATCCAAAAGAATCCCTCTTTACAGGTCCTTTCAAAGCTTGCTACCACGCTTGATACTCATGTGGAAGAACTCCTCGAAACAAATTCTAACGGGGCGGAATACTTAGATTCAGAATGGATTAATTTAGTAGAAGATGCTATAAAAGAAGGAATTACAAAGGAAGAATTCTCATGCTACTTAGAATTCATTAAATTCAAGAAGACATCTGCAGATTAATGACAAGGCTTTTGGAATCGTTTCCTAAAAAAAAAGGCATATGGAAGCTTCCCTGTTAAAGAAAGTACCATATAGCCTTTTGCCAGTCATTTATTATTTATTTAGTTCAACAGCAATCTTAGAGCCGACCTCAGCATTATTTTTCACTAATGCGATATTAGCTGTCAGACTTGATCCTTCTGTCAGTTCCTTTACTTTGCTAAGCAAGAATGGTGTAACATTTTTCCCGCTGATGCCGTTTGTTTTTGCTTCATTCAATGCAGTTTCAATGATGTTCGTTATATAGGATTCTTCCATTGCATCCTCTTCTGGTATCGGATTAGCAATTACCACACCGCCTTTTAAGCCAAGCTCCCATTTCGTACGAATCATGTCAGCCGCCAAACCTGGCTCATCAATACGGAAGTTTACATTAAATGGGCTTGTTCTTGTATAGAATGCCGGCAATATCTCAGTGCCATATCCAACAACCGGCACACCAAATGTTTCTAAATACTCAAGTGTCAAGCCGATATCAAGGATTGACTTTGCTCCTGCACACACAACTGCCACACTTGTTTGAGCCAATTCCTGCAAATCAGCAGATATGTCCATTGTCTGTTCTGCCTCACGGTGGACTCCCCCGATGCCTCCTGTAACGAACACTTCAATCCCGGCAAGCTCAGCACAGATCATTGTCGCAGCAACAGTAGTTGCACCATTTTTCTTATTGGCAATCAAATATGGCAAATCTCTTCTGCTTGCTTTCTCAATATCATCGCTTTTCGCCAAAAATTCAATTTCATCATCTGAAAGCCCGATTTTAATCTTTCCGTCAATAATGGCAATCGTTGCTGGAACTGCTCCATTTTTGCGGATGATATCCTCTACTTCTTTCGCTGTCTCCACATTTTGCGGATAAGGCATACCATGTGAAATGATTGTCGACTCAAGGGCTACAATCGCTTTATTGTTCTTCTTTGCTTCTAATACCTCTACTGAATACTCTAGCCATTCTGTTTTCATTTATAATATCTCCTTTAATCAAAGTATTTTTTGAACGTGTCTTGCAATTTCTTCTGATTTAATAACGGGTTGACTGTTTCATGTGATTGCAGTGTCATTAATGAGCAGGCAACCCCAATTTTACAGGAGTTTTCCGTATTTAATCCTTTTAAATACGAGTACATGATTCCGGCAACTAAAGAATCTCCTGCACCTGTTACATCTGCAACCTCAACAGGAGGCGGCAAAATAACACCGGCTTCTCCAAGCTTCGTAAAGAATATTAAGCCCTTGTCACCACGGGTAATTACAACCCGTTCAACACCCTTTTTCATGATGATTTCAGCTGCTTTAAAGAAGTCTCCTTCTTCATAGATTTTCATTTCTGACAATGCCTCTGCCTCGTCCTTATTGGCAATCAGCCATGTCACCCCTCTTAAGTCACTTGGCAGCTTCTTCACTTTAGGAGAAGAAACTGGAGTAACACAAAGCTGGAGATTTTCCTTCCTGCATCTGACAATGATTTGCTCTAGCACGTCTGCAGGGAAATTAGTGTCTAATATAATCAATTCAGATGACGCAATATGCCCCCAGCGTTTTTCAATAACGTCTTGTGTCATACTGTCGTATATCGACATATCAGCTAAAGCGACAGTCATCTCCCCTTCTACATCAAGAAGAGCAGTGTAAGTGCCTGTTGCATACTCTTCTGAGATAATAGTCGGCTTCATATCAGCATAGAGCTTCGTATAATCGATGATCCAATCCCCACCATGATCTGCTCCAACCATAGTCAATAAGGAGCTGTCCATTCCAAGCCGGCCAAGATTCTCCGCAATATTCCGGGCAACCCCGCCACAGGACTGACTGGTGCTGGCAGGGTTGGAGGTTCCAAACTTAATTCTTTCCTCCACTTGAATCTTCCTGTCAATATTAGCTCCACCAATGCAAATAACTTCTTTTTTCTGCGGCAAAACATAAGCACGCCCAAGAAGTTTTCCTTCACGTGTTAAAGCAGAAATATACCCGGCAACCGCTGATCTGGATAACCCTGTTTTTTCTGCTAGTTCATTTTGTGTTAGAAAAGGGTTCTCTTGGATAAGCTGCAAAATGGTAATCTCTTTTTCATTCATATTTTCACCCCCGAACAGTATGTATCAGCTTTTTAAACTTTTGTTTATATTATAAACTTTTGTTAATTAGAGAACAAGTCTTAATTTCTAATTTTTCCAATTCACTGTTTTTTCACAAAAAAAAGAAGACTATCTCTAGTCTTCTGAAACGGTTCTCGGCTGTATTAAGATTTCAACACGTCTGTTCTTTTCTCTTCCTTCTTCTGTTTTATTGCTGGCAATTGGCTTGAATTCTCCATAGCCTTTTGCACTAAAGGAACTTGGGTTCAGCTTGTTATTATCCATTAACAGCTTCATGAAATTGATTGCTCTTGAAACACTTAAATCCCAGTTTGAATCAAATTCAGAATTTTTGATTGGCACATCGTCTGTATGTCCGCTGACTATGATGCTTCTCGGCGGGTCCATAACTAATAGTTTAGAAATCTCGGAAACTAGATGTTCGTCTTTTCCGCGGATATTGGCGCTACCAGAGGCAAACAGAACATTATCTCTGATGGAAACAAGCAGGCCTTCATCTGTTAACGAGGTTTCCAGCTTGTCCTCCAAATTGTTCTTTTCTATATAACTATTAACTTTATCTTGAATACCTTGCAATTCTTCTTGATCCTGCTTTTGCTGAGCTTCGGTTAACTCTTCTTCTGACACTTCTTTATTAGCAGAGGTTTTTTCTTCTGCAGCGTCACCTTCGGTTTTATTGTTCTCATCTAAGTCAGACTTCTCTTCTACTTCTACAGGAGTAGGACTTGGATATTCAAAGATACCAGTACCTGCTTGAAATTCTTGATTAAAAACTTCTGCCAATGCAGCAAACTTTTTCTGATCAACAGAGCTCATTGCATAAAGAACGATAAACAATGCCAGCAGTAGTGTCAGCAAATCTGCGTATGGAACAAGCCATGATTCGTCTACATGCTCCTCATGATGCTCCTTTTTCTTTCTTTTTTTACTCATTAGCGCTCACGCTGCCTTCCAGTTCTTCTAGGAATTTTTTCCTTTCAGAAATCGGCAAATAAGATGCTAGTTTTTGTTCGATAACACGTGGTGCTTCCCCTTCTAGGATAGAAAGGATACCTTCAATCATTAAATATTTTTGTTTCGCTTCAATTTTTGATTTTCTTTTCAACTTATTGGCAAATGGATGCCATAATACGTACCCTGTAAAGATACCAAGCATTGTTGCAACGAACGCAGCAGAAATCGCATGTCCCAATCCTTCTGAATCATCCATATAACCTAGTGCAGCAATAAGACCAATAACGGCCCCAAGCACTCCAAGTGTCGGTGCATATGTTCCTGCTTGTGTAAAGATTAATGCGGAAGCTTGATGGCGCTCTTCCATTGCTTCAATTTCTTCTGATAGAACATCACGAATATACTCAGCACTTTGTCCGTCTACTGACATAGACAAGCCATTTTTCAAAAATGGGTCTTCTACTTCGTCAGTTTTTGATTCTAATGCCAAAAGACCTTCTTTACGAGCTAATTGTGCCCACTCAGAAAACATGCGGATTAATTCCTTCGTATCTGGAACCTTTTGTTCCTTAAAGATGATGCCAAATAATTTAGGAACCTTTTTAATTTCACTAGTAGGGAAGGCGATGACAACTGCCGCTATAGTCCCTAATACGATAATCAGAAGGGCTGCTGGGTTGGCAAGCACGGAAGGACTTACCCCTTTGAAGACCATTCCGACCCCTACTGCAACGATTGCTAGTATGATACCAATTAATGATGTTTTATCCATAAAAACCACCTATCTTACAGTTTATTTCTTCTATCTTTTATTACTATTGCTTTTTTGTTTCATTACAGTTTGATTACTTTCTCTTCCTTTTCTTCGACATTTCCCAGCAAATTTTTAGAAAAAAAGTGATTTTTATTTATATGATTTTTGTGAACTTTTTTTGAACACTGTAAAAACACAAAAAAAAGATGCCTATTTCAGCATCATCAGAGTATGAACTTAGCGGGTCAGCCTATCTTCTACCTTTTGCTGGTAGCTGCCAAAAAGTTTTGAATGGCTGTTCCCTGTCCGTTTTTTCATCATTTTATGGAATTGTATCTGCTTCTGGTTATATTTCGTCTGCAATTCGGCCGCTTCATCTTTATCAGCACATGCCTTCAAGAGATTCTCTATTGTAAGCAGCTCTTGCTTTAGTTCATTTTCTTCCAGAGAAAAGCCGCTGTTTTTCAAAATCCGGTAAGCCATGCGCAGTTCCTCTGGCACTGCTGCCAAGCTGTCTTTAGGCAGCGGTTTACCAAATCCCGGCAAATTATTAAATTCACCTTCTTGATACGCTCTTTTTATCTTGTCTTCCGAAACGATTGTAGAGAAATCCATGATTTGCTCATCCTTTCCTTTATTTTTATTATAACTTACAACCTATCTTAAAATGCTCGATAATATCCATTTAAAAATTGTTTCGTACAAGAATAGGAATTCTTATTTTTCAGGACAATATAAAAGAAAAGAAAGGGGTGTAATGATGGCAAGAGGAAAAGATTTCGAACATAAGAAAAAACATCATCCTGGTCCGCTTCCAGAGGGTGTAAGAAAACATACACATGCAGAGGATGCACCTGAAGACGAGGAATTTATCGTCACACAAGAAGCATTTAAAAATCGTATAGAAGAAGACTGACTGCTTGGCAAGCCGGCTCCTTGCCGGCTGCCCTTCCCTCATAACCAACCTCCCTTTTATCACTTCCATTACAACAAATGGTATACTATTGTTGATAAGACCTAAAAATTGCAAGCTAACTTAGCTTGTTTATTAGAAAAACAGGTGCTGGAAGGAGCAAATATGAAATCACTTGTACTTTGTGAAAAACCGAGTGTGGCCAGAGAGATTGCCAGAGTTCTCGGATGCCAAAAGACAGCGAAAAGCTATATAGAATCAGACAAATATATTGTGACATGGGCATTAGGCCATTTAATTGAATTAAAGATGCCAGAGCATTATGACCCTAAATATAAAACTTGGAATTTAGACGACTTGCCAATTATTCCTATAAAGATGGATCTTAAAGTTATGAAGCAAACTAGCCACCAATATAAGGCGATTGAACAGCTTGCTAAAAGAAAAGACATTAAAGAGTGCATCATTGCAACAGATGCTGGGCGTGAAGGAGAATTAGTTGCGAGATGGATATTGGATAAAATCCGCTTCCAAAAACCGATGAAGCGTCTCTGGATTTCTTCTCAGACTGACAAAGCTATCCTTGACGGTTTCCGCAGCTTAAAGCCAAGCAAAGAGTTCGACCGGCTTTATGCTTCCGCTGTTTGCCGAGCACAAGCTGATTGGCTGATTGGCTTAAACGTATCCCGAGCTTTAACAACAAAGTTTAATGACCCGCTTTCTGCAGGAAGAGTGCAGACACCTACTCTGTCTCTAGTTATTGAAAGAGAGAAACAAATTCAAGCATTCGTTCCAAAGGAATATTGGACAATTAGTGCAAGAATCGGTGAATCAACTGCTCACTATGAAAAGAATGGCGAAAAGCGAGTTTTCTCAAAAGAACAAATGGAAGCCATTATTAACAGTACAAAAGATAAACAAGCAAAAGTTGTCTCCATGACACGCAAAGAGAAAACAGAACACCATCCGCTACCGTATGACTTAACAGAACTACAGCGCGATGCGAATAAGATTTTCGGCTTCTCAGCGAAAAAGACATTAAATGTCCTTCAAAAGCTGTATGAGCAGCATAAATTAGTGACATACCCAAGGACAGATTCCCGCTACTTAACGACAGATATGAAGGATACGATGTTTGACAGACTGCAAAGCGTGTCAGCCGCTTATAAAGAAGAAACTCAAAAGCTGCTTGTTAAAAAAGGCAAAGTGGAAGCTCCTAATATATTTAATAATGACAAGGTCTCTGATCACCATGCCATCATTCCGACAGAACAGCCAGTATTCCTACACAAGCTTGATGGAGACGAAAAGAAAATTTACGATTTAATTGTGAAAAGATTCTTATGCCTGTTCTATCCGAAGCATAGATATGAGGTTATTGCGACAACACTGACAATTGGCGAACATCAATTTGTCATCCACGATACGAATGTTATCGAACCAGGCTTTAAAGTATTAACAGGTGCAAAAATTGCAAACAATCCTCTGCTAAGCTCCGTGAAGCAAGGTGAGGAGGTCCGTGTTCATTCTATAAAAAGCGAACAAAAGTGGACAGAGCCGCCGCTTCGCTACAGTGAGGCTGATATCCTCGGGAAAATGGAGAAATTCGGACTTGGTACACCAGCAACAAGAGCAGAAATTATTGAGCGTCTTGTCGCCACAGAGGTTGTAGAACGACAAAACGGCCGCTTATATTCAACTCAAAAAGGTAAACAACTCCTTGAACTTGTCAATGATGACTTGACGTCGCCTGAGCTGACAGCACAATGGGAGAAAAAATTAGAAGATATTGCAAAAGGCAAAGCAAATCCAGATAAATTCATGGAGGAAATCAAGCAACAGACAAAGCAGTTTATTTTGGAAATCAAAAATAGCAATAAAGCCTATAAAATCCAAAATCTGACTGGATCAAAATGTCCTGAGTGCGGATCTTTCTTGAAAGAGAAAAACACGAAAAACGGCAAACTTCTTGTCTGCTCAAGCATGGATTGCAATTTCAGCAAACGGAAGGACCCTAAGCTTTCCAACAAGCGTTGCCCGCAATGCCATAAGAAAATGGAAATTCATAACGGAGTAGCAGGAACATACTTCCAATGCCGCTCATGTAATGTAGTTGAAAAGGCTGCTGACCGTAAAAAATCCGTCAGCAAAAAGGAAGAACGCAAACTTGTGCAAAAGTATACGAAGGATGAAAGCTTCGGTAACAGCCTTGGTGATTTATTAAAGGCCGCTATGAATAAGGATGAAGATAAATAAAAAAAGTAGACCCTATGGTCTACTTTTTTTAATGAGAAATCCGGTCCACGTGATGAAGATGTTTTCTGCCTGTTGCAACAGTTACCATCGCAAGCAATACAAACACTGCTCCAACTATAAACGGCACATGAGGTGAATAAACCTCTGCCAATTTATTTGCAAGCCATGGACCAACCGCACCACCAAAAAAGCGGACAAAGCTGTAAGCAGCTGAGGCTGTAGCTCTTTCAACAGGAGCAACCTCCATAACGGCTGTAGTAATCAGTGTATTATTTGTGCCTAAGAAAAGACCTGCCACAATAACAGATAAGATAACCACTTCCTTGCTGTCTGTCCAAATACCCATCGTAAGTAAAGTCAGCGCAAATAACAGCAGCATAGCAGTCATGGATTTAATTGTACCGAATTTTTCCTGCAGCCTTGGCGCAATCAAGACTGATGTAATTGCGAGACATAATCCCCACCCTAAGAAGACATATCCTAAACCATGTTCATCTAATTCCATTACGAATGGTGAGTACGCCATCAATGTAAAGAATCCAATATTGTATAAAAAGGCAGTCAGGCCTAACCGAAATAAGCCTGGGTATTTAAGTGCCTTGATCGGATCTAATACAGAGCTTTTTACCTTCGGCTTTTCTAATTTAGGCATTTTCAGCAATAATGCCAAAAACGCAATAATCATTAATATGCTTACACCGAAAAATGGGCCTCTCCACGAAATGGAACCCAATTCTCCTCCTAGAAGAGGTCCTACTGAGATCCCCAGTCCAATGGCTGCCTCATATAAAATTATCGCTTTTGCCGTTCCACCAGTTGACAGGCCTACGATAGCGGACAACGCTGTTGCGATAAATAAAGCATTCCCAAGTCCCCATCCACCGCGGAAACCGACAATCTGCCAAATACCGTTAGACGATCCAGCTAATCCAGCAAAGACAATTGTAAACAAAATTCCTGTCAACAACGTCCACTTTATACCAATTCTGCTTGAAACCACTCCTGTAATCAGCATAGCAATTCCTGTAATCAAGTTATAGCTGGAAAACAATAAAGATACCTGGCTTGGTGTCGCATCCAATTGCACAGCAATCGCTGGCAGGATTGGATCAACCAGCCCAAGTCCCATAAAGGAAATGATGGTTGCAAAAAAGATGACCCATATAACAAGCGGCTGCTTGTTTGGTGTTTCTAATGACGTAACAGTCTCCCTGCTCATTCATATCAACCTTCTTTTTATAATTTAATACATTTAATAATCCAAATAAAAGTATAGACCTAATTAACGTTTACGTCAACGTTAATGTTTGTCAGTGAATCACTTGCTCTTTTCTTTTTAATATGCCAAAGTTATTAGTAAGATTTAACGCAATACTGCTGCCTGAATGGGAGCATTATCTAAAAGGAGCAAGAGCTATGGAACTGCTAAAAATTGATGATGTAGCAAAAATGAGCGGATTAACGAAGCGGACCATTCGTTATTATGAGCAGATAGGATTAATTCCTTCTCCACAAAGAAGCGATGGCGGATACCGTTTATATACAGAAGAACATGTGTCACTGTTAAAAAAAATAACGAATGCTAAGGATGTTCTCGGTTTTTCTCTTCAGGAGCTCCAGGATTTCATTGCCTTAAGTGATGCTTTAGAGCTGCAAAAACTAGATTACCGCCAAGTAAAGGGAACGAATCTGCAAAGAGAAAAGCTAGAGAAAATTTTAGAAACAACATTAGAGCAACTGAAGCTGATTGAACAAAAAAAGCAAAATATCCTTAAAGTAGAGGAAGATATTTTGTCACTGAAGAACCGAGCTGAAGCTGCTTTAAAGAAGTGGGCCGAGGAAGACAATAAATAGAAAAATCCAGCAAAGTCTATGCTTGCTGGATTTTTTTTATCTGTTTGCAAACCTGCGCAGCAGTTCATCAAGGGTCAAATGATCCGTGCTTGGCACATTCCACTCCGCCTGCTTTAATTCAACTGATCTTCCGATGCTCACAGAGAACATTGGTGTCGCCATAATGCCCTGCAATCCTGCCTCACCATCTTCCACTGCAGCACAGCAGTCATAGGGAATACCAAGGCAATCTGCTGCTGTAAGGAATATTTCTGGGTCTGGCTTGCCTTTTTTCAGCTTATGAGGATCAACGATACACCCAAACCAATCCTTGATACCGAATTTCTCTAAAAGAAATGGAGCATTGGAGCTTGAGGAGGCAATCCCCATCTTGATGCCCGATTCCTTCAGACTAAACAAAAATTCATACATGCCTGGAAGCATATCGTCCTTCGTAAAGCCGGTAATCAGTTCTCGGTAGTATTCCCCTTTTTTATTGCCAAGCAACAGTTTCTCCTCCTCTGTCACTTCTCTTGCACATCTATTGGCAAGCTCGTCCATTAATATTTTTCTTGGTATCCCCTGAAAACGAAGATTATCTTCCATTGTATAGGACACCTCCAGCTCATCAGCAACTCTTTTTGTTGCCTCATAATAAAGATGCACAGTATCAGCAATAACTCCGTCAAAATCAAAAATAACAGCTTTTAAAGATGGGTTCATGATTTCCTCCGAATCGTAATAGTCTTTATATTATAGCAAAAACCTGGAGGTGACGCCTTCTGTTGCGATTATAAGAGTGAGTTTGTGCAAAAGCATTATCGGAACATAGCTTTCATCAACAAATAAATCTGCAACTATTAGACAAATCAGTTTATTTATATGTATAAACAAGCTACAATGGATGAAAGGATTTCCTATGTCATACATTATACTGATAAAGTGGAACGGCTTTTCTAAAATTCCAAAATAGGCAATCATTACATACTAGCTCTTAATAAAGGAGAATGGGTCATGAGTACATTTCAACAAAATTTAGAAAAATATGCAGAACTTGCAGTGAAAGTTGGCGTCAATATTCAGCCGGAACAGACTTTAGTCGTAAATACAACAATCGATGCAGCTGAATTTGTTCGTCTTGTTGTCAGAAAAGCATATGAAGCAGGCGCTAAAAATGTCGTTGTAAATTGGACGGACGACATCGTTACAAGAACGAAGTACGAGCTTGCACCAAGTGAAGCATTTTTAGAATATCCAGAATGGAGAGCGAAAGAAACAGAAGAGCTTGCCAAAGACGGAGCTGCATTCATGTCAGTCCTCTCTTCTAGCCCTGATTTGCTTAAAGGCATTTCAACTGAAAAAATTGCCAACTTCCAAAAGGCTTCTGGAAAGGCATTAAGCACTTTCCGCAAATATGTGCAATCAGATAAGGTCAGCTGGACAGTAATCGGTGTTCCTTCTGCCGCATGGGCTAGCACTGTTTTTGCCAATGAGCCGGAAGAAAAGCGTGTTGACCTGCTGTGGGATGCTATCTTCAAAGCATCAAGAGTGGACCAAGACGAACCAATCGAGGCATGGAAGCAGCACGATAAAAATCTTCATGAAAAAGTAGATTACTTAAACAGCAAGTCATACAAAAAGCTGCACTATACAGCACCTGGAACAGACTTAACAATTGAGCTTCCCGAAAACCATCTATGGTGCGGAGCTGGAAGTGTTAATGAAAAAGGCTTCGAGTTCATGGCAAATATGCCGACAGAAGAAGTGTTCACAGTTCCATTCAAAACAGGTGTAAACGGTACTGTTTCAAGCACCAAGCCGCTAAGCTACGGCGGAAATATCATCGACCGCTTTTCGGTTACGTTCAAGGACGGCAGAATTGTGGATGTGAAGGCAGAACAAGGGGAGGAAATTTTACGACAGCTTGTGGAAACAGATGAAGGCTCCCACTATTTAGGTGAAGTGGCGCTTGTGCCCCATCGTTCCCCTATTTCAGAGTCTAATATCCTTTATTACAATACATTGTTTGATGAGAACGCATCAAACCATTTGGCAATCGGCAGCGCCTATGCATTCTGTATTAAAGGCGGAAAAACAATGTCCAGCGAAGAATTAGCTTCTGCAGGCCTAAATGAGAGCATCACGCATGTAGACTTCATGATTGGTTCTGACAAAATGGATATTGACGGTATTACAGCTGACGGTAAAACAGAAGCTGTCTTCCGTAACGGAGATTGGGCTTTCTAATATAACCAACTCAACATTAAGAACCTAGCAGGAGCTACCTGCTAGGTTCTTTTTCATTTGCTGTCCTGTTTTTTCACAAGCTGAATCGACTGGACATGCTGATTGCTGTCAAGAATAAACTTCATTTCATAATGGTTAGCCGAATATGTGGCAATATAACCGTTATTTTCTTTGTTTGCCGCGATGGCTTCCGGCTTGCCTAATGCCTTATTGACTGCAGACATGTCGGCCTTTAAACGCATGCCGGGAATGGCGATAGAGTTTACCTGCTTTGTCTTCCCATCATAATAGTAGGTAACTTCTGGATATTCGACCATCATTAATCCATCATTTTGCTCTGTTTTTATATATTCATCATTTGATTTTGTTATTTCGCTAATACTTGTACCAATCGGATACTGGCTTCCCATCAGCATCCCCTGTTCTGCTATAGTCAAAATATCTTTGGATATAGTGAGATTTTTGAACGGCAAATAATAGTCTTCTTCCTCCACCCATCTCTCTATAGCCTTTTCATTGTCAATGGACGTCTTGTCTGCCTCTTTGAGCTGAAGACGGCCTGAATCTAATGTCCATGAAGTCACTTCATATACGTTATCCTGCTTTTTTTCTGCTGTTTGCAAGTAATTTTGCTGGATGCTCTTTATTTTCCGTTTTAACACTGGAATTTCAGTTGTAGTAAGGGATGTAAGCTCCCCATCGTCAACTGCATACAAAGAGGCAACTGTATTATCCTTAGACTTCGTCTGATAGATTGCAATAATACTATGTTTATTTACAGTATAAGTACTGATATTTTTATTTTTTGTGTTAAAGATAAGCGGATTTCTGAGCTTAATCACTTGTTTATATTCTTTTGTATCATCTTCTGACTCTGCTGTTAAATACAGCGAAAAAGCCCCCTCGACAATGGTATCATCCTTGTCACCAAGAAAATTGTCTTCTTCTAGCGTATATTTCTCTGTTTCATCGCCGATCAAGTATGCTTCATATACTTCATTATCTTCTTTGATTGTTATAGACGAAATGGCATTTTCTATAATCCAATTGATTTTTTTAGTTTCACTTGCTTTAGCAGAAGCTTCACTCTCTTTATTCTTGTTAATACTATATTGGATTGTCCCAACGACAATTAAAACAGCACACAGTATAAGCATGCTAATGTATATATATGGTTTCATTATTTTCTCCTGATTTTAAAAACACGTAATTTGCTTTATTTAATTTGCTTTATTAGACGTACTTATTAATATTAACAAAATGGCTTCCTTTCTACAAATCTAGGTTTTTCCATCTTTGCAAACCTTTTGAATTGGCAATTTCAACATATGCCAAGTCTCGATTTGGCCGAGCTCACTTTTATGTTATCCTATAGTTAGCATTCCTAAAAACAATAATGGAAGGAATAATTATTATGATTCAATATCATCTTGCCATCACTGGAAAGGTTCAAGGAGTCGGCTTTCGCTATTTTGTACAAATGAAAGCAATCGAATATAATGTAAACGGCTGGGTCAGAAACAAAGACAACGGTTCTGTTGAAGCAGTTATCTCAGGACCAAAGGAGACACTAGCCTCTTTTATAGACGACATAAAAAAGGGAAACCGCTTTGCGGCTGTCCATCAATTCGATATTACGGAGCAAGAGCCTGAGCACTTCCGCTCATTCAGCATCCGTTACTAGATTTAAAAACGAAAATAAAGTTAGGAGTTTAACAATGTGGAAAGAATTTAAAGCCTTTGCGGTCAAAGGCAATGTGATTGACTTAGCAATCGGTGTTATCATCGGCGGAGCATTCAGCAAGATTGTCAGCTCTCTCGTAAATGACATTATTATGCCTATTGTCGGGGTCCTCCTCGGCGGTGTTAACTTAACAAATCTTAAAATAACATACGGTAAAGCAACTGTGCTTTACGGACAATTCATCCAGACAATTCTAGATTTCTTTATTGTGGCTTTCTCCATCTTTATGGTTATTAAGCTGCTTTCCAAGTTTAAAAAGAAGAAAGAAGAAATGGCTGAAGAAAAAGCCCCTTCCATTGATGCGAAGGAAGAGCTGTTGATGGAAATCCGCGATCTTTTAAAGAAGAATCGCGTCAGAGAAGAAGAAAATTAATGCTTTTTTTTGAAACCTTCTCCTCTATTAAACGTAAAAATATTAAAATAATATCAACGGAGTGACTTTATGTACACACATAGTATGAAAACGGATCATTTACCTGCCGTGTTAAGGACATTTGCCTTATCATTAGGAATTGCTACTATCGGTACTTTAGCAGGGAATTTCGTTCCAGCTTCTCTGTTTTTACCATTGGCTATATTGGAGCTCGTATTGCTCTTTATCGCTTTCTTCTTGAGAAGAGGAAAGTCTATGTCATACTCCTTCCTTTATGCCTTTACCTTTATTTCAGGTATTACAACATATCCAATCGTGTCCCATTATGTTTCTACAATAGGCGCGAATGTTGTCATTATGGCATTAGGAACAACAACGATTGTATTTGCTGGACTGGCTGTTTATGCAACAACGACAAAACGTGACCTGTCCTTCCTTGGCGGCATGCTGATGGCAGCCTTGCTGGCATTAATCGTCATTGGAATTTTCAACATAATCTGGCCAATCAGCTCAACAGCAATGCTTGCTTATTCCTTTATCGGCGTGCTTGTATTCAGTGGATATGTGCTGTACGACTTTAACAGAATGAAGCATTATGGCGTAACTGCAGAGCAAGTTCCATTAATGGCATTGAATCTGTATTTGGATTTTGTTAACCTATTCATCAACATCTTGCGAATTTTTGGGATTCTCTCAAGCAAGGACTAATAAAAATGCTGCCTGCTTTTCGGCAGCATTTTTTATTTTCTTAATTTCCCCTTCACTTGACGGATGAAGTCAGCTGGATCTTCTTTAACAATAAAAGAGAAAACACCTTTATTTGTATGCAAATAAAGAATTTGATAGAGGTTATTTGTTTTTTTAACAGATATGTCATAAACAGATTCTAAATAAAAGGCTGCATTTTCAGTCTTGATTTTGTCACTCGATAGAATCAAGCATTTTTCTACTTCATCTATAACCTGCATGTTGAACTCAATTCTTCTTGTCACAACATAATAAGCCAGTTCTGCCATTATAACCTCCTGTTCGGTTTATCATCCATTCCGTTAGTCAAGGAATCATAAATATTCGTTAGAAGCTCCATTCCATTCTTGATTTCCTGCTCATTTAAGTAGGAGTAGCTGAGCCTTATATATGGAATATCTCTTTCAAGAGGATCACAAATATAACCTGGTACATAGGAAACAGAACTTTCAAGCGCCTTGTCTTTCAACGCGGTTTTATCAATGGCATCATGAAGGCGAACCCATAAATTAAGACCTCCGCCTGGACTGTCCCATTTGAAATAACCCTTTAGTTCCTCTTCCATTGTCTCCTTTCTTATCTGCAAAGCTATCCTCAGTTTTTCCATATGTGTACGGACTCTATCCGAAGTAAGATAAAATAAAAAGGCCTTTTGGTTAAGCAATGGTGTTCCGTTATCTGCGAGCGCCTTTCCTTTAATGAGCCATTTCGTTAAACTCGGATGGGCAACCATCGCACATATTCTTAATCCTGGAGCCATGTATTTGCAAAAGCTTCGTAAATAGATGACATATCCTCCTGTATCATAAGAGAAAATCGGCGGCGGCGGCGGTTCGTGGAAATAGATTTCATGGAAAGAATCATCTTCTAAAATAATACATTGATATTTTTCGGCAAGCTCTGCCAACTGCTTTCTTTGCTCAGTCGGAACCGTATAGCCTGTCGGATTATGAAAAGTTGGATTTGTATAGAAAAGCTTTGGCTTGTGCTTCTTCATAAGTAATTCTACTTCCTCAAGACAAAAACCTGCTGAGGTTATCGGAACAGGAATTAGTTTTGCGCCTCTGTTTACAAATATATCTGCTGCTCCACTGTATGTTGGGCTTTCAATCAGCACATGATCATGTGCCTGAACGAATACCTTGGCAATAATATCAATGCCCTGCTGTGCTCCGGATGTGATAATAATTGAATCCTCATGTATGTACAATCGGTCATACTTTTGAAAATAAGCTGACAAACCTGCAATCAGTTCTTCATCTCCCTTTACGGGTGCATATGTGCCTAGCAAATGAGGATATTTATCGAATATCTCCTTTGCATGCTGAGATAGGTATCTGTTTGGCAATAAAGTCGGGTCAATGACAGCAGCAGAAAATTTAAAAAAGGTTTGCTCACGATGAATATCTGACAAGATGCTGTTCTGTATATAAGAGTAGATGGCAGGCTGTTCTCCTGGCCCGCTTAAAAGATTACTATTTTTACAATAATAGCCTGTTTTGTCCTTTGCATAAACATGACCTTCCTCCTTTAAAAGCTGATACGCTTTTAAGATGGTCAAGCGGTGAACCCCCAACAGCTCTGCAAGACTTCTTACCGAGGGAAGCCGTCTGTCTTTTTCCCACTCTCCTGTTTGAATACGGGTCAGCATATATTCATAAACTTGCTTGTATAGTGCAGTATGTTCCGATTTTATAACCATTTCCAACCCCTCCTACTTATTATTATTGTACCATTTCCTTAAATCTGTTCTACATGAATTCATCTGGTCTGTCCTGTCTGGCTTACAATTAGGGCAGGAGGGATTATGATGACCATTTTTTTATACAGTCTAATGTGTTTTATTTTCGGAACAACATTCTTAGCTATCAAGGTAGGTGTCGACGAAGGCTTTCCACCATTCCTGTCGGCTGGAATACGCTTTATGGCAGCAGGTGCCGTTCTTTACGTATTATTGCTTGCCCGAAAAAAGACGACATGGAAGCTCCTTTGGCGCAAAGAGCTTATGCTTACAGGATTATCTTTAACTTTCATTACCTTTGCCTGTCTATATTGGGCCGAACAATTTATTTCCTCAGGAATTGCAGCCGTCTTGTCTGCTTCAGCACCAATCATGATTATCCTAATTCAGACTGCCCTTTTGCGGGTTAAAATTACTAAAGCAAGTATCTGTGGTGTCCTATTAGGATTTCTCGGGGTAGTATGTCTCTTTCTGCCAGGATTGTCGATTGCTTGGGACATCCATTGGATTATCGGGTGTGGAATCATCCTTATTGGTCAAATTGGCTATGCAGCAGGCTCCATCTATTCTGGAAAGACCGTTGAAACCTTCAAAGAAGAAAGCCCAATGGCTTTAAATGCTGTACAAATGATATACGGAGGGCTGCTGTTGCTGCTTTTATCCTTATTCACTGGAGAAACAGCACCTGCTATAACAATGCCGGGTTTTTTATCTATTGTTTATTTAACTGTAGCAGGGTCCATGATTGCCCATACAATCTATTATTATCTTGTAGCAAAAACGAATGCGTTTCTACCTTCGACATGGCTGTACGTGTCGCCGCTAATCGCCTTAACTATCGGCCGCCTCTTCTATAAGGAAGTTGTTCATCCAGTCATGCTTATTGGGGTAATGCTGATTTTATGCAGCCTTGTTTTAGTAAACCTCGAGAAAATTATGCAAATAATTTCAATAAAAAAAATGGCATCCTCTAAATGAGGATGCCATTTCACATTTCGCCTAGATAAGACAATGAAAGGCAAAAAAGACATCATTCCAGAAATATCATCATTTCCTGGAAAATAATTTGCCAATTTCGACAGCATTACCTGTCAGGTCATGCCTTTCGAGTGGCAGATTAACGTCATTTTGACTTATATTTCCGAGCAAGCTCCTGTGTTTCTGCTTTCCTGTTTCTTCTCATCTGGGCACGCACTTTACCTGATTCAAACAGACTGATTTCTTCTTCTGTTTGCGGGACAACCTGCGGCACCGCTGTCGGTTTGCCATGTTCATCTATAGCGACCATAGTTAAAAAGCTGAGAGCACAGAGATTCTTTTCCCCTGACAGCAAGTCTTCTGCTGTCACCTTTACAAACACTTCCATAGAGGATGTTCCTGTATAAGTGACAAATGCTTCTAAGCAAACTGAATTTCCTTCTTGAATTGGATGAAGAAAATCGACTGAATCTGTCGAGGCTGTTACAATATGTTTTCTTGCATGTCTCATGGCAGCAATAGCAGCCGTATCATCGATGTATGCCATCAGTTTCCCTCCGAACAAAGTACCGTATGTGTTCGTATCTGTAGGAAAAACAATGCTCGTTTTTATAACGAGCGACTCACTGCAATATTTAGAACCTTCCATATATCCTCCTTAGAGTAGCTTTCGCGGATAATAACTTACTAATATTATTATATGTAATTTACTATTTGCCGTCTATTGTGCCTTCATGCTACTGAAAAAAAGAATTTTTCTTTTTGGCTCTTAAAAGATCGCCCATCCAGCCCCGTGTTTTCAAATAAGCATAAATAATGACAGTAGTCAGGACGATTAAGGCCAGGGAAATAGCATAGCCGTATTTCCAATCAAGCTCAGGCATGTATTTAAAGTTCATACCCCATAATGCTCCAAGTGCCATGATTGGCGTGCAAAGGGCAGTAAAAACCGTTAATGTCTTCATAATTTCATTTCCGCGGTGCTGGGAAACAACCTCTTCAAAGTGGACGAGATTATTTAATTCCTTTTCATATTCATCTACTAAAGTAAGGCCTCTTTGAATTCTTTTAGAAACACGCTTATAATCTCTGCCATTATTCACAGCATCACCAAATGCTTCCTCTATCGCAAACTTCAGCTCTAAAAACGGCATCATTACGTTTTTCCAAATAAGTATTTCATGGCGAGACTGATAAATCTTATCTAATGTATTTGTACTGTTTTTTTCTTTTACATCCCAAATTAGCTCATCAAGCTTTTCCTCATATGCATCAATATGATACAAAATGTCTGTCATAATATTGCCAAGTATCACCATAAAGCCATCAACAGAGGACTCTGCGTTTTTTGCCGCACGAATAATAGTAGTCCTGTCTTTTAGATGGAGGCTGTTATCATGATAGTCCAATGTTATAAGCGTATTGCCGCATATAAAGAAGTAAAACAGCTCATAATCGCCTCGTTCCTCGATCTTTCGATTATAGATAAGGGACCCGCTCAATGATTCCTTGCCAATTATTGAGGTGTCCATCTCTAAATAGTTACCTTTTTTCTCATTAATGATTTTTCCCCAGTCTTCCATCTGTAAATTCAGTTCTGCCTCTATTTGATCGATCTCTTCCATCTTTTCAAGTGCATACCATACCCAGTTGCTCATGTGATACTTTTTCAAAAAGATCACTCCGATCACGTTTTTTCTTATCTTTCCCTCATTTGGTGGAAAAAAAACTTAAATGTATAGGCAGGTTTCCCTTCAGCTACTCTTGGGTAAATAAAGACTAGTAAAAATTTTGGACAAACTTATCGGAGGGATGAATAATGAAAACGATGCGTACATTAGCTGTTGTTGGTGCAGGAGTTGGGAGTTACCTTCTTTTTACCTCAAAAGGGAAAGAAATGATGCAGCGAGTCACTCAGAAGTTTAACTCCAAACAGGACGAGCCACTTATGGTAAAAACCGGCAATCCTGATCCGCAAGATATTGGGGATAACAATATGGTCAGTGAAGGTGCCATGTATTCGGTTAACTATTATAACAAGCAGCGGGAAGATTGAAGATAAAAAAAGGTTTCCATACTAAATGGAAACCAGTTTATTTACTTTAGGACGAAGCTGTTCTTTTGCCCTTTTCATTCGTGTTTTCACAGTTGAAAGGGGCGTTTTTGTTTTGTCGCTAATTTCAAGCAGTGTATTGTTATGATAATAGAATAATAGAAGTGGCTCCTTATACATTGGCGGCAGCTCTTCTAATGTATCAATCATTTCCTCATGTGCACATTTATTCATAATTGTATCCTCTGGCGGCTGGGAAACAGAAGTATCCCTTACGTATGTATATACGGTCTCCTCCCAGAACTTCTTCGATGTCTTTTCTTTTCTCCAATAATCACGGCATTTATTTATTGCTATTTTGTACAGCCAGCTTTTTGCTTTGCTGTAATCTTCGAAGGAAGAAAACGACAGATAAGAGGATATGAGTACTTCCTGGTAAATGTCTTCAGCTAGTTCTTTATGTTTGACCAATGAAAAAATATAGGCATATATAGCATTTCCATGTTCTTTAATTATTTCTTCATAACAGGTTTCTTTACAATCACCTGAATATTTATTGTTTAGGGGTTTCATCATTGTCCTCCTTCCCCTAGGACGCTTTCCTATACAATAAACGAAACGGCATCCTTCAACCCCTACACTTTTTTCAAAAAAATTTTTTTAAAAGAAATTTTTATTGATGTACTTGTTTACCTGGTGAAAGCCAAATCGAAAAGCCGATTTTTTTGCAAATGGTCAAATAATGGAGCAGGGCTAATATAACTGCACCTAAATTCATGCCGATTGCTATTCCTCCCATCTGCAAATGGCTTAACGAGCCAAGATAATAGATGGCGGTATACGAAAACACTGTAGCCCATATAGAGTGGAAAACGGCATCCTTTAAAAGGCCTAACCCAATCAGGAATGCCTGCATTGGAATCGTAAAATAATGGAGGAAGAAATACGGCCACAGTAACTGTACAATCGAAGCTGCTTGTGATGAGTGAAAGAATTTCATTGTCAGCGGTTCTGCATAGAAGTAGAAGATGCTTACAGCAACGGATCCGTACCCAAGAGTTATCAGCATCACCTGTTTAAGCAAATTCTGCAAATGCAAGTAGTCTCTGTCTGCATAAGCCTTTGAAACGGTCGGAATCAGCATGGTCATAAAGGAATGAGCAATGAATGCCGGAAAGAAACCGATAGTTAACGCAATTCCTGCAAGCATCCCAAACTGCTCTGTTGCATTGGCAGCGGTAATTCCAGATGACACTAATGCCCCTTTTATTAGAAACGGCTGGACAGCATGGGACAATGCATGAAAAATCCGCAGACCTGTTGTTGGAATAGATACACTTAATAGGTCCTTCCAAATAGCCTTGCCGCCCATGTTCTCATTGTTTCCTTTTCTAATGCGCTGATATTGGACAAAGAACATATGAAGCAAATATAAAAACACAACTAAGTCACTGCCTACAATCGTACAAAAAGCGATTAGGACAGAGGTCTCCAAATCAAAAGAAAAGCATTGGAACAAGAAGACGAGCATTCCCAGCTGAACAATTTTACGCAAGAAATTAGATGCAGCAATCTTCCCCATCTGCTGTTTCCCCATAAAAAATCCTCTTGCAATCGAAGTAAAGGAGATTATCGGCAGCAGCAAAAGCACAAGCCATCTTAATATTGGATGATAGTCTTTGAAAATAGGAATAAATGGGATAACAAAACCAGCAATAACAGTCAGTACAATCGTAAAGATGATTGTCCATTTTATCACCTGCTGAAGCATGCTGTGATGATAGACTGAGTCTTTCTCTGCAATAAATTTAGAGATAGAGACTGGCAGCTCAAAGCTTGCAAGCAGAACAATAAGAAAAATCGTCGGCAGGATAGTCATAAAAAGCCCCAGTCCTTGTTCCCCCAGTTCTCTTGCCATTACCATATTGATTAAAAATTCAATGCATTCGCCAAAAAACGCCGTAACAATCAGTAGGAACGTACCTTTATAAAATGAACTCATGGACCTCTCCTTACAATAAAAATGGATTATTTTTATTTGCTTTTCTTTCATCATATGAGACAAGTTATAAAAATATATTTACAAGTTTTAAAGTTTATTATTAATCAAACGTTTGTTTAAAGGACCTAAACACCGACTTTAACACCTTTTATCCGAATAAAAACAAAAAATCCGCAAGGTTTCCCTCGCGGATTTTTTATTCAACTAGCCTGTACTTAAAGGCATAAATGACGGCTTGTGTTCTATCCTGTACTTGAAGCTTGCTTAAAATATTGCTCACATGGGTCTTAACTGTTTTGATAGCAATGAACAATGCATCTGCTATTTCCTGGTTGCTTTTTCCTTCGGCCATGAGCAGCAGTATTTCCATCTCTCTTGCTGTTAGTTCGTCATGAAGTAAGCTTTGCGGCTTCTCCCGCATCTTCATCATCATCTTATCAGTGACTTCCGGCTCGAGGACAATTTGTCCTTTGAAGGTGGAGCGGACGGCATCTGCTATTTCACTTGCCTTCGATGTTTTCAGCATATAGCTGGTCGCTCCTGCCTGCAATGCTGGATATACCTTCTCATCATCCAAAAAGCTTGTAACTATAATGATCTTCGCCTCCGGCCACGCTTCGATAATGTGTTTTGTTGCTTCAATCCCGTCCATTTCCTTCATGACTAAATCCATTAAGATGATGTCAGGGCGTAATTCTAAAGCCATATCTATGGCCGTTCTTCCATTGTCAGCTTCACCGACAACCTTAATGTCCGCTTGTGCTGATAAGTAAGAGGAAACGCCTATCCGGACCATCTCGTGATCGTCGACAAACAGAACTCTTATCATCCTTTCTCCTCCTCATCTAAAATCATCGGCACTTTCACCTCAAGCCGTGTCCCTTGCTGCTGCAAGCTGATTATTTTCAGCTGGCCGCCGATTTCAGCTGCCCGCTCATGCATATTTTGCAGACCATAAGAACCTGTTTTGCTCTCTTCCACATCAAATCCGATGCCGTCATCCATAACCCTTAAGATGACGTACTCTTCTCTATGTAGCAGCTGCACATCAAGCTTGCTTGCTTTAGCATGCCTGAGTGTATTTGAGACAGATTCCTGCAGAATTCGGAATAAATGGTCTTCTATACCTTTATCCAATATAAATTCCTCGAGCTTCCACGTAATTTGCATTTCCACTTTTTGCAAAAGCTCTGATAATAACTCCATTATGCCCTCTTTTAAGGTTTTATCCTTTAATGCCGCAGGTCTTAAATGCAGCAGCAGTGCCCGCATTTCCAGCTGCGACTGGTGAATGGTCTCTTCAACAAGCTTTAGCTGCTTTGTTTCAACAGGATCACCATCAGGCTGTCTTCTTTCGTTGATAGCAGATAAGAGCATGGAGGCAGCGAAAAGCTGCTGGCTCACAGAATCATGAAGCTCTCTGGCAAGGCGGTTCCGTTCATCAGCAATGACAGCTTGAACTCTTGTATGCTGATTCTCAGCCTGCTCTGTGACAAGCTTCTGCGATAGTTTAATTTGCTCCTTCAGCTTGTTTTGCACACTTGTTATTTTGGTCCCTAAAGAATGTATTTCTTCATAAAAGCCTGAGCTTTCCCGGTCCAGCTCCTTATTCTTTTCCCCGCTGTGAATCATACCATCAAGAGCATTAAACTGCTTTCTCCATGAGTAACCGCTCAACACTCCAAAAAAGAGCCCAATCGCCACATCTGCACTAACGACGAACAAGACAAAAGGAATATCAAGAACCTGTTTATCCCAAATATCACTCCAGCTGTCCGGCGGAAACACGAGCAAAAAGACAGCAGAAGTGAAAATCAGCAAAATTAATGCAATGCTTATTCCCCATATAATTTGCCGTTGTATGATGCTCATATTCTTTTCACCTCTAAATTTCCGACTAAAAAAGAGGTGATGATCTTCACTCTTGTTTCCGCTTGGTCATAGGCAGCGCTGCTTCTGATTACATTCAGATTGAAGGCATTCCCTTCATTTACTTCATCGAAGATAGAGGCAGAGCCTAACAGGACGGAGTGGTTGATGCTGACCTCCAAATCATATGGTATATATATTTTGACATTGCCGACAAGATTCCGGATGGAGATGACTGTTTCCCCTTGCGGCAGTACCGTATAGCTCAAATCAATAATCGTATCACTTGCACCTGTTTGAATATTGATATCCTTCCACTCATAAACATGATCAGGAGTTTCATTCCGATGGAACAGCCTGTTGCGAAACATCGGCTCCTTTTTAATGATTATATCCTCTCCGTCCCCTTCTTTCTTTTCCTTAATAATTGGTTTGATTACCTCTTTATTGTTTTTGTTCTGGATAAACTGCACAAACCAATAAAAGAGGAGACTGAATAACAGGAACTTCACTGTAAACATATTGAGCACACTAATCAGCAGCACGAGCAATCCAGCCCAAAACATCAACTTTCCTGTTTTCCCCTTTAATCCCCGTTTTCCGTAATACATCAGACCGATGGAAATCAGAAAGGAAAAGATTAATCCTGGATGCAAAACGAAAATTTCCAATAGAAGCAGGAACCCGGCAACAACTACAAACCAGCCAGCAAAATCCTTCTTAATTCTTTCAAACAATGAAAGCTCCTCCTTCCTTTCCCTTCATGGTGGCTACGCCCTTCCGGCTATAGATATAATTTCATTCCCGTCTTATCTATACTCGGAAAGGCGTATAAAAAACCTACGCCTTTTAAGAATATCATTTTTTTCAAGATGTGAAAGTTTCATCTTTCTTTTCCTCTAGCTTTTTTTCTAGGATTGCGATTTTTTCATCAATTGTATGCTGGTAATAATTGTTCGTAATCTTCTTATCTAAGCCTTCAATATATGTTTCCAGTTCATCGAATCTTGTTGGTTGACCTTCTTTTCCTTGTTCATTTGTAACTTTATCAATTGTATAGGAAGCTCTTGTCATGTTTTCCTTGCCCATCAGTTCAAGGCGGCGGATATTCATATCCTTTAGCTTATGCTTCATCAAGGCGTATTTTGCCTCAAGCTCACTTGTCTGCTGGTCTGTGATTTTCAGTGATTCCATCAAGCGGACAATTCTTTCTTCATAATGATGCTGCTCTGTTTGAGCAAAGGCAAACAGCTCTTCTTCCCCTGCTTTTGATGCGATTTCTGCTTGATTTTTACGTTTTGCTGCTAGCTCCTCAGCCTCTTTAAGCTCCTTTGTGAACGCTTCTTTCAATACATATTGGCGCTTTACAAGCCCTTTTACCTTTTCTGTCTCTTTTTCACATTCTTTTAAATATTGATTGAGCAGAGCAAGAGGGTTCTTGTTCTCTTTTTTATCCAGCACTTCATTGATATCTGCCATTACTGCATTTTTGATTCTTTCTAATAGTTTTGCCATAATTATTTTCCTCTTTTCTGTTTAGTTTTTGTTAAGTTCAGACCATTGCTTCTCAAAATTCTGGAACGGATCATCAGAGGTATTGATTTTTTCTGTGACACTCGGCTTTTTCCACTTTTTAATTACTAAAAACAGGATGTACGCTGCAGCTAAACCAAGTATTGCAGGGAGATTACTTGCAGTGATACAGAGTAATATGATGCCTAATGCTCCCCATCCTATCTTCGCTCCTGTATGCCCTGCCTTTAAAAATTGCTTGAACACAAGGTACAGCAATGCTCCGCTTATAATCAGCCCAACTAGAGGGCCTAACTGTGACAGAAGGATAATTGCCGCTGTCGCCCCGATAAGAACTAAACCTACTTTTTTCATTTCATCAATCTCTCCTTTCATTTCATACTCCTATCATAGCTTTCAGCACGTTTTTTCATAACGTGCTTCCGCTTGATTTCTCTCTAAGACTTGAGGCTTAGTGGATGCTCAGCTTTCTGGCGGCATAAAAAAAGACCTTCTCTTCAAAAGGTCTTTAGGCTGGCATTAATCATCCAACGAGTCTGCTGTAAATGGCTCTTGCCCTTGAGCGCTCATCAGTGCCATGGATAATGGCACGTCCGTCTTTAAATAGGACAACCCTGTGCTTTTCAAACTCACAAGCGAGTAAATAGGGATTAACAATCATATGTTCAACAACATGCTGAATGCTTTTAGCAAGGGCATCCAAATCAAAGCTTTGTGAAACTCCCGGCCGGATTTGAATGGCATCCCTGCCGCATAATATATCTGTTTTCGTTTGATTACCTGTGTCCAAATAGGAGAATAACCTTTGGCTACATGCGGGACAATGAGGGTCTTTCAGTTTATCGGCATGAATCTCTGCCTTTTGCATACTCCAAATATCATAGGATACGAGTATCGGTTCGACTGCCTTGCCTGAGAGAACCCTCAGCGCGTATGCAGCCTGAAAAGCTGCGACAAGCTGGACAATAGGACTGATAATTCCAGCACTGTCACATGTTTCTGTTTGTGCTGGGAGCTGCTCGATAATACAGTGCAAGCACGGTGACTCACCAGGAATGACAGGGTATGTCAGCCCATAGCTGCCGACACAGGCACCGAATATATATGGTATATTCATTTTTACAGCAGCATCATTAATGATAAGTCTTGTTTCAAAATTATCCATTCCATCGATAATAATGGAAGCTCCCTTAATCATTTCTTCTATATTCTTGCCTGTTATGTCCTCAACCCGGCAATCAATCTGCACATCACTGTTTACCTGTTCTAGTCTCCGTTTTGCAGCAATTGCCTTTGGCAGCTTTAATGCTGCATCTTCCTCTGTGTAAAGCTGTTGTCTTTGTAAATTGCTCCATTCCACATAATCTCTATCGATGATTGTCAGCTTTTTAACGCCTGCTCTTGTCAGCATCTCTGCTGTCGATGAACCGAGTGCCCCCACACCTAAAATAACGGCATGACTTTCCTGCAATCTCTTTTGACTCGATTCCCCAATAAACAGCTCTTGCTTTTTATATTTGCCAATCATGAGGTCACCAGTCCGCTTGCCGGGCTGCTCGCTTCTCCATATTTCTTCATCGCCATTCTCCCCGCTTCAAAGCCTAGTCTTCCTGCCTCAATCGCCAGGCTCATGGCTCTTGCCATCTTCACAGGATCTTCTGCATTGGAAACTGCCGTATTAAGTAGCACTCCGTCTGCCCCTAGCTCCATGGCAAATGCTGCATCCTTTGGAGAACCAACGCCAGCATCGACAATTACAGGGATTTTTGATTGCTCGATAATCAGACTGATATTTAGCGGATTAATTATCCCTCTGCCTGAGCCGATTGGTGCCGCACCTGGCATGACAGCATGGACTCCCAATTCCTCAAGGCGCTTAGCGAGCACCACATCATCAGAAGTGTAAGGCAAAACAGTAAATCCTAATTCAAGCAGCTTCTCTGAAGCCTTCAATGTTTCAACAGGATCTGGCAGCAGTGTTTTGCTGCAGCCGATTATTTCTACTTTCACCATGTCACAAAGACCTGAAGCTTTTGCAAGCTTCGCAATTCGTACTGCTTCTTCTGCATTTTTTGCTCCAGCCGTATTCGGCAACAAGGCATATTTCGTCAAATCCAATTTCTCCAGGAAGTTAGGCTGAGATTCTTCAAACACATTCATTCTTCTGAGTGCAAATGTTAATATTTCTGCACCGGATACTGCTACTGCTTCCTTTTGGATATCATATGATGGATATTTACCTGTTCCTAGCAATAATCTTGACTGAAATGTACGGTTACCTATTTTCATCATTTATTTCATCCTCCTCCGACAAAATGAATAAGCTCTAAAATATCCTTCTCTGTAAGTGCTGTAGATTGATAGGTTTCTTTCTTAATAATTTCTCTGTTTAATTCAGCTATAACCATTCGATCCTGCAAACCATACCAAACTAGTAAATCTTGCAATGTTCCTATATCATCAGGAACATCTATGCTTTTCCCATTTAGCTGTATATTCATTTCTTACACCCTCTCCATTTGGGAATGCTCTGCTCTGTCGATTCTGAATGCCTTCAGCCAAAGCTCATTCACCTTTCTTCCCATTATTAAATCTGTTATCATCATCCCTGTTGCTGGTGCCATTAAGATGCCGTTTCTCTGGTGGCCAGCAGCAAAGTATAACCCTGTGGTTTCAGGATGCTCACCGATAAAAGGTCTTTTGTCGAAGGATTGCGGCCTTAACCCTGCCCAAAACCTGCTTGGGCGCATTAATGCAAGCTCTGGCATCATTTTCCGTGCCTTCTCCATGATTTCCTGTATGCCGCCAAAGCTCGGCAACTCATTCCAATCATTCCATTTCTGTGTTGCACCTATTACTAGCTGATTATTATTTCTTGGCACAATATAGCTCTTTTCATGAAATAAAGTTTTGCTCAAAGGCAATCGGTCATTGATAACAGAGAGGCACTCGCCTTTAACAGGAACTAAGGCATTTCCAAGTCCAAATTTAGCAAAAAACTTATTTGTCCATACTCCAGAGGCAATGATTACTTTTTCCGCATAGAAATCACCTTTCGTAGTTTTTATAAGATACTCACTGCCAAATCGCTCCACTTCAAGCACAATCGTATGTTCAAAGATTTGTGCACCTAGCTGATAGGCACCTTTGCTGAATCCGTTACAAGCAGATATCGGCGTGACATGGACATCGTCTTTCATATATACAGCACCGAAGATGTCTTGGCTAACATGCTTCTCTATTTCCCAAACTTCCTCTGCAGACAGCCATGAAACAGAAGGTAAGTGAAGAACAGAATTAAATTTTTTCTTTTCCTCCTCTGAATAGACTAGATTAAGAATCCCTCCCTTTTTCAATTCAATATCAATCCCGCAAGTCTCTTTTAACTGCAGCGACAACTGGTTATACAAATTGTGGCTGTCTGCGACAAATGGATACAGTTCTTTAAATTCCTCCCATTCAGAATGGGCACCCAGCATTCCTGCTGCAGCGCTTGTTGTTTTCCCGCCAATCTCATTTGCCTCGAATACGGCAGTCTGAATGTTTTCACTGGATAGATGATAAGCAATTGCACTGCCGATAATGCCGCCGCCAATAACAGCAGCTTCAAATTTTCGTGTTTGCATACTCTTTGCACCTTTCTTGATACTTTTTTGCGGCGAGCTTTGGACTTCCTGCAGCAAAAATCCCTGACATAACGCAAATCCCATCAGCACCGCATTCATACAGCCCAGCCACTTTGTCCTCACTTATCCCGCCGATTGCATATACAGGAAGCTTGACTGCCTGCTTGATTTCTTGCAATGTCTTTATTCCATTAGGAGGCATCCCCTTTTTACTGTCCGTTTCATAGCAATGTCCGTAAATAATATAATCTGCCCCTTCCTTTTCTGCTTCTAGTGCTGCCTTAAGGCTATGTACTGATTTCCCGGCGAGCTGGCATGCTGTCCTTCGGCGCGTCCTTTCAATCAGAAACCCCTTTTCGGGAAGATGAACATGAAGCATATTGGCTAAAAGCAGGATTTCTTCCCTTCCATTGATAACTATTTTTCGTTTATCTGCCCCTCCTGCCAAAAGCTGTTTACAAAGACAATATATCTCCAGCATCGATTTAGACTTTTCTCTTATATGAATAAAATCAACATAATCATGAATCTCCAGTATTTTAGTGCATGTTTCCTCTACTGAATAAGCATCATTTGTTATGGCAATAAGCTTCATTTCATCAATAACCACCTTTACCTATGAAATTACTCAACTTTAATTGGTAGCCATCCCTCCAATCCTCCCTTTTTCCAATAAAAAAAGCCACTTTATCCCGTAGGAAAGTGGCTTTTGATTGTATGAACAGTAAAAGTACATAACAAAACAATCTTCCACTTTCCTACGCAGGTACGAACCTGTTCAGGTTATGAGGGTTTAAAAGTAGCTACTTTATTCTCAGCCCTTATCAAGGGATCCCCTAGTGATGATTTCTCATTTAATTTTCGTTTGTACATACAGAATATCATATCTATTTCATATTTCAAGCAATTATATTAAATTTTGGGAATCATTATTATTTTTCGTTATTTCTCTACTTCGTCAAGGAAACTGTCTGACCTGATTCCTGTCCTTCTTAAGATGAACTCAAAGTCCACATTTACTTTGGCCTCTGAAAAGTATTTGTTCCAGTCGTCCTTTATCTTTGCAAACTGGTCATTATGCTGCCTTCTCATCATTTCTCCGAATCCAAATATATCCAGCCCATATTCATTTTGCATTTTTTCGACTGTGGTTTTAATTTTTTCTGATGCATCTTTACTGACAAGGTCTTCATACTTTTGAAAGGTCTCTATTTTATCCAATGCTTTAAAGCATTGTGTGCCTTCAATATAGCCTTCTGCTTTAATATTGATGTTGAATTCAGGTATTACTCCATCCATTTTCGTCTGGACATCTGTTGTTGAGTGGATAATTCTTACAGCACTATATTCATCATCCCCGCATTGTACTGTCAAGGTTGTATTTTGAAATTTATTTGTTATCCATAAATACACTCGAGTGTCCTCTATTGGCAAAAAGCCGACTAGCTTCTTTTTGTCAAAAATCGCAAGGGAATCAACTAGTACGATTGCTTCTGGTGTAACATTATTCATATTTTCAACAGTTGCTCCAACTTTCTTGTCTCCTTGTACAACTACTGCATTTAAAATTGCTTCCTTCCCTTCTAAAGTGATGTCATTGATAAAGTCATTTATTCTCATATCCGGATCTCCGCCCCAGTCTTGGAACATGTTTTCAAGCTGTGTCGACAACTTCAGAGAAGAGGATTTCCGGTAGAGATTTGTCACCTTTAACACATCAGACGCTTTCGTGTCCTTTGCAATTAGAATTTTGAAGTCATCACGAAGCTCCCTGTTTCTTTCTAAATAATCAATAAAATCAATCATCCCAGTCCTTGCTACATCTTCTCCAATAACGAGGAGCTTCATATGAGAAAAAACAAGGTATTGAGCATAATACTGGCTGAATTGATGACTGATTTCCGATAAGGTCTCTCCTTCAATCGTTTCTACTAATGCAGGAGCATTGCCTCCGCTCGTCCGTGAATTCAATTCTGCTGCATTTAATGCCTCTACCGTCACTTTATATTTGCCGTCATCTCCTCTATCAACCGCCATCCCTGAAACGAGTTTAATTTCTGACAGTTCCTTCCGATCCCAGCAGCCACTCAAAAGGAAAACAATCATAATGGAGATAAGCAGTTTTCCATAAAGCTTCAATCCCCGCTTCCTCCTTTCGTCTGTTTAGGAGGAGATGGTGAACCTTGCGGCTTTTGCTTATCTGTGCTGCTAGGACTTAAATAGGCAGGCCGCTTATTTTGAAACCAGATTGGCGTGCGAATAAATATATCCTTTTGATCCTCGACAATAAACGGTGCAACTGGCGCCAAGTACGGCACACCAAAGGAACGGAGCGAGCTAAGGTGGGCAACCATAAATATCAGCACAAGTAATACTCCATACAATCCGAGTATCGATGCAACAATAATAAGCACGAACCGTATCAACCGGGAGGCATTCGCAAAGCTGTAATTCGGAAAGACAAAGTTAGCAATCGCTGTGATCGCTACAATAATTACCATGATATTAGAAATGATTCCAGCTTCTGCTGCAGCTTGCCCGATTACCAATGCTCCAACGATGGATACTGTCTGACCTACTGCCCTTGGCATGCGGACACCGGCCTCACGGAGAATTTCAAAGGTTATCTCCATAATAAATACTTCAATAACTGCCGGGAACGGCACACCCTCCCGCTGGGCAATTACGCTTAACAGCAAAGTTGTCGGCAAAAGCTCTGGGTGGAAGGTTAATACTCCTACATAGGCAGAAGGCATCAGCAAACCAATCATAAACGACAGGTAACGGATCATCCTGATAAAGCTGGACATGAAATAATTCTGGTAATTATCCTCAGATGAAATAAAGAAATCTGTCAGTACGGCAGGCACCAGCAAAATAAACGGTGTCCCGTCGGTTATGATGGCGATTTTTCCATCCAAAAGCGCTGAGCAGACTGAATCCGGCCGCTCTGTATTCAAAGCCAGAGGAAAGACAGTCGCAGATTTATCCTGAATGAGCTCTTCTATGTTCGCAGATTCAAAAACAGCGGAAATATTAATATCTTTTATTCGTTTCCGCACCTCTTCTAATATCTTTTCATTCACAACCCCTTTTATGGAGCCGACATACACACTCGTTCTCGTTTCATTTCCTACCTTGAATTTCTCAAACTGGAGATTATGGTTTTTTATCCTTTTCCGGATTAAATTAATGTTGGTTGATATGTCCTCAACAAATGCATCCTTTGGACCTCTTACAACTGTTTGTGTAGTCGGCTCCGAAACGGTTCTTCCTTCACTGTTGATGAAGCTGATAGTGAGTGCAGCCGGTATCCCTTTTATAACAACAGCAATTCTTCCCTCAAGAATTGTCTCTGTCATTTCACTGATTGTATTAATAAGTTTATAGCCTGACACACCAAAAGCTTTTTTCCCAAATGCTCGCAATTCTTCTTCACTCGTAATCTTAATATCCTGTTCAACAGGACTTTCCAAAGTTTGTCCAAGCATATCCTTGAGAAAGTCGGTATTGATGACCGTGTCTAAATAAAAAATAATCGCTTCTGACTTACCTACTAATACATCATCTGCCTTTAAATCTGCTGTATTGCCAAAAATCCTTTTAATCTCGTCCTTCACGGTTTCAAAGCTGATTTCTTTCATTTCAATTTCTT
Source organism: Bacillus sp. Au-Bac7 (assembly GCF_021341655.1). Taxonomy (NCBI): domain Bacteria; kingdom Bacillati; phylum Bacillota; class Bacilli; order Caryophanales; family Bacillaceae; genus Bacillus; species Bacillus sp. Au-Bac7. The sequence continues at coordinate 115,206 of NZ_JAJTTG010000004.1, read as the reverse complement.
CCGCTTTTGTCGGTTTCGTATTAGAAGGTATTTGTTTTTTGCTGTTGATGGAAAGCAGTTTTTTCAAGAACTTCTTCATGCTTTTGCCTCCTTGCCTGAGCCTCGGTCTTTCCTCCACTTTTTAAACAGTAATGTGGCCAGCACTAAAATTGGGAACCCATATTCCAATGGCAGATGTAAGATAAATATATCCACATAAAGACCCTCTTTTATATGGTCTGCAAAGTCATTACTAATAAAAACAGCGAAGATCGAGACGATGCAGGCAACTGGGATAGAAAAAAACCGGTATGGCTTATTGAATACATACTCTAATCCTTTGAGACCGCCATAAATAAAGACAGAGCTCTTAATTAAAATTCCGAGCATGATAATGAAGACGACTAATGCATCAATCCGTTCAATAAATTCACCAATACTCACAAGCCTCGCTGCACTAAGCAGAGGAAAATTGGAACGAAGAGCGATGTTTTCCCCTAAAGATGTGACGATTAAAAACACAGACAGAAGCAGCAGGAAACTAGCAATGGTAACACCCATAAGGCTTACTTTCCTGCTGTACTTGAAGTTCGTCACATCTGCAAGGACCACTGTGAATGCAATCAGCTCCCCAAAGGGAAAAACAGAGATAGAGGGAATGATTGCTTTCAGGATTGGCATAAAACCGGTTGAAGCAACTGGCTGAAGATTGTCCAGCTCAATATTTCCGCTCCCATACAAGAAAATAAACAACAAGAGCATGAAGGCAAATGTATATGGTGTAAAGATTTCAGAGGTTCGTCCCAACACTTCAATCCCCATATAGAGGATATAACCTATGACAAGGACAGGCAGAACTACTGTAACTTCAATGGGCGTTAACGGAAGAATCGCTGCTGAAATCAGCTCTCCAAAATCTCTAATTACCCGGCATGCTATATACAGAAAGTAGCAAATGTATACGAGAGACATAACGACTGCTACAGGTCTGGAAAAGCAAATTTCCATTATTTCAAAGAGGTTTTTTCCAGGCTGCAAAGACAGTAAAAAATAATAAGCAGACATGATGAGGATTCCGATAAAAAAGCCTGCAATTACGACCATCCATGCATCCCGCTTCGCCTCTAACCCTACTCCGACTACAATAGCGCTGCCGAGCAGGAAATTTATAACTAATGTGATTAATTGGCTTAATGAAATATTTTCCTTTAGCATACGCTCAACACCTTATGGATTATTGCACAGCAAGTTACTTTACATATTCCTTTCCTTCATCTGTTTGCCATTGTTTTTCCCTCTCCATTTTTTAAAGAGCAGGATAACTAATAACAATGCAGGCAGCCCAAATTGCAGCGGTACATGCAGCAAGAAAGGATTGGAAAGCAGTCCTTCGTTAATATGATCGGAATAGCCTTTTGCAATAAAAATCGAGAATAGTGAAATTAAACATGAAACGGGAATTGCAAAAAAGCGAAATGGAATCGAAAATACATACTCTAGTCCCTTCAATCCTCCATATATGTAAATAGAGCTTTTCACTAATGTCCCTAGCACCATTGTAAAAACAACGATTGCATCAACCCGCTGAATGAATTCCCCAATAGAGATAAGACGGGCAGCGCTCAACAGCGGGAAATTAGAACGAAGAGCAATATTTTGACCTAACGCCAGAATAATCAGCATAGATGATGCTATCAGCAAAAGGCTGGAAATAATCATGCTGGACATTACGACTTTGGCGCTCTGATCTAATCTGGATACACTCGGAAGGATGAATGTTAAAATAAGCAGCTGGCCATATGGACGTACGAGTTCATAAGGAAAAATCACCTTCCATAAAGGGCTGAATCCTTCTCCTAAAACAGGTTTGACATTTGTCATATCCAGGTTTTTCCCCGAATATAAAAACACAATTAATAGGACCATAAAAATAATCGCATATGGTGTGAATATCTCAGATGTCCTTGCCAGCACCTCAATCCCTAAATAGAGCACATAACCTATCACAAGTAGCAGTGTAAAAGTACTGAATTCAATGGGAGTGGTCGGCAGTACCGTCGCAGATATCAATTCCCCAAAGTCTCTTATAATCCGGCAAGCATAGTACAAGAAATAAATGATGTACACGAAGCTAATACATATTGCTATCGGTCTTTTAAAGCAGTACTCAAACATCTCATACAAATTTTTTCCAGGAAGCAGTGAGCTTAAATATAAATAAAACATAGTGATGAAAATCCCAAAGCCAAATGCAATAAAGAGAGCAATCCATGCATCCTCTTTTGCGTCTAATGCAAGTCCGAAAACAATGGAGCTGCCAATTTGAAAATTGAATACTAATGCTGCTAATTGGCTTAAAGAAATGTTCTCTTTGAGCATTGGACTCCACTTCCTTTAGTTTTTAACATAAATAATTTCAAGCATTGGTTTTGTTTCCCTGCAGCTTCTTTTTCAGCCTCCTGAAATCAACCACTACAGACCAGATAAAGCCAAAGCCTGCTGTTAAGACAATAGTGATTGCTCCTGCTCCAACTTCAGCCTTATATATGTTCATAAAGCAATTCTTTAGGCTGTCATGAAATACGAACATATCTAAAATCAGGGTAAGGCTTCCCATCATGCCAATCAGCAATAAATAAACAAATGTAACCATATTAATTCACCTGCAAAATATTATTCTTGTCTTATCTTGTGAAAATTCTCCAATATTATGTAGTAAAAATTTGCAGGCATAAAAATAAAAAAATGCCGCTAATTTTTTAGCGGCATTTGAGTTGATTATTTTATTGTACGTCTGTAATTTCACCTTGATAAAATACTTTGCGTTTGAGGGGAAGTTTTAATTCTTTCAGCATTTGCTTCAATTCCCGTTCTTCTCTTTCTGTTACAAGGCTGATGACTGTACCTTCTTTACCGAATCGTCCTGTTCGGCCGGAACGGTGAATATATTGGGTCTTATCTTTTGCAAAATCAAAATGCACAACATGGGTTATATTTTGGATATCTAGCCCGCGTGCTGCAACATCTGTTGCCAGCAGCATACTCGTTTTGCCAGACCGGAACAGTCTTGTATATTTTTGCCTGTCCATCTTGTTAAGATCACTATGGAGCTTGCTCGTTTTAATTTCCTTGAAGGCTAATTTTTCATGAAGCACATCTAAATTTCCAATGTCCTTAATAAAAACAAGCACCTTTGCATTTTCAAGACGAGAGATTTTCTCCATCAGTTTAATTTTGTCTCGATGCTCTGCCTGAAAATATATATGCTGCACATCTGCTGCTTCAATAGTAGTATCCTTTTTAACTCGAATAACTGCTGGATCTAAAAGCAGTTCCTTGCCAAGCGCTTCTGTTCTGTCTGTCAACGTTGCTGAGAACATTACAACCTGTCTTTCCTCTTTCTGTGTCGCTTTAATGATTTGGCGTACATATTCAATATGCTCTGGAACGAGAAGCTGATCAGCCTCATCAAGGACAATTGTTCTTACTTCATGCATTTTTAGCTTCTTTTGCTTAATAAGCTCCAAAGCCCTTCCAGGTGTGCAAATAGCAAGATGAGGATTTTTCTTCAGCTTTTCTAATTGCCTTTTTACATTAGCTCCGCCAATGAACGAAGCAGATCTCACACCGCTGTTCTCTCCCCATTTTTGAACCTCAGCCAGAATTTGCATAACCAACTCCTGAGAAGAGGCCAATATTACTGCCTGCATAGCCTTGGATTCTGCGTTAATCTTATTTAATACCGGCAGCAAGTATGCCAATGTTTTTCCCGTACCTGTTGGCGATTCAGCGATGATGTCCTTGCCATCTAAAATCTCCGGAATAGCCTTGTCTTGAATAGTTGTTGGTTTTTGAAAACCTTGTTTAGCCCAGTTTTCTTCTATAAATGGTTTCATCTTATTTAAAAGGGTTTGGTTACTCATTTTATTCTCCTTTTTCATTGCAGCTGCTGCTTTTTACTGTTCCTTTTTGTTATAAGGATTATGTTTATTAGAACATCTAAAGGTTCAAATACAAAAGCATCTCCTTATTATAAATTATTCTCGTAAAAATAGATATGCAATCATCGAAACAGCAGTTTAAGAAAAAAAGAAAGTCTGCTGAGAAATGCAGACTTTCTTTTTTAATTTAGACGAGGGTTTGAGCATCTCCAACTGTTTGGTAAATATCAACTCTATCTTTAATCTTTTTCATTTTAACGTCGAGTTCATGGGCCGCATCTGCTGCTTCTTTCAGTTCTGCAAGCAAATGGTTTGGTATGCCTTTATCAAATTTATAATAAATTTTATGCTCAAGGCTTGCCCAGAAGTCCATAGCTATTGTTCTTATTTGTACCTCTACATATACTTCTTCCATTCCATTGCTCAAAAACACAGGAATTTTAACAATTAAATGGAGACTTTTATAACCATTTGGTTTTGGGTTCTCAATATAATCTTTTACTTCTACGATTTTTATATCACTTTGTTTTTTCAGCATTTCATAAATGTCATAAATATCAGAGATGAAAGAGCAGGTAATTCGTACACCAGCTATATCGTGAATATGCTCTTTCGCATTTTCAACTGTAATGTCGAGACCTTTGCGGTTAAGTTTTACCATAATCCCGCGCGGATCCTTAATTCGTGATTTAATATGTTCAATCGGATTGTGATTGTGGATAAATTGAAATTCTTCATTTAATATTTTCAGTTTTGTATTAACTTCCTCTAAAGCAAAGCGATAGACGATTAAATTGTTTTTCCACTCTATCAGTTCATTTGAAAGGTCGTCTAAGCTCCAATCGTTTAGAGAAAGCAGTGATTCATTGTTGTTAGAGCGATCCATAAATCAATAAGTCTCCTTTGGTTTTCTATAAACCTTTTCTGCATTGACTCCAATATTCTTCAAAAGTTCGATAATCTGATCGATTGTTTTCATTTCAACCATTCACCTCTTCGAAATGTTAAGGGTGACAGGCACCTGTCTTTATTATAGAGAAAAATGACCGGTCAGTCAATTCCCCTTTTCTTGGTATTTTAAAGACCTTCAGCTCCATTTTCGCCAGAATTTGTCTGAAACTGGTTCTGGTTCAGTCGATAATAAAAGCCTTTTTTCAGCAATAACTCATCATGCGACCCTTTTTCAATGATTTCACCATTATTAAGCACTAGTATACAATCGGCATGCTTTATTGTGTTCAATCGATGAGCAACAACAAAGGAGGTTTTCTCCTTCATCAGCACCTGCAGCGCTTCTTGAATTTTCAATTCAGTTATTGTATCAATACTGCTCGTTGCCTCATCAAGTATAAGTATTTTAGGGTCAGCAAGGATTGCTCTAGCAATTGACAACAGCTGTTTTTGTCCTTGGCTGATGCTGTTCCCATCTGCTGCCAAAACCGTGTCGTATCCGTCCGGCAGACTATTGATAAAGCTGTGGGCATTTGCAAGCATGGCTGCTTCCTCTATCTCTTTATCGGTTGCATCCAGCCTTCCATAACGAATATTTTCTCTAATTGTCCCTGAAAATAAATAAGCATCCTGGAGAACAAAGCCCATATGGGAGCGTAGGCTCTCTCGTTTAATAGTGGTAAGGTCATAGCCATCGAGTTTGATTGTACCTTCTGTGGCATCATAAAATCGCGACAGAAGGTTAATGACCGTCGTTTTTCCTGCTCCAGTAGGACCGACAAGGGCAATCGTTTCACCTTGTTTAGCATGGAAAGAAACACCATTCAAAATGCCTTTATCTTCTTCATAAGCAAAAGACACATTTGAAAAAACAACATCACCCTTTACAGCTTCAAGAGAAAAGGCTGTGTTTTCATCCTTCTCCTCTTTCTGTTCATCAAGCACTTCAAATACTCTTTCCGCCCCAGCTATTGCAGATAATAATGTGTTGAACTGATTGGAAAGATCATTCAGAGGGCGGGTGAACTGCCGTGAGTATTCAACAAATATGACGATAACTCCGATAGAAATGTTTCCTGTTTTTAAAATGATTAGTCCGCCGACACCGACAATCAGTGCAAAACTGATATTATTGAGCATGTTCATCAGCTTTGGAATAAAGCCAGAATAAACTTGGGCCCAATAGCTAACATTTTTTAAGTTTTCACTTTTATCAACAAGGTCACTAATCATCCTGTCTTCTAGGGAAAAGGTTTTAACAATTCGCTGGCCTGAAATGGATTCCTCAATAAAACCGTTTAGATTCCCTAATTTATTCTGCTGTTCCTTAAAGAGCACTCCTGTTCTTGCCGTTATCCATTTCATCCCAAAATACATAACAGGTATTATCGTTAAACTCAGTACGGTGAGGAGAGGACTGAGCCAGAGCATGATGGAGACCGTTCCAATCAGTGTTAGAATACTCGAAAATATTTGGATAACAGAGCTGTTGAGTGTGGAGCTGACATTCTCAATATCATTTGTCACCCTGCTCATCAGCTCTCCATGCTGTCTTTTATCAAAATAGGCAATCGGCAGCTGGTGAAACTGTGCAAAAAGGTCAGTGCGAAGTCTGTACACCGTTGACTGGGATATGCCAATCATCCAATAGTTCTGCAAAAATAGGCTGGCAGAATAAAAGAAGTAGATGACCCCGAGTATAAGCAGCATCGTGCCAAGCCCGGTAAATTCTTTGTTTACAATATATTGATCGATTGATTTACCGACAAGAAAAGGCCCTAATAAACCTAACAAGCAGCTTGCGGCTACAAGAAACAGCACAACAAAGAGTAGGCCTTTCTGGACAGCCATGTACTGCCATAAACGATACAGGGTTCTGCTCATGTTTCGGGGTTTTGCCTTCGCCTTTTTCTTTGTAGCCTTCCTACCTATTTCCGGCTTAGGATACAAAAAAGCATCGGTCAGGGTCTTAAACATGACTAGCCTCCTCCTTCCCTAACTGTGACTCAACTATTTGCTGGTAAAGTTTGTTTTCTTTCAACAGCTGTTCATGATGGGCATAGGCAAGAATTTTCCCTTCCTCCATCAGAAGAATCCGATTTGCCTTTCGTGCTGTTGAAATTTTTTGAGTAATTAAAAGTACAGTCGCATTATATGTGGAGATTGCCTGAAGCAGCTCTTTTTCTGTCTGCAAATCTAACGCACTTGTGCTGTCGTCCAAAAGCAATATTTTAGGATTTCTTACGAGTGCCCTTGCAATAGACAGTCTTTGCCTTTGTCCGCCAGACAAATTAATGCCTTTTTGGCCAATTCTTGTCTCATATTTCTTCGGCAGCTTCATAATTGTCTCGTGTATTTGTGCATCTTTAGCTGCCTTTACTATCATCTCATCAGAAGCAAAAGGGTTTCCCCACATGATATTTTCCTTTATTGTTCCTGTAAACAATAAGGAAACTTGCGGCACATAGCCAATCTGCTTTCTCAAGGAATCAAGATCATAATCAGTGATATCTGTGTCATCCATATAAACAGCACCCTTAGTCGGTTCAAAGAGTCTTGGTATTAACTGAAATAATGATGTTTTTCCTGCTCCGGTAATTCCCATGACAGCAATGACCTCATTGGGCTGTACAGTGAAGCTGATTTTCTCCAGTACATTTACTTTTGTATTCGGATAAGCAAAGGCAATATCTCGGAATGTTAATTTTCCGGTAATTTTCTTTTGCTGCTGAGAAGGATTCGCTTTATCATTGTCCTTTTCTTCCATCTCAAAAACCTCCTGCAGCCTGTCAGCTGATGCCTTACAGCGGGAAATCACCATAATGAGCATTGTGATGACAGATAGAGAAGAGGTAATTCTTAATGAGTAGTTGATAATGGCAACAACATCCCCCACCTGTGTCTCACCAGCAGCTATTTGGCCTGATCCCAGCCAAAGGATGGCAATTATACAGAGATTCATGATAAACAGCAAGAGCGGAACAGTGATTTCCATTACACGCAACGCTTTTTCTGTGCTTTGTTTTAAATCATCACTGGCAACAGTAAACCGATCGTTCTCAAATCGCTTTCGAGTATATGCCTTTATCAGCTTAACGGCGGTTAAGTTTTCAAGCATTACATTGTTCACGAAATCTAATTTACTCTGTACTTTCTTAAACAGCCTCCCGCCTTTGCGGATTACCCATATAAACATCAGGATGATAACAGGAATAGTCACTGCAAGTATTAAAGCAAGCCTGGCGTTGACAGCAAAGGACATGATGATTCCGCCGACTATTAATAAGGGAGAACGGAGAAGGAAACGCAAGCTCATAAAAATCATATTTTGCAGCTGTGTAATATCGTTTGTCAGCCTTGTTATTAAGGAAGAACTGGAAAACTTGCTGCTGTTGGCAAATGTAAAGTATTGAATGATTGAATAGAGCTCTTTGCGGAGGCTGTAGCCGAAGTTCTGGCTGACATGGGCTGAATAAAATGTGTTGATAATTCCTGCTGCAAAGGCAAGCAGGGAAATACCGACAAGAATGCTTCCCCAAAAAATAACAGTGTCCGTATTTTGATGTGCCAATCCATCATCGATAATCTTTGCCATAATAAGAGGCTGGACAAGCTCTACTGCAAGTTCTGTCAGCATCAGAACTAATGCAACAGCGATGCTGACTTGATATGTCCGAAGTCTTTTAAATATTTTTGCCATGTTTCTCCTCCCGCCTTTTGTATAAACAATGTAACCGTTTTTAAATTCTTTAGGAAAACTAAATATTGCTATTATCATACCTCTTTTCCCCAAAATAGAAAACATAAGTTTATACCTATCTCAGCACTTTTTTAGGCAGGAGCAGCTCCGCTAAGTTTACGGTAAAAAGGCTGTAGAATTATTCTACAGCCCCCGCCTTAAATTTAAATTAATTTTTTATTATTCTGCTCCTGTCAGTGACCATTTATACATCTCATTATGGAAGCCAAATACTTTCGGTTCTCCGACAGCAACATCTTTTGATACTGCTCCAAAATCAAAATCGGAATAAAGGGTGAAGACTGGCAATTCCTCGCTCCAGATTGCCTGAAGCTGATTGTAAATTTCTTTACGCTTTTCTGTATCAGGCTCTTGTTTTCCTGCTAGAAGCAGCTTATCAACTTCAGGGTTGCTGTAGTTAGTATAGTTGCTTGTAGCGCCGCTACCATAAACAGTAGTCACATCAGGATCGATTGTATTCGTGAATCCCATAAGCAGCAAATCAAATTCGCCTGCTTTTGCTTTTGACATAATTGTCGGGAAATCATAAGTTGTTGTATTGAGTTTCAAGCCGATTGCCTCTAAGTTTTGGGCAATGATATCAGCAGACTGCTCACGAACTTTATTGCCAATCGGTACAACAAAATCAATTGTTTTGTTGAAATCCCATCCAGCTTCCTCTAACAATTGTTTTGCCTTTTCTGGGTCATATGTGTATGTTGCTAAATCCTTATCCAAGTAAGGGCTAATTGATGTATATGGTCCATCAACGATCTCTCCTTCACCCTTCAACAGCTGATCAACTATTTTCTCCCGGTCAATCGCATAAGCAATTGCTTGGCGGACTTTTTGATCAGTAATTTTTTCTGTGTTGAACATCATATTTTGATAGCCATATGTTTTATCTGTTTTTGTTGTTACATTTTCAAAGCCCTTCACTGTATCGAAATCCTGTACAGCAATCTTGCCGATACCGCCGGCAGCATTCATATTAATCTCACCTGTTTGAAGCTGTGCAACAAGGTTTGCTGCAGGCATAATCTTAACGAACATTTTATCAAGCTCTACTTCACCTAAATAGTAGTTGTCATTCTTTTCATACTCCACATATTGGTCCTTCGCATATTTCACGAATTTAAACGGCCCATTTGTTACTGTCGGTTTTTGCATGAAAGGATCCTTCTGCAAGTCTTCTGGAGCTACATCTTTTAAAACATGCTCTGGAAGAATCATAAATTTAGAGCCAAGCTGTTCTTTAACCATGTTTGGATCTACTGGTGTTTTTGTCTTAAATTGGATTGTTTTATCATCAACAATTGTTAAGGAAGGAATTTCTGTAACACCATCTGGGAACTTGCCGTTTTCGGTCAATCCGTCAATGATTGTCAAATATGTGCCGATTGCTGTTTCTGTTTTAGGGTTTGCCACAAGATTCATCGTGAACGCAACATCATTTGCTGTTACTGGCGTTCCGTCAGACCATTCTGCTTTATCATTCAGCTTAATGGTGAATGTTTGATTGTCTTCTGTTTCAAATGAATCTGCAAGCTTAGGAGTGAATTCCAGCGGCCCAGTCATTTCTAAAAACGTATCAAACATGAATTTTTCAAGCCATGAAGCAGCAATATCAGATGAATTAATAGGGTTGAAGCTGACTGGAGCATTTACTAGTCCGATATACATCGTGTTGTCTTTGGAGCCCCCTGCATTCGTGCCGCTGTTTGCTGCACCTGAACATGCTGACAATAAAAGCAGGACTGCAATCGCGATTAAGCCTAATCCTTTTCTGAATACATTCTTCATCTGTTTTCCCCCATTTATCTTTAGACTGTGTATATATATTCCCATCACTTACTTCAGGCTTTTTGGGTCCATTGCATCTCGCAGTCCGTCGCCCATAAAGTTAATGGAAAGCACGGAAAGCAAAATCATAATGCCCGGTGGAATCCAAAGCCATGGCTGTGATGCCAATACCGTTATTGATTGTGCTTCTGTCAGCATATTCCCCCAGCTCGCTGTAGGCGGCTGAACACCCATGCCGAGAAAGCTTAAAGAAGCTTCCATAATAATTGCCGAAGCAATCCCGAAGGTTGCATTTACTAAAATTGGGGCAATACAGTTTGGCAAGATATGCTGAAAAACAATTTTTGGTGTAGAAAAACCTAGAGCAACACCTGCCTTCACATAGTCCATCTCCTTAATGGAAAGGACGCTCCCCCTAACAAGCCGTGCAATCGACGGCCAACCAAGCAAGCCTAAAACCAGAATAACATTAATGAGCTTTGGCCCCATGATGCTTACCAAAACTAGAATGACCATCAAATAAGGGAACGACATGAAGACATCTGTAATACGCATAATGACCATATCTACCCATTTTCCAAAGTATCCAGCGATCGCACCTAAAATAGTACCGATGGCTACATAGATAACAACAGCACCGACGCCTACTGAAAGAGAAACTCTGGCAGCATATATCAATCGGCTAAATAAATCTCTGCCTACTTCATCTGTCCCAAGAATATGTTCAGCGCTTGGCGCCGCAGCGAATTCCCCTTCAACAGCATAAGGATTATGCGGGGCAATCAGCGGAGCAAATATTGCTAAAAGCACAATGAAACTGAAAATGATTAAACCGACAACAGCCAGCTTATGTTTAAAAAATCGTTTCGTAATTAGCTTTAGATAGCTTTCTTCATTGCCAAGCTCCTCTTTGACTGCAACTGGCAGCTGATTGATTGGCAGCTCTGTATCGAGCTTTACATTTGGTATACTCATCCTAATTCCTCCCCCCTTAGCTATATTTGATGCGCGGATCGACGACAGAATAAAGAATATCTGTGAGCAGATTGGAGAACAGTACAGCAAAAGCAGCCAGGAAGTTTATCGCCATTAATGTCGGATAATCTCTGGAGCTGATTGACTGGATTGTCAATTGTCCTAACCCGGGCCACTGGAAGATCTGTTCTGTTACAACTGCACCACCTATTAACACTGGTATTTCCATACCTATAATCGTGATTATTGGAATAAGGGCATTTTTCAAAGCGTGTTTATTTGTGACAATGAACTCCTTAAGCCCTTTTGCTCTGGCTGTTCTTAAATAATCCTGTCCCAGCACCTCAAGCATGCTGCTTCGAACGTATCGGACTGTGCTGCCTGCTATCCCTGTTCCTAATATGAGTGCCGGCAGCAAGAGGTGAACGAGTGTATCCATAAAGCCTCCGTCACTTCCAAGTGTAAACATTCCACCTGTAGGGAGGACACCTAGCACTAACGCAAACACATAAATCGCTCCGAGTCCTAGAAAAAAGCTTGGGATGGAAACACCTAAAAAGGAAAATGTTGTCGTTAAATAATCAATCCAAGAATACTGTCTTGTCGCACTGAGAATCCCAATCGGAATAGCAATAATATAGGCAATGACAAGTGCTGCCCCCATGAGGAGAAGCGTTGGCCCCACTCTTGTTAAAATAAGATCGAGCACTGGTTCATAGGTTGTATAAGAAAAACCAAAATCTCCGTGAAGCAGATTGCTAAGCCAGCGGAAGTATTGGACATAGATAGGATCATTAAGTCCGAGCGCCTCCTTCTTTGCTTCTGCATCCGCTTCTGTTGCATCTGGATTGAGGTACATGTCAACAGGGTTTCCGGGTGCCATATTAATGATGACAAAGTTAAATACCGTCACCCCAAACAATACTGGAATGGCAATTAATATTCTTCGGATAATGTACTGTAGCATTTATGAGCTCCCTCCCTTTGTTATGATAGTGGAAAATGACAGGCAACCGTATGGCTGTCTCCGCTCAAAACAGGCTCCTGCTCTCTGCAAATATTAGCCGCAAACGGACATCTCGTATGAAATCTGCACCCCTTTGGAGGATTAGCCGGACTCGGTACATCTCCTTCCACCACAATCCGCTCTCTATCCCGCAAATGCGGATTTGGAATCGGGTAGGCGCTTAACAACGCTTGTGTATACGGATGCTTTGGCCTTGCAAAGATATCACCGGTTTTGCCGAGCTCAACGATTTTCCCTAAGTACATAACCGCAATTCTGTCACTGATATATTTGACTGCACCAAGGCCATGGGCAATGAAAAGGTAAGTTAAATTGAACTCCTTCTGTAAGTCCTTGAGCAGATTCAGCACCTGTGCCTGGATAGAAACATCAAGTGCAGATACAGGCTCATCACAAACAATCAATTTTGGATTCAGCATCAGTGCCCTTGCGATACCAATCCTTTGCCGCTGGCCACCTGAGAACTCATGAGGATATCTCCCCTTATGGAACTTAGTTAATCCCACTGTCTCAAGCATCTGATCTACCTTCTTGTTCACCTCTTCCTTTGAAGCTAATTTATGTGCCAACAGCGGCTCCGCTAAAAGATCGCCGATTCTTTTGCGCGGATTAAGGGAGGAATAAGGGTCCTGGAAAATTATTTGCATTTGAGTGCGGATTTTTCGCAATTCCCCTTTGCTTAAATCTGCCATATCTTTTCCTTCGAACAGCACACTCCCATCTGTCGGAGGGTCCAGCTTAACAATTGCTCTTCCTGTCGTTGATTTACCGCATCCCGATTCACCGACAAGTGAGATGGTTTCACCAGGATAGATGGAGAAATCCAGCCCATCAACAGCCTTTACATGACCGACTGTTTTCGACAGCACACCTTTTTTAATTGGGTAATATTTTTTGAGGTTTCTAATCTCTAACAACGGATCGGATAATTGTCCTAATATTCCGTCTTTTTCAGGTAAAGTTATCTTACTCATACATTTACCTCACTTCCACTAGTATGTGTGCTTGTCTTGCTGCCTGCCTCATCATAAAGCCAGCATCTTACTTTATGCTCACTCTTGCCATCAACCTCTACATGGGGAGGTCTTTCTGCAATGCATTTTTCCATTGCATAAGGACATCTTGTATGAAAACGGCAGCCCTTTGGCATTTGCTGCAATGTCGGTACAGACCCAGGGATAGAATACAGCTTCTCATCTGAATCGTATTCTAAATGAGGGATGGAATCGATTAAACCTTTTGTATATGGATGCTTCGGTTCATCGAATAATGTAAATACATCCGCTTCCTCCACCACCTGGCCGGCATACATAACAATCACCTTATCAGCCATTTCAGCAATAACGCCCAAATCATGTGTGATCATCATAATGGAAGTGTTCGATTCCTTTTTTAAGCTTTTCATTAGTTCCAGTATTTGCGCTTGAATTGTGACATCAAGGGCTGTTGTCGGCTCATCTGCAATCAACAGCTTTGGCTTGCAGGATAATGCCATCGCAATCATGACCCGCTGTCTCATTCCGCCTGATAGAGCATGGGGGTATTCATCAATAATTACTTCTGCTCTCGGTATCCCAACCTTTTGAAGCATTTCTACTGCATAGCTTTTTGCCTCTTTCGCATTGTAGTCCATATGCAGACGAATCAATTCAACCATTTGGTTTCCGATTGTGAATACCGGATTTAAGGAGGTCATCGGCTCCTGAAAGATCATGGAAATTTCGTTTCCGCGCACCTTTCTCATATCAGCCTCTGAAATTTGTGTTAAATCTTTGCCATTCAGCTTTACAGAGCCCTTTTTTATGAAGCCGTGTGTTCCGAGAAGTCTCATGATAGATAAAGAAGTAACACTCTTACCGCAGCCTGATTCACCGACAATCCCGATTGTCTCACCAGGCTCTAGCTGGAAAGTCACTTCTTCGACAGAAATGACTTCCCCCTTATCTGTTTTAAAAGCCGTTTGCAGTTTATCCACTTCTAAAATATTGTTCCCCATTCTTCCCCCTCCAGTTGAATTTCAGTTAAATAGTGGTTGATTCTACTAATGCATCAGCCTTTTCAGGATTCAGATAATAATCTACTAGACTCAAGAAAATTTTTGCTGTATGAAGCATTGCTCTCTCATCAAATGTAAACATTGGATGGTGATGAGGATAAACAGCACCGATTTCTTCGTTTCTAGCACCGACAGAAAAGAATGAGCCTGGTCTGTGTTGAAGATAATAAGCAAAATCCTCTCCGCCCATTCCTGGCTTCACGATTTCCACTAGCTTCTGATCTGGTAAATTAGCTGTAATGCACTCTACAAGAATATCTGTTTCTTCCTGTGTATTCACAGTGGAAGGATAGCCTCTTGAATAATCAAATTCATAGGTTGCATGAAATGCCTTGCAAACACCGCTAATCAGTTCATCCATTTCTTTTTCAATAAGGTCACGAACATCTTCGTCAAAAGTACGGACTGTGCCAGTTATTTCTGCAGTGTCTGCAATGACATTCCCAGCATTACCTGCATGGAAGGAGCCGATTGAGATAACAGCAGGTTTTTGCGGATTAACACGGCGGCTGACAATATGCTTTAATTGGTTAGCAATCTGCGCTCCAATTGCAATAGAATCAATTGTTTGGTGCGGAGAAGCTCCATGTCCGCCTTTGCCCTGAATCTTCAATTCAAAGGTATCACTTGCAGCAGAAGCAGGTCCGACTCCATATAGCACTTCTCCAAGCGCATTTCCTGAAGCAAGATGTGCCCCAAACACAACATCTACTCCATCAAGACATCCATCCTCTATCATGGCAATAGCCCCACCTGGCGGAAGCTCTTCTGCATGCTGATGTAAAAGCACAATATTGCCTGCAAGACTTTCCTTATTGTCATTCAGCACCTTTGCCACTGCCAGCAATGTGGCTGTATGACCATCATGTCCGCATGCATGCATGATTCCGTCTACCTTCGATTTAAAGGGAACATCCTTCTCATCTTGAATTGGCAATGCATCGAAGTCAGCTCTCAAAGCAATGGTTTTCCCCGGTTTAGCCCCGCGAATTTTTCCAACAACCCCATTTCCGCCAACATTTCTTCTTATTTCAATTCCGAAGCTCTCAAGTAAATCACCGATCATTTTGCTAGTGTTTACTTCTTGAAAGGAAAGCTCGGGATTTTCATGAAAATGACGTCTCCACTCCACCATTTTGCTATACATCGCTTCAATTTCTTCATACCATTTGCTTAACATTGCAGCATCTCTCCCATCCACTATTTAAATTATCAGCTTGACTACAAATCTTAAAGAACAGTTTCCGCCACTTCCTCTTGTGACTTAATAGCAACATAGTGCTCTACAATACTCAAGAAAGCTTTGCCGGCATTTATCATGGCTCTCTCATCAAAATCAAACATTGGATGGTGGTGCGGATAGCTTTGTGCCTCTTCTATTCTTGCACCAGTATGGAAGAACATGCCTGGTTTTTCTAGCAGATAATAGGAGAAGTCCTCTGCTCCCATAATTGGCAAAGATCGAACGACCATTTCCTTATCTAGGCTGTCTGCAATCACCTTCTCAAAAACAGCCACTTCCTCTTCATGATTATAAACGGCAGGATATCCTTTTATGTAATTCACTTCACAAGATGCTTGCATGCTTTCACAAACACTCTCTGCCATTAAGCGTATTTCCTCTTCCATAAATACACGTAAGTCTTTATCGAGTGTTCTTACTGTTCCAGTCAATGTTGCCTTTGAAGCAATAACATTTTTAGCATTGCCGCTGTGGAAGGAACCGATTGACAGTACAACAGGGTTCAGTGGATCTACTCTGCGGCTTGCAATGAACTGCAGTTGTGTAACAAGAGCTGTGCCGACAGCGATAGCATCGACCGTTTCATGTGGCGATGAACCGTGTCCGCCTTTTCCGCTTACTGTGATTTCAAATGCATCTGCTGCAGCCTGGGAATAACCTGGCTTGCAATAATACTTGCCTAACTCACTTAAACTGGATAGATGTGCTCCGAATACTACATCAACTCCTGCAAGGCAGTCATCTTCAATCATTGCCTTTGCACCGCCTGGTGACAGCTCCTCTGCATGCTGATGTAAAAGCACTATATTACCGGCGATGTTTTCCTTGTTATCCTGCAGTACCTTTGCAACGGCAAGCAATGTGGCAGTATGGCCGTCATGCCCGCAAGCATGCATTACACCAGCGACCTTTGACTTATAAGGCACTTCCTTCTCATCCTGAATTGGCAATGCATCAAAGTCTGCCCTCAAGGCAATCGTTTTCCCTGGTTTCGCTCCATAGATTTTTCCTACTACACCTCTGCCCCCAACATTGCGCCTCACTTCTATTCCGAATCCCTCAAGGATATCTGCAATCATCTTTGGAGTTTCAACCTCCTGGAATGACAGCTCAGGATACTGATGCATATGTCTTCTCCACTCCACCATCTGATCGAACATTGTTTCCAGCTCTTCATGCCATTTTTGTAACATACGTTCCCTCCTAATATAATGAAGAATTTTAATTACATCTTTCCAAAAGGTTTTTTGAGGTTTTAATAATTACAAATTAAAAAGTATATTTATTCACTCTTTTCTAGTTGAGTTGCCACTCTCTATTACTGGTAATATTAGCGAATTCCTCCTTTCTTTTTCCTAGCAAGTATTCTATTTCTTATAAATTAACTTCAATTTTCGGAATAGTATACTAAGTTTTTTTAATTATCATAATAAACAGAATTAATAGTTAATTATTGTATTTGCACTTATTTTCCCCCCGTTCTACCTATCACAACATTGTTTCCGCTTTCATTTTCTACTATAAACTAAATTTATGTCAGAAAATCTAACACTCATCTCAACTTAAATTTTTTTCTCACAATTTGTTTGTCCTACTCCAAATCATCAAAACTTAAGAGCAAACAAAAAACCTGCCGCTAATAAAAGCAGCAGGTTTAAATTTTATTGAAAAAACTCTTCGTATAATGCTTTCACAGCCTTCTTGGCAAAATGCTCTTTTACGCCAAACATCATGCTGACTTCAGACGAACCTTGGTTAATCATTTCTATATTAACTCCTGCCTGTGCCAGCGCTGCCGCTGCCCGCGATGTTGTTCCGACATTATGGCGCATTCCTTCTCCAACCACCATAATTAATGACAGATTATGCTCGATGACAGCTTCTTCTGCATGCAGTTCTTCCTTTATCCGGTCAAGCAGCTCTGATTCATTCACATGGAGCAGCTGGTCTTGACGCAAAATGATTGTCAAATCATCAATACCTGAAGGCATATGTTCATAAGAGATTCCATATTCCTCAAGAATAGAGAGAACTCTTCTAGCAAAGCCAATCTCTTTATTCATTAAATACTTGCTGATATAGATGGAGCAAAAACCTTTATCATTCGCAATTCCTACTACAGGTCCATTATCATTATCCCGCTTTGCTGCAATCTTTGTACCAGGAACGGCAGGATTATTCGTATTCTTTACATGAACCGGAATTCCCGCACGATAAGCAGGAATTAAAGCTTCTGCATGGAAGACAGAAAAGCCGGCATAAGAAAGCTCCCTCATCTCCCGATATGTAAGGACACTGATTTCCTTTG
This sequence comes from Bacillus sp. Au-Bac7, assembly GCF_021341655.1. Classification (NCBI taxonomy): domain Bacteria; kingdom Bacillati; phylum Bacillota; class Bacilli; order Caryophanales; family Bacillaceae; genus Bacillus; species Bacillus sp. Au-Bac7. The sequence continues at coordinate 97,184 of NZ_JAJTTG010000004.1, read as the reverse complement.
GCTGAGCCACAATAGCTGGATTTACGGAGTAGACTGCATCTACATCTGTGAAATTCTCATATACAGAAGCCTTGAGGCCATTTGCCAAGATTGCACCAGTTATATCAGAGCCGCTCCTTGAGAATGTGACAACCTCACCAGACTTGCTGTATCCGAAAAATCCTGGAAACACAATAATGTCATTATAGTCACGCAGCGAATATAAGCGGTCATAAGACTCTGGCAGCACTTGGGCATTACCTGGCTCATCTGTCACGATTAGCCCTGCTTCCTGTGGATTTACATATACTGCTTTTAAGCCTCTTGCTGTTAAGAAATTCGCAACCAATTTAGCATTGTTATCTTCCCCGCTCGCCTTTACTGCTTCCATAAAGGAATGGGCATTTTCTGTACTACCTGCTAACAGCTCCAGGAAATCTCCCTTAATCTGTGTGATGATGTCACTGGAAAGGTCAAGCTCTCTGGCAATATCTGCATACCTTTCGATAATCTGTTCTACCTCTTCGCCTGGATCCTTGCCTGCCAAAACCTTCTCACCGCAGCTGATAAGCAAATCTGTCACTTTCGTATCCTCATTATTTCTTTTCCCTGGGGCAGACACTACAACAACTCTGCGCTCATTATCTGCCTTAATGATTTGCAGTACCTTTTCCAGTTGCTGTCCTGAAGCTAATGAGCTTCCCCCAAACTTAACTACCTTCATGCCGCCATCTCCCATTGAATCAAGTATATTGTTTATGCTAGTCAATTCCCTCGCTATCATTCCCATAAACAGCGGAACATCTCGCTTAAGGGTATTTTTTAAATTTTCCATTATTAATACTAAACATATTATTGCTTTTTTGCACTAAAGAAGCAAGTGTTTTCTTCTCGTAAAATACATTTGTTCTTTTAAGGAATACAAATGCTGAATATTCTTAAAAAAATAAAATGAACTAGCACATTTCCAATATTTTTGTAAAGCTAAAGGCTTCCTTGTTTGTATGAATTGCGTTAAGATAATATTTAGAAAAACGAAATTGTTTTCGGAAAGAAGTGTTATTTTTGGACGATTATCAACAGTATTCAAAACGAAATTTAACAATCATGTGGTTCGCTAACTTTTTTATTAGCGGCAGCATGACAATGGTGTTACCTTTTTTATCTCTTTATATTGAGTCAATGGGCAATTTCTCAGAGGAATATGTTCAACATTGGTCAGGTCTCTGTTTTTCAGTCACCTTCATTGCCGCTTTTTTATTTTCTCCTATTTGGGGAAAGATTGGGGATAAGTATGGCAGAAAGAAAATCTTAATTGCGTTAGGTTTCGGTCTCGGACTCTCCATCTTTCTAATGAGCTTTGTCACTTCCGTATGGCAGTTATTCGCGCTCCGCTTTTTCACAGGCTTCTTTACAGGTTTTATTCCGATGTCACAGGCATTTATCGCTACACAAACTCCTAAAAAAACGGCTGGAAAGGTTCTCGGCACCTTGCAGACCGGAAGTATTACAGGCTCCCTCATCGGTCCTTTGCTTGGAGGAGCAATTGCTGACAGCTTCGGTTACTCTGCAACCTTCCGATATACTTCTTTTGCTATCCTTCTGTCCGTTATCTTGGTCTTCACCACAAAGGAATTCATCCTTCCTGTGAAGGATGGCATCAAAAAGCACTATTCGTCAAAAGAGGTGCTGGCCTATATACTAAAAAACCCAATATTTATTACAGTACTGCTAATATCTGCTGTTATTCAGATTGCCCATTTCAGCATTCAGCCGATCCTCTCTTTATATGTAAGTAAGCTGCACGGTCCAGAGAGCATCGCCTTATTTTCCGGCATCGCCTTTTCAGCAGCTGGGTTAGGAAACTTGCTGATGGCTCGAAAATGGGGAGAAATTGGTGATCGTAACGGCTATCTAAAGATACTTGTCATCTTGTTATTTATAGCAGGATTAGTCTACTTGCCAGGCGGATTTGTTCATGAATATTGGCAGCTGTTGATTATCCGCTTTATTCTCGGCGTATCCATTGGCGGACTTATACCAGTAAGGATAGCCTATATAAGGCAGGAGGTTCCGATTACTATGCAGGGCGAAGTGATGGGATACGAAACAAGCCTGCGCTTCCTTGGAAATGTGATTGGACCAACCTTCGGCGGATTGATAGCAGCACATTACGGCTTTTCAGCTGTTTTCTTTACAACAAGCAGCCTGCTGCTAATATGCGGCATTTTCTTAATAACAATGCTGCACCGCCATCCAAAATATGCAAAACAATCCATGTCATAACCTAACTTAGCATCTTTCATAAGAAAATGTATATAATAATAGGTATACTCTAAAAGCAAGGCTAAAGCTTTAAGAGTATACCTATTCTATTTATTGGAGGAATTTAAAAAATGGCTAAATCTGCTGCAAAAAAAAGACGGGAAAAACAGCTCCGAGAAACCGGATTCAACCCTGCTATTAAAAGAGGAAGCTGGGGCACCATCAACCATTTGACAAAAACAACAAAAACAAAAGCTGAACTGCTGTCCAGTAAAGCGAAAAAACATAAAAAGAGCCATTCATCCGGCGATTTGGAGAATGGTTCTTTTTTTATTCCGGATAATAAATGAGAACGAAAAGTGTCGCCAAGGTTTCTCCAGTATTAATGTACAGATGATCTCGATTAGATGTAAAGGAAAGGGCATCCCCTTTTTCAAGATAGTATTTGTCATCACCAATAACGACAGCAACACTTCCCTCTCCAACAATCACATACTCCTCCCCTGCATGCTTTTCCGAAAAATGCTCTGTCTTTCCATCCATTTCAACAGTGTAGACTTCAAATTTCTTCTCAGGATGAAACGGGAACAGTGAAAACAGCCGATATTGATTTGCATCATCTCGAAACGGCTCAATCTCCTTAAATAACACCTTCTTTACAGTCGTTGTATTTTCCGTCATGAAATAAGAAAATGAAACTTGCAGCCCCATTGCGATTTTCCATAATGTTGAAACAGTCGGATTTGATTTCCCCTTTTCTATTTGGGCTAGCATTGCTTTGCTGACACCTGTCAGCTCTGCTGCTTTATCCAGACTATAACCTCTTGTTTTGCGCAGGTTTTCAAGATTTTGCCCAATAACATTTGTAATAGATTCCATTATACGCTCCTTAAATTTTCATTGATTTATGATTCTAGCTTTTATATACTGTACATTATAACATACATTTATATAATATATTAAACAACGTAGGAGGGTATCATCCTGGAATCTTCAAAAGTTTACGTAGAGAAGGAAGCAAACTCCTTTTCCTTTTTAGATGGGGTAAAGGACTGCATTCCCACATTGCTGGGATATATTAGTATTGGCTTAGCGATGGGTGTGGTTGGTGTCTCTTCCGGTTTAAGCATAGCGGCTGTATTTTTCATGTGTCTGCTTGTTTATGCTGGTTCGGCGCAGTTTATTATCTGTGCGATGATTGCTGCAGGCAGTCCAACTGGTGCGATTGTGCTGACAACGTTTATTGTTAACTTAAGACATTTACTGCTCAGCTCTGCACTAGCACCTAAATTTACACAATATTCTTTATTGAAAAACATCGGTATTGGCAGTCTTGTAACAGATGAGTCCTTTGGTGTTGCCATTACAAAGATTGCTAAAAATATCCCGATAACAGACCGGTGGATGAATGGTCTAAATATTACAGCCTATACAGTTTGGATTATTTCCTGTACTGTCGGCGCATATGCAGGCAAATGGTTCCCTGATCCTGAGATTTTTGGACTTGATTATGCCTTGACTGCTATGTTTATTGCCTTGCTGATTCTTCAGCTTCAAACAGTTCAGGCTTCCAAACTAAGGCACTATCTATTTCTGATAATAGTAATGGTAGTGTTAATGGTGCTCCTGTCAGCAGTTATGTCGAGCAGTCTTGCCGTCATCGTAGCAACAATTATAACAGCAACAGTTGGGGTGGTGACAAATAATGACAAGTGAATATCTCCTGCTTTTGCTTGCCTGCATGGTAGTAACAATCATTCCGAGAGTTTTGCCATTTATACTCGTAAGGAATTTCACTGTTCCTGAGCCTGTGGAAAAATGGCTTTCCTATTTGCCAGTTTGTATTTTCACAGGTTTAATTGTAGAAAATCTTTTATCCTCTTCCAGTGGTGGATTACATGTAGAATGGACTGTATTGGCTGCTTCCATTCCAACACTTCTGATAGCATTATTTACGAAAAGCTTGCTTACTACAGTGCTTGCAGGTGTGTTCCTGATGGCTGCTATCCGGTTCTTTTTTTAACAGAAACTTCTATTTTCCACCTAAAAAGAACAATTCTAGGACTTTCGTTTCTTAACTAGGAAGTTTATAATAAAAATTTGGATATATTATTGATATAATTAAAAGAAGAAATCTTTTTGCTGTATCATTTCTGCAAAATGTGCTAAATGGTAAAACTTAGCACATTTATCTTTATACATAAAAGAAAGGTGGCCATATAGTGGAGAACAATTCAAACTTTATTAAAAATATCATGAAGGAAGATTTGGAGACAGGCAAACACGATACTGTCATCACTCGTTTCCCTCCAGAGCCGAACGGCTATTTGCATATCGGTCATGCCAAGTCAATCTTCATTAATTTTGGACTGGCAGATGAATTTAAAGGGAAAACAAACTTGCGCTTTGATGACACAAACCCTTTGAAGGAAGATATTGAATATGTAAATGCAATTAAGGAAGATGTAGAATGGCTTGGTTACAAATGGGATAACTTGTTTTTTGCATCTGATTATTTCGAGGAGATGTACAGCCGTGCCATCCTACTGATTAAAAAAGGTCTTGCTTATGTAGATGATTTAAATGCAGACCAAATTCGTGAGTATAGAGGAACATTGACAGAGCCAGGAAAAAACAGCCCGCATAGGGACCGCTCAGTAGAAGAAAACTTAGAGCTATTCCAAGCTATGAGAGATGGTAAGTTTGGCAATGGAGAAAAAGTTCTGCGTGCAAAAATTGATATGGCTTCTCCAAATATCAATTTACGTGACCCAGTAATCTACCGTATTTCACATGCTTCACACCATAATACAGGTGACAAGTGGTGCATTTACCCTATGTACAGCTTTGCCCATCCTTTAGAGGACGCTATTGAAGGTGTAACACACTCATTGTGTACAACAGAGTTTGAGGATCAACGTCCGCTGTATGATTGGGTTATTAGAGAATGTGAAATGGACAGCAGGCCGCAACAAATTGAATTCGGCCGCTTAAACATTACGAATACGGTAATGAGTAAAAGAAAGCTGAAGCTTTTAGTGGATGAAAAATACGTAGACGGCTGGGATGATCCTCGCATGCCGACAATCTCCGGCTTGAGAAGAAGAGGCGTAACACCTGAAGCGATTAAAGAATTCAGTAAAGAGCTTGGTATTTCAAAAGGTTCTGGTGCAGTTGATTCAGCAATGCTGGACCACTTTGTACGTGAAGACTTGAAATTGAAAGCGCCTCGTACAATGGGCGTACTTAACCCATTGAAAGTAGTTATTACCAACTATCCTGAAGGGCAAGTTGAAATGCTGGAGGCAGAAATTAATCCAGAGAATCCAGAGATGGGAACACGTCAAATTCCATTCTCTCGTGAGATTTATATCGAACAGGAAGATTTCATGGAAAACCCTCCAAAGAAATATTTCCGTCTATTCCCTGGTAACGAAGTTCGCTTAAAACACGCTTACTTCATTAAATGCGAGGAAGTAATCAAGGATGAAGAAGGAAATGTTATCGAGCTTCGCTGTACGTATGATCAAGAAACAAAAAGCGGATCTGGATTTACAGGCAGAAAAGTAAAAGGAACATTGCACTGGGTGGAAGCGACGAATGCCATCCCTGCTGAGTTCCGCCTGTATGAGCCGCTTATTTTAGACGAAGAAGCGGAGGAAATGGCAGAAGGAGAAACCTTCCTTGACTATGTTAACGAGAAGTCTCTTGAAATTGTCCAAGGCTTCATTGAACCAAATATGAAGGATGTACAAGCATACGATAAATATCAATTCTTCAGACATGGATATTTCAGTGCAGATCCGAAATATACAACATCTGAAAAACCTGTATTTAACCGAATTGTTTCATTAAAGAGCTCCTTTAAGCTGTAAAATAAAAAAACACAGCACGCAATGCGTGCTGTGTTTTTTTTTATTATAGATGTTTACTGTAAGACAGCTTTCCTGGACTAGTGAGCCAGTCGTACTGAAGCAGACGAAGTTCGAATAAACGAAGCGGATCGTGGAACATTTCCGGATTATTCTTTAGTCTTTCCAGCAAGTCTTGATACTCTTGAATGTCGACAGTTTTTTCTTCCATTGTCTTTTGCAGCACATCATATGGATTGCTGAAGAAGATATGAATATCCCCTGCTAATCCCTTCTCATAGAAGTCAAACTGCTGAAGGAATGCATCTGCAATATTGTTAGCAACTTCCGTGAAATCCTCTGTTTCAATATATTTCTGATATCTTGTATAAAGCATTTTTTTGTTTTGCGGTATGCTGCCAAGCAGCTTCCCTGCACTCTTAAGCAATACTTGGGAAGGCTTAAGACGAAGCAAAATATTAGCTTTATCAAGCTTAATGCCGCCAGTCAGCCTGCGTGCATCTCTTCTCCAATCATCTAATATGGAGAAATCACAGCTGAGTGTCAATTGATTTTCCTCATATAATCCATTAAAGCCTTCACATAATTCATTTAAGAAGTTTTGGCTTTCCTCCAATTGTTCCTGTGACAGCTTAATCCATTCATTTATCTTGCCATATACTTTTGGCAGCAATGCGTTATGAACATATTGGTCAATCTCACTATTCATTCTGTCATTAAGCTCAACATGAATCTTACCAAAGTCGCTGTCTTCCTTAATGAAGTTTTTGCAATTCCGTAAAATCTTCGGAATTTCCTCAAGGATTTCCTGTGTTGTGCTTTCTTTTATTTCTTCAAAAGCATTTACGATAATACGAGTTTTTTCTGATTCCATATCTGCCAGCTGATTATTTGCACCAGACAGCTTGCTGACTATTTCTTCGTACATACGAAGTGTCGTATAAAGACTTTCTTCCATCTCCAAGCGCTTATCAAATAGATTAGATAATAAATCCTGAATGATGGCAATGCTTTTTGTTGTCCGCTCTTCTGCTATATTTCTTTCTGCAAAATGTCTTCTGTAGAAACTGCTGATATCATTTAGCTGCACACTGCGGTCATTTTCCTTTGAGTAAAGGAAAACAGCACTGTTTGGAAAATATTGATCAATTGCTGCTGTTGCCTTTTGCAGTCTTTTTGCTGCCACTTTCTCGTTTTCTGCTTCATCTGCGTAGATTAAGAACTGCACCGTTAAATGAGGAGCCTTTTCCTTCCATTCAAGCAGTCTCTCATAATCACTTGACTGAAATAGCGATCTTTCATTAATGACAAAAAGAAGGCTGTCTGCCAGTAAAGCGTAATCTGCATACCTCTCCTGATGAGGGAAAGGAAGTGTTGTTATTGCCCAATTATTCTCATGCAAAAGATGGGATGGAGTATATAAATGGAAGATGCGGGTTTCCTCTCCATGTCTATCTTTTGAAAGCTGTTCTTCATAAAAATCGTTTAATGTATCAATAGGGCGGATTCCTTCTTCAGTCAGTTCCTCCATCTCTAAATAGTCATGATCATGGATGGAGATAAGGCTATTTGTGCCTTCTGACAATAATGTTTCCCCAACAAGTTCATTAATGCAAGAATTTACGCCGCTTCCAGGTGAACCGATAATTAGAAGCTGACGGCTTTCAGCAGGAATCTGTTCCACTACTCTTTGTGAGAATTTCTTGTCGATGATGATATCATTATTCTCCGCCCAATCTGTAATAGACTGAAGCAATTGCATGATATCTGCCAAGTCAACAACAGCCTCTGCAGTATTAATTAAATGCTCTGCGCTGTTGATAAACTCCGCCTCAATTGTACTAGGGAACATATCATTCCATGCAAGCACAGCAGATGCCGCAATTATGCTATCCTGATTATTAGCTGTTACCAATAAATTGCTCAATATATCTGGAATAAGTCCTCTGACTTCCTTAATTGGATAAACAGAGCTAATCAAATGCAAATAAGAGTCTTCAAGCATACTAGGAAGCTCTGTCCACTCTTCTTCTTTCTCCCATTGAAGCTGTTGAAACAACTGGTTGTAGTCCCACAGCCATGCCAAGTAAAAAGGACTATTTCGATAATTTTCCCAGAATGCCACACTTAATTGCTCAAACAGTTTTTGATCCAGCTCGGCAACACTTCTGATGCTTTGCCTAAAATAGTTTGGCTCGTACTCTGCAATAACGCCGATTTTTGCATATTGAATCAATGCTTCATACCATTTTAATGAATTCGTTCTTTCTCCTTCATTAACAGCTAGTTCAATTGCATCTCCCCATGCTTCATGTTCTTCAAAATAAGTTTTCGCCAAAAGTGTCATGTTGGCATAGTCAGGGTTTGTTGCAAGCAAGCTTTTAATAGTGTGATGCGCCATATCATGATTGCCTTTTTCGATATATAACGCAAAAAGCTGCATCGAAATCTCTGTGCTTAATAGTTCAGAATCAGTTAACACAGCTTTATAAATACTTTCTGCTGTCGATAACTCTCCTAATTCCATATAAGCGTCAGCCAAGTTTTTCTTCGCCCATGGTTCGAGCTCATTTGAGATATTTTCCCACTTGAATATTGCTGATTCATAATCATGTACGTGGAAGTACAGCTCTCCCTGTGCATATCGGATTGACGTTAAATCCGGAACGTTTTTTCTTTGCTCTGCGATATATAATTGGCCGAGCACTTCGATTGGCGGCTCTTCCCGATCGACGGTAAAACTTTCATAATAGGTTTTATTAATTAACTTCTTTTCTAATGTCATAACTTCCCCCTGTTAATCTTTGGAATGATGATGACCTTTTTCCTCATCCTCATAATCATTTAGTCCCGATATCTTTGTATCTATTCAACTGTAATATTATGCAAATAAGACAGCATTCATAACTATAAGTCCATACTTCTCTTTATTGTAGCAAAGACGTTCCATCCGTACATTTCGGCAATTGTTCATTTATGTTACAAAACATTTACTAAAAGGGCTGTTTCTATAACAATAGCTTACTAAAATAAGCGAGCCTTCCTCTAGTGCCTATATACCCTTTCTCCTTTTACGGTTAACAGCATATAGATGTTGAGATGAAAGAAAAGATAACCTATTTAAAAACGAATAATAAATTACATCTAAATTTAAAAAATGAAGCTTGTGACTAAATAGATTATGGCTTTAAAATCAGTTCGTTTCATTGCGCTCCAGCCACTCGCTTTCCGCGGGGAGGAAGATGAGCCTCCTCGTCTTCGCCTGCGGGGTCTCATCCTTTCCTCTATTTCCCGCAGGTGTCCCGAGTGTCCGCCGCTCCATTCCACTATGATTTTTTAATTATTGTATTTAAACTAAAAAAACAAAAACCGAACTATTTAATCAAAAAAAACAATTAAATAGTTCGGTTTTCACACGGTTTTACACACTTATGTCCCAACCTTACTTATTTTTCCCTTTATCATTTTCATCAAATTTCTCTACTGGTGATTGGCCGTACCAGTCTTCTCTTTTTCGGCGGCGGCGCTTTCTGATTTGAATTACTGCAGCAACGACAATAATAATGAAGATTATTGCCAACGGAAAACCAAATACTCCATAAAATACACTAAATATTCCATCTAAAAAATCATTCATGATAAAACCTCCTTTGTATTCTCCAAAATCTCTTGAAGCAATACATTCCGTTCTATGTATCCATGTACATAACATTCCCTAATCTTGGCTTTTTAAACTAGCTTCCCTCAACTTATCCCTTTAAAAAAGCATATAAAAAAGCGGGCATTGTTACACCCGCTTAACTCTTGAATTATTCTTTTTCTGGGAGCTTCTCCAGATAATCTATTGCATCCTGCAATGTGCTGACTGGCACGATTTTAATGTCGTCATAGCCTTCTTTTGCTACTTCTTCTTTAATTTCCTTTTCATTCGTATCATCTTTATAGTTATCCTCTGGATAGAAGAATATGTCTACATCCGCTTTATGTGCAGCGACAATTTTATGCTTGATGCCGCCAATCTGACCGACATTACCCTCTGCATCCATTGTTCCGGTACCGGCTACTTTATAGCCCTTTGTTAAATCATCATCTTCTAATTGATTGTAAATTTCTAATGAGAACATCAGACCTGCTGACGGACCGCCTATATTATCGCTGTTTATCTTTACATTAACAGAGGGATCAATAGACATATTATTTTCCGTACTTATCCCTATTCCCACTTGGCCTGTCTGTTTATTCAGCACAATCATTTCCACTGTTGCTTTTTTGTCTTTATTGTTATGTGTGTATTCAATTTCTACTTTATCTCCAGCTTTTTTGCCTTTTAAATAAGCAATTAAGTCGGTGGCTTGTGTGAATTCATTTCCATCTACTTTATGGATAATATCGCCAACATGGATAACCGATTTTGCTTTTGATGTTTCCAGCACCCCTGCAACAAACACACCATTATATTGATATTCTACCTTTTCCCCTGCAGCATGCAGACTGGCAATAATCGCATTTTGTTTAGAGGTGTCCATCATGTGGAGCAGAAGTGAATTATATTCCTGATCCGAAAGATCGCCCTTCACTTCTTCTTCTTCTTTAATTTCTGTATGTGGAGCCAACAAGCCATACAGGAGTATGTAAGGGTTACTTGCCTTAATAGAATAGACAGTCGTCAAGTTCAAACTGCCAGCCTCTGTCTTATCTCCATCTTCGACAGTAACCTTCTCCGCGAGCGATTCAATGGAACCAGGCTGGTTCAAGTAATAAGGAGTAGGAATAAAGAATAATACTAGCAATATCCCCATGAGTATAAATAGGCTTATTTTTAATTTTTTGTTTGTCCCTTTTTGTTTCATCGCAAAATATAACTCCTTACTTTCTTTTCTAATGACTGCTATCTTTTTTATAACATAAAAAGGATAAAGGTTCATTAAAAAATGATGTTAAAACGAAAGCACCCTTTTCAAGATAAGGATTCCTTTTCGTATTTCTTCTGGTGCTACACCTCCGTATCCTAGCACAGCAAGATGCTCATGACTTCCTTTACGCATGCTGTATTGCTCGACTGGATAGATGCAAACACCCTCTTCCTTCATTCTGTTCATTTTGTCCTCAGTGAAATAAACGCCTGGAAATTCTACCACTAAATGCATCCCTGCTGCTTTCCCGATAATTTTGGCATCCTCAAAGCAGCTATTGATTGCATCAACCAGCACCTGTCTGCGCTCTTGATAAATTTTTTTCATTTTGCGAATATGCCTCTCAAAATGTCCCTCTTTCATAAAGCGGGCAAGCACATATTGTTCGATTGACGATGTATGCCTGTCATTAAACCACTTCAGCTGTTGAAACTCTCTCAATAATGGATGTGGCAAAACGACGTATCCTATTCGCAAAGCTGGGGATAATATTTTGCTGAACGTACCAACATACAGGACACGCTCCTGATCAATACCCTGCATCGATGGAACAGGGGCACCTTCATAGGTAAATTCACTGTCATAATCATCTTCCACGATATAACAGCCTGTTCTTCGAGCATACTCAATCAGCATCAACCGTCTTTGAATAGACAATATTCCTCCTAAAGGAAATTGATGGGAAGGAATGACAAACAGGAAATCCGGCGCAGCTTCAGGCAATTGCTCAGGAATAATTCCATTTTCATCAACTGGCACTGGATATACTTTTGCTTTTGCCACTGAGAAAATATTCCTCATTTCATCTGCTACCGGGTCCTCTGAGGCGATAAATCCATCAGAAGTCAGCATCATTTCAGTAATAAGGCGCAATGCCTGGGTCGCACCTGATGTAATGATAATTTGATCTGGATCACACTTTACTCCCCGAGCTTTTCGCAAATACTGAGCAAGTACATTCCGAAGCTCTGGCACTCCGCGAGGATCACTGTAACCGAATATATGCTGGGGAGAGTCGATGCATACTTCTTTTGTGAGCTGGCCCCACTTTTTCCGTGGAAAATAATCGGTCGCCGGATTCCCGCCGCGAAAATCAATATATGGTTTTTCATAAGGAAAGGCTTGGTCCTTAGGACCCTCATGCTCCATATGCTTGATGGTAGTCAGCGCTGTACCCTTTGATACAAAGGTGCCTGCCTTTGGCTTAACTTCTAAAAAACCCTCCGCTATTAATCGGTCATACGCCTCCATAGCGATGTTCCGTGATACGCCGATTGTTGCTGAAAGCTCTCTTGTTGACAATAGCTTTTGTCCTTCTTTTAAGGTATTGCCAAGAATGCTACTTCTGATTTGTTCGTAAATTTGCTGCGTTAAAGAGATAGGGCTTGACCTGTCTACTGTAATGAATATCATAAATTAGCCACCTCGAAATGCTCTGGCACTATAAAAGTTTATAAATTGTGGTCCTACTATATACCAGAATAGCATGTTATGCTGTGGAAAACTATACAACGAAGGAGAAAACAATGAAAACTATCGGACTGATCGGCGGGCTTAGTTGGGAATCAACAGCAGACTATTATCATATTATCAATACATTAGTTAAGGAAGAATTAGGGGGATTAAACTCAGCAAAATGCTTGCTTTATTCCTTTAATATGGAGGAAATAGCCATTCTGCAACGGGAAGGAAAATGGGACTTAGCAGCCCAGAAGCTTGCTGATGCTGCCAAAACATTAGAAGCAGGCGGTGCAGATGTAATTCTTATCTGTACGAACACAATGCATAAAGTGGCAAATGAGGTGAAAGAAGCCGTTTCGGTTCCTCTCATTCATATCGCTGAATCAACAGCAAGAAGCATTACTGCCAAAGGGCTTAAAAAAGTCGGTTTACTTGGAACAAAATTCACAATGGAGCAAGGTTTCTACAGCAATATCCTTGAGGTCTTCGGAATTGAAACAATCATCCCGGAAGCTTGTGACAGAGAGGATGTTCACTCCATCATTTTTGACGAGCTATGCCAAGGACAATTTTTGCCTGAGTCAAAAGAGAGGTATTTGGATATCATTCGTAAGCTTATCGCAGAAGGTGCAGAAGGAATCATCTTAGGCTGTACAGAAATACCTCTATTAATTAAAGACGAAGATATAAACATTCCTTTATTTAATACAACCTATCTTCATTCTAAAGAGGCTGTTGACTTTTCATTTGGCAAATAATAAAAAACCACACCGTATTTATTAGAAGGCAATACGGTGTGGTTTTTACCATATAAAGAAAAAAATAATTGCTATTACTCGTTAAAGAATTCTTTGTCCTCAGCGATTGCTTTGCTTAATGTGGAAGCAATCGAAATATCATTAAAGGATAATCCTAGCTGAATGGCAGTTGTCGCGATTTCTGGTCTGATTCCAGACAGTGTGGAGTGAACTCCAATCAAGCTCAAGCCGTTAATCAGCTGGAAAATTTGATGAGCAACCATTGTGTCGATAATAATAACCCCAGACAAGTCTATAAACAGCTGTGTTACCCTCTTCTCAGCACACTGTTTAATTGTATTTTCCAAAATAGCAGCAGCCCGTGCTGTATCGATATCACCTACAAGCGGAAGCAAGGCACGGTTTTCACTGAGCAATATAACAGGTGAACTGAGTTCATTTATCATTTCCTGCTGTGCTCGAAGCTGTTTAATCGAGTTTTCATGGAATTGTTCCGTGAACTGCAGGATAACAATATCAAAAATCCGCACAATGCTGCGATTCCAAATAGTAATCCGTTCTTCTGGTATATCGTTTTTTTGCTTAAATTCCTCGACGAGCTGAAAGTATTGCTCTCTAGTCCGAATAAACTCCCTAATAATAAAATGGATAGGTGTCTCTAAATGCTCCTTATCAGAGGCAATGTCTACAACCCATTCACGGAACTCCTCAAGAAATTTTTCTTCTTCCTCAATAAATACTTTTGCTAAATAGTAATGAAAGTCGTTATTTTGCTTTTTTAATGTTTTAATGATTTCTGGATCTTCAGATGCATAAACTCCGTTAGGATCAGTCCTGTCCAAGTTTGCATACCAATCATCTGTCAATCTGTCAGCATTTTCAAGAAAATACTTATAAAGCTTTTCATTCTTTTGCAAAATATTCCCACCTATTCTAAAAAATTATGATTGGAAATTTTCAAAGGAAAAACCGTCCAATTTTAATATTTTCCTATTGTAGTAATCACTATTTAAAATTTTAATAATAAAGTGGGAATTAGGCAATTTTTTTAATCACAAATTTTTAAATATTAATCATAGAACTAAGCGAATTGTGTTCCCAGAAGGGTCCTTTACATAGTAAGCATCGTTCGTCTTTGTAATTTCAGCATCCATGCCCTCAAGTCTTGCTGCAATCTCATCTCTTGCTTCTTTGCTCGGAACCTTCAAGTCGAAGTATTTTAAGCCTGGATTATTGTCCTGCGGTGCAGGTGCACCGACACCATTCCATGTATTTAAGCCAATATGATGATGGTACTTGCCTGTAGAAATGAAAAAGGCTTGTGTTCCATATTTTTGCACAATATTAAAGCCTAATCCCTTCACATAAAAATCCGCTGTCTCTGCCAATTCAGCCACATGTAAATGAATATGCCCCATTTTTGTGTCTCTTGGCAAACCAAGCCACTGTTTATTTCTACCAGCATCTAGCACACCTTGCGCATCCAGCTGCAGTGTGTCCATTTTTACAAACTCATCTTCCCATGCCCATTGGTTTGCAGCACGGTCACGGTAAATTTCAATCCCATTCCCCTCTGGATCACCTAAATAAAGTGCTTCACTTACATTATGGTCAGAAGCTCCTTGCAATGGATAACCGCTCTCTAACAGATGCTGCAGCTGTGTGCCAAGATCCTCTCTTGTCGGCAGAAGCAAAGCAAAATGATACAGGCCAGTTGTGCGACGTCGCTTATCTTCTGCCTCTTTCAATTCTTCTAAATAAAGAAGCGCTGTCTTTCCATCTGCTGTTAAAGCTGCTTTACTGTCTGTTTGCTCTAGTACTTGAAACCCGATAATCTCCTTATAAAAGGTAATCATCTTCTGCAAATTTTTAACCTTTAACGTAACATTCTCTACATATAAATTAGGATACTCGTGAAAACTCAAGGGAACTCCTCCTGTCATTTTTGTTAACCTCACTTACTTTATGTAAGTAATTATATTTTAATAAACAATGATTGTAAAGTAAGTAATTTATAAATGATAATATTTTTACTTAAGGTAATAACTATTGTATAATAAAAAAAAGGAGTGAAATATCATGAATCCATCCGTCATTTGCCCAAGGTTTGAAAAAGCCATGGGACTGTTAAGTCAGCGTTGGACTGGTTTAATTATTTATCAGCTGCTGAATGGATCTCAGCGCTTCTGCACCATTGAATCATCTATTGGAATCAGCGGGCGGCTTCTTTCAGAAAGGCTTAAAGAATTAGAAAAACAAGGAATTGTCATCAGGGACGTTTACCCGGAAATTCCTGTGCGCATAGAATACTCTCTGACTGAAAAAGGCCGTTCCCTGCAGCCATTAATGAAAGAAATTGAAAAATGGTCTCAAGAATGGCTGGAAGCTTAAAACGAAGCAAGCAATGAGTATAGTATTCCCAATAGAGGATTAAGTACATGAAGAAAAGGCGAATGGTCTTATTATCCATTCGCCTTCTTTCTATTTATGAATACCTAGTCTTCATCCTTAATATCTTTATCTTCCGGTATCGGTTCGTTCGCTAGTTCCTGCATAAGCAGCTGATACTTTTCCAGCTGTTTAAAATGGGTTTTAAACTGATCTTTATAGATTAATACATTCCCGTCCTCATCATGCAGCACCCGAACTTTTCCTTGCAGTACTAGATTTTCCACATAAGACACAGACACAGATAAATATTCAGCCGTTTCTTCAATTGTTAAGTACATTGTTAACACTCCTCATCTGTTACTATAGCATGCCTGCTTCTCGCTAAACAAACAAATACTTATGCTTCATAAATAATATACATTCATTACTTTAATTTAATAATACATTAACGGTAGCTACATGCTTTCTGGGTATAGTAAAGGTGTAAGAAGCAATCATATCGGAGGGATGCAAAATGTTAAGCACAATCCTTAATGGTTTATTTCTAGCGGAATTAATCGGGATTTTCTCACTGATTTTTTATTGTTCCTTCTTTGCAAAGCCGAAAAACAGAAGAAATCTGTAAGGCGAATATGATTTAACTAACAAGTCCTCTTTTTCCTCAAAAAAAGAGCTTCTTTTTTTGTTTTGCAACAAATAAAGAAACTCCTCTTTAAAAATATACACTTCCTATTATATAGCCGTTTTCGTCGTGAAATTGTGACACCAATCCTCCAGTTCACTTTGCACCATTGGCTTGGCATAATAATACCCTTGCAGCACCTTGCACCCATCCACAGTGGACAAGTACGTTACTTGCTGCTCTGTTTCTACCCCTTCAATGACAATATTTAAATGCAGGGAATTACCTAAAGCAATGATTGCTTTCATAATTTCAGAGTCTTTTCGTGAGCCTGGAACTCCATCAACAAATGATTTGTCGATTTTCAATGTAGTGACTGGCAATCTCTTGAGATAAGATAAAGAGGAAACTCCTGTCCCAAAATCATCAAGGGCCACAGAAAAGCCGAAGTTACGGAATGCATGGACTGCTTGAATAGCACCCTCAATATTCTCAACCGCGCTCGTTTCCGTCATTTCAAGCTCCAGAAGCTCTGGATTAAACCCATACTTTGTAACACGGTCCTCTAAGTAGGACATCAGCCTTGGCGATGTTACATAGGGGCCAGGGATATTAACAGAAACAGGCTTTCTTGTTCCGTTTTTCTCCCATTCCGCAATCTGGCGGCATACTCTGTCTATGACCCAGTCTGTGACATCGAACATTTTATCAGCAGATTCTAAGATCGGAATAAAGACAGCTGGTGACAGGAATCCGTAAATCGGGTGATTCCAGCGCAATAAAGCTTCATGTCCTGTTATCTTATTTGAATGCATTTCCACCTTCGGCTGATACACGAGGTAAAACTGATCATTGCTCATCGCTTCTTCCACATCTGCGATTAGTGTTGTCTGGAAGGACTGAACATGAATGGCTGGATCATATGTGATTACTTCATGCTCATATTTAACAGAATGATGATTCAAAACAGCAAGGGCATTTTCATAAACTTGCGTTTCATCACGTTTTTTTTCAACAAGTGATATCGCAAAAACAGTCTTAATCATAATCATTCTGTCATTGATATTAAGAGCAGATGAAAGAATAGCACAAATTTGTTTTGCCATTTCTTCCATTTTTTTATTATCCTCTTTGCTTGTGCTGATAAACCCAAGCCTGTTACCCTCAATACGATAGACGGCAACTGTCTTCGGCTTCAGCTTAACAGTAATCTGTTCAATATAGCGGATGATTTCATCACCGAACTCAAAGCCGTATGTGTTATTCCATTTCTCCAAATCATGAATATGAAGAACAGCAAGTCCTTTAATATTTCCTGGAGTATGAATTATTTTCTCAAACTGTCTTCTGTTTGGCAGCCTTGTGAGGGAGTCAAAATAATTGAGGCGATAATCAACATACCGATCAAGCAATGCCGATAAACCAGAAATAAACAGCACAACAAACGTCCCGGCAGCAACGGATAGAATCAAGAAGCCAACATTCATTTCATGCATGCTGTTATTCAGCTGTACATCTGCATCAACATAGTATTTAACTGCATACATGCCTGTATAATGCATACTCGCAACAGCAAGGCCCATTATGATGGCTGTTATCAGCTTTAACACCAAGTTGTTCATAAATCTGTTCATCCGCGCAAAAATAAATAATGAGACAAATGAAACAATAATCGCGATTAGAACGGATAAAATAAAATAATTAAGCCGATACGTATATTGCACATCCTCCATAATCATCGCCATCATGCCAATATAATGCATGAGTGAAATCCCTAAACCCATAACAATTCCTGAGATGACAATCGATGTGACAGACTTACTCCCAGAACTTGTCATATAGAATGCCAGAAAAGATGCAAGCATTGCAGGCAATACAGATAGGACAGTCAAACCGAGGTGATAGTGCATCGAGGTTGGCAGCATCAAGGCACTCATTCCGATAAAATGCATGGACCAAATTCCGAATCCCATTGTAAAGGACGCAAGGGTCAGCCATACATAACGATGGAAAAAGCTGTTGTACCTTATACGCTCATTAATTGATATAGCAGTATAAGCTGAAATACACGCAATAATAATCGATAATGCTACTACAGGCATGGAATAATGGCCTTCTAAATAAACTACTTTACTGCTATCTGGCAATGTAAACATATTAATTCTCCCTCTTGATGGATTCAACAGATTAATAGTATTGTAGTTTATTTTGCCATTACAAACTTTAATCCTACGACTTTTATACTATTTATCTATGACTATATAGGATAATGGTTTGTTCTACAAGAGATGTAGCTACAGCATTTTCTTCCAATTTTGATAACTTTGTACTTCTCTTTACGTATGGCTATAAACAAGGAATTTCTCTCTCGAATCCTCATGCACTGCAGGCACGAAAAATTCAGCTTCCCTCACAAAGGACGGGTGCTCATCTAATAAGTAAATATACTCATCTGATGGATAATATAAGATGATTCTGATAGCTCGGGCATGCTGCTCTGCAGACAGTAAAATATTATTGATGACTTTCCGAAAGATCTGCACAGAAAAAGGATTAAAGAAATAAAAGATAGTATCATTAGGATGGATTGCGTAATCCTCTGCTTTACATAAGAGAAACTGTATTTGCTCTCCCTGCTTTTTCTTGTTAGCAAAATAGCTCGATTTATTGGTTATAGCCTCTGTATGGAACTGCTCATTCATCTCGATACCAATGCCTGTGGTTTGGAATAAATGGTGAAGCAAAAATAGCAGTCTCCCTTTCCCCGATCCGAAGTCAACAATACGATCTGCTTCTTTTAGCTTGTACTCCTCAAAAAATGCTGTCAAATACCCATATGGTGTCGGTTCATAACGGTGGTAATGGAAGGAGCTGTTGAAGCCTGCCTGCTCTCCTTCTGTCTTGATACGCAGTATTTTGTCATAATCTTTTCCCTTCATTCTCCCCGCTCCTTTCTTAACTGTTTAATCCTACAACCAACTATACACATAAACATATTATATACAAACAAAAAAAGGCTTTAGCCCTCTTTGGCTAAGCCTTCCTTATGCAAGCAAGTTATGAAATAAAGTATACTCTTGTCTCAAATGGTTTAAGAGCTGTTTTCTTGCGGAGCTTTTTATCCTTAACCTCATAATTAGTTAAAGCCAGCTCAGAATATTGATACACAAGCTCTGATGGAACCTTGAAAATGGTCGGCTTATCACTGAAGTTATTAATAATGATAGCCTTTCTTTTACCTAAAGTTCTCGTGTATACAAATAATCTTGGATGATTCGCCAAATAAAGCTGGTAGCTTCCGTAAGTGAACAGAGGGCTTCCTTTTCTCAGTTTAATCAGCTCTTTATAAAACGAAAGGATGGAATCAGGGTCCTGCTCTTGATTAGCTACATTGATTTCCAGATAATTAGGATTTACTCCTATCCATGTATGGTTTGATGTTGTAAAGCCAGCCATATTTTCTGCATTCCATTGCATCGGCGTCCGGGCATTATCACGGCCCTGCTTCCAGACAACCCTCATAATATCCTCGTGAGGAACTCCCTTTTCCGATTCCACTTTATAGAAGTTAACCATGCCAACATCATCATAATCATCAATAGAAGGGAATTGAACATTTGTCATGCCAATTTCCTGACCTTGATAAATAAATGGTGTTCCCTTCATTAAGAAATACATAGATGCAAGCATTTTCGCGCTCTCTTTCCAATAGCGCTTATCATTTCCCCAGGAAGACACCCTGCGCGGCTGATCGTGATTTTCGATAAACAAAGCATTCCAGCCTCGGCCTTCTAAACCCTTTTGCCATTTGGACAGCACCTTTTTTAAGGCAATAATATCGACTTTGTCTTCATCATCTTTATTCCATAAACTTAAGAACTCAAACTGAAATATCATGTTGAAATAACCGTTTTCTTCGCCTACCCATTTGTCCGCATCATCAAGGCCGACACCATTTGCTTCTCCGACTGTCATAATGTCATAGTTTTTGATTGTTTTATCAGCAAATTCTGTTAAGAACTCATCAATTCCGTGTACATTCATCATGTAAGGAAAACTCGGAACATATTCCAAATGGTCAGGATTGTATAAATCCGGCAAGCCTGGTGCTTTTTTAATATGAGAAATAGCATCAACCCGGTAACCGTCTATCCCCTTATCAAGCCACCAGTTAACCATGTTATAGAGAGCTTCCCGCACCTCAGGGTTTTCCCAGTTTAAATCAGGCTGTCTCCCCGAGAATATATGCATGAAGTATTGCTCTGTTTCCTCATCATATTTCCAGGCAGAGCCGCTGAAAATCGATTCCCAGTTATTCGGCTCTTTCCCATCCTTGCCATCTCTCCATATATACCAATCTCGTTTTGGATTGTCCTTAGATGAACGAGATTCAATAAACCAAGGATGCTCATCACTCGTATGATTAATAACCAAATCAAGTATAAGCTTCATCCCTCTAGCGTGTACCTCGTGAAGAAGCTCATCAAAGTCTTCCATCGTACCGAAATCCTCCATAATATCCTGATAATCTGAGATATCATAACCATTGTCATCATTCGGTGATTTAAACATCGGGGATAGCCAAATAACATCAATGCCTAACTCTTTCAAGTAATCAAGCTTGGAGGTAACTCCCTTTAAATCTCCCACTCCATCGCCGTTGCTGTCCATGAAGCTTCGCGGATATACTTGATAGGCTACGCATTCTTTCCACCATTTTTTGTTCATCTATATGCACCTCATCTATTTTAAAAAGTCCAAACACTCTGCTGGTTTACAAAAAAGCCTTTTTAATAATTGATATGTTTCCTTTATATTTTAAAGCATATCCCCCAGATTGAAACTGCTTACATTGAGCAAATAGGGTGGAATATATTGAACTTCCCTTTACCCTTATATTAGTGATTAAAACAATATAGACGTTACTTTTAATTTACTTTAACGTATTGGTGATTTGTGCATCTCTATATTCATTTGGAGTGACACCAACTGTTTTCTTAAACAGCTTGCGGAAGTACTTGTCATCCTGATAGCCTATCATACTGGCAATCTCATATATCTTTAGCGAGCTGTTTACAAGCAGGGATTTAGCCTTTTCAATCCTGATTTTCGTTAAGTAATCCGTAATGGTTACTTGGAATTCCTTTTTAAATTTTCTTGAGATATATTCCCTGCTGATAAAAAAGCGTTCGGAAAGCTCCTGTAATTTGACATCTCTGTTGAAATTCGCGTGCAAATACTTTTCAATCTCGTAGATGATGCTGCTTTCTTTCGTTGCAGAAGCCCGCTTCACCTTTTTCAGAAACACAGCAATTTCTCTTTTTATATATGTTTTATATGCTTCTAGCTGAAAGCTTCCATCTGACTCAAAAAAGCTATCTGTTCTGTTTTCAGCACTTTCCCATGCCTCCGGGAAAGCTATTTGATAGTTCTTATACCACCGTTCTCCGACGACTCTATATTCCTTCTCAAAATGTAAAAGCTGCTTCCATGATAGAAATCCATTTTCGGTATATTCTGCTGCAACTTGCTCTAATAATTCTCGAAAAGCACCAATTTCTCCTGTCTGCATCGCCATTTTAATCGCTGAGTTGTGCTTCATTAAACTTTTCCATTCTAGCTTTGGCAGCAAAGACCCGCTGTACACCCTAACTGCACGCTTTTCTAAAACATTCATGGAATATAGCAGCTCTTTCCCCGCCTCATAAGAGTCCATTAATTTCGCAAGCTCCCCGACAGGACCGCCAACTGCAATCGGACAGGAAACTTCAAATGTATGCTGAATTTTTTTATAAATTTCTGTGAGTAAAGGGTCAACATCCTCCGATTTATTCCACAGGATAATCGCGATTTCACCTTTATTAGCCAGATAGCGAAACGCAATCCCGCTCCTTCTTTCACTAAGTGCCTCCGTGATAATATTCAAGATGGAAAAGTAAGCTAACTCCCTGTCTCTGTTAAACTGTTCAATTGTTTTTTCTGTGATGCACATAACAGCAACCCTGTATTCACTTGCTAAATAGAATTGGAATTCGCGTAAGACCTCTTCATTGACAGATCTACTTGTTAAAAAATGGGTCAGCTTTCTGTCCCGGTATGCTGGCTTCATCTTATTAATAAGCTGATCTGAATTCACCTTCCTTTTCCTGTCCACTTCTTCTTCGTTCCATCTTTCCACGGCATTCTTCAGGGTATTATTTAATATCTCTGGATCTACAGGTTTTAGTAAATAATCAAAGCTGTTGAAATGAATGGCTTTTCGCATGTAATCATAGTCATCATAGCCTGTAATGACGACAGTCTTGCTAGTCGGCTGATTTTGCTTAATCCATTCCAGCAATTTCGTTCCATCCATTTTCGGCATCTTCATATCAGAAAAAATCAACTCTGGCTTGTAGCGTTCAATAAGCTCGATTGCATCTTCCCCATTGCTTGCCTCATAGATCTCATTAATATTGTTCTCTTCCCAATTTGCAAGAAGCCGAATGCCTTCCCTGACATGCTTTTCATCATCCACAATCAAAACTTTCATTGTTCCTGCACCCCATTAATTATCTTTGGAATATATATTTCTACCATGAATCCTTGATCTTCCTTACCGCTGATAATCATCTCAGCTTGATTTCCATAATAAATCTGGATTCGTTCATAAATATTCTTAAGTCCGATTGATTCCCTTTGTCCAGGTTCTGCTATATTCCCCTTCTTATAGAGCTTCTGCCTGATTTCCTGAAGCTCCTCCATGCTAGCTCCTTTACCATTATCACTGACCGACAAAACAATATAATCGTTCAATAACGAAGCTTGAATAGTGATTGTTGCCAGCTTAACTTGATCTGCAAACCCATGTTTAAAGCAGTTTTCAACGATTGGCTGCAAAATCATTTTCGGGACAAGGATATTTCCAAGGCCTGGTGATACATGGATATTGAATTCAAACTGTTCATCAAAGCGCTGCTTTTGCAGCGATAAATATGCTTGTACATGCTTTATTTCCATCGAAAATGGAACAATATCCTCCTGCATATTCATGCTGTACCGCATTATATTCGATAAGGATGTCAACAAGGAGTATACATTTGCTGCCTTCGACTTTAATGCAAGTGTACCTATCGACTGTAGGCTGTTATACAAAAAGTGAGGATTTATCTGAGACCGCAATACCCTCAGCTGTGACGCCTTATTTTCGATTTCTAACTTATACTCTTTATCAATCAGCAAGTTAATTTTTCCGATCATTGATTTAAAGTGCTTCCCAAGCATCCCGATTTCGTCATTGCCTAAAGAATCGAAGTCTGCTTCCAGCTGACCGCTTTCAACTTTTTTCATATTGGCAATCAGCACTTTAATCGGCGCTGTCACCTTTACCGATACGAGTGATGTGACCAACAGCACGATTGCCAAAGCAATAACTCCTATTAAACTATTCATAACAACCGTTTCTCTTGCAGTCTGGTATAAAATTGCATACGGAATACGTTTTGCTATATACCAGTCATTCTCTTGAACTGAGAACTTCTGGAATACGATTACACCGGAAAACTCGTCATCTTCCCACTCATAGCTTTGTTCTGCACGCGTATCAAGTATCTTTTCATACCAAGCCTCTGTCATTCCATTGCCAATTTCCTCTTTGGTTGAAGAATAGATAATCTTTTTCTTGTCATCAACAATATATAAATCCTCTTCTCCTGCTGTGTACAGGCGCTCGGCGATGCTCTCAATCCTCGAAAGATTGATGTCAATCGACAAATAACCGAGGAAATCCTCTGCAGGTATATTGCGGATTATATTATGAAAGCTTAAGACATTATTTTTCTCTGAATTGGGAATTTCAGAGATATTATTATAGCTGTAAATTTCATGCGGTGCTTCAATAAGAGAATAGTCCGCCTTGTTCGTCTTAAATTGCGCATAGTACGGATGGTCAAAAACATTTTCATACTTTACCCTGCCGCTGATTTTACTATGATAATTTGTATAAGAATCTTTCCCATTATCAATGTACAGATGCATCTGTTCAATTTCTGTTCTTGTGTTAAACAAGTACGCCAGCAGTCGTCTTACCTCCTCCTCATTAACAGAACTGTCATCCTCAATCCCATTTACAAGCACATTCATGAAAGGAGTATACCGGTACAATACAGAAGACATCTGCGCAATATCCTCTAAATAAACAGAAAGCTCCTCTTCTCCCTTTTTAATAAAGTCATAGTTAGTTGTGACAGACCTTTCCTTAATAGAGTCAATCGTATAATAATAGGTGATGATAATCCCCGTTCCAAAAGGAAGAATGGTCGCTATCATCAGCAGCAGTATCAGTTTTTTCCGGATTCCCCATCCCATTATTCTGGTCAGCAGTTCAAAGGTGTTCTCTCCTGACCTGCCCTCCCCTCTATATGTACGAGCATAAGTGTGGAAGTATGAGCAACTTTTATCTGCTTTGTGCACACTCTTCCTATTTAATATATCTCTATTATCATCACCGCGCCTAAAAAGGGCGGTTTAATATTTTCCACCCTTGTCGTCAATGTAAGCCGTTTCATAAAATCATTTTATAACTTACATTATACATACAGGAGGTGCGGAAAGTGAACAACCAAAATAAATTAGAGGAACATAATAATTCCACTATTGTTACACCTATTAACAGAAATACCAAAAAGCCTATTACAACAGCCAAGAAAAAGAGACTGAAAAATGCAGGGCTGTTCACACTATTTGTGGGTCCTGTGTTTCTCGCCTTTACCATTATTGTCTTAATCCCATTCTTTACCGGAATCTATTATTCTTTTACTGATTGGAACGGCATTACAGGACAAGTAAAATGGGTTGGACTGGATAATTTTAAATACTTGTTTACAGAGGATAAGCAATTTCAAGAGTCATTCCTGCTGACGACAAAGTATACAATTGTCGCCATTGTATTGACGAATTTAATTGGCTTCGGCTTAGCACTTTTAGTTACACAAATGCTGAAAACAAGAAATATTCTTCGGACAGTTTTCTTCATGCCGAATCTTCTTGGAGGCTTATTGCTAGGATTCATCTGGCAGTTCATCTTTGTAAGAGGCTTCGCTTCAATTGGAGAGTTAACTGGCATTCCGCTCTTTGAGCTGGCATGGCTCGGAGATGCAAATACCGCATTCTGGGGAATTGTTATTGTCAGCGTCTGGCAAGGTGCTGGATATATTATGATTATTTACATTGCTGCATTACAAAATGTTCCGCAAGAGCTTATTGAAGCAGCTAAGATTGACGGAGCAAATAAATGGCAAATATTGCGTCATATCACTTTACCTTTAGTTGCGCCAGCGGTAACAATCTGTCTGTTCTTAACAACTGCGTCTTCCTTCAAAATCTTTGACGCAAACCTGTCCCTGACAAATGGTGGCCCATTTAAGTCAACAGAAATGTTAGCGCTTAACATTTACACAGAAGCATTTGTTAACAACCGCTACGGAATTGGCGAAGCAAAAGCATTAATATTCTTCCTTGTTGTGGCAACAATCTCTGTCCTTCAAGTTACACTGTCTAAGAAGAAGGAGGTTGAATCCTAATGGGCAGCAAATATACTGGAAAAACCTTTATTCTGGAAATATTCGCGATACTGATTGGACTTGTGTTTCTCGTACCATTCTATTATGTAATCGCCAACTCCTTAAAGCCATTTGCTGAAATTTTGACGAATACATCAGCATTGCCTAAGGTGCTTCAGTTCCAAAACTATGTAAGTGCATTTGAAAAGCTTGATTACTTAAAGGTACTAAGCAACTCTTTAATTATCACCATCGCAAGCAATATTGTATTAGTTGTGTTCTGTTCAATGGCTGCGTATATGCTTGTAAGGACTAAAAAGAAAATTTCTAATATCATCTTTATGTCCTTTGTTGCTGCAATGATTATCCCGTTCCAATCCATCATGATTCCATTAATTAAGACAGCCGGCAACCTGAACTTGCTGAACAGCATCTGGGGGCTTGTCATCATGTACTTAGGATTTGGATCAGGTATGACTATCTTCTTATATCACGGATTCATTAAAGGAATACCAGTGGAATTAGAAGAAGCTGCAATTATCGATGGATGTTCACGTTTCGGTTTATTCTGGCGCATCGTCTTCCCGCTGTTAAAGCCAATCACTGTAACAATTGTTATCCTTAACAGCTTATGGATTTGGAATGATTATCTGCTTCCATCCCTTGTCTTGCAGAATCCAGAATTGCGGACAATTCCTTTGGCTACCTTCTTCTTCTTTGGCCAATATACAAAGCAATGGGATCTAGCACTAGCCGCATTAATGCTCGGCATCATTCCATTATTGATTTTCTTCTTTGCGATGCAAAAACATATTATCAAAGGTATCACAAGCGGTTCTATCAAATAAGCACAGCTACATTCGGGATCAGCCTCCATCCTTTTTAAAGGATGGAGATCCATATAAAATTTTTCCTAAAATTCAGGAGGGGAAACCAATGGGTTTTAAATTCAAAAAATATTCACTAGCAGCAGGTGTATTATCAGCAACACTTCTTCTTGCAACAGCATGTTCTAATGAAACTGCTTCTGATAGCTCAGGCAGCAAGGACGGAAAAGTAGTTGTTGATATATTCAACGGGAAAGTTGAAATTGCTGATCAATTAAAAGCATTAACAGATGCATATACAAAAGAACATCCTGACGTATCCTTTAATATCGAATCTGTCGGAGGCGGTGCAGACGGAGCAGCTGCTCTGAAAGCTAAATTTGCTTCTAATAAAGCTCCAGATATTTTTGGTAATGGCGGCTACCAGGAAGCAATTACTTGGAAGGATAAGCTCGAGGATTTATCTGATCAGCCATGGGTGAAGGATGCTTATGAAAGTGCCTTAGTTCCAATGACAATTGATGGGAAACTTTACGGTCAGCCAGTAAACTTAGAAGGTTACGGCTTCGCTTATAATAAAGAGCTATTCAAAAAAGCAGGCATCACAGACCTTCCTACTACTTTCACTGAGTTAGAAGCAGCAGCAGAGAAACTAAAATCTGCGGGCATTACTCCTTTCTCAATCGGCTATGGCGAGTGGTGGGTGCTTGCAAACCACGGCTTGAATGTACCTTTTGCCTATCAAGATGATGCAGATGCGTTCATTAAAGGCTTGAATGATGGCACGAGCAAGATTGAGGGCAATGAGTATTTTAACAAGTACTTTGATCTATTGGACTTGACACTGGATAATGGTAACAAAAATCCTTTAACAACTGACTATAATACACAGGTCACTTTATTCGCTACAGGTGAAGCAGCAATGATTCAACAAGGAAACTGGATTCAGCCGATGCTGGATAAATTGAGCCCTAATATGGAAGTCGGCTTTATTCCAATGCCGCTTAGCGATGATGAAGCACAATCAGACAAATTGATGGTAGACGTTCCAACTAACTGGGTTGTTCACAATGGCGCTCCAGATGCTGATAAAGAAGCGGCTCTAGATTTCTTAAACTGGACTGTTACTTCTGATACAGCTAAAACAATGTTAGTAAAAGACTTCAAATATGTACCTGCATTCAAAACAATTGAAGCAAGTGCTGATGATATCGGTCCATTAGGCGCAGAGATTCAAAAGTATTCTCAAGAAGGCAAAACATACACTTGGCAGTTCATGAAATATCCAGACGGTGCTGGCCAAGAATTTGGTTCTAGCCTGCAAGCTTATGTAGGCAAAGAAAGTACAAGAGAAGAAACAATGAAAGCACTTGATGAAACTTGGAATAAGCTGAAGAAATAATTTTACAGCAATAAAAAGCAGTGTTTCTTTTATGAGAAACACTGCTTTTTCGTATGTAGACTAAGTATGAATACAAAAGATGATATAAAGGGCAGTCAGCGGAAAATCCTCCCTAGTTTGCTCCGTTAATTAAACGATAGTATTAAAGCAGTGTTCTCCCTCACAGAGACACACTGCTTTTTTAATTAACCTATAGTCTTCAAAGCTTCACAAACTTGTTATGAAAAGTTGATAGTTTTGTCATAGTTTCTTCATAATTAGAGGGTACAATAAGAATATGTTAAGACACTAACTCTTTTTCAAGTTCCCCCTTGAAATAGATATATTTGAAATCCAGCTAAGTAATTAGCTGGATCTTTTTTTGTATTAGAATGCTGGCAACGCTGAATCTTTATAGTCTTCCTCTAAGAATTTCTTCACTTCAGGTCCAGTCATTTTTTCTGCTAGAAGCTTGATTGCTTCAGAATCGGCATTATCCTCTCGTGCTACGAGCGTGATGGCAAATGCAGACTCTACTCCTTCTGTTAATAGAGCGTCTTTGTTCGGCTTCAAGCCTAGCGGTTCTGCATAAGCAGGCGTCATGATTGTAAGGTCTGTATCTTCATAGACACGTGCCAGCATAAGTAAGTCTACTTTTTTGATTTCAAAGTTATGTTTGTTTTCAGCGATATCTGCTTCTGTTGCAGTCGTACTAGTTGCACCATCTTTTAACTTAATCAGCCCGTATTTGTCCATAAGCGCAAGAGATCTGCTGATATTTGTCGGGTCATTCGCAATTGCAACAGTAGCTCCATCCGGGAGGTCTTCCAATGATTTATACTTAGGAGAATATCCTCCATATACTGCATGGTAGATTGGCTGTACTGCTACTAAATCTGCATTTGAGTTTTGATTGTACTGCTCCATATAAGGAACATGCTGAAAGAAGTTAGCATCGACCTCTTTGTTTTGCAGGGCATTATTTGGTTGAACATTATCGTTAAGAACAACAATCTCCAAATTAATGCCTTCCTCTTTCATCAGCGGCTTTGCTATTTCCAATATGTCTGTCATCGGAGGAATTAAGGAAGCCACTTTAAGTGTCTGTTCCTTTTTCTCTTCCTTTGGCTCTTCTTTATCTGCATTGCTTGCGCATCCTGCAAGGCATAGGACACTAAACAAAATAAACATCATGATTTTTTTCATTTATATACCCCTCTGTCTTTCTCCATTATTTTCTGGCTCCATGACCAGAAGTAATTATAGCATGAATCAGTTATTTTTGAGAATAATTCTCAAATATTCCTAAATTTCATACAAAGACAAAAAAGGTGCAAAGCGCGAGCTTTGCACCTGAACTTTATTAGTCAAGGATTTTCACTTTTACTGTTTTTCGGCCCCAGGCCTTCGCTTTTTTGTTGTTAGGCATGAGAACATCAATTTTGTGACCTTTAATGGCACCGCCAGTGTCACCTGCAATTGCTTCTCCATAGCCTTCAACCCATACTTTAGTGCCTAGTGGAATAACAGACGGGTCAACCGCAATCAGCTTCATGTTCGCATTCTTTTTAATGTTATACCCTAGCGCAGTATAATCAGACTTCGTGCTCTCATGGCTGTACGCTGTTGCAGAGACATAGATTGTCTTTGAACTGCTGCTTTCTTCTTTTGAAGAAGAACTTGAATTGTTTTTACCTTTTGATTTTGATACAGATGAAGAGGAAGATTTCGGCGCCTCCGTTGTTTCAGCAGAAACTGCTGTTTGCTGCTGTACAATCGCTTTTTTGCGAGCCTCAGCCTCTTGTTGCTGCTTCTTAATTGATTCTTCGGCTTTCTTCAAATCTGCTTGAATTGCTACCTTTTCTGACTCCGCAATCTCAATTTCTTTCGAGATGCTTTCGTATTCCTTATTAGCCTTCTCTACAGCTGCCTGTCTTTTTTCGAGATTCTCTTCTAGAGCTGCTTGATTTTCAGCTAAAGACTCATAACTCTCCTGCAGTTCTGCTTCTTTTGCATCAATATCCTTTTTCTCTGCTTCAATCGTCTCAAGATCCTGCTGCTGCTGTTCCAGAAGGTCTTTATCTCCATTATAGAAAGCTGATACAGCTGCTGCACGATCTAAGAAATCGGATAAATCTTGAGCATTAAGTATAACTTCCATAATTATGTTTGTTTTATCTGTGTTTTGTAAGGTTACGAGTCTATCTTTCATAACATCCTTACGTTCTAATACTTTATCTTCTAAAACAACTATCTGTTCTTTCTTCTCTTCTATCTTTTGTTTCGTTTCTTCTATCTTGCTTTCGATGCTTGAAATCTCATTTTTACTTGCCTCTAATTGGCTTTCTGTAGATTTCAGCTCGTCTTGAACAGCTTGAAGCTCTTTTGATGCCTGCTGCTGTTCTTGCTCTTTTTCGTCGAGCAATTTATCTTTCTCTTCTAGTTTGCTTTTACCATTTGTAAGTGTTTCTTGACTCGTTTCTGCATGTGCCATCAATGTAGTTGAAAAGAATGAAGCACATATTAATGATAAAACCATCATCTTTTTTATCAGACTCATCTTAAAACCCC
Organism: Bacillus sp. Au-Bac7; assembly: GCF_021341655.1. Classification (NCBI taxonomy): domain Bacteria; kingdom Bacillati; phylum Bacillota; class Bacilli; order Caryophanales; family Bacillaceae; genus Bacillus; species Bacillus sp. Au-Bac7. The sequence continues at coordinate 66,605 of NZ_JAJTTG010000004.1, read as the reverse complement.
TTTCCATTAAGTTATAACATATGAAAGGGGGTGTTAAATTACAATTCTATTAAATTCGCAAGTCAATTCCTTTAAAAAACGCTTACATGCTAGAACATACTGCTATAAATGGGTTTAATTCCTATTAAAAATACTACTATTTACCAAGCTGCCTAGTTAGATTACATCTTAAAATTCTTAACAAGGGCAGATAGATTATTAGCTTCTGACAGCATCTTATTCGTCCTCGCAAAGATATGTTCAAGCTCAGAATCCTGCTCCTGAAGCGATCCAGACGAAGAAACTGCTCCTGCAGCAAAGGTTTGGGAGGCTTCTGCAGCTTCTTCCACGCCCGCTTTTATCTCCTTTGAGCCAGCCATTAAGTCTGCGAGTGTGTTGGATATTACAGCAATGTTACAAACCATGTCTTCTACCTCTGATTTGATCGTTTCAAGCCCTTCGCCAGTTTTCCTTATTTTCGCCGTTCCATCCTCTAATTCTTGGAAACCGTCCTTAAGAGAGCGAGAAACTGCTTCAGAAACATTTTGCACAGCTATTACAGTACTGTTTATTTCTACTAACGAATCTTCCACTTGATTGGCGAGTTTTCTGACCTCATTTGCGACTACCGCAAAACCCCTGCCTGCCTCACCAGCTCTAGCTGCCTCAATTGCCGCATTTAATGCTAATAGATTGGTTTGAGCCGCAATCCCTTTAATGGACTCAACAAGTGTATGAATATTTCTTGTCTTTTCTTCCATTCCCAGCACTTCTTCATATGTGTTTTTGATCATTTCATAAACAATATTCGTCTGTTTAATAGATTCCTTCATCGATTCATGGCCGCTCCGTGTCACAGAGAGTACTTTTGCTGAGCCTTCGTTCACCATTGCTCCATTATCTGCTGCCACTCCTAGCTGGGTATTAAAAGAATTATATGCAGCGATCAGCTGGCCTGTCCCTTCTCCCTGTTTTTCTGCACTGACTGACAGTGCTGCCATCGTTTCAGAAATTTGCTGACTGGAATGTTTCACATTGGATGAACTGTGAGCAAGCTCCTCACTGTTCTTATGGACAGAGACAGCTGCAGTTCCAATGCCATTCACCATTTTCCTTAAGCTGTCAACCATACCGCTGATTGCCTTCTCCAGCTGGCCTATTTCATCCTTGCCATCATAAGTGGACACATCCTCCTCCAAGTCACCTTGTGCGACCCGTTTGGCCCTTCCTACAATCCTTGCCAAGTTGTTTTTAAGTGACCGGGATACAAAGAAGACAAACACGCCGCTGAAAATCGCAGACAAAGCTGCGGCGCCGATTATCAGCCAAACAAACAGCGTCATACTTTGCTCCATATTCTGCATCGTATTATTCCTGTCTGCTTCCACATCCTGGATTAAATCCTGAAGTGTTGCTGCATTTTCCTCGCGAAGCTGAGCTATTTCCATCCTCGCATCTGTATATATCTGTTCATCGAGCCTGACAACAGCAGGTGCGACAACACTGATGAACAGCTCATCAATTCGTTTATTATTTACCTCTATTTTCTTTGTCAGCTGCTGCTGTTCCTTATTGTCCAATGTCTCATTTAAGCTTTCTAGCGATACATTTAGTTCATTCCGAAGTTCCCGATAGCTTTTAATATCATCTTCTTTTAAGAAGGTGATATAGTCTGCAATCCGAATATCCTTTGCTCTGATAAGTGAGCCTATCTCCTCAATTGCTGCCGCCTTTTCGCCTTGATTCTTAATATTGACTGTTTTTGCCCAAACCATGTTGAGCAGGAAAATGACAATAACAGTTGTAGCAAAGAAAAGAATGGCATTAAAACCGAACAGTAAATAAAGCTTGGAACGGATTTGAATGTCTTTCCATTTAAAGATGTTTTTCACCTTTTCAAGACTTTTTTTCTTAAACCATGCCCGCTTGGCAGTATTACTTTTTTTCTTAGTTTTCAGCTTCCATTTCCATTTACCAGACATGACTTTCCTCCTGCAAATAATGATAAATAAGACAATATACCCACTTACCAATATGCAGGATTTAGCGCTCATTATCTACAAATTTACAGAAATTTTACACATTAATTACATAAAAAAAACCAGCAGAAAACTCTGCTGATTAATTATTCAAATCGTATCTTTTTCCTGTCACTAAATAGATGACATTCTCGGCAATATTTGTGACATGGTCACCGATTCTTTCAATATATCTGCAAACAAATGCTAGCTGTGTTACCTGCTTTGTTTCAGACGGATTTTCACGGATATAGCCCATTAATTCTTGGATGAGTCTGCCGTACATAGCATCAATTTCGTCATCCTTTTCTGCGCTTGCTTTGGCAATAACCGTATCCTCTGTATAGAATGCTGTCAAGGATTCTCTCAGCATATTTAAAGCCTTCTCCATCATTTGCGGGATTTCTACTATGTCTTTAATATGCTGCTCCTTGCCAATATGAATCGTTGATTTGGCGATGTTAACAGCCATGTCGGCAATCCGCTCGACTTCAGACGAAATTTTGAGGGCAACAATAATCTTTCTTAAATCTGTTGCTACAGGTGATTCTTTTGCGATTAACAAGATTGCCTGATCATTGATTTTATTTTCCATCTCATCAATCTTGTTATCTCCTTCTATCACTTCTTCCGCCTTTTGCAAATCTTGGTTAATCAAGGATGCCATTGCTTTCTTTAAGGCATATTCCGATTCCTCTGCCATATCTAAAAGGCTTTGCTTCAATTCTTTAAGATTGCTGTCAAAATTCGTCCTAGTGTTCATTCATCGCACCCCAATTTATCCGAAACGTCCGGAAATATAGTCTTCAGTTCTTTGGTCAGCTGGTCTTGAGAAAATTTTAGATGTTTCATCAATCTCAACAAGCTCTCCCATTAAGAAAAACGCCGTCTTGTCAGATACACGTGCTGCCTGCTGCATATTATGTGTAACAACAACAATTGTATATTTTTCTTTCAGTTCAAGCATCAGCTCTTCTATCTTCAATGTTGAAATCGGGTCAAGTGCAGATGTCGGCTCATCCATCAACAGCACATCCGGCTTTGTCGCAAGAGCTCTTGCGATACAAAGGCGCTGCTGCTGTCCACCAGATAGCCCCATAGCAGGACTATGCAGACGGTCTTTTACCTCATCCCAAAGTGCAACGTCACGAAGTGATTTTTCCACAATCTCTTCTAATGCTTTTTTTCGTTTTTCACCGTGAATCTTCGGACCATAAGCCACATTTTCAAAAATGGACTGCGGAAATGGATTTCCCTTTTGGAACACCATTCCGACATTTTTACGAAGATCGACGAGGTCGATTTTTTTATTGATGATATTTTTGTTCTTATAGTTGATTTCCCCAGACATCTTAACACTCGGTACCATGTTAATCATCAAGTTTAACGTTTTGATGAATGTTGATTTTCCGCAGCCGGAAGGACCGATAATAGCTGTAACCTCATTACGGTTTATTGGAAAATTGATATTTTTTAATGCATGGTGGTCACCATACCAAAGGTTTAAGTCATTTATTTCAAATACAGGTGCTTGCGCAACAACAGTTGACATGATAGTCCTCCTTATCCAAATCGGCCGGAAATATATTCTTCTGTCTTTTTAACAGATGGGTTAGTAAAGATCTTTTCTGTCGCGTCAAATTCAATTAAATCTCCGCTCAAGAAGAAAGCTGTCTTATCCGAAATCCTCGAAGCCTGCCCCATGTTATGCGTAACGATAAGAATGGAGTATTCCTTCTTCAATTCTACAATCAGCTCCTCGACCTTCGCATTTGAAATAGGGTCAAGAGCAGAAGAAGGCTCATCAAGAAGCATAAGCGATGGTTTCATAGCAATTGTACGGGCGATGCATAACCGTTGCTGCTGTCCGCCTGACAATGATAAAGCAGATTTATGAAGTCTGTCTTTTACTTCATCCCAAAGTGCTGCTTTCGTCAAACTTTCTTCAACAATAACATCCAGTTCACTTTTTTTCTTAACACCAGAGAATTTCAAGGCATGAGCGATATTTTCATAGATTGATTTCGGGAATGGATTCGGCTTTTGGAATACCATTCCGATCTCTTTTCTTAAGGCAACAACATCAATATTATCGCCAAGGATATTTAAGCCTTCGTACAGGATTTCTCCCTTTGCTTTAGCACCAGGGATAAGGTCGTTCATTCTGTTAATACTGCGAAGGAATGTCGACTTACCACAGCCAGAAGGTCCAATTAGTGCTGTGATTGAATTTTTTTCAATATCCATTGAAATTGTATTTACTGCACGTTTTTCTCCATAATATATGTCTAAATCCTTCACTTGAAGGATTAACTCTTTATTTGTAACTGACGTTTCAGAAATCTGTTCTCTGTTAAGGACGGCAGTTCTTGGCAATGTACTTGTATTCATTTTCATCATCCTTAATCGTTATTTAGATGCTGTAAGTTTCCGATGGATTAAACTTCCGATTATACGAGCACCTAGGTTAAAAATCAGCACAGACAGAATCAATACAGCGGACGCACCGTTTGCGATATCCTCAACGTCTGGAATCAGCCCTTGTGTATTAACAGACCAGATATGAACAGCTAAGGTTTCTGCAGGTCTGAAAATATTTAGTGGTGAGTTTTCAACGAATGGATTCCAGTTTGCATAATCCAGTCTTGGTGTTGATAATCCAGATGTAAATAATAGAGCAGCTGCTTCTCCGAACACTCTTCCTGAAGCAAGAATAGCGCCTGTTAGAATAGATGGAAATGCCGTTGGTAACAGAATCGTTTTAATTGTATGCCAATGTGTAATTCCTAATGCAAGACTAGCCTCTTTTTGATCACGCGGTACAGAACGTAGTGCATCTTCACTTACACGTACCATAACAGGCAGGTTGAACACTGTTAGTGCCAACGCACCACCAAGGATTGAATAGCCCCATCCAGTTAAGTTAACAAACATTAATAGACCGAACATACCAATAACAATAGAAGGAAGTGATGCAAGCACCTCGATACAAGTACGAATTGTATTTGTTACTCGACCTGGTTTTGCATACTCTGCCATATAGATTCCGCCGCCAACCCCAAGCGGAACAGTGATTAACATTGTGATAAACAAAATATAAAATGAATTGAATAATTGATCTCTGATTCCGCCCCCTGCACGAACATTACTGGAAGGATTAGTCAGGAAATCAAGAGAGATGTGGCTGACGCCATTAAACAAAATATATGAAAACAATCCGACAAGTACGGATACAATAACAATAGCTATCGCAACAAAAACACTGGTTGCGATACGATCTGCAACTCTGCTGTTCATTAAATTTTCCTCCTAGATGACAGATAACGGATTAGCAAGATAAATGCGAATGACATAATTAGTAGAATCAGACCCATTGACCATAAAGTATTGTTTTCAATACTTCCATATGTTGTATGACCCATATTCAATGTAATGATTGTTGTCAATGTTCCGGCTGGATCTAAGATGCTTTCAGGAATAATTCTTGTGTTTCCAATAACCATTTGAACTGCTAAAGCTTCTCCAAACGCTCTTGCCATACCTAGAACAACTGCTGTTAAAAGAGATGGCAGTGCAGCTGGCACAAGCACTTTCCTGATTGTTTGCCATCTTGTTGCACCAAGTGCATAAGATCCTTCTCGCAATGATTTAGGCAATGTTGCCATCGCATCTGTTGCAATAGTCGTAACTGTCGGCAGGATCATGATTGCTAAAACTATTGTTCCAGACAATAAGCTGAAACCTAGTCCGCCTACATGCTCTCTGATAAAAGGCACCAATACTGTAAGCCCTATGAACCCATAAACAACGGAAGGAATACCAACTAGCAATTCAATTACCGGTTGAAGTATCTTCTTCCCCCATGACGGAGCGATTTCTGTCATGAAAATAGCTCCTCCAATTCCAAGTGGTGCTGCAACTAGTGCCGCAAGCATTGTTACAGCGAAAGAACCAAAGATAAAAGGCAGCGCCCCATACATCGGGCTTTCTGGATCGGTAGGATTCCAATTTGTACTGGTTAAGAACTCAATCGGACTTACACCGTTTTTAATGAAAGACTGTAAACCTTTTGTACTTAGGAAAATTGTGATTGCAATTGTCGCAGAAATCATAATAATTGCACATAATGTTACTAAAACTCTACCCCGTACCTCACCATTAAGCCTTGTTTTATTAGATTTAATTAATCTTTCCCTAACAGGAAGTGATGACTTTTCCATAATTTTTGAAGCACCCCTAATTTACGTCATAATGGGGCTAACGCCAACTTGGCATTGCCCCCTACTTATTTCGTTTATTTTTGATTTCCTTCAGCGTCACGCTCTACGTCCATGTCGCCACCAGGAATGTAACCTTGATCTTCAATCAATTGCTTTTGCTCATCAGCAGCCATGTAGTCAAGGAACGCTTTAGCAAGTCCAGTAGGTTCACCTTTTGTATAAGCATGTTGGTAAGCCCAAACTGGGAATTTACCAGATTTTACGTTTTCATCTGTAGCTTCTACACCGTCAATTGCAAGTGGTGTTACAGTGTCATCAGTGAAGTAAGAAAGTGCAAGGTAACCTACAGCTCCTTCTGTTTCAGAGATGATTTTCTTAACTGTGTTTGAAGAGTCTTCTGTAACTCCTTCAGCAGGTGTAGCGCCGTCTAATGCATATTTATTGAAAGTAGCACGTGTACCAGAAGAATCAGGACGGTTTACTAGAGTGATTTTTTGATCAGCTCCGCCAAGATCTTTCCAGTTAGTGATTTCACCTGTAAATACTTTAATTAAATCTTCTTTAGTTATATCTTTAACTCCAGCAGATGGGTTAACAGCAGCTGTCATACCAACTACAGCAACTTTGTGGTCAACTAGCTCATCAGCAGGAATTCCTTCTTTTTCTTCAGCGAAAACGTCAGAGTTTCCAATATCAACGGAACCTTCAGAAACTTGTGATAAGCCTGTACCAGAACCACCAGCATTAACTTGGATATCAACTTCTGGATTCTCAGCCATAAACTCTTCAGCAGCAGCTGCTACCAATGGTTGCATTGCAGATGAACCTGAAATTGTCAAAGTGCCTGACAGTGCTTCTTCTTCTGAACCATTATCATCATTGTTAGATCCACTTGTGTCGTTATTTCCTCCGCATGCAGCAATGAACGCCATTAGTGCTGCAACTAGCAGAAGCAGGCTTAGCTTTTTCAAACTTTTCATTTCTTTAATTCCCCCTAAGGATATGTTGGATTTGTCCTACAAGAATTAGAATAAGGGAAAACTATTAATGCTGTTTGAATCATTTGTAAAGGTTTTGTAAAGGCGGGTTTTTTGTGCATATTTGTCGAAAAAGTGGTTATAGACCTATTTTTATAGTAGGAAAAACCTAAAATATATCCCTGTTTCCGTCATTTTTACTGCTAATCCGTTAATTTACAAAAGATTGGATGTGGCGTAATATAGATTTAAATGGTCCTATTCCGACTTAGATGAAGAGGTAAAAACTATGTCAAACGTTCAATCACTTGAAAGAGCATTAACCATCTTAAACAAACTGGCTGAATATCCAGACGGACTTCAAATCGCCCGGCTGTCTGAACAGGTTGGACTCTCCAAAAGCACTGTGCACCGGCTCTTAGCAACATTGACAAACATGAACTATGTGGAAAAGAATGCAGATACGGACAAATATAAATTAGGTTTGCAGACACTGTTTCTCGCTAGGAACTTCTTAAACAGCAATACCCTCGTCCAAACAGCAAGGCCTTTTCTTTCTAAATTGTCAAATGAAGTAAACGAAACAATCCATCTATGTATTAAAGATCGCGAAGAAGTCCTTTATGTGGACAAGATTGAAAGCACTCAAACAATCCGTATGTTTTCCCGTATCGGCAGCAGGGCGCCAATGTACTGTACAGCGGTCGGCAAGGTACTGTTATCAGGGCTTGATTCTGATATCCAGGAAGAACTGCTGTCCAAAATCGAATTCATCAGCAAGACACCTGCCACTATTACTTCAAAGGAAAGTCTTCGAGAAGAAATTAAAAAGGTGAAATTGCAAGGTTTTGCACTGGATAATATCGAAAATGAAAAAGACTTACGCTGTATTGCCGCTCCTATTTACAATCATGAAGGCAACATTATCGCAAGCTTTAGCATCTCAGGCCCTAGTACAAGGGTTACAATGGATGCTGTTAATGACATCTTGGTTGATAAAGTAAAGCAATACAGTACAGAAATTTCCCGGCACTTCGGCTGGATCAGCTCATAAACATAAAAAAAGAGCAAGGATTGCCTATCAAGGCATTCCATTGCTCTTTTTTTATGTTTATCTGTTTAATTTAAGTTCCATAAAGGCATTCAGATTTTCCCTGTCCGGCAGTCCATCATTATCTCCAGGGGACATCACGGCAAGTGCGCCGATGGCTGTACCTCTTATAATGGCTTCTTCCAAAGGCAGATTTTCCAGCAATGCACTTGTAACCCCAACCGCAAATCCATCGCCTGCCCCTACCGTATCAATCACCTTGCTGACCTTAAAGCCTTTTGTATAGAAACTCTTATCTAATGAGCTTGTAAAAGCACCTTGAGGTCCGAGTTTAATGACTACTGTCTTTACTCCAGCATCATGATAGAATTGGGCTATTCCCTCTGGCGTTTCTCTGCCTGTCAAAATCCTTCCCTCTTCCATTCCCGGGAAGACAATATCTGCTAGTACTGCAACGTTATTAATCACTTTAACCATCTCTTGTTTATCCGGCCAGAGAGCTGGTCTAATATTAGGATCAAACGATATCGGTACTCCTGATCGCTTAGCATTTTGTGCCAATTCATAAACCAACTCCCGGCAGCTTGGAGATAAAGCGGGAGGAATGCCTGTTAAATGCAGGTGATCGAAATCCTCAAACTGCAAGGAGCTGATTGATTGAATATCCATATTTGAGGCTGCTGAGTTTTTTCTTAAAGAGAACACCTCTGGATCTCCCTTAACAACCTTTTGCTTCCATTGCATACCTGTAACATGCTTATCATCATAGGAAACAAAACTAGTATCAATATTGTTCTTTTCTAAAAATGTTTGAATATTTTTACCAAACGGATCATTTCCAAGCTTAGTTATATAAGTTACTTGATGACCTAGCCGAGCCATTCCAATTGAAAAGTTTACTTCTGCGCCTGCTACAAACCGACTAAATTTCTCTGCTTCCTCCAACAGCCCCTCATGCTCTGCAGCAAAAAGGGCCATCGGTTCACCTACAGTGACAATCCTGCTCATCATTCACCAACTCCTTCTATATATATAGGAAGAAACTGCTCCTAAATTGCCCGTGAGTCCAAGCCGCTACCGCTGCTTGTTTTATTTTTCTTTTGCATATATTTATACCAGGAAGCAGTCAATATCGGCACTAGGATAGACGTAACAATTACAGATGCAGCGACCAGTGCCGTTGCAGACTGGGCAATTGGCATAAATTCAGGCTTCATGCTAGCAATAATCATCGGGTTAGCAACCGCTGCTCCAGCAGTACTTGATGCAGCAATTCCGGCCGTTCCGTTTCCTCCGCCAATATATTTGTCAGCCAGCATTAACGGAATGCCTGTAACAACAATGACAAGAATGCCTAGTAAAATACCGGCAAAGCCAGTTTTCACAATAACGCCAAGATCAATCGTATTACCTAACGCAAATCCAAAGAACGGAATCATCGTATGTGTAGCTTTGCTGAAAAAATTTCTGAAATCAGAATCTAGATTACCTAAAATAAACCCAATCAAAAATGGAAGCACCGCTCCGACGAATGCCTGAGGCTCAAACGCTATTCCAGTTGAACCAAGAATAAGCATCGTCACAAGAGGACCGGATTCCAGCGACATCAAAACAAATGCCCCAGCCTCCTCCTTTGTTCCATATTGCTGCATCATCGACGCGTATAAACCACCATTTGTCATATCCATCGCCGCAACAAGTGTCAGAATCGAAAACCCGGCAAAAAAGCCTGTCTGCACTCCGCCTTCCGGCAAAAATGCTCCGGCCACAAGGGCAACAATCCATGCAACCCCAATCTTTGTCACCAGCAGCGTTCCTGATTTCCGCAAAACGACTCCTGTCGACTTTAAATTAATCCCTGCCCCCATGCAGAAAAACCAGACAGCAAGAATGGGAATTGTACCTGTCATCAGCCCATTCGTAAATGAACCGAAATACTCTCCTGATTTTGGTGCAAACGTATGAATAATAGCTCCTAAAAACAACGGAACCAGCATTAGGCCCCCTGGAATCTTCTCAATCGACTTCATGATTTTCATTCGGCATCCTTACCTTTCCATATAGGTAATTAAGCAATCGAAAAAGACGCTGCATATAATATAAGTAATTATGTAGTCTAATAGCTTATACAGTTCTGTAAAAGGATTTTAGTCCTTTCCAAATACCATTAAACGCGTCATCCAATTCTTCTTGCTTGTTTAGTAGTTAACGATAGATAAAGCCAGAAAAACATTACTGCTAAAGTCATACTGCTGCTTTTCAATAGTTGGAATACGCTTACATTTTTAATGGTAAAAAATAATTTCTCTATCCATCACCTCTTTTATCGTTCCACGATGTGGTACGTTGTTCCATAATATAATTATAGCGCTTACATATTTATATTTCAATAATCTGGCAAAATAAAGTGGAAATTCGACAAAAAAACAATATCTGTTTTCGGTGATATTGTTTTTTCATATATGAGATTTTTTTCAGAGTTAATGAATTGGACTAATTGTTAAAGTTAAACTCTCTCCAATGGCATAAACTATGCTTTTCACTTTAAATGTTTACAGCCAAAGTTTAAGAGTCAACATATCATATGGAGGAATAATATACTCATCCTCTTCTAGTATTTCTTCAATACAATTTACTTTAGCTATCTTTGTAAAACTTGTAAATTTATAGTCGGTTAGACGTTTAAATTTATCTGTTGGGTTTTTCAACCGTAATAAAAATGCATTATCTTCATACAGAGACGGGGACAAACTGCTGAAATGATTGTCTTTAGGTACTTCCAATAATGAAAAAGCATAGGATAGCTGTTGTCCTTGTTCACGAGGCTGAAGCTTATTATCGAGACGATGAATAAACTTATTTAGTGTTTGAGATTGATAGCTTATATGCTCTACAGTGTAGTCCTCCCAACACTTTGCAGTAGATTCCTCATCATACTTATCTTCTGCAATTCGAAAAGCAAAGTTAAATTGGTGTGTTCCAATCAGTTCTGCTTTTGGGGTTGGAATCATTACATGCCCTTTTTTTGTTGTATCTCCAGAAGCACGTCCAGGTCTATAAAGCAGGTCCGGTTTCCCTAGCTGACTTGTCGATGCAAATAATGTCAGGTAAAAACTATCTTCAATAAATTGATATTCCTTCATCCCCTTGCTGAACACAGTGAAATGATATTCGTTGCTCTCCACTGCTACAGAAGCATCGTAAGGTTCTATATCTGTTGGGATCTCCACATATTCATTTTCCCAGTCTACTGGATCACCGTTTAAAACTGGACGATTAATGAAACCGAAGGGCACCGATGAGATTGTTTCTTTTGCCTTTATATTTGTGTTAATTTTTGCACGCAACCGATGGGTATATACTTGATTGTCTACTATACATACGCACTCAACCCGATCTACGTCTTTCAGCAAGCTAATTTGCAACTTAATAGAAAGCGTACCTGTTCTACCATTTTCTTTGAGTCTCTCTTTTAAATTTAGAGGTAAATGAAAAGTACCTTCTAATGTCATCATTTCCATAAGTGAAGATTTCCTAACTTTTTTAAGTTCTAATGAAAGTAGTTTTGGTATATCGCCTTTCAACGGAGAGAAGTCATAAGTATCTCCATCATTTGCACAGTCTTCAAACTCTATAAAGTTGTCGATAGTTTTACCAAAATGAGTAGTTAGCTTGAGTTGGTCCTCTTCGAAGAAAATTTTGCAATATTTATTAGCAATAGACGTATCACTAGATGATTCCAACTCTAATAGTGAATGATTAGAGTTTTCGTATTTAATGACACGATAGCCCATACTTGGTATCTCAATAGGAGCTAGCACCCTCAGCATGTAGTAAGGTTCTTCCTGTATATACCTTGGTCCTTTCGGTGTTTCTAAGAGGATGTTACTCCTACCTTCATAATAGATTGCCTCTAGTATAACAGCATCCTCACAGTCCACTAGTTTAATATTTTTTGAAGGACTCATAAATTCTATGATTCTTAAACCACTAAATGGAAAAGGTGTTGTATTAACAATCAATAACTCTTGTTCGGTTAACTGCATCTGTTCAGATAACCGCTTCTTCATCATATTTTCGATGCCGTCAGCAATTTCGTTTGCTTCTTTCATGCGATGAAGTACATCAGTTGCTACATCATCTGATATGCATCCTCCCATACTGTCATGCGCATGGCCCTCAAGTAACTTTTTCCAAGCTACTGAAAGTAATTTTTCTCCAATATGAATTCCCTTTGCCCTAGCAATAGCCATCATGGGTTCAACACGGTACAGAAGCTTTTGCTCCAGCAAAAAGCTATTAAGCTTAATATCATATCTTACTGAACCTATCGACTTATGCACACGGGATTCGCAAGGTTCTCTAAGTTCACCGATGTATAGTTTCAGATTTTTTTGTTGCCTGAGGTATTCAAGAAAATGTGCATATGTGCTTACTTCATAGCAGTCTTTCGTTTGTTTATTTATAGTTGTTAATTTCTGAGGCAAATCTTGAATAATATCCAGTTGGTCTCCGCCTGACGCCATTATAATCTCATCACTGTCCGTTAATTGCTTGAGTTTATTTGTAACTGGAACTAGTCTCTTTGCAATATACTCATCTGTATCCTGAAGATGTGCCGCTGCACCATACCCGTCTACTAAATTAACAGCAATTATTTCTTGGCCTCCAAGACCCTGCCATTTAAAATAGGGTCCAATAGCATGTTTTTTAAAATTAATACCTCTCCAAAAAACAATGTTGTCGATGCCACAATTCTTTAAAATAGTAGGCATTTGTGCGTTAAATCCAAATGTATCTGGCAAATAGCCTACGTTCATGTATCCCCCATACTTCAGACTGTCTCTAATACCAATAGTTAGATTTCGGATAATAGACTCTGCATTTACAAAAAAAGCATCTGTCTGCGTATACCATGGGCCAATAGCTAATCGTCCCTGCTTTATAAAGGATTCAATTTGTTTGGCACGCTCAGGCTTTAATCTTACATAATCATCTAAAATAGACGTTTGCCCATCCAAACAGAACATTGCATCCTTATTATTGTTTAGCTCATCTAGAACTTGTGTAAAACAACTCTCACTTAACACTAAAGCATCTGCTGTTGTAAAATACCATTCCCGATCCCAATGAGTATGGTTAACGATATGAACTTTACTCATTTTACACCTCCAAGTTCCTGCAAACTAATTGATGAATGGTTATTTTATCAGCTGTTTTCAATCTTTGCCGAAATGATTCATCTATTAATGACTTTGAAATTTTAGCTAAATATCGCAAATGCTCTTTAGCAGAATCTTCAGGTATCAACAGAACAAAAGAAAACACGATTGCCTGTCCATCAAGACTGTTCCACGGAATAGGTGAGGTTTTGTATATTAATAATCTTGGATTTTGTACAGTTTGATCTTTACAATGAGGTATAGCAAATCCATCTTGAAATCCTGTAGTCTGTTGACTTTCACGTGTTAAAAGACCCCTAAAGCATTCCTCATTTGATTTTACATATCCCAAATTATATGCATCATTTGCAATAAGTTTAAATAACTGTTCCTTATCTTCCAAATTGTCTTCAACTATAAAAATATTATTCTCATTAAAAATCTCAGCCATTTACAATTACCCGCTTTCTTAATGTCATTCTGTACAGTACCGCATTAATTAATGCAGAAAATAAAATAATCAAAATCCACCATAGCCAGGCAAGGGTTGGACCTGTTGTATACCCTATAAAGGCTCCTAGCGGTGAACCAATTCCGCCGTAAAATTGTATTCCAACAGCAGCAATAAATGCCCCTGAAATTGCTGATGATATTGTATTAGCTATGATTAGACTAGGATGTGCTGCTGCAAAAGGTATTGCTCCCTCAGTAATGCCCACAATCCCCATAACAAACGCTGAAGATCCCAGTGCGCGTTCATCTGTCGTAAAATATTTTTTAAACAGCCATGTAGCAAACGCTGCTCCTAGTGGCGCTACTGCAATCGCAGAGCATGCCGCTGCTTGCGGAATGGCATTAACCCCATCTGGCCCAAATTGCGCCATCGTATCAACAAAAATCGCTTGGGAAACTAATATTGCTGTTTTATTGATTGGACCTCCTAAATCCACTCCCATCATGCCGCCTAATATTGCTCCGTATATGATAGGAGCAGCAGCGTAATTTTTTGTAATATCATTAATAAAGGTATAGAGAGAATTCATACCTAAAGCTACTGGCTGTCCGATTAAGTAGTAGATGACAATAAACGAAATAAAAGTTGAGATGAGTGGGATAATCAAAATAGGCACAACAGGTTTAAGCATATTTGGCCAAGGGATACTCTTCAGCAAACGGACAAGGTAGCCAACGCCAAAGCCAACAATAATCGCTCCCAAAAAGCCGGCCCCTGTCTCTGTTCCTAAGAACCCTGCATCATTAATCATATATCCTGCAATAAAAGCAGGAGCAACAGCTGGCTTGTCTCCAATTGCTCTAGCAACTCCTGCCGCAAATATTGGAATCATTAAAGTAAAGCCTATTTTCCCTAAATCGAATAGCTTTGAGAAAAACATTCCCTTCGCATCATCGGAGAATCCCCAGACAACTAGATCTGCATTATTTGGATCTGGTTGAAAAGCAAATGTATTGGCAAAAGCTAGCAGTAACCCTGCCGCTATTGCAATAGGAATCATGTCCGTTAAGCCTGACATTAGGAACTTGACCACTTTGTTTGATGATGAACCCACTTCCATGTTCTTTCCGACTTTCATTCCTTTTCCACTGAATAGCACAGCTTTTTCTGAAGCAGTTTCAATCAAACTCTTTGCATCTTTTAATACCTGATTTGTATCTACTTCAAGTATTTTTTTCCCTACAAAACGGCTTTTATCAACATGGATATCTGCTGCAATAATAACTACATCAGCCTGCTCAATTTCTCGCTCTGTTAATTCGTTCTCTGTACCAATTGTTCCTTGAGTTTCAACCTTTGCTGTTATTCCTAATTCTTCTGCTGCTTTTTCCAGCGCCCCTTGCGCCATATACGTATGTGCTATCCCTGCTGCACAACCAGTCACTGCAACAAAAAACTTAACTGCCATGTTTACTCCTCCATTGAATCAAGAGATTTTAGAAAGCGCTTTCTAAAATAGATAGTACAGACATAGAAACAGATTTTCAATGGCTTAATAACTTTTGGAAATTTGTTCGCACTCCTTTTAAAAAAAAGACAAATTTTATCATTTGTCTAATACCATATCAATATTTAAAGAACTGACTCGTTTCTTTTATTCGCTGAAATGATTCATCATAATTAGCATGAAGAATGTTTAAATATAGTTTCTCTAACAGATAAATTAAAGCATATCTAGCTGTTGTAGGAGCTTCCTTAAACAGAATTGGATTTTCCTCTAAATAACCAATGCTTAATTCAATAGTTGCATATTTAGCTAGAGAACTATTAACTCCATTCGTCACTAATATTTGCCTACAGTTTTTTTTACTTAACTCTCTTTCAATATCAAGAATTTCATCAGATTCACCACTGTTAGATACAATTAGAATAACATCCTTGTCCTCCATGAGAGACGCCATTCGGAATTGATCTGCATACGAATCAAAGAAAATCATTTTTGCTGGCTCTATCTTTCTCATTCTAAAATAAAAGTCTTTTGCTGGTATTTGGGACATCTGAAACGCCATAATAAATATCTTACGTGCAGAAATTAACAGCTGAACAGCATCTATAAAAGCTTGATTCTTTGTCACTTGCTCCGCTTTCTTAAAAGAATAAATGATTTCTTCATTGATAGAATGATTATTTTGCTCATCATTTAAATATTGAAATTTTAATTCGTTAAATCCTTTAAAACCAATTTTTTTAGAAAAAGAAATTACTGTACTTGGAACATTATGTGTCCTTTTAGCTAAATCTCTTGCTGTCATGCTTTCAACCTGATCTGGATTATCCAGTATATAGTTAGCAAGTGTTTTATGTGCTGGTGATAGTCTTCTTAAATGTTCATTAATTCTATTAATTACTATATTCATTTCTACCTCCCTCTTCTTGATATGTGTCCCTGAGAAACCTATAGACACTAAAAAACCTCTATGAAGAAAATCAGTCTATTCGGCTAATTCTTCTTATAGAGGAGAAATCCTATTATTTTAAAGTATACTATCCCTTTTCTAATTGCTAACTATTGCTTTTTGACAAAATAATGACACTTTTATAATTTATCCCTTTAGAGAAAATAGAAACTATTGATTACATTGTGGATATCTTATAATTAATAAGAAGATATCCACAAAAAAAGCCCCCCATCCACAACAGGAGACTTTCAACTAATTTCATTAAGTGTTGATAGCTTTATCCACAAGCTTTTCAACATTATTTTATTTCAGCATGATTATAGAAAACCCATATGGATCTAAATTAATCCTCGAATTCTCTTCCATTTGCGTGCCACTCCATAGATCTACAGGATTTTTGTCCGTAAAATCGTATGGAATAGACACTGCAATCGAGTCATTAGAGTTGTTGATAGTTATAAGAAGCGTTTCTGTCTTGGTTTGTTTTTTGTAGACGATGTGGTTTGTCTGCCGGTTTGCTTCAAGTATTTGAAAGTCGCCATTGCTGCCAAAAGCAGCTATGTTTTTTCGAAGCTCTATCAGTTTTTGAACAAAGTCAAACAGATTACGATCCTGGTCTGTTTCTTCCCACACCATGCACTTGCGGCAGCCAGGGTCATTTTCTCCAGTCAGACCAATTTCATCTCCATAATAAATACAAGGACTTCCCATAAAGGACAGCTGAAATAAGAACAACAATCTTAACTTTTCTTTGCTGTTATTGCTGACTGTTAATATTCTTGGTGTGTCATGACTGCCTAGCAAATTAAATGCAGCTTGGTTAACATTTTTGGGGTAGGCTGTAAGAACAGTTGTAATTTTTTCTGCAAATTCCTCTGCATGGAGCTCATCCTTTGCTAAGTAGCCTAACACTGCTTCTGTAAAAGGATAATTCATTACTGCGTCAAATTGGTCTCCTTGAAGCCAAGGCATGGAATCATGCCAAACTTCACCGAGGATATATGCATCTGGTTTTACTTCTTTCACTGCTTTTCTAAACTCACGCCAAAATTGGTGGTCCACTTCATTTGCCACATCAAGACGCCAGCCGTCAATATCAAATTCTCTTATCCAATAGCGGCCCACTTCCAGCAAATATTCTTTTACTTCGTGGTTTTCTGTATTCAGTTTAGGCATCATATGCGTAAAGGCAAATGTATCATAATTAGGAACTGGCAATGGTTTTACAGGAAATTCTCTAAAGTGAAACCAGTCTTTGTAAACAGATGCTTCTTGATTTGTTAAAACGTCCTGGAACGGAGCAAAAAAGAGGCCGCTATGATTAAAAACAGCATCCAGCATCACTTTAATGCCTTTTTGATGACAGATTTCTACTAATCTTTTAAACGTTTCTTTATCACCAAATTGGGAATCAATCTCCATATAGTCAATTGTGTCATATTTATGATTGGAGAAGGATTGGAAGATAGGTGTGAAGTAAATTCCCGTTATCCCTAGGTCAACTAAATGGTCTATGTGTTCGATAATTCCTTCAAAATCTCCGCCAAAGAAGCTGTCTGGCTTTGGCTCTTCACTTCCCCAAGCTAGTGCCTCTTTTGGATTTAATTCAGGATTTCCGTTTGCAAATCTCTCAGGAAAAATTTGATACCAGACTGTATCCTGCACCCAATCTGGAGCATGAAAGACATCTGTCTCATTTAAAAATGGAAAACAGTAGTAAAAGCTTATTTCCTTCGGATAATGGTTTTTAAAGCCACCTTCTCCATGAATGAGTAAATCATTCCCTGAATATAACTCAAAACCATACCGCAAACGGCGGTATTCCGGCTTTATCTCCACAAACCAATAATCAAATAATTCGTCTGTTCCTTCCAGATGCATCGGTTTTGTCCGATTTTGCCAGCCATCCTCGCTCCACTCATATGGGTCACCATAAATTAAATAGGCTTTCGTTAAATCATTTCTTTTAGCACGGAGACGTATATGCAGTTTTTCTTTATCATAAGCATAAGCAAAATTATTTATAGGTCTATGGAAAATCGCTTCTTTTAACATAACAAGTTATCCCTCCCTTTAGGATAAGGGGATATGCGTCAGTGTGCCTTACAGAAGCTTTTCTACGTTTTTGCTCCTATAAGATTAGCTATTGAACGAAGCCGTGCTTTGCCTAATCTTTAGACTGACTGGAGAAATTATTTTGCGATTGTGTTCCATAGTCTTTTCCTCTATTTGATCGATGAGAAGTTTTACAGCAGAATGACCTCTTCCATAAATATCCTGTCTAACAGTTGTCAATCCTGGTGTTAAATATTCCGAGAAGTACAAATCATCAAATCCTACTACAGAGAAATCATTTGGCACAGAGACACCGAGATCATAAAAGCCTTTAATAACTCCCATGGCTGTCATATCTGAAAAAGCAAATACAGCAGTCGAATTCCCCTTTTGTTTTATAATTTGCTGTGCGGCTGTATAACCGCCCTCTACTGAAAATTCATGTGGAAAAACTAAGCTTGGGTCAAACTCAATTCCTGCTTCTTCTAATGCCTTTATATGACCAAAAAGCCGCAAATGGCCGACTGTATTCATTTTTGTCTTTTCTGCCGGATTGCCGATAGGATCAAGATTGCCAGCAATAACATTGATTGACTTGTGCCCTAAGCTGATTAAATATTTCGTTGCTAAGTATCCTCCCAATTCGTCATCTATCACTAACTGATAAAGCTCAGGATCAGAAAGATAGCTGTCCATAAAAACCGTCGGCAGTCTCAGCTTTTTTATCTCTTCCAGTATTACTTGGTTTTCATTTGCACCAAAAACAATCAAACCATTTATTTGCTTCTCCAGCAAAACAGATAATTGAGGTTCATCTTTGACCGCAGCAACAATCACATGAAAATTCCTGTCTCTTGCTCCGCTTTCAACACCAGAAATGAGCTGTGTAAAAAATGGATTAACAAAGACTTCTCCTTTATCGGCAAATGGCACAACCAGTGCAATTAATGGGTTTAATTTATCCTTTAAGCTTCTTGCTGCCACATTTGGCATAAAGTTTAGTTCTTTAATGATTTTGTCAATTTTCTTCTTTGTTTCAACAGAGTATCTTCCTTTTCCGTTTATTACATTGGAAACAGTGCCTATTGAAACATTAGCCATTCTTGCTATATCTTTAATTGTTGGTTTCTCCATTATGGCTTTCCTCTCATATATATAAATCAATTGCTGTTCTTAAATTGGTTTGTATCATTCCATCTTTATAGAGTAATTGTATTTTATCACGCCAAACCTATAAATAACTAAGATTCCCAATCTAAGAAGAAGCTATTTTTTTATCCATATGAGCGCAGTTTTAAAGGAATCAACCTTTATTAGCTCCTGCCTTTAGGCCGTCTGTCAGCTGATCCTGGAAGATAAAGAACAGAATAGTAATTGGCACTGCCACTAGAACTGCTCCAGCTGCAAATGTAGTAAATTCACTGTTCCCGCGCCCAGTCACCATTTCAAAAAGTCCGATAGCCAATGTTTTTTTCTCGCTTGAGCGCAATACTAATCTGGCAAAAATAAAATCCATCCATGGTCCGATGAAGTTAGTTACCGCCACAAAAACTAAGATTGGTTTGGAAAGCGGCATCATAATCTTGTAGAAAATTTTCACATTGCTGGCACCATCTATCTTTGCTGCTTCCTCCAGGCTTCTCGGCATGCCATCAAAATAACCCTTTACGAGCCATGCATTAAATGGAATTGAACCACCTGCATAAACTAAAATCAATCCCCAATGATTGTCTAATAGATTAAGCTGCAATAACAGGATATAGATTGCAATCATCCCCATAAATCCTGGAAACATCTGCAAGACAAGCATGGTCATCAGCCCCTGCTTCCTGCCTGGAAAGCGGAATCTGGAAAAGGCGTATGCTGCTGTTACTACTAAGAAGGTAGATAAAATCATATTCCAAAAAGCAATTTTCAGCGTATTTTTATACCAATTTAAATAATCTGTTTCATTGAATAAATAAACATAGTGTTTTAATGATAAGGAATCTGGAATGAGACTTGTAGAAAATAGTGAATCCCCGGGATTTAAAGATCCAGTTATAATCCAAATAACAGGATACAAGACGAAAATGGCTGTAATGATTAAAATAGTATAAGTGAAAAATTTGCTTATTTTCTCTCTTAAAGATATCCCTATCATGACATCATATCCTCCTCTTTAAATGCTCGTGTTTTCCTGAAATTATAGATCGAGAATATCGCGATAATAATGAAAATCAGGATAGACACAACAGATGCAACAGCAAACTGGCTATTATCTAATGTCAGTTTATAAATCCAGCTGATTAAGATATCTGTGGAACCTGCATATGAGTAATCAGTATTAACTGGTCCACCCTGTGTCATTAAGTAAATAATGTTGAAGTTATTAAAATTGTTCGCAAACGACATGATTGCCAGTGGAGCTGTTGAGAACATGATAAGCGGCATTGTAATTTTCCAAAACTTTTGTACAGAAGAAGCACCATCCACCTCTGCAGCTTCATAAATTTCCTTATCCACACTTGTCATAACACCGCTCATCAGCACCATCCAAAACGGAAAGCCAAACCACATGTTTACAATAACCAGTGTAAGCTTTGCTAAAATTGGATCTGAAAGCCAATGAATTGCCTGGTCTGTAATTCCCCAGTCCATTAAGTACTTATTAATTGGTCCAAACTCTCCATTAAAAATATTGCGGAAGATTAAAATGGATACAAACTGTGGAATTGCCCATGGCAAGATAAATATACTTCTCCAAAACTTTTTCAGTTTTATTCCTTTTTGGGATATCAAAACAGCAAAAACAAGTCCCAGAAAATAAGTTGTAATCGTCGCTAGAACAGCCCAGATTACTGTCCAAGAAAACACACCATAAAATGTAGCGCTCCATGTTTTCATTTTGAAAAGTTGAACAAACGTGTCAAAACCTACCCAGTCCACTAAAGCCTTCGGCGGCAAATGGTTTGGTGCTGAGTAGTTTGTAAAAGCAATCAATACTCCGAACAGCAAAGGCAAAATGGTCAAGAAGGCGGTAAAGAGGATAGAGGGAGTCAAAAGAATATAAGGAAACCCATTATCCCAAATGTTTTTGAGCATTTGTTTCGCATTATTAGGCTTGATGCCTTTTTCTGCTTTAGCAGCAACCTTGTAGGCATCGCGAATATTTAAATAATAAAACCACAGGAACAGCAAGAATGAAATCAGAAACAATATCCCTTCAATCATTAAAAAGATGGAATGGTCTCCTTGAATAATTTCAAACCCTTGTCTAGTCTGAACAGTTTCTCCTAAAGTTGTGAGACCCCACATCGCCCATTGGAAGGGCACTGTCCAAAAAATAAGAAGATACAATTCTAGCAACAGAAAAGTTAATCCCTTTAAGTATTGTTTATTATAGAGCTGTCCGAGTCCCATAAAAAGAACAGATAAACCTGCTGCAAGCATAGGTTTTGTAAAGAACTGTTTCTTTACAGGCGGTGCCGCCTTTTCGTTGTTTGTCAACAGACCCTCATTCAGCTTCCGTTCTGGTGTTGCCATTTATCATTCCCTCCTTAGTTATGCTGTTGAGCCAATCCCAAGAAGGCATTGGCTCAACACATGTCTATTCAGTTTGTGAAGCAATTGCATCTTTAATTTGCTGAACACCTTTATCAAGGGCCTCTTTTGGTTCAGACTGGCCATTCCATAATGCTGTAAATGCGACTTCCATACTTGCCCACACATGCTGCATTGCTGGGATGTTAGGCATTGATATAGAATATTGCGCTTGCTCCAAGAAAGCAGCATTCATCTCATCTGCTTTAATTGTTTCATTCTCCATCAATGTTTTTACAGGCGGTAATTGCCCTGTCATTTCATAACGTTCCAGCAGCATTTCGTCAGAGGTTGCAAATTGTGCAAGTAATGTTGCAGCCTTTGGATATTTGCTGTATGCGTTTACAAATAATGATTTAACACTTGAGAAGGTTTGAGGATGTTCCCCATTGTCCAATAAAGGCATTGTTTTAACACCAAAGTTAATTCCAGCATCTTGATGCCCTTTTACTGCCCATGGACCTGTTATATAGTACAGCAACTTTCCTTCATTAAACTGGGAACTGATAACATCACCAGTAATGTCTTCTTTTTTAAGCGGCAGAATTTCATCATGTATTTTTGTCATCAGCTCTGCAGCTTTAAGTCCGCCTTCCCCGTTCAAACCAATGTCCTCTGGATTTGTATTATCCTCACCAAAGATATAACCGCCGTATCCTCCAAGAAACCCATGCACTAAATAATAGTTGCCTGGCTCAACCATAAATCCGTATGACTTAGGATTCTTTTCCATAAATTGCTTTGATTGGTCAATAAGCTCATCCATCGTTTCTGCCGGCTTAAAGCCCATCTCATCTAATAAATCTTGGTTGTAAAATAATCCTATTGTTTCAATACCAACTGGATATCCATAAACTTTCATCTCCTCATCTGTCTTTGAAGAAACTCCAGTGATGGCTCCTTCCATGAAACGCTGTTTATATTCATCAGCAAAATAGTTTTCATAAATTAGTCCTGCTGCGTTCATTGTCCCTACATGATCATGTGCCCCGGTAAATACATCACCACCCAGCCCTGCTGGTCCGTCTGTTTCCAGTTTCCCGGCAGCCTCCACATGGCTCACCTCTTCAATTTTGACAGGAACCCCATATTTATCGGTGTACTTTTCTGCAACAAATTTGGACCATTCTGCTTCTTCATCTCCATTTGTCCACATTACCAGCTCGGCTCCATCCTCCGGTTCTATCTCTGCACTGTTTTCCTGTTTAGAGTCATTCGAAGAATCAGAACTTGCTTCATTTCCTCCCGTTGAACTGCTGCCAGGTTTACTGCAAGCAGCCAACACAATCAACATGAAAACTAGTATTACTGACAAAGATTTTTTCATTCATTTTCCCCACCTTTTATATAATTTTGCAGCATAAAAAAATTGATTAAACGTTTTATCATTATGTAAAAAATATAGGAATAAAACCAACTATATATTTAAGTAAAAAATGATTAAACGTTTTATCAATACATCAAAAAAATATCACATAAAGTGATAACCCAAAAATGAAAACCCTTTCAATTTACAGGTTAATTATAAGTTGCTGTATAGGCTCTGTCAATAACTGAATAGCTTTATTTTTCGAGGAATTTCGACTTTTAACTAGAGGCTTCCCTTTAAGTTATCTTGTTGTTCACAGAATAATCAACTACTCATTAACGGAAGCACAGAGGATGAGAAATGGTTATGAGATAGTGAAGATAGATATAGAACGCAAGAATCATTAGATAAGACTAAGAGAAAAATGGGGCACATTTCTTGATGCACAGGTGATTAATTCTTTACTTATCGTATATGAACTCAAGGCGGTGATAGTGATGGCAATAGCTCCAACTAAAAAAATAAGAAGAACAGCAAACATACCTCTTGCAGATGTAAAAAGTCGTTTGTTAAAAGAGCAAAACGAATTAATCATTAGAGAACTGCAAAAAGGAAGATTAGGGGTCTTCGGATGGAAAGAAACAATGGTTTTTAAGCAATAACTCCATAAAAAAATAAATAGTTTCATCCTTACACATTAATCCCTAAGTCTAGTTGCTATTTATGCTGTTAATAGTTCCCCTTTTAAATTCTACATATAGCTCCCCTGCACTTTAAAATTAGATGCATAAAAAAATAAATCCCGGATTTCATGAAAAAAACCCGGGAAGCATTCTATTTTAATACCAACTGCGCAACAGCCTCTACATGCATTGTCTGCGGGAACATATCCACAGGATGTACTTCAAGTGTTTTATAGCCGCCGTCTTCAAGGACGCGTAAATCTCTTGCTAATGTTGCCGGATTACAGGAAACGTATACGACCTTTTTCGGTTTCATGTCAATGATTGTCTGCAATAGTGCTTCATCACAGCCTTTTCTTGGCGGATCGACTACGAGCACGTCTGCTGTATTCCCTTCCTTATACCAGTTGGGGATAACTTCTTCTGCTTTGCCGACAGCAAAATCCACATTGTGGATATCATTGAGCAAGGCGTTTTTGCCTGCGTCTTCTATTGCTTGGGGAACGATTTCTACACCGAATACCTTTTTCGCTTTTTTAGCGAGGAATAAGGAAATGGTGCCTATACCGCAATAGGCATCAATAACACTTTCTTCTCCTTGCAAATTAGCATATTCGAGCGCCTTTTCATAGAGAACCTTTGTCTGTTCTGGATTCACTTGATAGAAAGAACGGGCAGAAATAGCGAACTTAACATCACCAATATAATCAGTGATTGTTTCTTGTCCCCATAATACCTTAGTCGTATCTCCCATAATTACATTTGTTTTTTTGTTATTCACATTGTGGATAATTGATTTTAAGCCTGGAACAGCTTGTGCAATTTCATCCACAATTTTATTTTTGTTAGTAATTTCATTTGTTCTGGTGATAAGAACAACCATAATTTCACCGGTAACTAACCCGCGGCGGGCCATAATATGACGAAGCTCACCCTTGTGACGCTCTTCATTATATGCCTTTACTCCGTGTTTTTGGCAGATTTCTTTCACTGCTCTTACGACATCATCATTTTCCTCTTGTTGAATAAGGCAAGCTTCCATATTGATAATTTGGTGGCTGCGCTGCTGATAGAAACCGCCTATCAGTCCGCCTTCATGCTCTCCTATCGGCACTTGTGCTTTGTTGCGGTAGCGCCACGGCTCACTCATCCCGATAGTCGGGTGTACAACAGCGTCTATTTTCCCGATTCTTGTAAGAACGTCCTGGACATGCTTATGCTTCATTATAAGCTGGCCTTCATAATTAAGATGCTGAAGCTGGCAGCCGCCGCATTCTTTATAAATAGGACATGGTGCTTCCACTCGGTAAGGGCTTTTTTCCTCCAGCTCGAGCATTCTGCCAAAGCCGTAATTCTTATTCGTTTTAATAACTTTAACTTTTGCTTTTTCTCCAGGAAGTCCATTGGGGATAAACAGTGGATAACCTTCAACTTTTGCTACACCAGAGCCGTCATGTGTCAAATCTTCAAATACTATATCTATTATATCGTTCTTTTGAACGGGCAATGTTCTGCTCATTGTCTACTTCCTTTGCTACATTTATCTTTTAAAAAGTATACCGAACAAATTGTATCATACTTTTCCTGTAATCTATAATCCTTGTTCGTTTTTGGTCAGTTGAAAACAATGGAAAAAAGGGGCTTTTTTGGGGGTTAAAAGAGTGGTGGATAGAGTGAGTCATCCTCACTCTATAGCTTTACTCGTCTGTTTCTTTTACTGCTGTCTCTTTATCAGGACGGTCCTCATCACGGATACTGTCTATTGGAACAAACACTTCAAAATGTCTGTACAAATTAACAAATTCAGCTGGAAGAACCCCGCCAAATTCACCGTCGAGATTTAGTTGAACCTTTTCCTCTGATGTTACTTTAATGTGGTTGGCATTAACATAGATAACGCTTGGATCATTAATATGCTCTCCGCGCAGAGCCAATGTAGCGATTCGAATAAAATCAGCTAAATTTGCCTTTTTCAAGATTAGCAAAGAGAATAGACCATCATTAATGGAAGAGCCTGGCGCAAGTTTCTCAAACCCTCCGACAGAGTTAGTCAGCCCAATTAAAAACAGCATGACTTCTCCCTCAAACAATTTGCCGTCGTATTCTATCTTTACTTTCGTTGCTTTAATGAAAGGCAGCTTTTCCATACCCTTTAAATAATAGGCAAGCTGTCCAAGCATTGTTTTTAACTTGCTTGGCACTTCATAAGAAAGCTCTGTCAAATTGCCTCCGCCGCCAATATTGATGAAGTACTTATCTTCATTCAGCCGTCCGATATCAACAGGAATTGTGTCTCCTTTTGCAATTATATCGGCAGCAGCTTCAATATCTCGGGGGATATGCAAGGCTCTTGCGAAATCATTAGTCGTTCCCACTGGGATAATCCCAAGCTTCGGCCGGTACTCCTGCTCTGCAAGCCCATTTACTACTTCATTAATCGTCCCGTCACCGCCTGCAGCAACAACAAGATCATATCTTCTTTCTACTGCAATCCTTGCCGCTGTTGTAGCGTCCTCTGGACCTGTCGTAGCATGGCAGGATGTTTCATACCCTGCGTTCTCCAGTTTTTTCAGCACCTCCGGTAAATGCTTCTTAAAAGCTTCCCGGCCTGATGTAGGATTATATATAATTCTAGCCCTTTTCATACCCATCATCCTATTTCATAATTTCATGACTTGTTTCTACCATCTAACATCATATACGAAAACTACTTCATTAGGCAATATTTAGTATCCTGCGAAAAATGCTCTGCAGGATTTAGAAATCTGCTATCAATTATACCCTAATAATAGGCGTTCCAACCGCTTTTGCCTGTTTTATAAAATTAAACAAACGTTTGATTAAATTCTTATTTCATATTATTTAAGATCAATGTGTCACTATTGGATACATATATATGATTTTCCGCTTTTCCTTTTTCAAGGGTAGCATTAGGCGTTGTGACTTCCACTTCACTAGCTGAATCCGCGTTCCCGTCTATGTCATTATCCAGCTTAGCAAACTTCCAATTCTGGTCCTCTTTATTGTATATGTCCGTATTTTGGACGGAGACACGAACATTATCTGTCTCTCTAATATCCAATCCGATCTCCCCTGTACCTGCTATTTTCCAATCACTGTTCAAATTTCTTGGATTAAGAGAAATATTGCTCCAAAGATCAGCAAGCTCCAGTTGGACATCTGTCGGCACAAGCAGAGTAGCATCCAAACTTGAATAATCTTCATACAATCCTGTTTGATGCGGACGCTCCTTCACCCTAATATACAGTGTATCTCCTTTATCCGTAATGGTAAGATAATCCTCTGCTTTTTCTATCTTTTCGATTGTACTGTCTTGTCTGTATGTACCAAACATGGAGACATTTCTTTCGTTTATTCCTTCGACTCTAAATTGCTCTATGCCGTCACCTTCTACTACGACTCTTTTAATATCCTTACTTATATCTTGGTTAAAGGCTGGAAGGTCCAATGTTATTGCTTCCTTTTTAATTTCATCTTGAATTAAATCCATAACGCCTGAAGTCTGCAAAAAAACCATGATGACCCCTGCTGTACCTAATATCCCAACGATAACGATGCTGAAAAGGTCAAAATTCAAATATGGCTTCTCTTGCTTGCTAAGGAACAGATACACAAGGATTTCCAACCCAAGGACTACAAGAATGACAGGCCACCACAGCTTTAATGCCGTTGTGATATTCCAATCCAATATTTGCGACAATAACAAGAAAACCCCCAGAAACAAAAGTGACAACCCCATCGAAAATGTTCCAACTCTCCATGTTCTCATTCCGTGCTTCTCCCCCTTTATGCAATTTTTTTTTGCTGACTGCTTATTTGTCTGTATTTTTCTTATTGCCGACAAGCACCCGCAATCCGCCTAGAATAAGAATGATGCAGACTACTCCTGTCTGGAAATAATGATAGAACAAGAATTGCAAATCAATTCCAAGCCATACCTTCAGCCTTGAAGAAAAGGCAGGAAGCAGGATATTAACGATCATGTAATAGAAGCCTACAAGAAGAAGTCCAACTCCAACCCATTTTTGATAATTGGTCAAATAGGCGATAACAGGTGTATCCTCCAGCTCCACTTCTCCTATTTTAGATGCTTTTTGGAGTCCATCGAAAAAGCTGTAGAACCAAATAATCGGAATTAGAAATAGGAAAATCCCTAAGTAAAGCTCATTGATTAAAAAGATTGCAAACAGGAATGCTGCCATCAGCTGCAGCCCCCTTTGCTGCAACCCTAAATAAAGATGGCCGGCTCCTGGAAAAATGGATAAAAAAGTGGCAATGATTTTGCTTTTCTTTCCGTCTTCACGATTTTTTTCAAAGTCTTGGAAAATCGTCTGGTCAACCAATTCCTCTCCATTTTGCTTTTTGGTAAACTGCTGCATCACATCAAAAAATCCATATACCCAAATGACCGGCAGGATAGCAAGAAACAGCAGAAACTCTCCTGCACCTGTCAATATGGAAACAAACAGCACCATGATAATCAGCCCTAAGAAAGTGGACAATAGAGTTATCCCTCGGTACATCAATCCTAATTGAATATGTCCTAAACCAGGCACAAAGGATAAAACAATGGTGTAAAAACGCTGTGATTCTATTGTATTTACAAGCACTGTTCTCTCCGTTCCATCACCTGTCTGACTGCTTGGGAGAACCTGTCTTTTAAAATAGCGGCTAGCTGTAATATAAGTGTCCAAAATGCTTATGCAATAGATGAGAAAGCCAATAAAAATAACGGCTGCAACAACCCCATCCATATATCCAGACATGCTAAACAGAAATATCGAGAATACAGCCAGTCCGAATACAGCTGCTCCATACAAGGACCCTCTTATCCGGTTTCCAATGTAAAATAGTCCGCCTCCCGGAAAGAAAGCTAATATAAATGCGGCAAACGGGTTTTTCATTTTTTCTTTTCCTCCTTCATACTCATACTCCCATCAAATGTATTTAGCCAAGAAAATGTTTTATCAACAAAGCCTACTTTTACCTCTTCCTGTTTCATTGGCATTTCTGCCTTCTGAATGCTTTCAGTATGTTTGATAATCGATTGGAAAACTCCAGTCGTCATCAAAACTAGTGTAATGCTGGCCGCAATTGCGTAGTGAAAGATAGAGGATTGATAGAATGATTTTTTCTTTTTCGGTTTTACAACAGGTATATCCATTAATTCTGCCTGTTCCTGTGTAATTTTTTGCATGATTTGATCTGTGAAGCCTTCCACATCCGAAATAGACGGTAGTTCCTGTTCTTGTGCTTCTACTGCTTGGACATACAAATCAAGACAATGATCACATCCATATAGATGGTCTTCCATTTGTGAACGATTACCCTCGTCCAGTTCATCCTTTGCATACTCTAGCCATTGTTCAAAAGAATAGTGTGTTATCATAAGAAATCCTCCTCCTTCCAATGCTTCTTCAACCAGATTCTTGCCCGGTACAGTTTTGTTTCAATTGTTTTGACTTGAACATTTTGCTCTTCTGCCAATTGCTGATAGCTCTTTTCCGCAATATAGTAGCCATAAATAACATCACGGTAGTTATCTGGAATATCGTTGAGCTTTTCTCTTAACAGCTTGCGCTGCTGCCTAATGAGCACTTCTGCTACTACATTGTCTTTTTTTCCTGTATCCAGCTCGATTTGTTCTGTAATGTCCTCTTTTCTTCTTTGCTGTTTTCGCTTAACATCAATCGAATGATTGACAGCAATTCTCGTTATCCAAGTCTTAAATCCTTGGTTTTCATATTTAGGGAGAGAGTAATAAATTTTAAGGAATACTTCCTGTGCAGCATCTTCAGCTTCCTTCTGATCCTTCAGGATGCTGTAAATTGTGCGAAATACATCTTGGCGATACTTCTCGACGAGCTGTCTAAATGCATCATCATCTCCAAGTTTGACTAACTCAATCAACTCTTGATCTGCTATTATTCTCTCCCCCCTTCTAAACATGTTCACATAATAGACGTTATAAAATGCTCAACCCCTACACCAATGTTATATTTTTTTCAATTAATAAGCTTTCCAGCGAGTCATACTTTTTTATAGTAACATTTTTCTGATCTTATAAAGATGTTTTTTGTCGGATTAAGTTAGGAATGATTTATGAAACTATTATGGGGAACATTCCGTATTACAATGGAAGCAATTATCATAAGGAGGTTTATGTTAATGATATATTTATTATCATTGCTCGCGTTAACGCTTAATCCAATTGTTTGGAAAGCTTATTATCGCAGTAAAGTTTTTTTATACACACAGCTTCTGCGCGTCATACTTGGAGCGATTATCATCTTTATTTTAACTTATTTCCAGCTTATCGATTATTCTGTGCAGGCTGCAATTAAGTTTAGCTTATTTTATTTAGCGCTGTTCTTTTTGGCTGACATCATTTATCGGAAAGCAAAAGGATTTTATTACACAAGCTTTCTCGGGATTGCCATGCTGGTCGCAAGTGCTTACTTCCAATTTGTTTATCCTTTGACAATAGCTAATGATAAGTATGATTTTGTAGCAGCAAAGGCCACTGTTGCCAAAGAGCAAGAAGAATCTACAGATGAACAGCATATTGCTGTGGTTCCGGAAAAATACGCAAGGTATCGAAGTGAAAAAAAGCTTGGGGAGCTGTCACATGCCTCCTACTATGACCTCGGGGAATCTACTTTGCAAAAAATCGACGATCATCTTTATTGGGTAACGCCCATTGAATACACAGGCTTCTTTAAATGGATGAAAGATGTGCCTGTTCCTGGATTCGTTAAAATGAGTGCAGAGGATGAAAATAAAGATGCCGTTTTAGTAAAATCAGAAATGACTTATGTTCCATCTGCCTATTTCAACGAAGACTTAAAGCGTCTTGTAAGAAAAAAACACAAGGACTCTGTCCTGCTCGAAGCAAGCTTTGAACCCGATGATAATGATAAGCCCTATTATGTTGTTCCATATGGGGACTACAATAAATTTAGGGAAATTGTCGATGTAAAGGGCATTTATATTATTGACCCAGAAAGCGGGGAAATAAAAGATTATAAGATGAACGAGATTCCTGCATTTATCGATCATGTCATCCCAACAAGTGTAGCGGAAGATTGGAATGAATGGTATGGAAAATATGTGCATGGCTTCTGGAATACTATTTTCTCTAAAGAAGATATAAAGGTGCCAACAGAATGGGAAGACATAGATGAAGTGAATGGAGTGTTCAATAAGGATCTTGCGTTAAACTGGTTTACAGATTTCACTCGTCCTAAATCAGACAGCGGCAGCATGGTCGGCTACTCTCTCATAAATGCCAGAGATGGCAAGCTCACATTCTATGAGAATGCAAATGGATCGTTAAATGGAAAGTCTGCCATCAATGTGGCGGAAAAGACATTCAGAGCGGAAAAATATGAAGCTGGCACGCCTATACTTTATACGATCTATGGCCAGTTTACATGGGTAGTTCCTTTGATGGACAGCAACAACGTGCTGAGACAAATTGTTCTTGTCAACGCCAAGGATGAGAAGGTTTACAGCTACAGCAATGAAAAATCAAAGCTATTTAATGATTATAAATATGCAATTGCTACATTGCTAAAGGACGATAACACAGTTCCTACCGATTTGGCTGATATGAAGGAATTACAAGGGACAATCAGCAATGTCTATAAATCAGAAATGGAAGGCAGCACTGTCGTCCGCTTTATGGTAGATAAAGATAAACGAATATTCCAAGTGTCATCTAATGATTTCCCTTACAGCATCTTCCTAGAAAAAGGGATGAATGTTTCTGTGAAATATATGGATACAGAAGAGGTTGTTGTCAGTGTCCAAGAACTTGTCATGGCAGGATTTGAATAGACTATATTTGTCACAAGAGCCGCCTATCAATTAAAATTGGCGGCTTTTTTGCCGTTTTTTTAAAATCATGTTATTCAGGAACAAGTATACTTTTCTGCTTGCATATACTAACATAGGAAATGGGAATATTTATCATACCGTCAAAGGAGAATGCTTTTGTATACGATATTAATCGCATATTTAATAGGATCTATTCCAGCTGCCATTATAATAGGTAAGATGTTTTTTGGTATCGATATAAGAAAGCACGGCAGCTTTAATCCAGGAGCAACGAACTCTATTCGCGTTCTTGGGAAAAAAGCTGGTCTCGCCGTACTCATCTTCGATATCGGCAAGGGTGCACTAGCTGCAGCTCTTCCAATTTTATTGCACCAGGATATCGATCCGATTTACACAGGTTTGGCGGCTGTAATCGGCCATTGTTTCCCTGTGTTCGCAGGCTTCCGTGGCGGAAAGGCCATCGCCACTACAGCAGGTATGCTGATTGTCGCAAATCCTGTTATGTTCTTGGTTGTCTACTTAACATTTATCGCTGTTATCTGGATAACTAAATATGTATTCCTCGGCAGCATATCTGTCGGAATTACGATATTGCTGTATGCCCTATTCGATGCTACTTTAGAACATGAACTTATATTTATCATCTATCTTTTACTGCTTATATACTTGCACAGATCCAATATTATTAATTTCTTTAATCACACTGAACCGAAAATAAATGATAAAACAATAAAAAAAGACCGCATCGGACCGAAAAAGATTAGCTAAGTATCTTCATTAGGACAAGCTTTGCAAAAAAAAGTTCGAAAATTGCCAAGAGAACACTTTTCCTGGGAAATATGCAGAGAAAATGTCGAAATAAATGAAAAAACCAAGAGCAGTTAGCTCTTGGTTTTTCTACATTATCTTTTGTTTATTTCTTGAACAAGCAGCTTGTTGACCATTTGCGGGTTAGCCTGTCCTTTTGTTGCTTTCATGATTTGACCAACAAGGAAGCCGACAGCCTTTTGTTTGCCGTTCTTGAAGTCATCAATTGATTGCGGATTATTGTCCAATGCTTCGGAAATTACCTGAAGGAGAGCTCCTTCATCCGAAATTTGCACTAATCCTTTATCTTTAACGATTTGTTCTGCGTCGCCGCCGTTTTCAATCAGCTCTTTGAACACTTGCTTAGCAATTTTGCTGGAGATTGTCCCATCTTCAATGAGTTTAATCATGCTTGCAAGACTCTCTGGAGTCAGTGCAACATCTGCCAGCTCTTTTCCTTCTGCATTCAAGTATGCTGATACATCACCCATAATCCAGTTAGAGGCAAGCTTAGGATCTGCTTTAGCATTTACTGTCGCTTCAAAGAAATCTGCCATTTCTTTCGTAACAGTCAATACATTAGCATCGTATTCAGGCAAGCCTAATTCTTCTACATATCTCTTCTGACGAGCATCAGGAAGCTCTGGAATTTCCGCACGAATTCTAGCTTTCCAATCTTCATCGATATATAGGTCCATTAAGTCTGGCTCTGGGAAATATCGATAATCATCTGAACCTTCCTTAACACGCATCAATATTGTTGTATTTGCTGCTTCATCATAACGACGTGTTTCCTGCTCTATCACACCGCCGCCAAGAACAACTTCACGCTGACGCTTTTCCTCGTATTCAAGACCTTTTCTAACAAAGTTAAATGAATTTAAGTTCTTCAATTCTGTTTTTGTTCCGAATTCTTCTTGTCCAACAGGGCGAATGGAAATATTCGCATCACAGCGTAAAGAGCCTTCTTCCATCTTACAGTCAGATACTCCAGTATACTGGATGATTGATTTCAATTTTTCCAGGTATGCATATGCTTCGTTTGGTGTTCTGATATCAGGCTCTGAAACAATCTCAATCAAAGGTGTTCCTTGGCGGTTAAAGTCGACTAGAGAATAACCGTCACCATGGTTCAGCTTTCCAGCATCCTCTTCCATATGAACACGTGTGATTCCGATTCTTTTCTTATAACCGTCCACTTCTATATCGATATAGCCATGCTCACCGATTGGTTTATCAAACTGAGAAATTTGATATGCTTTCGGATTATCTGGATAGAAATAGTTTTTACGGTCAAACTTTGTTTCTGTTGCAATTTGGCAGTTCAATGCCATTGACGCTTTCATACCGTAATCGACAGCTTTTTTGTTCAAGACCGGCAATACGCCTGGATAACCTAAATCGACAACTGTCGTATTTGTATTTGGTGCAGCCCCAAAATGGTTCGGGCTTGCAGAAAATATCTTCGATTCTGTTTTTAATTCCACATGGACTTCAAGTCCTATGACTGTTTCAAATTCCATTTATTTCACCCCTTACAGCGTTGGTTTTTGCTTATGATAGTCCGTTGCTTGTTCAAATGCATATGCCACTTTATAAACAGTTTCTTCATCAAAGTGCTTACCGATAATTTGCAAGCCAAGCGGCAATCCGTTTGTGAATCCGCAAGGAACAGAGATTCCAGGCACTCCAGCAAGGTTTACTGGAATTGTCAGAATGTCATTTGCATACATCGTCAATGGATCATTCACATTTTCACCGATTTTGAATGCTGGTGTTGGGGTTGTAGGTCCTACGATTACATCGTATTTCTCAAATACATCCTCAAAGTCCTTCTTAATAAGTGTGCGGACTTTTTGTGCTTTTTTATAGTAAGCATCATAATAACCAGAGCTCAATGCAAAAGTTCCAAGCATGATTCTGCGTTTCACTTCATCTCCGAAGCCTTCTGCCCTAGTCTTTTTATAGAGTTCAATTAAGCTTCCTGCATCTTCTGCACGGTAGCCGTAGCGGATTCCGTCAAAGCGGGACAAGTTAGCAGAAGCCTCTGAAGAAGACAGCAGATAATAAGTTGCCAACGCATATTTGCTGTGTGGCAATGATACTTCTTCCCATGTTGCTCCAAGCTTTTCTAACACCTTAAGAGCATCAAGCACAGATTGACGCACTTCCTCGCTTACACCTTCGCCTAAGTATTCTTTTGGCACTGCGATTTTCAAGTTCTTAATATCACCTGTTAAGCTCTTCGTAAAGTCCGGAACTGCCACATTTGCTGATGTGCTGTCCATCGGATCTACTCCTGAAATAGCTTTCAGCAAGAAGGCATTGTCTTCAACTGTTCTTGTAATCGGTCCGATTTGGTCTAAAGAAGACGCAAATGCCACAAGACCAAAACGTGAAATACGTCCGTATGTAGGCTTTAAGCCGACAACTCCGCAATAGGCAGCCGGCTGTCTGATAGAGCCGCCTGTGTCAGATCCAAGTGAAAACAGAACTTCTCCTGCAGCAACTGCAGCTGCTGATCCGCCTGATGAACCACCTGGCACTCTATCTAAACTCCAAGGGTTCTTTGTGTTCATATAATAGGAGTTTTCTGTTGATGACCCCATCGCGAACTCATCCATATTCAGCTTCCCGATTGTAATCGTGCCTGCATTATGTAATTTCTCCATAACTGTCGCATTGTAGATTGGCTGGAAGTTCTCCAATATGCGGCTAGAACATGTTGTTCTTAAATCCTTAGTGACAATATTATCCTTTATCCCGATTGGCAAACCGAACAGTGGACCTGTCGTTTCACCTGCAGCCAATCTTGCATCAAGCTGCTTCGCCTGATTAAAGGCATTTTCCTCATCTAATGTCATAAAGGCTTGTACTTTTTCATCTACGTCCTTAATTCTCGTGTATGCTTCCTGCACCAAATCTGTAACAGAAAGTTCTTTTTTAAGCAGCATTTCTTGTAAATCTGCCGCTTTTTGATCAAATAAGCTCATCCTCTTCCCTCCTTACTCTATAATTGATGGCACCTTGATCTGGCCGTCCTGATGCTCTGGAGCATTTCGCAGGACATCCTCGATTGGCAGGCCTTTTCCTGCAACATCTTCACGCAATACGTTTTTCGTATCGAGCACATGGGATGTTGGTACAACACCTTCTGTATCCAGCTCATTCAACTGCTCAGCAAATGAAATGATTGCATCAAGCTGTTTCTGAAATTTTTCAGCTTCATCTTCTGTAATCGCAAGCCTCGCAAGGTTTGCAACATGCTTTACTTCTTCTTTTGTAATCCTTGACATAATTGTCACCTCCAAGTACGTTCCATGCAATAATCTGATGATATCAAACAAGCCTCTATTAAGGCAACAAGAACAATGAAGTATTTGTTATCCTTCCAAAAATCTTGCCTTTATAATGCTGCCCCAATTTACTTCATTAGGAAAAAAGCTATAATTGGATTACAATAGTAATATTATTAAGATACTTTAAAGTTGGTGAACTACAATGGCAAATGAAATAGATATGCTTAAACTGGAAAATCAGCTCTGTTTTTTGCTTTACGCCAGTTCAAGAGAAATGACTAAAAAATACAAAACTTTGCTTGAGGATCTTGATGTGACTTATCCTCAATATTTAGTTCTACTGTTATTATGGGAGCATGAGGTGCTAAGTGTGAAAAGCATGGGAGAAGAGCTGTACCTTGATTCAGGCACATTAACTCCAATGTTAAAACGGATGGAACAGAACGGTCTTATCAAGAGGGAACGTTCCCAAGAAGACGAGCGCTCTGTTATGGTATCGTTAACAGAACAAGGCAAAAGCCTTAAAGAAAAAGCAGCCTGCATTCCAGCAGAAATATTCAAGCTTTCTAATAAAGAACCACAGGAATTTAGTCAGTTAAAAAATTCCCTGGCTCATCTTTTACAGCAGCTTGCCAAATAAAAAAGAAGCGTCTTTAAAAAGGCGCTTCTTTTTAGGTATAAAAAAACCATCACATGTAGGCGATGGTTTTTTGATTTATTATGCAGCAATAACTTCAAGTGTAACGTCAATATTGCCTCTAGTTGCTTTAGAGTATGGGCAGAAATTATGTGCTTTATGAACAAGATCTTCTAAAGTAGCTTTATCTACGCCAGTACCTTTGACAGACAATTTAACACCAAGTTTAAAACCTTGATCTGTTGGATCTTTTATCAGGCTGACACTTGCTGTCACTTCTGATTCAAATTTCACACGTTCTTTTCCTGCGATCATCTGAAGAGCTCCATCGAAACAAGCTGCATAGCCTGCTGCAAACAGCTGCTCTGGGTTAGTTGCATCCTCAAGCTGTTTTGCTCTTGGTGTTCCAGGCATTGCTGTTTCTAATTGAATGACATAATCCTCTGATTCTACTCTTCCTTCTCTTCCGCCAACCGCTTTTACAGATGTAGTGAACAATGTTTCTGACATCGTTAAACCCTCCAATTAAATAATGTTTTACACAATTGTATTGTACACAATTTAATTTTACATTACAAGTTATATAACTTACTTTTTTTACATTTCCCATAAATAAACGAAATATCCTGTTGTTTTTTGTATATCACGTGCCTGTCCCTTTTAAACCTCATCTAAAGAAACAAGGGAAAAGAATCAGCATTCTTTTCCCTCTCGCCATAAACCTTATTATCTTTTGAAGAGCTTAGCAAAAAATCCTTTTTTCTCTTTCGGTTCGTCTGCCTTCTTTTCTGCTGAATTTTCTGTTACATAAATATCTTCTTTGTCTACTGCATGGTCATATGCTATCAGCAAACCGATATCACTGTTATAATCGTTATTTGTTACAATTGTATATTCCATGTTTTGCTGATTGGCGATTTTTAAGTACTTAGACAAATAGGAATAATCCAAGTGGCCGTTTAAATAAAGTTTTGCCCCCTTATTGCCTTTAATAGCTTCCTCTGCCTCTTTATAGACATCTGGTTCTCTTACTTGGCTCTGCCTCAAAGCAAGAACAATCCTTTCCCTGATTGTTCCGAGAAACTGCCTTCTTTCTTCAGGCTTTGTTTCTTTAGTGCCGTACATACCTTGCTGCAGGTAATCATCTAAATTTGGATTTGTCATTCTTTCCAACTCCTTATATAGATACTCTTTACCACTATACTAAAAAAATTCCACCTACAGTCATTGAAATTGTTGCAAAAAAAGGAAAATAAAAAAGACTACCCCGTATTGGGATAATCTTTATACCTTACTGATAAATATGAACGAACGGTTCATCCTGACCTGCATCTCTGACTATCAGTGCTTCTTCTCCATTTGCAGAAGTTATGCTAACCTGTACTGCCTGGTTTGTGTCTTTGAAACGATCCATCACTTTCCCAGCTACATATTGGGAGAAACCGATGACTTCTGTCGCTCCATAAAATTGTATCTTCATCTCAATGCTGAGGCTCCGCAGCTTATTGTTTATATAAAATCCTTTGCCGATTACACCATTGAAATTCGGGAAATATTCTTCAATATCATTTTGAAATTTTGAGAAGGCAGCATTTTCTGTTTTATACTGGCTATCATTATTCGGATAAATCACATACTTCTCATTTATACTTTTCCACTCACCTAAAGAAGATTCTCCACTTCCTGCATTCTCATAAGCAATAAAATTGCCTGGTACAACAGAGGACGTCTCTTTTTGTTCAAACAAGGCGATGTTGATTGGTACATTTTCTAAGCCTTCGATTTTTCTGAGCCTTTTGATAACCTCTGCAGCAATTTTCTTCCCTTCTCTTTGAAGTGTTTGCTGACTAATATCTTTCTTTTTTGTAGATCCGTTATTTTTTTCCTGATAATAATAAACCGAATTTAGTGCAAGGCCGATTGTCACACCGCCCAGCTCCAATTTATTTGTTTCTTCATTTTTCACTAAATAATCATGCTCGAGAATATGTGCAAGATATATCGGATCCATCTCTCCACTTTCTGCTTGGCTCTTATCTTCATCAGAAGGATTCAACCCGACATTGTCACTTTCAGACATTTTCTTATCTTTCAGTTCCTTCGCTGTGTACTTTCTGTTCAGCCATGAAGCAACTGTTGAACTATTCAAATACTGCCCCTCTTGAAAATAATAGTTTTCTGTACTGAATGTGTTTTGGGCAACTCGCATCAAACCGCTCTCAAACTCACTGATGTCGTACCTTGAATTCAAATTATTGACGACAAGCCCTCTCGCCTCCGATGTTTTGAAAGGAAGACTCATGCTGTAATACTCATCCGATATTTTGAATTTCGGCAGGATGGCTGTCTCCGTTTCATTATCGCCTGTTTCACTCTTTACTTCCTCTTCTTTCTGGAAGTTGGGGGCACAGGCAGTAAGTAGAAAAACGAGACTGGCTATAAATAAAAAGCTTCTTTTCATCAACATTACACACCTTTAACCTTTAGTTCTTCCAACAGCTTATCCTCATCCCAAACTTCAATTCCCAGCTGTTCTGCTTTCGTCAATTTGCTGCCTGCATCCTCACCGGCGATTACGAGATCTGTTTTTTTGCTGACACTTCCCGTAATCTTCCCGCCTAAAAGCTCGATTTTTTCTTTCGCTTCATTACGGGAAAGCTGCTCTAGTTTACCAGTTAAAACAATTGTTTTTCCGGCAAACACGCTGTCTGAATCCTCAAGTGCAACAGGTCTTGCACCTGTATATTCCATGTTTACTCCAGAAGCTTTAAGCTCCTCAATCAGCTCTGCAGCCTCTTCCTGCTCGAAGAATGCAACAATTGAATCAGCCATTTTATCGCCTATCTCATTAATTGCTTTTAAGTCTTCAACACTCGCATTAGCCAATGCGTCCATATTGCTGAATTCCATCGCAATCGTCTTAGCAGCCTTCGCTCCAACATGACGAATTCCTAACCCAAACAACAGCCTCTCTAAGGAATTACTTTTAGATGCAGCAATAGCATTCAACAAGTTCGTCACAGACTTTTCGCCCATTCTTTCCAGATTAATAAGCTGCTCATATGTAAGCTTATAGAGGTCAGCAACATCTTCAATCAGCTTTTCAGAAAACAGCTGACTAACAACCCTTTCGCCAAGTCCGTCAATATTCATGGCATTGCGGGACACAAAGTGGATTAGCCCTTCTCTTATTTGGGCAGGACATTTAGGATTAATGCAGCGCAGAGCCACTTCTCCTTCAATTCTTACCAGTTCACTGCCGCATTCAGGACATTCAGTCGGCATGATAAAGTCCTGCTCTTCGCCTGTTCGTCTTTCCACAAGAACATTCACGACCTCAGGAATAATGTCGCCCGCTTTTTTTACAACAACACTGTCGCCGATTTTAATATCTTTTTCGCGAATTAAATCTTCATTATGCAAAGATGCCCGTTTGACAGTAGTCCCCGCCACCTTAACAGGGGCAAGCAACGCTGTCGGCGTCAACACACCTGTTCGTCCGATGCTTAGCTCGATATCAAGGAGCTTTGTGACAACCTCTTCAGCAGGGAACTTATAGGCGATTGCCCATCTTGGACTTTTCGCAGTAGTACCTAGCTCGTCTTGCTGCTCCAAGCTGTCAACCTTAATAACAATTCCATCGATTTCATATGGAAGATGAGGGCGCTTATCCTGCCAGCCTTCCACATACTGAAGTACATCCTCAATTGTTGCACAACGCTGTCTTTCTTTATTCGTTTTAAAGCCTAGCTCATCTAACAAATCAAGTCCTTGGCTGTGAGATCGCACACCTGTTTCTCCAGGATCTCCAATCGCATAAAGGAAGATGTCAAGATTTCGGGAAGCCGCAATCCTTGGATCAAGCTGTCTGAGAGAGCCAGCTGCCGCATTCCTTGGGTTGGCAAACGGCTCTTCTCCGTTCTCATCTTTTGCTTTATTCAGTGCTTCAAAGGATTTCTTCGGCATGAAGGCTTCGCCTCGCACTTCAATGCTTACAGGCTGATTTAACCGAAGAGGGATGGAGCGAATTGTCTTTAAATTCGCTGTAATATCCTCCCCAGTAGTGCCATCACCGCGTGTCGCTCCCAGTTCAAACAATCCATCTACATAGCGAAGCGACACAGCCAGTCCATCTATCTTCAGCTCACAAACATAAGAAAAGTTGTCTCCAATTGCTTGGCGCACCTTTCTGTCAAAATCACGTAAATCAGCTTCATTAAAGGCATTCCCAAGACTAAGCATCGGTGTCTCATGCTGGACCTTTGAGAACATATCCAAAATTTCCCCTCCAACCCTTTGGGAAGGAGAGTCGCTTGTCTTTAATTCAGGAAATGTTTGTTCCAAATCAACAAGCTCTTTTAAAAGAGCATCATATTCTGCATCGGGAACAGAGGGATTATCAAGTACATGATATTCATAGTTATATTTATTTAAAAGGTTATGCAATTCCTTTACCCTTTTTTCTGCTGCTTGTAGATCCATACTTCCATTCCTTTCTCGTTCATCAGCCTTTTTGGATCGGCGCAAATTTCGCCAATAGTCTCTTTATGCCTACCGGACTTGGGAATGCAATATCAAGCTCCTTGGAGTCTCCGTCTCCCTTAACGCTTACTACCGTACCGGTTCCCCATTTACCGTGAACCGCCTTATCTCCGACATTCCAGCCAATATCCTCTCCACCTGTTGTCCTTGCCGCAGGGCGTATAACTGCTTTTCTTGCTGCAGGTGCTGCCGGTCTGGCACTGAATCTCGATTCGCTCTTTCTTTCTGGAACTCCTTCTAATAAATCTTCTGGTATTTCCTTAATGAAACGGGAAGGAGGATTCATATTCGTACGACCAAACAATGTTCTCATTTGAGCGTTTGTTATGAACAGCTGCTGTTCTGCCCTTGTAATCCCAACATAGGCAAGTCTTCTTTCCTCCTCCATTTCCACTTCCTCCATAAGGGAACGGGAATGCGGGAAAACCCCTTCTTCCAGACCAATCAAGAATACTACTGGAAACTCCAGTCCTTTTGCCGAGTGGAGCGTCATTAGTACAACAGCATCTGCCTGATTGCCGTCATCATCAAGCTTATCGATGTCTGCAACAAGAGCTAAATCTG
The DNA here is from genome assembly GCF_021341655.1 of Bacillus sp. Au-Bac7. Lineage (NCBI taxonomy): Bacteria > Bacillati > Bacillota > Bacilli > Caryophanales > Bacillaceae > Bacillus > Bacillus sp. Au-Bac7. The sequence continues at coordinate 24,947 of NZ_JAJTTG010000004.1, read as the reverse complement.
TCAGGAAGGCAATTAAAGACTTGTCTTCATTTGTGTCCTCAAAGTTTTTCGTAACAGACATGAACTCCTCGATATTCTCAATTCTGCTTTGGGATTCAATCGATTTCTCTGCTTTTAGCGCCTCTAGATAACCAGACTTTTCAATCACTTCCTCCACCAGCTCCGTTACAGACAAGTACTCCTGCATTTCACTGTACTTACGGATGAAGTTGTGGAATTCTGCTACTGATTTTGTGATTTTTGGGCTTAATCCAATTAGCTCAACTGATTCAATCGCATCATACATAGACATATCATGCATTGCTGCAAAATTAGCGATTTTATCGATAGAGCTTGAACCAATCCCTCGTTTCGGCACATTTATGACCCTTTGCAAGCTAATATCATCATCGGGATTTGCAATCAGTCTTAAATAAGCAAGTGTATCTTTAATTTCTTTTCTATCGTAGAACTTTATTCCCCCGACAATGGAATATTCAATATTTGATTTTAGAAGCATTTCTTCCATTACACGAGATTGAGCATTTGTACGGTAAAGAATCGCAATATCAGCCAGTTTTTTTGAGGTTTCTCTTCTGATTTCTTGGATCTTACCAATTACAAATTGTGCTTCCCCTTGCTCACTGTCTGCACGATAGTAATGAATTTTATTTCCATCTTCATTTTCCGTCCACAGATTTTTATCTTTTCTGCCTGTGTTGTTTTCAATAACTTTGTTGGCAGCTTGAAGAATCTTCTTCGTAGAACGGTAGTTTTGCTCAAGCATGACCACCGTTGCGTTCGGGTAATCCTTCTCGAATGAAAGGATGTTGGCAATATCCGCCCCGCGCCAACGATAAATAGACTGGTCAGAATCACCTACAACACAAAGATTGCGGAATCTGCTTGCAAGCAGTTTTACAAGCATATACTGAGATCTATTCGTATCTTGATACTCGTCTACATGAATATACTGGAACTTGCGTTGATAAAATTCAAGAACTTCCGGTACACGCTGGAACAAGTGGATTGTCTGCATAATCAAGTCATCGAAATCCAAAGCGTGGTTCTTTCTTAAACGTCTTTGGTATTCGGTATATACATCACTGGCAATCTGAGCGAAATAATCCCCTGCTGTTTTTGCATATTCCTCTGGTGTAATCAGTTCGTTTTTAGCAGAGCTGATACTTGCCAATATCGCCCGAGGATCATGTTTCTTCGGATCGATGTTTCTTTCCTTTAAAATTTGCTTTACTACAGACTGTTGGTCTGTCGTATCCAAAATCGTAAAGTTTCTGTTATAGCCGATTCTGTCGATATCCTTCCTCAGGATGCGGACACACATGGAGTGGAATGTGGAAATCCAGATATCCTCGCTCGCGCCGCCAAGCACTCCTGCAATCCTATGTCTCATTTCCTTTGCTGCTTTATTCGTAAATGTTATCGCTAAGATGTTGTATGGATTAACCCCTTTTTCAACCATCAAATAAGCGATTCTTTGTGTAAGCACTCTTGTCTTTCCACTTCCTGCTCCTGCCATTATAAGAAGCGGGCCTTCTGTTGCCTTAACAGCCTTTTGCTGTTCAGGATTTAAACCATTTAATATTTTATCTGTTAAAAATTGCATTATCTCACCGCCATAAGAACATATATTCTATAATACCTTTTTCCGTTTTTGTAATCAATGCAGATTCTTTATTTTCACGGTGCTTAAAGCAGCCGCTATATCATCATAAATAATATTTCCAACAACCACTACATCTGCCTCGAGCGCCATTTTCTGCGCGTCATCCAGTGATCTTATTCCTCCGCCGTAAAAAAGGACAGTATCGGTCAGATTTCTTTTCGCTGCCTTGACAACCTCCACGTCTCCGTAAGAACCGCTGTACTCAAGATAAAAAATAGGCAGGTGCAACATTTTCTCTGCCATCATTGCATATGCAGCAACATCAAGGGCATCGAGGTCGGTATTCGCATCTGTTGCTTTAGCTGCTTTGCAATCACTGTTTAAGATGCAATAGCCTTGGACAAGTATCTCTTCCCAATTCATAATCTCACCATATTCCTTTACTGCTTCATGATGCAGACCTGTCACCCATTTTGTATCCTTGCTGTTTAAGACAGTTGGTATGAAGTAAAGATCAAAACCGGGAGTAATAGCATCGATTGTTGATATTTCTAGTATGCAAGGAACTGTATATCTTCTGACTCGGGACATGATGCTCAGCACATTTTCAAGCGTAACCCCATCTGTCCCGCCAATGATAATCGCATCTGTTCCTGATTCAGCTATTTTCTCTAAATGTTCATCTGAAATTTCTTTATTCGGATCTAATTTAAAAACGTGACGCCACTCACGGACATTGTACATGCAAAAATCCTCCATTCTAACTTCCATTACATCATTATAGCATTTGTGTATGTTACAAAAAAGAAATGAAAGGCGGGAATTATGCATGTAAATATTTGCAGGATATTTCGTTATGAATAACAATAAGTTTCACGTAGTTCTGCTTTATAATAGGACGATTTTGTAAGAGACAATGTTTCAGCAAGCTCAGCTTTTTTAACTAAACAAAAAAGCAGGCAATCATTGCCTGCTCAGGAAAATATCTTATTCACTTTCTTCTTCCGAAGTCTTGTCTCCTTGAATTCTGTCCAATGCCATAACATAGGCGTCATTGCCGTAGTTCAAGCATCTTTTCACACGGGAGATTGTAGCTGTGCTAGCACCAGTTTCTTTTTCAATGCTATGATAGGTATTTCCTTCTCGCAACATTCTTGCAACCTCAAGACGCTGTGAAAGTGATTGAATTTCATTAACTGTGCATAAATCATCGAAAAATTGATAGCATTCTTCTAAATTCTCTAATGAAAGGATGGATTTAAATAGCTGATCCAGCTCTTTCCCTCTTAGTTTATCAATTTGCATTTCATGACCTCCATCGGTTACGTATATTAGTTTATTGTGTCTCTAATGAAACGGCTGCGTCTAATCCAGGATCAGAAGGTATGATATTTATCCATGTCTTTCCGGGAACAAGTCCTATTTGCCGGTCACCGTCAAACGGAAGAAGCCGGCCATCTATGTTTTTCCATTCAACCTTATTCCACTTGCCTTTTTGAAGCAAGTAGCCATCTCCACCAGATTGCAAATCTATATCTCGTCTGCCTTTGCTGTCGGCTGTGTGATGTTCTGCTTCCAAAATGAACACATTGCTTACGGCAACAGGCATGCCGGATTCGTAATCCACGGTTTTTTCGCCGTTTGAATACCTGATATACTTTTCAGTGTCTTTATCATAATAGAATAAAGAATTGTACTGTGGGTTCGAACCATAATATATGGATATTTTATTCGCTGCTTCCCCTTGTATTTGGTTTACCTCTTGTTCTTTTAAAAAGGTGAGCGGTCTAGGTGATACATCCATATCATAATTATTTTGTTGCGCCCCTTTTAATATATTGCTATAGCTGATATACGAATTATGAGGCGCTTGCCTTTGAGCGGAACGCTGAAACAATGTTCCGTCATACTGCATACCGTTAAGATTATCAATAAAGCCCTCTGTCAACAGCCTCTTTGCTTCCGGACTATAGCCATGCGCAATATAAAGGCCATCATAACCTTTAGCAAGTTCAATATAGTAGTCCCTTGCGCTTCTGACAGGCCCAATCAGCTTTGGAGCCTTGCTCTGATAGATGGCAAGAAACCTTGTTATCTCTCCTTCAGCCAGAACCTCATATACAATATCAGCATCAGTTAAACCAGTCTGCGGCCTTGCTTTCGGATGATTATTCACCATAACGCTGACTGCTCGCTCACTGCTTTTCACATCTGCAGACAGGCCTGTCAGAGGAAATGTATACCCTAAATCCTCCACACTGCCTTCGTCCTTGCCAGCATCACCGCCCTGATGATTTTCATCATGTGTGCCTACACTTTCCGGTTCTTTGCTGCATGCTGTCAATAAAAGAAAAACTGCCGCCAAAAACAATACTATGCTCTTTTTCATAAATCCTCCTAATAGCGCGTTTTTTTTAAACCTGCTAGGAAGAATGGGCGGAAAAACGCTGAAGGCAAACAGTGGTTCTCTGTAAAAATAGGCTAAAAAGGCTGCACTTACTAAGAATACGTACCAGATTGATTTGCTGTTACACGGGCTACAATCAATATTTTATTGCTATATTGTTGCCTTTTTATACATATATCAGAATATTCTCATTTATAAAAGGATCTCTTTTATATTTTAACGCATTATTGACGGAAAGAGTACATTTTTATTCATGACATCATATAAACCTCTCTGGGTAATTCTTATATACGGTAGATGGGTAGCAGAAAAGAAAACAAGCGTATATATTGGATCGTCAAAAGGAAAGCCAGCATCCTTAATATATTGTAATAACTTTTTTTCTGTCTTAATCAATTCATTAACAGACATATCAGCCATTACACCTTTTAAAGGCAGCGGCAGCTCTAAAGCCAATTGGCCGTCCTTGTATATGACAATTCCTCCGCCTATCTCTTTCATCCTATTGAAAGCCTTTATCATGTCTTTCTGATTTTTTCCTAAGAGGATAATATCTCCATCGCCTGTATAAGAGCTTGCCAAACCGCCTATTTCCTTCGAGAATCCTTTAAGAAGTGTGTTTATTCTCCAATTTCCGTTTCTTCCTAACAGCATAAAGAAACACTCATCATGATTTTGGGAAAGCGCCTCACCAGATACATCAATGGAAATGGAGTATGGTTTTGTGATAACAGAGTTTTCAAGCTTTATTCCGAATGGCATGGAGAATTGCATATCGTCATAAGTCAATTCCCAGTCAAGCTTTAATGGCTCAAAACCAAATTCCACCCAATCAATGGAAGGGTACGCTTCTGTCACTATCTCACCTGCCCGCTTTACCCAGACTCCTTTTGCCAAAACGGAGTGAGGTGTTGGATCAGCGATGTCCTTTAGGAAATTTATATTAGCGACTCTGCCAGTCGCAATATTTCCGTGCAGGTGCTCAATATTGTAGTATCTTGCAATATTTATGGTTGCCATATTATAGGCATCCACAGAAGGAATTCCTTGTTCCATTGCTATGCGGATAAGCTGGTCAATATGCCCGCTTTCATAAAAATAGGACGGAGACCCATCTGTTGTCAGCATGCATTTATCAAACTGGCTGATTCCAAGCTCCTTCATTTCTTTGACAAGCTTTGGCAAATCAGGGCGTATAGATGAGTATCTGAGACTGACCATATAACCTTGCATCAGCCGGTCAAGCACTTCCTTGCCTGTCATTGCCTCATGATCACTGTCAACTCCAAGCAGCATCAGCTTTGCTAATGTTTTTTCCGATGCTCCGGGAAAATGTCCCTCTACTTGCTTTCGCATCCGTTTCGTCTCTTGAATCCAATGGAGCATCATATCATCACCATCCAACAGTTGCGGCCAACCGCTAAGCTCCCCACCTTGAATGACAGCATCATGCTCAAGCCAGCTTTTAACATTGCTGTGGGAGAATACTTTTTCCTCTTCTGCAAGCTCTGTCTGAGAATCATACCGGCACCACCAAAACATTGACGTTGGAAGGTTCCGCATCTGACTCATAAAAGAAAACGCTTTCTTTTTTTCTAACTGCAAAGCCAATAGAAGGTTATCATTTATGAGCGTTGTTGTTCCAAATTGAGATGTATATTGAGCAAGTGTAAGGGGATTATATATTTGAAAAGGATGGGAATGCGGTTCTATATAGCCCGGCACTAAATATTGACCATCACAATCAATAATTTCACTGCCGCGGACATTTCCAGGCATCTCTTGCCCGACATAAATGATTCTATCTTGGTATATCCAAATGTTTGCACAAATCCATTTTCGCAAAATCTGATTAAGATATTTTGCGTTTTGCAATATGATGGATGGCGCAATTTCGCCATTTAGGACGGAAACATGTTTTCTTAACAATTTGTTCTTCCAACGGTAACGTTGCTCTAACATTGTTTTCTCCCCTTTGTATTTGCAGCTTTTGTTTTTATTTTAAAAAAATGGAAATGTTTATCATTAAAATCATTTTATCACAGAAAGATTTTTCTAATATTACTATTACGTTAAATTTTCTAAGGAGGCTGTTTTTATTATGAACCCTAAGCAAAATATCAGCTTGATAAATGCAATGATTCGCATCACACTTGGCTTTACCTTTTTAGCCTGGAGCACAGCTAAGCTCGCAAAAAGACCTAATCAGCAATCCTATTTATGGATAGCTATGCTTGCTGGAATGAAAATCGCAGAAGGAATTGTGCGTTATTGTCCGATTGTTGCTCTATTTGACAACAGTAAGGGACATACACCTAAAAAAGACAATGAGCACACTGCCCACAAGGAAAATAAGGAAAAACCTAAGGATAGTGAAAAAGCTTCTCCTGCGGACATTCAAAACATCATGAGCGAATTTAATCCTGCAACCATCTTTTCACCTGAGGATATGAAAAAATAAACCACTAATGCCTGCAGCCTTGCTAGCCTGCAGGCTTCTTATTGTATTCGTAAATAATATGCAAAAGACTCATTATCCATACCTCTTACTTTTATTTCTCTTTGTAATTTTTCACCAAAGTATTGTTTATTGTTGTGTATGATTGGGAATCCAAATAGAGAAGCATGGAAAAAGAGTAAACGGAAATAAAACAAAAAGGAGAGATTGCATTGTCTAATCTAAACAATCCATTAGAACAATACTTTACAGGAGACTTCCCTAAGCAATATCAGGACCCGCCAGGACTGCAGCAAAAAATGGAGCCAGTGCCTGACTGCGGAGAAAAAAGCTACAAAGGAAATGGCAGATTGACAAACCGCAAAGCTCTTGTAACCGGAGGAGATTCTGGTATCGGCCGTGCAGCTGCTATTGCTTATGCTCGAGAAGGCGCAGATGTCGCAATCAATTATCTGCCAGAAGAACAGCCCGATGCAGAAGAAGTAAAGGAACTGATTGAAGCGGAAGGACGAAAAGCTGTTCTTATCCCTGGTGATTTAAGTGATGAGGCTTTTTGTGGTGAATTAGTTAAAAAAGCATATGATGAGCTCGGCGGTCTTGATGTGCTGGCGTTAGTAGCAGGCAAGCAGCAAGCAGTTGAAGATATTGCTGATTTGACGACAGAACAGCTTCGAAGCACATTTGAAATTAATGTATTTTCATTGTTCTGGGTTGTAAAAGCAGCGTTGCCACTTCTGCCAAAAGGGGCTTCCATTATTACGACTACTTCTGTTCAAGGCTATAATCCAAGCCCGAACCTGCTTGATTACGCTTCTACTAAATTTGCGATTACCGGATTTACACGCGGGTTGGCTAAACAAGTTGCCTCAAAAGGCATTCGTGTAAATACGGTGGCACCAGGTCCAATTTGGACAGCATTGCAGGTTACTGGAGGACAGCCTAGTGACAAAATTCCACAATTTGGTCAAAATACACCGTTGCAGCGAAGCGGACAGCCTGTTGAATTGTCTTCCGTATATGTGTTCCTTGCATCTGAGGAATCAAGCTACGTAACAGCACAAGTATATGGAATTACAGGCGGTATTGAACTAGCCTAACAAAAAAAGATCCCAACTGGGATCTTTTTTCATATTATTTAATTGCTTTAAAGCCGATGTCTTTTCTGTAGAAAACTCCATCGCTTTCCAGCTTTTCTAACTCTTTATATACCTTGTCTTGGGCAGCCTTAATTGTTTTGCTCTTAGCAGCAACAAGCAATACTCTGCCGCCGTCCACTGTAAAGTTACCGTCTTCGTCCAAACTTGTGCCAGCGTGGAAAATAGATACATCCTCCATCGTGTTTAAACCTTTGATGACAGCACCTTTTCCATAGCTTTCTGGATATCCTTTCGCTGCAACGACAACACCAAGCATATCCTCATCGTGCCACTCTATAACAGGAGTCTCTCCTTCAAGGATAGCAAGCAGCACTTCAACTAAATCAGATTTCATCCTAGGCAAAACAACCTGTGTTTCTGGATCGCCGAGGCGAGCATTAAATTCAATCACTTTTGGGCCTTCTTCTGTAGCAATAAGACCGGCATATAAGATTCCCGTAAACGATCTGTCTTCTGTAATCATTGCCTGTGCAGTCGGCTTAACGATTGTTTCAATGGCAGTCTGCACGATTTTCTCATCGATATGAGGAACAGGAGAATAAGCTCCCATGCCGCCAGTATTCGGTCCTTGATCACCATCATATGCTCTTTTATGGTCTTGAGCAATCTCTAATGGAATGACTGTGTCCCCATTGACGAAGGACATTAAGGAAAACTCCTCACCAGCCAGGAATTCTTCAATAACAACAGTCGCAGATGCATCACCGAATTTCGCACCGACAAGCATTTCTTCAATGCTTGCCAAAGCTTCTTCCAATGTCATTGCAACTGTTACACCCTTGCCTGCTGCAAGGCCGTCTGCCTTAATAACAATCGGCGCCCCATGCTCTAATATATATGCTTTAGCTTGCTCATAATCAGAAAATGTTTCATACTTTCCTGTCGGGATCTCATATTTCTTCATTAAATCCTTCGCAAAGGATTTACTTCCTTCAATTTCTGCTGCTTTTTGCCTTGGTCCGAAAACCTTCAGCCCAGCAGCCTCCAATTTATCAACAACACCTAACAGCAAAGGAACTTCAGGTCCTACTACCGTCAGGTCCACTTTATTATCTAGAGCAAATTCAACAAGCTTATCTACTTCTGTCTCTTCAATTGAAACGCGTTCGGCAACATCTGTCATTCCTACATTGCCTGGTGCTACAAAGATAGTTTCAACTAATTTGCTTTCTTTAATTTTTGTGCAAATCGTATGCTCTCTTCCACCACGGCCGATTACGAGTACCTTCATCATTTCCATCCTCCATCAAAGCTTTTAGTGTTTAAAGTGCCTTACTCCTGTCAATACCATGGCAATTCCATACTCGTTTGCTTTCTTGATGGAATCTTCATCTCTGATACTGCCGCCTGTTTGAATGATTGCAGTGACTCCAGCTTTTGCTGCTGCTTCGACTGTATCATCCATTGGGAAGAACGCATCGGAAGCCAATACTGCTCCAACTGCCTTTTCTCCAGCCTGTTCCAAGGCAATCTTTGCTGAACCAACACGGTTCATTTGACCTGCACCTACTCCTAAAGTCATTTCCTGATTATTAACGACAATCGCATTCGATTTCACATGCTTAACAACCTTCCAGCCAAACTTCAGTGCTTCCCATTCTTCATCTGTCGGCTTTTTGTCAGTTGGGATAGTGATTGTTGCATCATCCAATGTAAAATGGTCGAAATCTTGAACAAGCAAGCCGCCTTCAATTGTCGTAAATTTCATTTCCTTCTTGTTGCCTGCAGAGAATGGAATAGTTAACAGACGAATGTTTTTCTTCCCTTTAAGAATCTCTAAAGCCTCTTCTGAATAAGATGGCGCAATGACGATTTCTAAAAAGATTTCATGCAGCTTCTGAGCTGTTGCAGCGTCAACCTCTCTGTTCAATGCGACAATTCCTCCGAAAATAGAAACAGGATCTGCCTCAAATGCTCTTGTGTACGCAGTGAAAATATCCTCGCCTGTTCCAACTCCGCATGGGTTGCTATGCTTAATTGCAACAGCTGCTGGTTCTGTGAATTCTTTGACGATTTGAATTGCAGCATCTGCATCATTGATATTATTGTAAGAAAGCTCCTTGCCATGCAGCTGTGTTGCATTCGCAATAGAAAATGCAGAACCTAAAGGCTTACGGTAAAACGCTGCATTTTGATGCGGGTTTTCTCCATATCTTAAAGATTGCTTCAGTTCATATGTGACAGTCAATGATTCAGGGTTTTCTTCACCTGAAAGATCGCTCATGTATTGAGAAATCATGGAATCGTAAGCAGCAGTGTGACGGAACACTTTAGCAGCAAGCTTTCTTCTTGTTTCAAACTTCACTTCTCCATCTTGCTTTAGTTCATCGACAACCGTTGTATAATCACTTGGGTCCACTACAACTGTTACATATTGATGGTTTTTTGCAGAAGCGCGAAGCATTGTTGGACCGCCGATATCAATATTTTCAATGGCATCCTCCACTGTTACGTCTTCCTTCGCAATTGTTGCTTGGAAAGGATAAAGATTCACACAAACTAGCTGGATTGGCTGAATTTTATGCTCCTCAAGCTGTGCTTGGTGTCCAGGTTCGTCAAATTTCGCCAAAAGACCGCCATGAATATACGGATTTAAAGTTTTTACCCTGCCTTCCAGGATTTCCGGAAATCCAGTTACGTCACTGACACTAAGTACTGGGATGCCGCTCTCTTGAATGGCCTTTTTTGTTCCACCTGTAGAAATCAGCTCGAATCCTAATTCATGAAGCTCTTTTGCAAAGCTTGTAATTCCTGTTTTATCTGAAACACTTATTAATGCACGCTTTTTCATTTCCTTTATTTCCCCCTGTTTCATATAGTAGTCTATTGCTGCAATTACTCAATTGGAAAGGACTAATGATTGAACTACCTTCGGATACAGTCCATGCTCGATGCTTTGGATTTTCGCTTGAAGGCTTTCATTCGTTTCTCCTTCTATGATACCGACGGCCTCTTGAGCAATTATCGGTCCTGTATCCATTCCTTCATCCACATAGTGAACCGTTACCCCTGTTTCCTTTGCACCTGCTGCAAGCGCTTGGCCGACAGCATCTTTGCCAGGAAAATTAGGAAGCAAGGACGGGTGGATATTTATTATCTTACCAGGGAATTCCTGAAGCAGTGTATCTCCAATCAAACGCATATAACCTGCAAGGATAATCCACTCTATCTCGTAATCTTTTAGTTTCCGAAGTATATCTTGTTCATATTCCGCCTTTGAAGGATAATCTTTGGCTGTGAATGTAAACACATCAACATTGTGGTTCGCAGCTCTTTCTACAACATACGCCTTAGGTTTGTCACAGACTAGTAATTTAATAGACGCCTGCAGCTCATTTTTTTCTGCAGCATCTACAAGTGCTTGGAAATTGGAGCCGCTGCCTGACGCAAAAACAGCAATATTTTTCATGTCTGTTCCTCCGTTATTGTTTCAGAATGATGTTGATTTCCCCATCATCTGTTACCTTGCCGATTGTATATGCCTTTTCGCCGATTGCCTGAAAATGCTTTAGAACATCTTGCTCCGCATCGCTGTCCACAGCAAGAACCATTCCTGTGCCCATGTTAAAAATATTATACATTTCCTCGCGCTGTAAATCTCCTATTTTTTCCATCACCTTAAAAACAGGAGGCACTTCCCAATTAGTTTCTTCAAGTTCGATCCCTAATCCTTCTGGAAGCATGCGAGGAATATTTTCAATGAAACCTCCGCCTGTTATATGGGATAATCCCTTAATCTCGAACTTTTGAAGAGCAGACAGAACTGATTTTACATAGATTTTCGTCGGCTTGATTAATTCTTCTCCAAGCGTACAGCCTAATTCGTCTACATAATCAGATAAAGACATATTAGCTTTTTCAAAGAAAAGCTTGCGGACAAGAGAATAGCCATTGCTGTGAATTCCGCTTGAAGCCAAACCAATCAGAACATCTCCAGCCTTAATATCCTCCCCTGTAATGACACGTTCTTTCTCACAAGCACCAACAGCAAATCCAGCAAGGTCATATTCCTCTTCGCTGTACATCCCTGGCATTTCAGCAGTTTCCCCGCCGACTAATGCGCAGCCAGCTTGTTCACAGCCATCTGCAATCCCTTTTACAATAGCTTCAATCTTTGCAGGCTCTGCTTTGCCGCACGCAATATAATCAAGGAAGTAAATAGGTTCTGCTCCTTGTACGACAATATCATTTACACACATTGCCACAGCATCTACGCCGATTGTATCATGCTTATCAAGCATAAATGCAAGCATCAGCTTTGTACCTACCCCATCTGTTCCAGAAACCAGCACTGGATTTTTCAGGTTTAATACTGACAGATCGAACATGCCTCCGAAACCGCCAAGACCTCCCATTACACCAGGTCTGATTGTTTTATTTACATGCTTCTTCATTCTCGAAACTGCTTCATAGCCTGCCTCGATATTAACTCCTGCTTGTTTGTAGCTTTCAGCCATACGTATCCTCCTACTATTCAAAGACATCTCTTATGTGCATTTCAATGGAAAAGCGACACACCCATATGCCGCTTTTCACTTCTGTTTACTTTTACACCTTTTCATATGATTGCAGTGCAGAAGGATAGATTTCTGTCGGATATTTGCCTGTAAAGCAAGCTAAGCAGGAACCTCTATTCTCCCCTTCTTCATTTCTGCCGATCGCTTCTACCATTCCTTCTGTGCTCAAGAAAATGAGAGAGTCAGCACCAATGATTTCCCGAAGCTCATCAACCGAGTATCTCGATGCAATCAGCTCTTCTTTTGTAGATGTATCGATTCCGTAAAAACACGGGTTTTTAATAGGTGGTGAACTGATTAATACATGCACTTCTGTTGCACCAGCCTCACGAAGCATGGACACGATTCTTCTGCTTGTTGTTCCTCTAACGATAGAATCGTCCACCATGATGACACGTTTGCCTTCAACGACACCACGGACTGCTGAAAGCTTCATTTTCACCCCTTGTTCACGCAATGATTGGGATGGCTGAATGAAGGTGCGTCCTACATATCGGTTCTTAATTAAGCCTAACTCGTAAGGTATGCCTGTTTCCTCTGCATAGCCAATTGCTGCAGAAATACTTGAGTCAGGAACGCCTGTTACGACATCTGCTTCAATTGGCGCTTCAAAAGCCAGTCTTTTCCCTAAGTTTTTTCTGGCAGTATGAACATTGATACCATTGATATTGCTGTCTGGTCTTGAGAAATACACATACTCCATCGTACACATTGCAATATTGGAAGCCACTGAGAACATCTCAGAACGGAAACCATTATCGTCAATAATCAAAAGCTCTCCCGGCAGGACATCGCGGATAAATTCTGCACCGACAACATCAAATGCACATGTTTCTGAGGCAACAACATAAGCATCACCCAGTTTTCCTAAAGAAAGTGGTCTCATACCATTTGGATCTAGTGCAACCATCAGCTCTGTCTCTGTCAAGATTAAGAAAGCATATGCCCCTTTAATCATTGTCAAAGCATTTTTCACTCTTTCATTAAAGGCAGAAAAACCGCCTCTTCTAATTAAGTGAGCAAGTACCTCTGTATCAGAGCTAGTCTGAAAGATGCTGCCTTGCGCTTCCAATTGGCTTTTGAGCGCATTAGCATTAACAAGATTTCCATTATGAGCAAGTGCCATGCTTCCGCTTTGGAAATGAAACAGAAGGGGCTGGACATTTTCATAGCCCCCACCTCCTGCTGTTGCATAACGAACATGACCGATTGCAGCTTTTCCTGTCAATTCCTTCATGGCATCCTGTGTGAAGACCTCTGCAACAAGTCCTTCCCCTTTAATGCCTTTTAGCTGTTTCCCGTCTGTTGTAACAATTCCTGTACCTTCTTGTCCCCTGTGCTGCAGGCTGTGAAGCCCGTAATAAGCAAGCTGCGCAGCATCGTTATGGCCCCAAACACCAAAGACTCCGCATTCTTCATTTAACCCTCTTATTTCAGCAAGCATGGAATAGCTCCTCTCCAGGCGGCTTCTAACACTTCCACCTGTTCCTTAATTAGGATATTTTCCCCTTGGCTAACAGCAAGAATATTGTCGTCTGTTACTTTTCCAATCAATGTTGCAGGAACTAGCTTTTCGAATTCTTCTTTGTTACCTGGTTTAACAGAAAGCAAGAAACGTGATTGAGATTCACTGAATAGAGCAGAAACAGGGTTGCCTTCCAAATCAAGCTTCGCACCCAAACCGTTCGGTCCAAACAAGCTTTCTGCAGCTGCAACTGCTAAGCCGCCTTCAGCTAGATCATGAGCAGATTCAACAACACCTGCTCTGATAGCAGCAAGCACTGCAGCTTGATGGCTCTTTTCTACTTCTAAGTCTAATTCAGGTGATTTTCCTGAAATGGAGCCTTCAAGCATCTTTTGAAGTTCGCTTCCTCCGAATTCATCCTTCGTTTCACCAAGAAGATAAATAAGATCTCCGCTTGCTTTAAAGCTTTGTGTTGTTATATCATTTGTATCTTTAATCAGACCAACCATTCCGATTACTGGTGTCGGATAGATTGCTGTTCCGTTTGTTTCATTGTATAGGGACACGTTACCGCCAATAACCGGTGCATTAAGTGCTAAGCATGCTTCACTTATACCGTCAGCAGCTTTTTCAATCTGCCAGAATATTTCTGGCTTTTCAGGGTTACCAAAGTTTAAGTTGTCTGTAATTGCCAATGGCTCTGCCCCTGAGCAGACGATATTGCGAGCAGCCTCTGCAACAGCAATTTTCCCGCCTGTTTCTGGATCTAGGTAAAGATAACGCGCATTACAGTCAGTCGTCATCGCTAACGCTTTTTTCGTTCCGCGAATACGGACAACAGCAGCATCTGATCCTGGTGCAACTACTGTACTTGTGCGAACCATATAGTCATATTGGTTATAAACCCATTCCTTTGAAGCGATTGTCGGCTGTTTAAGAAGATTAGCAAGTGCTTCTCCATAATTATCAACTGCAGGGATTGTGTTCTCCATTGCTTGGAAATCACGGAAATATTGCGGTTCTGCAGAAGGTTTTTGGTAAACAGGAGCATCCTCAGCCAAAGCATCAGCTGGTACGTTCGCAACTACTTCCCCTTTATGAAGAAGTCGCAGCATTTTATCATCTGTAACAACACCGATAGCAACTGCTTCCAAATCATATTTATCGAATAGATCCTTAATCTCTTGCTCTCTGCCTTTTTTAACAACAATCAGCATACGTTCTTGAGATTCTGACAGCATCATTTCATAAGCTGTCATGCCCACTTCACGCTGCGGCACTAAATCAAGATTCATTTCAATTCCAGATCCAGCTTTGCTTGCCATCTCTGCACTTGAGCTCGCAAGTCCTGCTGCACCCATATCCTGAATACCGACTAGAGCATCTGATTTGATCAGTTCCAAGCATGCCTCAAGTAAAAGTTTCTCCATGAACGGGTCGCCAACTTGAACTGCCGGACGCTTTTCATCTGAATTCTCTGTCAGCTCTTCTGATGCGAATGTTGCCCCATGAATACCATCACGGCCTGTCTTTGCTCCTACGTACATTACCGTGTTGCCAACTCCATGTGCCTGGCCTTTTTTAATGTCTTCATGGTTAATTAAACCAACACACATCGCATTTACAAGCGGGTTGCCTGCATAGGATGAATCAAAGGCAATTTCTCCCCCCACTGTCGGAATACCGATACAGTTTCCGTAACCTGCAATCCCTGCAACAACTTCTTCAAAAAGATACTTTGTACGAGCATTATCCAATTCGCCAAAACGAAGAGAGTTCAGAATAGCAATCGGTCTTGCTCCCATGGAGAAAACGTCGCGGATAATGCCGCCCACTCCAGTTGCAGCTCCTTGATACGGCTCGATTGCAGACGGATGGTTATGGCTTTCAATTTTGAAGGCCACTGCTTGCCCATCCCCAATATCCACAATCCCTGCACCTTCACCAGGACCTTGAAGCACTTGCGGACCAGATGTCGGGAATTTTCTTAACACTGGTTTAGAGTTTTTGTAGCTGCAATGCTCAGACCACATAACTGAAAACAGTCCAATTTCTGTGTAGTTAGGCTTGCGGCCAAGAATCTTTTCGACCATAGCGAATTCTTCGTCCGTAACACCCATTTGTTTGTAAATTTCCTCTGACTTAATTTGTTCTGGACTTGGCTCAAGCATTAACGACATTTGCTTCCCTCCACTGTTTAACGATTGATTGGAAAATCTTTAGGCCATCCGCTCCGCCTAACAGCTCATCAACTGCTCTTTCTGGATGCGGCATCATGCCAAGGACATTTCCTTTTTCATTAGTGATTCCTGCAATATTTTCTAGGCTTCCATTTGGATTTTCGCCATTATATGTGAATACAATTTGCTTGTTTTCTTGTAATCTAGCTAACGTTTTTTCATCACAATAGTAGTTTCCTTCTCCATGGGCGATAGGAACAGTGATGACTTCCTGCTCTTTATATGCATTGGAGAACATTGTGCTGTTGTTTTCGACCTTCAGTTCAACAGGACGGCAGATGAACTTAAGCTGATCGTTCCGTCTCATTGCTCCTGGCAAAAGTCCAGCCTCCAGTAAAATTTGGAATCCATTGCAGACACCCAATACTGGTTTGCCCGCTTCGGCTGCTTTTACAACTTCCTTCATGACATTGCTGAATCTTGCAATGGCGCCGGTGCGAAGATAGTCACCGTATGAGAATCCGCCAGGCAGTAAAATTCCGTCATAACCTTCCAAGCTATCTGCGTCATGCCATACGTATTCTGCTTCTTCTCCCAATTCATCCGTTATTGCGTGCAACATATCGACATCACAATTGGACCCTGGAAATACGACTACCGCGAATTTCACTGTGCAACAACCTCCTCAACCTCATATGTGTAATCTTCAATTACAGTGTTGGCCAACAATTTTTCACACATTTCCTTTACAAGCTCATCTACATTTCTATCCGATTTTTCTAGAGTAAGCTCTAAATACTTCCCGATGCGTACATCATTTACTTCTTGATAGTTAAGGGAATGAAGAGACCCTTTCACTGCATTTCCTTGTGGATCTAAAACACTCTCTCTTAATGTGATATATACTTTAACTTTAAACATGCTGTTTTCCCCCTAATCTAGCTAGAATATTCTCATATGCTTCTGTCAAATTTCCTAAATCGCGACGAAATACATCCTTATCTAATTTCGCGTTTGTTTTTATATCCCATAAACGGCATGTATCAGGAGAAACCTCATCAGCTAGCATTATTTCTCCATTGCTGTCCTTGCCGAACTCAAGCTTAAAATCGATAAGACGGATGCCTAACTCTGCAAAGAAAGCACTTAATGCTTTATTCACTTCAAGAGCGTTTTTTTTCAATATTGCAACTTCTTTTTCTGTCGCAAGCTTTAGCTCTTCTATATGATCCTCCGTCATAATCGGATCTCCTAGCGAGTCATCTTTATAATAAAATTCAACAAGAGGCTTTGATAATGGCTGCCCCTCTTCTATTCCTAATCTTTTTGAAAAGCTCCCAGCAGCTAAATTCCTAACAACAACTTCTAATGGAATGATGGAAACCTTCTTCACTAGCTGTTCTGTTTCTGACAGTTTTTCGATAAAGTGGGATTCTATGCCCATGTCTTTTAGCTTTAAAAATAGCAAGCTCGTAATCTCGTTATTTAAACGGCCCTTACCTGTGATATCTGCCTTCTTTTCACCGTTAAATGCTGTTGCAGAATCTTTATATTCAAGCCAGACGATATTTTCATCAGACGTTCCATAAACTCTTTTTGCCTTTCCTTCGTACAATAAAGCTCTCTTTTCCATTTGAAGAGTCTCCTTATCAAAAAAATTAGGGATAAAACGAATGTAAGATTAACTTGCTAAATTAGGGTATTCGGCATAAAAGCGCCCCATGGTGCTTTTATGCCAAATTTATTAAAGTCCCAATCTGTTAAAGATAGTATCAACATGCTTGATATGGAAATGGTAATCAAAGCAATCATCAACTTCTTCTTTAGTCAGCTTAGATGAGATAGTTGGGTCATTGTCTACTAGTTCACGGAAAGGAACTTGCTTTTCCCAAGATTCCATTGCTCTCGGCTGAACTGTATCGTAAGCCTCTTCTCTTGTAAGTCCTTTATCGATCAAGGCTAATAGTACTCGTTGCGAATAGATCAATCCTAATGTGCGATCCATATTGCGTTTCATGTTCTCTGGGAATACAGTTAAGTTCTTAACAATATTGCTGAATCTGTTTAACATATAGTTGATAGCAATTGTTGCATCTGGAATGATAATTCGTTCAGCTGAAGAATGAGAGATATCTCTTTCATGCCATAGCGGAACATTTTCATAAGCAGTCATCATATAGCCGCGGATAACACGAGCAAGACCTGCCATATTTTCTGAACCAATCGGATTACGCTTATGCGGCATTGCTGAAGAACCTTTTTGCCCTTTAGCAAAGAATTCTTCCACTTCTCTAGTTTCACTCTTTTGCAGTCCGCGGATTTCAACAGCAAACTTTTCGATTGATGTTGCAATGAGAGCGATTGTCCCCATATAGTCTGCATGACGGTCACGCTGTAATGTTTGTGTGGAAATCGGTGCTGGTTGCAAACCTAACTGCTCACATACGTATTGCTCCACAAATGGATCGATATTGGCATATGTTCCAACTGCTCCTGAAATCTTTCCAAACTCTACACCTGCTGCTGCAGCTTTAAAGCGTTCTAGATTGCGCTTCATTTCCTCATGCCATAATGCCAGCTTCAACCCAAATGTTGTCGGTTCTGCATGGACACCATGTGTACGGCCCATCATGACTGTGTATTTATGTTCAATTGCTTTATTTTTCAAGACTTCAATAAAGTTCTCCAAGTCCTTTAAAATAATTTCATTTGCTTGTCTGATTAAGTAAGATAATGCTGTATCCACTACGTCAGTTGATGTTAATCCGTAATGAACCCATTTGCGCTCTTCTCCCAATGTTTCGGAAACAGCTCTTGTGAACGCAACAACATCATGACGTGTATCCTGCTCAATTTCTTGAATTCGTGCAATGTCAAAGGACGCGTTTTCGCGGATTTTCTTAACATCCTCTTCAGGTATTTCACCTAGCTTCACCCATGCTTCACATGCAAGGATTTCAACCTCCAGCCATGCTTGAAAACGATTTTGCTCAGTCCAAATATTTCCCATTTCTGGTCTCGTATAACGATCAATCATATCTTATCCTCCGATTTTTTCTGTTTGCAGGCTCCAAATACTGGACCTGTCTATTTCATCAAGGGCAATTTCAACAGACGAACGCAGCAACGTCGCATGTCCCATCTTGCGCTTTTCCTTTGGTTCTAGCTTTCCGTAAAGGTGGACTTTCCAGTCTTGCAGTTCTGGAAGTACGTTGATAATAGGAGCTTGATGTTCACCTAATATATTAACCATTACTGCTGGTCTCAATAACTTCGTGCTTCCCAGCGGCATTCCACAAACTGCTCGAATATGCTGCTCAAATTGTGATGTTTCACATGCCTCTATCGTATAGTGTCCTGAGTTATGCGGTCTTGGCGCCAATTCATTGATATATACATCGTCACCCTTGCTTAAGAACATTTCCACTGCCAATGTGCCGACTAGCTGCAGGTGTTCAGCGATAATTCCTGCCTTTTGAATCGCAGCCTCTTTTGCATGGTCGCTTATTCTGGCAGGCACAATTGATTGGTGAAGTATATTGTTAATATGGATGTTTTCACTCACTGGAAAGACAGTTGATTCTCCATTAGTGCCTCTTGTCACAATAACAGAGATTTCTTTTTCAAAAGGAATCCATTTTTCCAGAACACATATGCCTTGCGTCAGCAGCTTCTCTGCTTCCTGTACTTCAGCGCTTGAAGTGATTACAAATTGACCTTTACCGTCATAACCGCCTCTTGCTGTTTTCAAAACAGCCGGAATACCTATCGTTTCCAGTGCCTTTTTTAAGTCTGCAGGCTCCTCGATTACCTCGAATGGAGCAACCTTAACGCCGGCTTTTTGAATGGCTAATTTTTCGCTAATTCGGTCCTGCGTTATTTCCAGGACGGAAGATCCCTGCGGTACATATGCATGTGTTTGCAGCCATTCCAATCCTTCTGCATCAATATTCTCAAATTCATATGTGATAACATCACTCACCTGCGCCAGCTGTTTAATGCCTTCCATACTGTTATATGCAGCCACAATCTTATAATCAGCCACTTGACCGCATGGTGAGTCCTCTGTTGGATCCAACACAGCAATTCGATACCCTTGCGCTTTTGCAGCCAATGCCATCATTCTGCCTAATTGCCCACCACCAATTATACCAATAGTTTGACCTGGAAGAATCACTGAGTTAGACAAGTTCATCACTACTTTCTATAACCTCGGTTTTGGTTTTCTCTCTCATAGAGGAAATTCTTTCAGCTAATTCTGGTTCAAAGGCAGCTATTATTTGGGCAGCCAGCAAGCCTGCATTAGTCGCACCAGCCTTACCAATTGCCACTGTAGCAACAGGAACACCGCCTGGCATCTGCACAATTGATAACAGAGAGTCAAGCCCGTTAAGCGCTCTTGATTGGACCGGAACTCCAATCACAGGCAATGTCGTTTTTGCTGCAACCATCCCTGGTAAGTGAGCGGCACCGCCAGCACCTGCAATAATAGCACGCAGTCCCCGGCTTCTAGCACTCTCGGCATATTCAAACATTAAATCAGGGGTGCGATGTGCAGATACAACCTTCTTTTCATAACTCACTTCCAGCATATCCAAGATGTCACAAGCATGCTTCATTGTCTCCCAATCTGATTTGCTTCCCATAATAACGCCAATTTGAGCAGTCATATTTCTCCTCCTGAATTATTACATATAAAAAGCCCTGCCCAGATGTTTCTACTACATAGAGAGAAAGCATCCGTCCAGAGCTCAAATAACCTGAAAAGACTGGAAAAATACCAATCCCTTCTGCTGGCGTTCTATTGCTTTCCCTCATAGTCCGGCAGTTCTCGGCAGCCAGGTAGAAACTTATGGGCCATATTCCCATTATATATGAGGGCTATTAAAATTTAGTTTGTCATTTATATTATTTATTAACACAATACCATATTAACAAGCATTTTCACCCGTTGTCAACATAAAAATCGAACAATTATACTAATATCATATTTATTGTTCGTGATTTACCCTTCCAGCTTAACCGCCTCAAACACTATTTGGCTGGCTACAGGTTCATAAGATTTCTGTCCATTAACTACATTTTCTTTAAAAATCGGTTTTTCTAATCTTTTTACAGGAGTGTAGCCTTCACTCTTTATCCGATCTAAACACTGATCAATCGTTTCATTTTCTTGTACTTCAAACTTCATCTTTTTGCCCATTAAATAACTTTCCTTTCTTTACGCTCTTTACCCAAAAGCCGCCATAGATTGTCTTTGGCTCATATGCAATAATAAACGCCTTTGGGTCTAAGTTCTTTATTGTATCATAGAGGCGCAGCTCATATTTTCTCGGCGACAGTATTTGCAGAGCCATTCTGTCTCCTTCTAAGCCATGTGCAGCCCAGCTCGTAACTCCATAACCCTTTTCCCGTAAGGCCTTAGGTAAATCTCTATCATATTCTTTCGTAATAACATTAACTGTTATGTATCCTAACGCAAGCTTCTCTTCTATTTTCATGCCTACGATAACACCAATTCCATAACCTACAGCATAAGCCACTAGATTTTGAATCTGATCAAGATTATCTAATACCAGCCCGAGGCCGATGACATAAATAACTACTTCTATCATGCTGAGAAAAGCCGCCAAATATCTTTGCCCTTTTAAAGTCAATATCATCCTGATTGTAAAAAATGACACATATACAATATTAATGACTAATATGATTACGACCATTGTAACACTGTTTTCCAGCATTAATCCATCACCCTTTTTTCAGCATTTAATTGTGCGTTTCTTTTTATAATTACCTTAATTTTTAATTGTAAACAAATCTCTTCCTATTTATATGTATGAGTATTTAAAATAGAAAAGGCTTAAAAGGAAAATCTCCTTTTAAGCCTTTTTCATATTATTTATTATTATTACTTCATTCCAGAAACATTGAAGCCTTGCAAAATATACTTCTGAAAAACTAAAAATACGATAATAATGGGAATAATCATGAAGGTTGAACCAGCCATTTGTAAGGCATAATTGCTTGCATATTGCCCTTTTAACAGCTGTAGCCCGACAGATAGTGTATAATATTTTTCATCATTGGCGACAATTAACGGCCATAAGAACGAATTCCAGGCTCCAATGAAAGTCAGTATGCCTTGTACTGCTAGAACAGGGCGCGAAACAGGAAGAACTATACTCCAAAAGATTTTCCATTCACTAGCACCGTCCAGCCTTGCAGCTTCAAACATTTCATTTGATATTGTAGACATAAACTGCCGAAACAGAAATATGCCAAATGCACCTACTAAGCCAGGAAGGACTATTCCCGCCATTGTATTCGTTAATCCCATCGCATTCAAGATTAAATACACCGGAATCATCGTGACTTGTCCAGGAATCATCATCGTTGCAAGCACTAAATAGAAAAGAAAGTTTTTTCCTTTAAATTTGTATTTAGCAAAACCGTAGCCTGCCATTGCATTAAGAAAAAGTCCTCCAAATGAACAAAGAACGATAATCATTGTGTTCTTAAAATAAACAAAGAAGTTAAAAGCAGAGAATAGTTCTTTAAAGTTATCCATAGTGGGATCTTGCGGTAAAATCGTTGGTGGAAACTGCATGATTTCTGTGTCTGTTTTTAATGAGGATAACAACATCCAAATGAAAGGAAGCACCATAAGCATACCGCCTGCAGTAAGGATGATGGCAACAACCCATTTGCTAGCTTTTGTCTTTTTATGTGCTGTATTCATTTTATCCCTCCTCTATTTAATCCTCCGTTTTAACTTTTTGCATACGGAATTGAATCAAGGTGACAATTATTATCGCTATAAATAATAGGAAAGATCCTGCTGCTGCATAGCCGAATTTACTAAATTGAAAGCCATTGCGATAGATAAATAAAGATACAGAAGTAGTACTGTCCAGAGGTCCTCCATTCGTCATAATAAACGGTTCCTCAAAAAATTGGAGCCAGCCTATCATCGTCGTGACTGTCACAAAGAAGATTGCAAATTTCAGCATAGGCACAGTAATTTTAATCAGCTGCTGCCGTTTGTTAGCTCCATCTAAAGAAGCAGCTTCATAATACTCTTTTGGAATGCCTTGAAGAGCAGCCAAAAATATGATCATATTTGTTCCAATTGCACGCCAAAGGGCTAAAATTATTAGTGAAATTTTAGCAACAACTGGATGCTGAAGCCACGGAACTGGGGGGATATCTGCCAATGATAATAAATAATTAAGAAAACCAAAGCTGGGGTTATATAAGTAGCTCCATACAACAGCTACGGCAACAACATTTGTAATGGATGGAGTATAAAAAATCAGCCGAAAAAATTGAAAGACTCTACTCTCGCCAAAGTTGATTAATACAGCTATTCCTAAGGAACATATAATCACCAGCGGAACACCAATAATGACATAAAATAACGTATTACCAATAGATTTTAAAAAGAGAGGATCTGTCATAATATCTATATAATTATCAATACCAACAAAGTTAATTTGTGACCAATCTGCCAAGCCTATTAAGCTAATATCTGTAAAACTGATTACAAAAGCTACGACAATAGGTATTAAAGAAAACATCATTAATAAAATTAAGGCAGGGGAAATGAATAAATAAGGCGCCCTTTTATTAACAAAATTCCGCATAACTAGCACTCCCTTTTGTAAATGAAGGAGGGTATGTTAAACTGCTGCTAATAAATGCTTGCTGAGTAAACTTCCCGTTTAAGCTACCCTCACTCATCTATTACTTATTTAACAATTCCTCTGTCTCTCTATTAAAGGCTTCCATTTCCTTCTCAACATTATTTCCACCTAAATAGATTTGTTCAAAATGCTTTAAGTAATTTTGGGCGATTTCCTCAAACTCAGGTATTAAAGGCATCGAGCGGGAAGCCTCCATTTGTTGACCGAAAACTTCATATAATGGATCTTTTGCTAATCTATCATCCTCCCAGGCTGATTTCACTGTTGGCATAGCATTAGTCAGTCCCAGCCATTTCAGCTGATTTTCCTTTTTCATCATGAAATCAATAAACTGAGCTGCTTCATCCTTTTTACTGGAGTGTTCAAAAATGGTCAGATTCGAACCGCCCAAACTAGACAGATTATTATCCGCGCCAGTTGGAAGAACCGCGGTTGCCCATTTCCCCTCAATACCTTCAACTGTATCGTTCACTGCCTTGACCATCCATGGCCCACTTATAAACATCGGAACAATGGCATCACCTGAAAATGTTTGGGAGACATCCATACCTAAATCCTGCTTTGGAGCATAACCCTTTTGAATAAAATCATTTAAATAAGAAACTGCGTCTTTAAACGCTTGTTCATTAAACTGTGGTTTCCCTTCAGACAACAAAGCAGATCCATTCTGTCTTGCAAACATAAATGCCAAGGTTTGTTCCTTTGCATCTACATTAAGTCCGTACATGTTTTCACCGCGTTCAGATAACTTTTTAGCAGCATTCTTAAGCTCTTCCCAAGTCTGTGGTGCTTTTTTATATCCAACGGATTCAAGAATATCCGTACGGTAGAAAAGGACACGGGTTTCCGCAGCCCAAGGAATACCATAATATTTATTATCGAAAAGAGTTGTTTCAACAGAACCTTCAAAGAAGTTGTCTGGTTTTAAATTCGGATATTTATCCAAGTATTCCCCCATATCAGCAAGAGCTCCCGCTGCCTGAAACTCAGGCATCCATGTTGTGCCCATTTGCAGTACATCCGGTCCTTTTTTAGAGGCGACTGCCGTTAACAGCTTATCATGAGCACTCGCCCACGGAATCGACTGTATTTTAACCTCAATCCCAGTTTCCTTCGTAAATTCCTCTGCCATTTTTGGAAGCTGCTTTACCTCATCTCCCATACCCCAGACTGTTAATACATCAGAATCACTTGAACTGCTTTTCTGTGAACAACCTGCCATTAAACCAAGTGCCAGTAAAGCTGTAATGCCGAAAATAAACCACTTCTTTTTCAAGCCCATCATTGATTCCTCCTAATCTGATTTATCGAAACGTTTCGATAAGGAAATGATAAACTAGTTTCTAATATCTTGCAAGCGTTTTCTTTAAACAAATTACAAAGGAACCGATACTTGAAAGAAACAAAATAAAAAAAGAGACAGCAGTCAAAATGACTGCTGTCTCTTTTTTAAG
>NZ_JAJTTG010000049.1:0-911 GCF_021341655.1 Bacillus sp. Au-Bac7 | reverse complement strand
ATCAGATACTCCAGAAATTCTAATACTGTTGACATAAAAATAGATTCTCCCCACAAGAAGAACAAGCAGGAAAATTGTAATCCATCTATACTTTTTCTTTTTCATCCCTGTCTCTCCTTTCCCTGAAAAAAACCAAAAAAGGTAAGAACCCTTTCTCACTTTATTATTTCAAATCAATCTTATCTGCATGTGTTTCACCATCTTTTATGTAGGATACATCTACTTGATAGCACTAAAGGGCAGCATTCCTGTTTCCTTTTTTATTAATTGTTATTTTGTATTTTCAACTCGAATTTCCTTAATAGTTTTGTCTAGGGTTACTGAATCTAGATGGAATCGAAAAAATAGTGGTTCCTTTTCTTGATTTTTTGTCACGTACACGCTACCATAAGCATCGATTATGGTGAATTTAGGATCTTTATACGTTTCACTATTTTCCATAATGCTAGCTAAGAAATCGATATATTCTTTTGTTCCTATTCGGTAATTTAAATTATGTTCTTTAAAATATTGATCAAGTAAATATTTTCCCTGACCAATTGTAAAACTATCAATATCTGCGTCAGATAAATCTTCATTTGCCATTTTTGCTTTCTTTATAGCCTGTTTCTGATTTTCCGTTAATAAATAGCGACTATCACTTTCTGATTTAATAATACCTGCTACAACAAAAATAGTTATGATAATTAATACTAAACATACAGGAATAATGTGTTTTTTTCTCATAAACTTCCTCATTTCATGAGTTTTACCTAAGCTCGTACTGACTCATTTTTATATTTCCTAAAGCTTCTTGAAATCCTTCTCTCAATCCTTCATTTTTAAACTATTGCCCTCCTTTAGTATGTTAGACTATATTTTTTGTAAAAAGTTATTTGTATTCCATTTTTTTCCAACTATTTCTCACAACT
>NZ_JAJTTG010000048.1:0-961 GCF_021341655.1 Bacillus sp. Au-Bac7 | reverse complement strand
AATTACTAAGGTTTTAGGTGTAATTTGAGCTATTTTATGATTTTGGTTATAATTCATAGTGAGACCTCCGAGTAGATAATTTGTCCCTTTTAGCTGGCCAGCTCAGGACACATTTATCTTATCAAGAGGTCCTTTTTCTTTCAAATCGCATTTTCACTTATTACAGGAATGCTGCCCCTATTGTTATATAAGGAGGGTACATACGGAATACTGCCCTGATTTGTTTTAGCAATAAAATAAAAAATCATATATAGATGAAAAGGAAATATTAAGCTATATTTGTCTTATGGAATAATATTAATTTTAAGGGGGTTTTTGGAATTGCTTTTATTTTTGTCAATATTATTATCAACAATTAGTTTATACATTATTAATTTTTTGGGACAAGGTGAAGGACCTACTATCATTACTGGGATAGTAATTGGAATAATCATCAGGATATTATTTGTATTAGAAAGCATTAATAAAAAATTAAAGAAACCAATATCTAAAGATAATGAATAGTAAGAAGATGAATATTAGTTATGAGCTATTTATGCTATCTTTTTATTAAACAAAAAATGTTACCTCCCCTTTTTATTTCTTACGTAACTAACAATTATAGAAATCATTCTTCAGCTATCCTGGCCCGTTTCTACCATAAGAAATCATTCACTGATTACAGGAATGCTGCCCCTATTGTTGCATAAACGGAAGGCCACAAATTAATCGTGTCAGATAACAATCCAATCCCATCTTAACGAACTTGGTATGTTATTATCCTTATTTGGGGTACCCATATTGCGTTTGAGTTATCCAAGAAAAAGTATGATATGTAAAACATTTTTCTTATACTATTTAATTGATTTCAAAGGTGTCTTCGTGCATTTTACCGTCCTTTTCCCATATAACGGATATCTTATAAGTATAACCATTTTTCGGAGGATTACTTCCATACAAATCTTCCACATAAAACGGATTC
>NZ_JAJTTG010000047.1:0-1149 GCF_021341655.1 Bacillus sp. Au-Bac7 | reverse complement strand
AGAAGACAATTTCTCCATTGATTTAGATTGAGCATTTGTCGCAGAGCTTAATTGACGGTATGTGTTTAATGCAGCGATATTGTGATTAATTCTCATTGTAAGTTTCCTCCTTGAATTTAAGTGTTCACATCCTTGTGAACGGTCATTTTTATATTTGGAGAGATGGAATGGTCGGCCGCCCTTCCCCTCTCTACTTAATATATCGGACAAACAGTTTTTTGTTTAACTTGTTTTTGAATATTACTAAATAATTTTATTATCTTGCTGTTTCAAGATTGGGAATAACGTAAAAGCCTTATAACAAAACATTTAAGAATGTTCAATAGGCTTTTTATCAAGTCAAAACTGTTCATCTCACAAGGAGAAGGCAAACAAAGAGATTGTTTCCATTTACAATATCTTTATTTGTATTGTTTACATACGTACTATTTTTCATACAATTTTTTAGGGAAAATATTCATTTTTTGGAGGGTTATTGAAAGGAGAAATTAGTAAATCAAATGAAAAAGGAGATAATAAATAAAAAGGGGACTGCCAAAAGTTAGGCAATCCTCTTTCCAAAAGAAATATAAACCAAATTATTGAAGTAATTGAAGTACGCCTTGTGGCTGTTGGTTTGCTTGTGCAAGCATTGATTGAGCTGCTTGTGCAAGGATAGAGTTCTTCGTTTGGGTCATCATTTCTTTCGCCATGTCTACGTCACGAACACGAGATTCAGCTGCTGTCAAGTTCTCAGAAGATGTATCCAAGTTGTTAATAGTGTGCTCTAGGCGGTTTTGCAATGCACCTAAGTTCGAACGTTGAGTAGAAACCGAAGTTATAGCAGCATCTAGTAGAGAGATGGAGCCACTTGCTTCTGCATTCGTTCCTACGCTGATGGAACCAGAAATCCCCAGGCTTGAAGCACCCATTCCGCTAATAGAGAAGTTGATTACTTGTCCATCATTTGCTCCTACTTGAAGTGTAGCAGAGAATGATCCTTTTAATAAGTTTTGCGTGTTGAATTCTGTTGTGTCAGCAATACGATCGATTTCCTTTGTTAATTGATCAATTTCTGTTTGGATTTGATCACGATCATCAGTAGTGTTTGTGTCGTTACCACCTTGTACAGCTAACTCACGCATACGTTGCAGGATTGCATGTGTTTCA
>NZ_JAJTTG010000046.1:0-1231 GCF_021341655.1 Bacillus sp. Au-Bac7 | reverse complement strand
TGAATCGGCTACACTAAGTTGGACAGAATTTATAAGGGCTAGTACACTAAACATACTAACCTAAAGGAGCTTGGTACAATGCCGCGCCAACGTAGAACTTTTACAGCCGAATTTAAACTTCAATTAGTAAAGCTATATGAAAATGGAAAGTCCCGTGCGGATATCTGCCGAGAGTATGAAATCACACCATCCTCATTAGATCGTTGGATTAAAAATCATCAAGAAACTGGATCCTTTTCTGCGAAAGATAATCGTACAGAGGAAGAGAACGAGTTAATGAGATTGCGCAAAGAAAACCAACGCTTAATGATGGAGAATGACATTTTAAAGCAAGCTGCGCTGATCATGGGACGAAAATAAATGTGATTCGAAATAACACACACAAATATTCAGTATCAGCAATGTGTAACGTCCTCCATATACCCAAAAGTAGTTACTACTATCAAGCCAATTTGTGCGAAAAAGAAGCCCATGAAAGAGAAGAAGTGGAGCTTTCCAATGAAATTCAACGCATTTTTAAGGGAAGTCGTTGTAACTATGGTACTCGCAAACTCAAAGTAGAGTTAAAGAAGCAAAACTGGATCGTTTCTCGTCGTCGAATCGGTCGGATTATGAAACAACTAGGCTTGGTATCGAATTATACGGTGGCACAATACAAGCCATATAAACAATCCAGTAATGAAGCTCCTACCCGAAACGAGTTAAAACGTCAATTTAACCAAGAAGAAGCATTAACAGTAGTTGTAAGTGATTTAACATACGTCCGTGTCGAGAAAAAATGGCATTACGTATGCTTATTTGTCGATCTTTTCAACCGAGAAATTATCGGCTATAGTGCTGGTCCAAATAAGACAGCTGACCTGGTATATAAAGCATTGGCAAGCATTAAAGGTAACTTGCATAACATTCAAATGTTTCATACAGACCGAGGAAAAGAGTTTGATAATAAACTACTTTCCGAGGCTTTAGAAACATTTGGGATTCAAAGATCTTTGAGTACAAAGGGATGTCCATACGATAACGCCGTCGCCGAAGCCATGTTCAAAGTCTTCAAAACGGAATTCGCAAATGGAGCCCATTTTACTTCTCTTGAACAGCTAAAACTGGAATTAAATGATTATGTTCATTGGTTTAACCATATTCGAATTCATGGAACACTCGGTTACTTAACGCCAGTAGAATTCAAGAAACAGGCCTTATAAAAGTTGTCCAGTTTGGTGTTGACATTCCA
>NZ_JAJTTG010000045.1:0-1404 GCF_021341655.1 Bacillus sp. Au-Bac7 | reverse complement strand
CGAAACACATGCAATTCTACAACGTATGCGTGAGCTAGCTGTACAAGGTGGTAACGATACAAACACTACTGATGACAGAACGCAAATCCAAACAGAAATTGATCAATTGAAAAATGAAATCGATCGTATTTCAGAAACAACAGAATTTAATACTCAAAACTTACTAGATGGTACATTCACAGCAACGCTACAAGTAGGAGCAAATGATGGACAAACTATCAGTTTCTCTATCAGTGCAATGGACAGCGCTAACTTAACAGTTGATGCACTAAGTGTAACGGATAATGCTGCTGCAAGTACTTCTATCGATAAATTGGACACAGCAATTAAAGCAGTATCAACACAACGCTCAAATTTAGGGGCATTGCAAAATCGTTTAGAACACACGATTACAAACTTGGATACATCATCTGAAAACTTGACAGCAGCTGAATCTCGCGTTCGTGACGTAGACATGGCGAAAGAAATGATGACTCAAACGAAGAACTCTATTCTTGCACAAGCGGCTCAATCAATGCTTGCACAAGCAAACCAACAGCCGCAAGGTGTGTTGCAATTACTTCAATAATTTTAGAAAAAGGATTGCTTAGTTATAGGCAATCCTTTTTTATTTCTATTAATAGCTAAACCTTTTAAGGTTATGATTTGTCGAAAAAGATAGCTATAAATGCAACAAGTTTTCCATTATACCAATAAGAAACAATTTAAAATAAAAAAAGGGTTAAATAACAAATTGTTTTGCCGATATATATAGTAGAGCAGGGAGAGCATATTTTCCCTGAGTCTAAATTAGAACGTCCACAAGGATGTGGACACAAAATTCAAGGAGGAAAAATTACAATGAGAATTAACCACAATATTGCTGCATTAAACACTTATCGTCAATTGAGCTCTGCAACAACTGCTCAATCTAAATCAATGGAGAAATTGTCTTCAGGTCAACGTATCAACCGTGCTGGTGATGACGCTGCTGGTCTAGCAATCTCTGAAAAAATGCGTGGACAAATCCGTGGATTGGATGCAGCATCACGTAACTCACAAGACGGTATCTCTTTAATCCAAACAGCTGAAGGTGCATTAAACGAAACACACGCAATCCTACAACGTATGCGTGAGTTAGCTGTACAAGGTGGTAACGATACAAATACTACTGACGACAGAACACAAATCCAAACAGAACTTGATCAATTGAAAGAAGAAATTGATCGTATCTCTGATACAACTGAGTTCAACACGCAAAACCTATTAGATGGTAACTTTACTGCAACACTACAAGTAGGAGCAAATGATGGCCAAACTATCAGCTTCTCTATTAGTGCAATGGACAGTACAGCATTAACAGTTGATGCACTAAGTGTAACAGATAATGCTGCTGCGAGTACTTCTATTGGTCAATTAGATGAT
>NZ_JAJTTG010000044.1:0-1444 GCF_021341655.1 Bacillus sp. Au-Bac7 | reverse complement strand
TGAAGTGACCCCTAAAAGTTAGACACGGTTATTTCGTCAGGCAGCTTGTATAAAATGAGTTCGGTATTGTATCGGACTCATTTTTAATTTTGCCTTCATGCGTTTTGTGTTGTAATACGTTATGTAATTTTCAAGTTCCAATTTAAAATGTTCCATACTTTCAAATTCCTTTAAGTAGAGGAATTCCGATTTAAGAATTCCAAAGAAATTCTCCATAACTGAGTTGTCGTAACAGTTTCCTTTACGAGACATACTTTGCACAATGCCTCTTGATGCAAGTGCGTGACGATATTGTTTCATTTGATAATGCCAACCTTGATCGGAATGCATCAGTAATTGGTGTTCCTCTGGTAACTTTTCTAATGCTTTCTCCAACATTTCTGAAACAAGGGAATACGTGGGTCTATGACCAATTGTGTATGTAATTATTTCCCCATTAAATAAGTCTAAAACAGGTGATAAATAGAGCTTTTCACCAAATAATTTAAGCTCTGAAATATCGGTTACCCACTTCGTATTAGGGACTTCAACTGTAAACTTACGGTCTAAAATATTAGGTGCGATTTTACCGACTGTCCCTTTATATGATTTATACTTTTTCATTCTGACTATGCACTTTAAACCAAGGGTTTTCATGATGCGTTGAACTTTTTTATGATTCACTTTTCGCCCACGATTTGCGAGTTCATCACGAATTCGTCGGTACCCATAACGACCCTCATGTTCGTTGTAAATCGCTTGAATCTCGGTTTTTAACTCGGCATCTAGATCGGGTCGATCTAATTTCTTCACTAAGTCATAGTACGTACTACGTGGAATCTGTGCAAATTTGGCAAGTGCCTTCACCGAGTATTTATGCCTTAATTCATAGATGACCTTTACTTTGTCTTTTTTGGTGATGTTTCCTTGGCTTGAACTAAGGCATTCAACTTTTTTAAATACTCGTTTTCCATTTCAAGTTGCTTAATACGTGCTTGAAGTGCTTCTGTTGACCCTTCTACTGGTGTTTGTTTTGGTTGTTTATTCGTTTCTTTTTTCATGGATGGACGCCCCTTTTTCTTTGATTGAAGGGCATCGAATCCTTTTGTTTCAAGTTGTTTGTTCCAACTTCGAAGTGTAGATGGAGTAGCTATATTAAATATAGCCGCAGTTTCGATAAAGGACGTACCATGTTCAATCATGTAATTTAGTACGTCTAGTTTAAACTGTGCTGAATAATTTGTATACCGTTTAATAAAAGCTTCTACACCGTTATACTCATATTGTTTCGCCCATTTAAGAATTGCTTTATGGTCTGTTCCAATAGTTTTAGCAATTTCATGTGAGCTTTCTTTGCCTTCTAAGTACCGTAGTGCTGCTTGTAATTTTTCCTCTGATGTATATTTTGCCATAAAAAACTGCGCCTCCCATTGTTAGATGTGTCTAACAATTGGGGCGCAGTTCA
>NZ_JAJTTG010000043.1:0-1473 GCF_021341655.1 Bacillus sp. Au-Bac7 | reverse complement strand
GGTAGTGACCCCTTAAAGTTAGAGTTTTTATTACGCAGCTAATTGGCTGGCATGAGTTCGGAATTTTACCGGACTCATGCCGGCCAGTTTTTGTTTAATTCGATCGTTGTTATAGTAATGGATGTACTTCTCAATCTTCATCTTCAATGCTTCATAAGAAATTAATTGTTCTCCGTAATACATTTCCTGCTTCAGTAAGCCAAAGAAGTTTTCCATTGCTGCATTGTCTGCACATGTTG
Organism: Bacillus sp. Au-Bac7; assembly: GCF_021341655.1. Lineage (NCBI taxonomy): Bacteria > Bacillati > Bacillota > Bacilli > Caryophanales > Bacillaceae > Bacillus > Bacillus sp. Au-Bac7. The sequence continues at coordinate 1,234 of NZ_JAJTTG010000043.1, read as the reverse complement.
CTTTGCGAGACATGCTTTGGTACATCTTATTTTCTTTCAATGTGTGTACCCATTTGTAGTGCTGATAGTGCCAGCCTTGATCGGAGTGAATGGTTGTTCTATATTTGGCACGCTCTTGAATAATAGGAAGCACCTGTTTTAATGAATCCATCACAAATTCCAGCGTTGGACTTTTAGACATACTAAACCCAATAATTTCGCCGTTATATAAATCCATGATAGGGCTTAAATACAACTTCTCATCATTTGTACATTTGAATTCCGTTACGTCGGTCACAACTTTTTGAAGGGTATGTGGTGTGTGGAAACGACGGTTCAAACGATTTTTCGCCACTTTCCCAACCGTACCTTTATACGATTTGTAGCGTGATTTACGCACGAATTTTTCGCATTTCAAACCTAGTTTCTTCATGATACGTTGTACTTTCTTATGGTTAACAGGGTAACCTTGCGTTTTCAATTCCGCATGAATACGACGGTAACCATATCTGCCTTCATGCTTCTCAAACGTCTCTAAAATCAGCGTTTCCCACGTTTCATTTGGATTCTTTTGTTTCATCTGTTTGATTTGATAATGATACGTTGCCTCTGGAATTTCCACTTGTGTTAAGACATCTTTTAATCGGAATCCTTCTTCTTTAAGTTCGAAGGCGATGGCTGCTTGTGCTTTTCGAGGAAGGCATCCGGATTCTCTCGAAAAGCCTTTAACTTTTTTAAATAGGCAACCTCTAAACGAAGCATTTCATTTTCACGTTCTAACTGTTCCTCACGTGACATTGGTTTATTCTGTTTATTCGCTGTTGTTTTTGGTTTTTTAGACATAGACGGGCGCCCCTTTGCTTTTTGTTGCAGGCCCTCTATTCCTTCTTTTTCTAATTTACTGTTCCAATTGGCGATTAAACTCGGATTATTTATCCTAAATTGAATCGCTGTCTCTTGAAAAGAAGCACCTGTTTGTTTCATAAAGTGTAATACATCCAATTTGAATTGAACAGGGTATTCCTCATTAACTATTTTCCGTTGTAACCCTTCCTCGCCAAAAGCTTTATAAGCACTTACCCAATTCTTAATTGGCGAAGAAGATGGAATACTGTATTTTTGCGCCAATCGGTCATAACTTAAAGCACTTTTCAAATACTCTTGTACAATTTTCAGTTTGAAATTCCCACTATATTTAGCCATAAAAAACACCCCAAAAGTTAGATTTCAACTCTAACTTTTGGGGTGCAGCACT
>NZ_JAJTTG010000041.1:0-2001 GCF_021341655.1 Bacillus sp. Au-Bac7 | reverse complement strand
TTTAGTTTAATAAGCCTAAATGATATGATAAAAGAAATATTGGCAATATGGGGTTGATTCAAAATGGATAATTGGAGGAATATGGCCATTTGGTTTGAACAAATAGCAGATGATCTTCAAGCTAACTTTAACTTGAAGGAAGATGAAGTTGATACGATTCAGTTTGAAAACATACAATATTTAACTCTATGGCATCATAAAAAGAGTAAGTTAGGCAACTTTTTTGATATTCCAGAAAATCTGCTCTATCTAGAATTAAACTGGTCCAATATACAAGATTTCCAAGGTATAGTAAAAATGAATAAATTAAAGCGTTTAGAGTTACATTATTGTACTAAATTACAAAATGATTCTGGTCTGTCTGGATTAGTCGATACGCTAGAACATTTACATATTAATCAATCAAAGAAATTTGCACCAAGCGAAGAATTATTATCTCTGAAGAATCTTCGTGTTTTATGTCTTACTTCTTGTGGTAATCTTGAGAATCTGAATTTTCTACATCAATTTCCTAACCTAATTGACTTTAGATTTGTTAATACTAATGTGTTAGATGGTGACTTAACACCAATTTTAGACCATCCAACTATTCGAAGTGTGGGCTTTCTGAATAAGAGACATTACAATATTAAAGATGTTAAGATGGATGCTTTATTAAAGGATAAAAATGGTGGAGAGGAATTTCAAACAGTTATTAAGTATGGAAAAAATGAGACTTTTAGATATATTTATTAATTAAAGTTGTTATCGAATTACTAACGTGGCGTTAATCCAATAAGGATTAATGCCATTATTTCTTATATCTCATTTGGAACTATCGGGGCATCATTCCTGTTATAAATGAACTGTTAACAGAAATTTTGTGATCGAAAGGAAATTCAAGATGCAAAAAAAGCCAATTCGCATGACTTACATAAAACGAAACCAGAGTAAATATTATTCATAATACAATCTAGAAAATTAAGTAAGGATGAGCTACTATGACTAGTGGGATAAAATTAATTGGTAAGAGTGTTTACATAACAGATCAAAATACAGAGGGAAGTATAAAATATCTTAATGAAAATAAAATTGATACTATCTATATAAGTCTCCAATATTACACAAAAGATAATCTTGATTTTCTATCTGAGTGTGTAAACATAAAGAAAATAGGAATAGATGTGTATTATTTATCCAACATAAAAGGATTATATAGTCTTCAATCTTTAAAAGAATTATCAATAATTGAAAATGATAATAATATAAAAATTGATTTATCATACTTTCCTAAATTAGAGATATTGAGACTCGATTGGGGTTCATCTGTATCCGGTTTATCAAATTTAGAAAATCTAAATCTTCTTCAATTATTTAAATATAAACCGAAGAGTAAAGATTTAGGTGAATTGATTAAGTTAAAAAAATTAGAATCCTTAATTTTAACTCATGGTAATTTGACTTCATTGAATGGTATTCAAAAATTTAATAACTTAAAGGAAATCCAGTTAAACTACATAAGAAACTTAATAGATATTTCACATCTAAAAAACCTTCCTTTATTGAGTGATCTAGAAATAGAAAACTGTAAGAAAATTAGTAATATACCCATCGTGAGTAATATATCAAGTATAGAAAGGCTTGCATTGTTAAACTGTGGAGAGTTGGAATCCCTGGTTTTCATTGAATCAATGGAAAATCTAAAGAACTTGGTATTCAGTGGTACTAATATAAAAGATGGGAATTTAAGTTACTGTAAAAACATTGATTATGTTTATTTTTTAGATAAAAAGCATTACTCTTTGAAATTGAAGGACATAATTAATAATTCTTAACAAATCTTAAAGTATATCTTACTTATGAGAAAAATAAAGACGTAGAGGGGCTTGTATATTTTCTCTAACAAAATTTTTTTGAGGCTTGGTTTTGGGAAAAACTCAATATTTCTTTAGTATCGTTATAAACGAGACAAGCGCAGATAGTACAGATTATATTCTGTAACAAAAGACTTCTGGAACTATA
>NZ_JAJTTG010000040.1:0-2936 GCF_021341655.1 Bacillus sp. Au-Bac7 | reverse complement strand
AAGTTAAGTTAGAAAGGGCGCACGGTGGATGCCTTGGCACTAGGAGCCGATGAAGGACGGTACTAACACCGATATGCTTCGGGGAGCTGTAAGTAAGCTTTGATCCGGAGATTTCCGAATGGGGGAACCCACTATCCGTAATGGGATAGTATCGTTACTTGAATACATAGAGTAACAGAAGGCAGACCCGGGGAACTGAAACATCTAAGTACCCGGAGGAAGAGAAAGCAAACGCGATTCCCTGAGTAGCGGCGAGCGAAACGGGATTAGCCCAAACCAAGAGGCTTGCCTCTTGGGGTTGTAGGACACTCTACATGGAGTTACAAAGGAACGGGGTAGATGAATAGGTCTGGAAAGGCCAGTCATAGAAGGTAAAAACCCTGTAGTCGAAACTTCGTTCCCTCCTGAGTGGATCCTGAGTACGGCGGGACACGTGAAATCCCGTCGGAAGCAGGGAGGACCATCTCCCAAGGCTAAATACTCCCTAGTGACCGATAGTGAACCAGTACCGTGAGGGAAAGGTGAAAAGCACCCCGGAAGGGGAGTGAAATAGATCCTGAAACCGTGTGCCTACAAGTAGTTAGAGCCCATTAATGGGTGATAGCGTGCCTTTTGTAGAATGAACCGGCGAGTTACGATTACATGCGAGGTTAAGTTGAAGAGACGGAGCCGCAGCGAAAGCGAGTCTGAATAGGGCGTAATAGTATGTGGTCGTAGACCCGAAACCAGGTGATCTACCCATGTCCAGGGTGAAGTCCAGGTAACACTGGATGGAGGCCCGAACCCACGCACGTTGAAAAGTGCGGGGATGAGGTGTGGGTAGCGGAGAAATTCCAATCGAACTTGGAGATAGCTGGTTCTCTCCGAAATAGCTTTAGGGCTAGCCTCAAGGTAAGAGTATTGGAGGTAGAGCACTGTTTGGACTAGGGGCCCCCATCGGGTTACCGAATTCAGACAAACTCCGAATGCCAAATACTTATCCTTGGGAGTCAGACTGCGAGTGATAAGATCCGTAGTCAAGAGGGAAACAGCCCAGACCACCAGCTAAGGTCCCAAAGTATACGTTAAGTGGAAAAGGATGTGGAGTTGCTTAGACAACCAGGATGTTGGCTTAGAAGCAGCCACCATTTAAAGAGTGCGTAATAGCTCACTGGTCGAGTGACTCTGCGCCGAAAATGTACCGGGGCTAAACGTATCACCGAAGCTGTGGATTGACATCTACGATGTCAGTGGTAGGAGAGCGTTCTAAGGGCGTTGAAGCTAGACCGTAAGGACTGGTGGAGCGCTTAGAAGTGAGAATGCCGGTATGAGTAGCGAAAGATGAGTGAGAATCTCATCCACCGAATGCCTAAGGTTTCCTGAGGAAGGCTCGTCCACTCAGGGTTAGTCGGGACCTAAGCCGAGGCTGAAGAGCGTAGGCGATGGACAACAGGTTGATATTCCTGTACCACCTTATGAATCGTTTGAGCGATGGGGGGACGCAGGAGGATAGGGTAAGCGTGCTGTTGGATTAGCACGTCCAAGCAGTTAGGCTGGTAATGAGGCAAATCCCATTACCGTGAAGGCGGAGCTGTGACGGCGAGGGAAATATAGTACCGAAGTTCCTGATTCCACACTGCCAAGAAAAGCCTCTAGCGAGATTCAAGGTGCCCGTACCGCAAACCGACACAGGTAGGCGAGGAGAGAATCCTAAGGTGAGCGAGAGAACTCTCGTTAAGGAACTCGGCAAAATGACCCCGTAACTTCGGGAGAAGGGGTGCTCTTTTGGGTGCAAGCCCGAGAGAGCCGCAGTGAATAGGCCCAGGCGACTGTTTAGCAAAAACACAGGTCTCTGCGAAGCCGTAAGGCGAAGTATAGGGGCTGACACCTGCCCGGTGCTGGAAGGTTAAGAGGAGGGGTTAGCGTTCGCGCGAAGCTCTGAATTGAAGCCCCAGTAAACGGCGGCCGTAACTATAACGGTCCTAAGGTAGCGAAATTCCTTGTCGGGTAAGTTCCGACCCGCACGAAAGGTGTAACGATCTGGGCACTGTCTCAACGAGAGACTCGGTGAAATTATAGTACCTGTGAAGATGCAGGTTACCCGCGACAGGACGGAAAGACCCCGTGGAGCTTTACTGTAGCCTGATATTGAATTTTGGTACAGCTTGTACAGGATAGGTAGGAGCCTTGGAAGCCGGAGCGCCAGCTTCGGTGGAGGCATTGGTGGGATACTACCCTGGCTGTATTGACATTCTAACCCGCACCCCTTATCGGGGTGGGAGACAGTGTCAGGTGGGCAGTTTGACTGGGGCGGTCGCCTCCTAAAAAGTAACGGAGGCGCCCAAAGGTTCCCTCAGAATGGTTGGAAATCATTCGTAGAGTGTAAAGGCACAAGGGAGCTTGACTGCGAGACCTACAAGTCGAGCAGGGACGAAAGTCGGGCTTAGTGATCCGGTGGTTCCGCATGGAAGGGCCATCGCTCAACGGATAAAAGCTACCCCGGGGATAACAGGCTTATCTCCCCCAAGAGTCCACATCGACGGGGAGGTTTGGCACCTCGATGTCGGCTCATCGCATCCTGGGGCTGTAGTCGGTCCCAAGGGTTGGGCTGTTCGCCCATTAAAGCGGTACGCGAGCTGGGTTCAGAACGTCGTGAGACAGTTCGGTCCCTATCCGTCGTGGGCGTAGGAAATTTGAGAGGAGCTGTCCTTAGTACGAGAGGACCGGGATGGACGCACCGCTGGTGTACCAGTTGTCTTGCCAAAGGCATAGCTGGGTAGCTATGTGCGGAAGGGATAAGTGCTGAAAGCATCTAAGCATGAAGCCCCCCTCAAGATGAGATTTCCCATAGCGTAAGCTAGTAAGATCCCTGAAAGATGATCAGGTTGATAGGTTTGAGGTGGAAGCGTGGTGACACGTGGAGCTGACAAATACTAATAGATCGAGGACTTAACTAA